>NZ_JBHSBB010000018.1:0-139734 GCF_042650325.1 Streptomyces polygonati | reverse complement strand
CCGCGTTGGCGGCTGAATTCGACGAAGGTGCCGGGGGAGGACATGACGGTCACGCCGCCGGCCAGTGCCAGGGTGCATTCACCTGCCCGCAGCGCCTGCACCGCCAGGTGAAGAGCCACCAGCGAGGAGGAGCAGGCGGTGTCCACCGTGACCGCCGGGCCCTCAAGACCGAACACATACGACACCCGACCCGACAGGACACTCCCCGCACCGCCGGTCAGACGGTGGCCGTCGATGCCCTCGACCGGCTCGTGCAGATGGGGTCCGTAGTCGTGGTACATGACGCCGGCGTAGACGCCGGTCCGGCTGCCGCGCAGGGTGGCGGGGTCGATGCCGGCCCGCTCGAAGGTCTCCCAGGAGGTCTCCAGCAGCAGTCGCTGCTGCGGGTCCATCGCCAAGGCCTCACGCGGTGAGATGCCGAAGAACTCCGCGTCGAACTCACCCGCCTCGTGCAGGAAACCGCCCTCACGGGCATACGAGGTCCCCGGCCGTTCCGGGTCGGGATCGTAGAGGTTCTCCAGGTCCCAGCCCCGGTCGGCCGGGAAGCCCGAGATCGCGTCGCCGCCGGCGGCCACCAGCTCCCACAGATCCTCCGGAGAGCCGACCCCGCCCGGGAAGCGGCAGCCCATACCGACGATCGCGATCGGCTCCCGGGAGGCGGCGAGCAATTCCTGGTTCTGCTGCCGCAGTCTGCCGGTCTCCTTGAGCGAGCCTCGCAGGGCTTCGACAACAGCTTCGGACGAGGGGTTCGTCATGCTCTTCCTTCTCTGTATGCCTCTGTATGCGAGGTGCTCCGGCGTTTCCGAGGTGCTCCGGCCGTTCGGCGAACTCCACCTGGGCGCTGGCCCCCTGTGGGGCACGGGGCATCCGGTGCGATGACCGGTCGCATCCCGGACGTTCCTGAAGAGGTGTGGCTCGGACGTCGGGGCGACTTCGAGGCCGGCCGCATTGCCGAATCCTCGCGTTTGTTCTCTCGATGCGTTCCGGTCCTGCGGCGCATCCGCGTATTCCATGGGCGCGACCGGTATTCATCTGTGCAGGGCATGCGTGCGGAACAGGCGTGAGGTGCAGGGCAGCATGGAGCCCGGAAGGGTCGCTCTCCACCCGCCCGCGTCCAGTCATTTCCCGATGGACACGCTATGCAGACGCCTCTCGCGCCCTCAACCCTTAATGCCCCCTAGGGCCCGTACGCACGGAGGGTTAAGGGCCCGGGAAACCAATTTGTTCCCAGCGTGTAACGCGTTGTCCACCTGCCTTGTGCCCTGCTGCGTGGTGCCGTGGCCGCCGTGCGACCCGGCGCGGTCGGTCGGCCGCCGGCCGGCCCCCCGTCCACCCCGGCGCCCGCCCTCCGGCGACGCCCGGCCGCTCCGCGTCCGTTGCGGTACGCCCGGTCGTCGGGCTTGACACGGTACGACGTCAGGCTACTATGTGACGTGTTGTAATTGAACACCGTGTAGTACGCGGAGGGGTTGCGGCGCTCCCCCGCCCCCCGGCAGGCGAGACAGGCGACTCGTCGAGCGCCGGGGCCCCTCCGTACACGGGTGCCACGTATTGTTTTTCGAGCCCACCACCTCCTTCGAGACCCCGAACGATTTCGACGCCGAACTCCGGGGACGAGACGCTCGAAGCAATTTCTGTCACCTTACCGACCGAAGTCCTGCCGTGCCCGGGTGAAAGGCCGCCGTGTAGGGGGAGTCATCGGGTTTCTGGGGTTGGCGATAGGGGTCGGGCGTCACTAGTTTGCTTTGTCAGCGCATCGGTTCGGCGCCGAACGCCGAACCGGCAATGCGAACGGAGGAATCGTGGATGAGCGCGGTATCGCCAAACGGCACCGGCGCCCCCGTCGCGACCTTTCTGACCAGCCTGGAGACCGGCCGGCTGGACTGGGACCGGCTGCGGCCCTTCCCTGCGCAGGATCCCGTCGAGCGGGAGCTGGGCGACAAACTGGTTGCCGAGGTCGAGGGCTTCTTCGCGGACCGGGTCGACGCGGAGGCGCTTGACCGGACCCGGACGATCCCGCCGGCCCTGGTCGGCGACCTCCAGGAGCGCGGCTATCTCAGGCTGCGCATCTCCCCGGAGTTGGGCGGTCTGGGCCTGTCGGCCTACAACGCCTTCCGGGTGGTGGCCCAGGCCTGTGCCCACTCGGTACCGGCCGGCCAGATCGTCGCGATCCAGAACGGTGTCGGCGCGGCGGCGATGCTGCCCGCGCTGCCTCCCGGGCCTCTGCGTGACTTCGTCAGCCGCCGGATCGCCGAGGGGATGCTCTCCGGGTTCGGCGACACCGATCAGTCGGGGCAGAACAACGCCCGGCCGACACTGACCGCGACCCCGGTGGACGGCGGATACCTGCTCCAGGGCGAGAAGCTGTTCACCGGCAACGGCCCGATCGCCGATCTGATCGCCGTATCCGCCACGGTCCTCGACCCGGGCGGCCCCAAAGTCGGCGCCTGCTTCCTGGACACCGACACCCCCGGCTTCTCCGTCGGTACACGGCTGGAGTTCATGGGCAGCCGGGGCCTGCCCAACGGGTCACTCCGCTTCGAGCAGGTGTTCGTTCCCGCCGAGCACGTCCTGGTGGACCCGGACGGGGACCAACTGCCCCAACTGGTGGGGCTGATCGCGCTGATCGGCCGGATCTACTTCACCGGCGGCCCCGCGATGGCCATTGCCAAGCACTGCCTGTCCTGGTCGGCCGCCTTCGTGGCACGGCGCCGCATCGACGGCCGGGAGCTCGGCGAGTACGACGAGATTCAGCGCATCGTCTCCGCGACCCTCGCCGAGGTCTACGCGATGGACAGCGCGGTCCGCTGGAGTCTGCTGGAATCGGACCTCGGCGACCGCTGGTTCGAGCGGTTCGCGGTCAAGAACATCCTGGTGCGCACCGCGTGGCGCATCGTGGACCGGACGGTGTCGCTCTTCGGCGGGGAAGGCTTCGAAACGGTGGCCAGCAAGGTCCGCCGGGGCGCGCCGCCGGTGCCGCTGGAGCGGGCCTTCCGCGACGCCCGCGGCCTGCGGATCGCGGGCAATGTGGACTTCCAACTCGACAACCAGCTGGGGCGGATGCTGCTCTCAGCGTTCCATCGGAGCGCGGCCGGCCCTGAGACCGGCACCGACGCCGGCACCGCACCGGACCAGGGCATCCTCCCCGACCTCGCCGACGACGATCTTTCCCCCGCCAACCTCGGCCATCTGCGGGCGGTGGCCGCGCTCATCACCGAGTTCCACCGCGTCTGCGGGGAGTTGGTGCGCAAGCGCCCCGACCTCGCGGAGCTGTTCGCCGACGAGCGGACGACCGTACTGCTCGGCCGGATCGCCGGAGAGCTGTTCACCGCCGCCGCCGTACTGTCCCGGGCGGCCGGCCCCGAGCAGTCGCCGGAGCCGAGCCGTTCACCGGGCCAGGGCCAGGAACTGGCCGACGTCTACTGCACCGAGGCGCGGCTCCGGCTGACCGGTCTCTTCGGCAGGCTCGGCGCGGACGCCGGTCCTGACCACGCCGGGATCAGCCGGGCGTGGCTGGCCGGCGACGACGCCGACCGGCTGACGCACCACTGACCGGCAGCGACCGGTACCGGCCAGTGCTGACCGGCACCGACCGGTGCTGCCCGGTGTGCTTCGACCCGCCCCGGCCCGACCGCCGCGCGGCGCATGACATGAGGGGTTCGCATGACCGTTGACCAAGCCCAGTCCGTGCCCGCCGCGGACGGCACCGGCGCCGCCACCGGCTCCGAACTCCCCGAGGTGCTGGGCGGGTTCGACCTGGCGGACCAGTCCAGGTACGCCGCCGGCGTCCCCTACGACGTGTTCGCGCGGCTGCGCCGGGAGGCCCCGGTCCTCTTCCACCCCGGTGGCAGCACGGCGGACGGCGACGGCTTCTGGGTGCTGACCCGGCACGCCGACATCGTGGCCGCCGCCGCGGACCCGGACTTCTCCGCCGACGGCGGCGGCCCCCGGGTGGGCGGTGGCTCCCACATGGAGGACCTGCCCAGGGGAGTGCTCGCCGGGGTGCTCCTGCCCATGATGGACGATCCCCGGCACGCCGTGATCCGCCGGCTTCTGCAGCCGTCGGTGACCGGCGACATCGCGGCCGGCCTCGCCGACCCGATGCGCGAGATCGCCTCGGACCTGCTGGTGCGGGCCGCGGAGCGCGGCGGAAGCGTCGACTTCATGCAGGACCTGGCCGAGCCGTACGCGCTGCGCGCCATCTCGCTGATGCTCGGCGCGCCGCGCGAGGACTGGGACCAGCTCGCCGAGTGGGGCCGCAAGAACCTGGGCTTCGTCAACCGGCTCACCGGCGGCGTCGACGAGTCGTCCACCACCGTCTTCCACGCCATGGAGGCGTATTTCAGGCGCCTGCTCCAGGACAAGCGGGACGCCGCCTCCACGGACGCGGACCTCGGGACGGTGCTGGCGCTCGGGCAGATCGAGGACAGCAGCGGTCAGCCGCCGCTGACCGACCTGGAGCGGGACGGCAACGCGGTGCTGCTGCTGATCACCGGCTTCGAGCAGCCCCGGAACACCATCGCCAGCGGAGTGCTGGCGCTGGCCCAGCACCCGGACCAGTGGCACGCGCTGCGGAAGGACCGCTCGCTGCTGCCCGGCGCGATCGAGGAGATCCTGCGCTGGGCGCCGCCGAACCCCTACAACCGGCGGACCGCCGTCCGCGACGTGGAGCTGCACGGCCACTCGATCAAGGCCGGCGACAAGGTGACCTTCTGGTGGCCGTCGGCCAACCGGGACGAGGAGGTCTTCGCCGACGCCTCCGTCTTCGACATCCGCCGTACCGACAATCCACACCTCTCCTTCGGCACCGGTACCCACTTCTGCCTCGGTGACCAGGTCGCGCGGCTGGAGATCCAGCTCTTCCTGGAGGCGATGCTCGACCGGGTGGAGGAGATCGGCCTCGCCGGACCCGTGGTGTACGCACCCAACAACAAGCACACCGTGATCCTCGAAATGCCGGTCGAGCTCCAGCTGTTGGGCGCGGCCGGCTGATCGACCCGGTCCGTTCGCCGAGCACGCCCAGGCCCGGCCCATCCGCGCCCGCAGTCGAGACCGTCGTCCGCGCGCACAGTCCGAACCGACCCAGACGGGAATGCCCGACATGACCGACACCCTGCACGCAGAGGATCTTCCCCAGGTCCTGCCCTACGACCCCTTCGACCCGACCTTCCACTCCAACCCCTACCCGGTCTACGAGCAGCTCCGCGCCAAGGGCTCGGTGATCCCCACCGCCGCGGGGGTGGCGGTGCTCGGCTACCAGGAGGTCAACGAGGTCCTGCGCAATCCCAAGCTCGGCCGCGGTGACGGCGCCGGTGTGCAGGACACGATGATACCGACGTCCGAAGGCCTCCGGCCGGCCGTGATGTTCATGGACCCGCCGGACCACACCCGGATACGGGCCCTGGTCACCAAGGCGTTCACCCCCCGCGCGGTGCAGCGGCTGCGGCCCGAGGCGGAGAAGCTCGCCCTGACACTGCTCAACGCCGCGGCCGAACGCAGCGCCGCCGAGGGCTCGGTGGACCTCACCGCGGAGGTCTTCCGGCCGCTGGGCGCGGGGGTGCTCAATATCCTGGTCGGTGTTCCCCGCAAGTACCTCGCCGACTGCATCGAGTACGCCAACGACGCCGGTCGCGGCCTGGACCCCGCCTACACGCTGACGCCGGAGGCGCTCACCAACCGCCTGGCGGCGCGGGACGGCTATGTGAAGATCGCCGAGGAACTGATCGCCGAGCGCCGGGCCGAACCGCAGGACGACCTGATGAGCGAGCTGGTCCTGGTCGAGCAGGACGGTGAACGGCTCTCCGAGATCGAGCTGCTGACCACGGTGGCCAATGTCTTCCTGGCCGGCTTCAGCGCGCCGCAGGCGATGATGGGCCTGTCCTCGCTGGCCCTGCTGCGCCACCCCGACCAGGTCGCGTGGTACCGGCAGAATCCGGACAAGGCCTCCGCCGCGGTCGAGGAGTTGATGCGTTACGACTCGGCCGTGCAGCTCATCAACCGCACCGCGCTGGAGGACACCGAGATCAACGGGACCCGGGTCGCGGAGGGCGAGGAGGTCTTCATGCTGCTCGGAGCGGCCAACCGCGATCCGGGTGTCTACGAGCGGGCCGACCAGCTGGATCTGTCCCGGAGCGGCACCAGGCACCTGGGGTTCGGGCACGGCATCCACTTCTGCGTGGCCGCGCCGATCGCCCGGCTGGTGACCGAGGTCGCGCTGGACGCGCTGACCCGATTCGACGTCGAACTCGTGACCGATACGCCGCCCACCAATGGTGCGCTGGCCATTCGCAGTCTGGCCTCGCTGCCGGTTTCCATGAAGCCGCTCGGGGTTTCCTGAACGATCCGGCGACCGTTAAGATTTTCTCCCGTCGAGCGGTACGCTGTGTGGGACACGGGATGTGACGACAGATTTCCCTGCCAGTCGAATGGGTATGGTCCCGTGCGGCAGTTGGCGCCGTGTCTTGATGAAGGAGAAGGAATTCGTGAGCAGTGACATCACCACTGTGGTGAAGCAGTACCTGGAAACGTGGAACACCCTGGTGGCCGAAGAGCGCCGGGCGCTGGTCGACAAAATCTTCACCGAAGACGTGGAATACGTCGATCCGAATGTCGCGGTCCAGGGGAGGGCCGCTCTGGACTCCTACATCGAGCAGACCCAGAAGCAGTTCCCCGGCTTCGTCTTCTCCCTGGCCGGCGACATCAGCGCGCACCACGACGTCGCCCGCTTCACCTGGCACGTCGGTCCGCCCGGAGCCGCCCCGGTCGCGGTCGGCTACGACTTCGCCGCCGTGCGGGACGGCCAGGTCCGTCAGCTGTACGGTTTCTTCTCCTGATCCGAGTCACCGCACCGTCGCAGAGGCCCGCCTTCACCGGCGGGCCTCTCGTCGTTCGGCCACCCCTACGGGTGGCCGGCCCCGGCGACCGACGGGGGGTCGGCGCCGGTCGCGCCGTCCGGTGAGCCCAGTCCCAACGCGTCCACCAGCTCGGTGAGTTCGGCCCGGTAGAGCTTCTCCGGGTCGGGGATCTGCGGGCGCAGATGCCCGTAGACCTCCAGCGACACCAGGCCGTGCAGCCGGCCCCACAACCGGAGGGCGAGCGCGACCGCGGCCGGCGGCAGTTCCGGGAAGGAACCGCGGACCATGGCCGCGAAGTTCTGGTCGTAGTCGGACCACAGGTGTCCCTCGGAATGGTGCAACTCCCGCGCCCACGGCCAGGCGCCGGCCACCACACCGGTGAGCACCGCGCAACTGCGGTGCTCGGCCTCCGCCGCGGCACCGCCCGTCGGCACCTGGTAGCCGGGTGCCGGATCGCCGTAGATGAGGCGGAACTCCTGCGGGTTCTCCACGGCCCACAGCCGGTACGCCCGGGCGTAGGCGATCACCTGGGACGCCGGGTCGTCGGAGACCGCGGCGATGGCCACCTCCAGGGTGTCCGCCAGGTAGTTGTAGACATCGGCGACGAGTGCCGTGATCAGGTCGTCCCTGGTGTCGTAGTAGCTGTAGATCGCGCCCGCGGTCATCCCCATCTCACGAGCGATCGCGCGGAGGGACACGGCGGCCGTTCCGTTCTCCGCCATGTGCTTGAGCGCGATCGTCTTGATCTCCTGTGCGGCTTCCGCGCGGAGGCGCTCCCGCCGGCTCGGTGTGGGTGCCATACCTCCAGCTTAACAGTGTAGAGTAATCACGCTGCGAACGATTTCTGACTGCCGTAAAGTACCTGCTCGCCCCCTTCCGGCGGCTTGGATGCCTCTTCGCGGGGTCGTATCCCTCGGCGGAACGGCTGCCTATGGAGATCGCGCGGAGTTTCGCACCGAGCTGTCGGACAGGTCTGCCCGGTCCGGCGACCGTGCGCTGTTCCTTTGCGCCGGATACGCGTCTCCGCTCCGGTTCGGCACAGGTCGGAACGGTGTCATCAAGGGGTCGGCCGGACCCCTTTAGGGGTTGACCGCAGGGGTGGCGGATCCACTCATTGCTCTTTTCGGGCGAGGCTGCGAGGCCGGCCTGCCGTCGGCCCGGTGTCCATACCGCCGCGAGCCGCGAAAAGGCCGGGTCCGGCCCAATAGCGCATTTCGGCCCGCCGCCCATCCGGTCTCGGTCCGGGAGTGCCAAGGGGACCGGCGAGCGTTCGGCCGAGGCGCTGCCTCCATCGCGTTTGACAGTAACACAGCGTTGATTTAGAGTCTGCTGTACGAAAACTGAACGGCGTGCACTCGGCGGTGGCCATCCGCCGCCGCAGACCCACGAGTGCCCGTGCAGACGACCCCGGCCGACCGCTCCAGTCGATGCCGACCCAGTGAATGAAAGAAGCCATAGCCTTGGTTGACACCGCCCCCCAGACGAGCCGGCGGCCCGGGTTCATGCTCGCGCTGCTGGCATTCGCCCAGTTCATCGTCGCCGTCGACTACAACATCGTGTATGTGGCGCTCCCTGACATCGGGGACGCCCTCGGCTTCACCACCCAGTCCCTCCAGTGGGTCGTGAGCGCCTACGCCGTCGCCTTCGGCGGACTGCTGCTCTTCGGCGGTCGCGCGGTCGACCGCGTCGGGGCCCGCAAGATGCTCATCCTGGGCCTCGCGATCTTCGGTATCGCCTGCCTCGTCGGAGGCTTCGCCCAGAACCCGGGCATGCTGATCACCGCCCGAGCCTTCCAGGGTGTCGGCGCGGCGCTGCTGTCCCCCGCGACCCTGACCCTCGTCTACACCAGCTTCGAGGAAGGCCCGCAGCGCAACCGCGCGCTGGCCACCTGGGGCGCGGCGGGAAGCGGCGGCCTCGCGGTCGGCGCCCTCCTCGGCGGCGTGCTGACCCAGGCCGGCGGCTGGGAGTGGGTGCTTTTCGTCCTCGTCCCGATGGCGCTGGTCGCCGCGGTCCTGGCCCCCATCGTGCTGGCACCCGACCCGCAGCGCGCGGGTGGGCGTGGCGGATTCGACGTGCCCGGTGCCGTCCTGGCCACAGCGGGCTCCTCGCTGCTGGTGCTGGGCCTGGTCAGCGGACCGGAGAGCGGCTGGGGTTCGGCACGGGTGGTGGGATCGCTGATCGGCGCCGTCGTGCTGCTCGCCCTGCTCGTCGTGGTCGAGAACAGGACCGAGGACCCGCTGGTGCCCATGCGGATGTTCCGCAACCGCAGCCTGGTCACGGCGATCCTCATCATCCTGGTGTTCCAGAGCGCCCTCGGCGGCGCGTACTACCTCTTCACCAACTACCTCCAGGGCGTGAACGGTTACGACGCGCTCAAGGCCGGCCTGGCCTTCGTGCCGCTCACCCTCATCTCGATGGCCGCGTCGTTGAAGCTGACCGCGCTGCTGATCGGCAAGTGGGGCCCGCGCGCCACCCTCTTCTTCGGCATGGTGGTCAACGGCGCCGGCATGATCGTGCTCGCGGTGGCGATGACCCACGGCGCCTCGTTCTGGGCGCTGCTGCCGGGCACCCTGATCTGGGGCGTCGGCGGCGGTGTGACCTTCCCGGCGATGTTCATCTGCGCCGCTTCCGGCGTCGCTCCCCAGGAGGCGGGTGTCGCCTCCGCCCTGGCGACCGCCTCGCAGCAGATCGGTGGCGCGGCCGGCCTCGCCGTCCTCGTCGCCATCGCCACCTCCGGCCTGCACCTGGCCTCGGGTGGGGCCCCCGCCGTCTCCGACGTCGCCCACGGCCTCCGTACGGCCATGTGGATCGGCGGTGCGGCGGCGATCCTGGGCGGCTTCCTCGCCTTCACCCTCAAGAAGCCGGGTGCCCCTGAGGCGGCCCCGGAGGGCGGCCTGGCACAGGAGTCGATCGGCGATGTCGGGGCTGTCTCGCACTGAGCCGACCGGCTGATCGAAGCCCCGTCAGGGGCTGTGCACGACGGACAGTGGTCCATGTGCGGCGCTCAAGGCGCCGGGCATGGGCCACTTCGGCGTGCGGGCTTCGTCGCTCGGTCGCTTCGGCCCAGCGCGTACGGTCACGGTCTCCGCGCCGGGCGGGTGCGGTGCGGCAGCGGCAGGTGCCGGCCGGTGCGGGACGGTGGCGGCCGGTGCCGGACATGCGAAGGCCGGGCGGCGGGCGGGGACTTCGGGGGGGGGAATCCCCGGTGTCCCCGCCGCCGCCCGGCCTCGACTGCCGGGTGGCGGGGTGACGCGGTCGGTCAGGAGCCGATGTCCTCGCTGGCCAGCCGGATCAGTTCGGCGACGTCCATGGCGTCGATGATCTCGTCCGTGCGGTCCTCGTCCACGACGCCGGTGTCGATGTCCGCCAGGACCACGGCGTCGTCGGTGGGTGCGCCGGCCGACGGGTCGGGCACCAGCTCGGCGCTGAGCATGCCGGTCAGGGCGGTGGGGGTCGGATAGTCGAAGACGAGTGTGGCGGGGAGCCGCAGGCCGGTCGCCTTCTTGAGCCGGTTGCGGAGCTCGACCGCGGTGAGAGAGTCGAGGCCCAGCTCCTTGAAGCCCTTGCGGACGTCGACCGTCTCGCCGCTGCCGTAGTCCAGCACCGCGGCCACCTCGTCGCGCACCAGGTCGAGCAGCGTCTCGTCCCGTTTGGCCGCGGTCATCTCCGCCAGCCGGGCGCCCAGGTCCGGCGCGGGCTCGGCGGTCGCGGCGGACCCCACCGTGCGGCGCGCCGGAGCGCGGACCAATCCCCTGAGCAGGTGCGGGAGTTCAGCGCCGCGCGTGCGCAGCGTCGGCAGGTCGAGCAGCAGCGGCGCCAGTCCGGCAGCGGCCGACCGCAGCGCGGCGTCGAAGAGTTCGAGGCCCTTGTCCGGCGGGATGGCGACCATGCCCGTACGGGCGAAGCGCGCTCGGTCGCCGTCGGACAGCGCCGCGGCCATACCGCCTTGCGCCCACGGTCCCCAGGCCAGCGAGGAGGCGGCGAGTCCGGCCGCCGCCCGGTGCTCGGCCAGCGCGTCGAGGAAGGCGTTGGCCGCCGCGTAGTTGGCCTGCCCGGCGCCGCCGACGAGGCCCTGGATGGAGGAGAAGAGGACGAAAGCGGAGAGCTTCAACTCGCGGGTCGCCTCATGCAGATTCCAGGCGGCGTCCGCCTTGGGCCGCAGGACGGAATCCAGCCGGTCCGGCGTCAGCGCCGCGAGTACGCCGTCGTCGAGCACGCCGGCCGCGTGCACCACCCCGGTCAGCGGTCGTTCGGCCGGGACGGACGCCAACAGGCCGTCGAGCGCCTCGCGGTCGGCGACATCGCAGGCGGCGAGCGTCACCCGCGCGCCGAGCCCGGTCAGCTCGCTGACCAACTCCTCGGCGTTGGGGGCCTGTCCGCCGCTGCGGCTGGTGAGCAGCAGATCACGGACGCCGTGCTCGGTGACCAGGTGCCGGGCGATCAGTCCGCCGAGCGCCCCGGTCGCCCCGGTGATCAGCACCGTGCCGTCCGCGCTCCACGGCGCGGCGGCGTCGAGTACCGCCTCCCGGCCCAGCCTGGGGACCGCCACCTGGCCGGTACGGACCGCCAGTTGGGGTTCCCTGCCGGTCAGCGCGGCCGCCGTCGCCCGGTACGAGTCCGGGTCCGCGTCGAGGTCGAGAAGGACGAACCGGTCGGGATTCTCGGTCTGCGCGGACCGCAGCAGCCCCCAGGCCGTCGCGGCCGCCAGATCCTGGATGTCGTCGCCCGGCCGCGCCGCGATCGCGCCCCGGGTCACCACCACCAGCCGCGAGTCGGCGAAGCGCTCGTCGGCCAGCCAGTCCTGCGCCAGCGACAGCGCGCGCCGGGCCACCGCGTGCAGCGCTTCCGGAGTCCCGGCGTCCGCCGGTCCGGCGAGCGGGGCGAACACCAGATCCGGCGCGGCGTCGCCGGCCAGGGCGTCCAGACCGCCGGCCCGGGCGACCGCCCGGCCGGCGCCGCTCAGCCCGGCCACCAGGTCGGCGGCGAGATCCGGTGCGTCGCGGTCCAGTACGGTCCAGCGGCCCGCCGCCGCGGCCGCGTTCGCGGCGGCCAGGTCGGCGGTGTGCCCGATCCACTCCACGCGGAACAGGGCGTCGTGCTTCCTGGCCGTCGCGGCGCGCAGCTGCTCGGTGGTGACGGGCCGCCTGGCCAGTGCCCCGACCGTCGCGACCGGGCCGCCCCGCTCGTCCATCAGCCGCAGGGTCACGCCGTCGGTCCCGGCCCTGGCCACCCGGACCCGGGCGACGGCGGCACCGGAGGCGTGCAGGCGTACGTCGTTCCAGACGAACGGCAGCCGGGTCTCGCCGGTGCGCGGGAAGACGCCCGGTTCGATCGTGTGCAGGGTCGCGTCCAGCAGCGCGGGATGCAGGCCGTAGCGGTCCGCGTCGGCCCGCTGCCGCTCGGCGAGCGCGACCTCGGCGAAGACCGTGCCGTCGTCGCGCCGCCACAGCGCGCGCAGCCCCTGGAACGCGGGGCCGTAGCCGAAGCCCTGCGCGGCCAGTTGCGGGTAATGGTCCGTCAAGTCGACAGCGTGCGCGCCCGGCGGGGGCCACTGCGCGGCGTCGTCCTCCTCGGGAGCGGGGTCGGTGTGCGCCTCGGCGAGGGTGCCGGTGGCATGCCGGGTCCAGGCCGCGCCCGCCGGGTCGTCGCTCTCGGGACGGGAGTGGATGCCGAGGGTACGGCGGCCGGACTCGTCCGCGGCGCCGACGAGGACCTGCACCTGGAGACCGCCCCGGGCGGGCAGCATCATCGGTGACTCCAGCGTCAGCTCTTCGAGCACATCGCAGCCGACATGGTCGCCGGCCCGGATGCCCAGCTCGACGAGACCGGCGCCGGGGAAGAGCACGGTACCGAGCACCGCGTGGTCCGCCAGCCATGGATGGGTGTCCAGGGCCACCCGGCCGACCAGCAGCAACTCATCGCCCTCGGCGGCCGGGACGACCGCGCCGAGCAGCGGGTGGCCGGTCGCCCCGAGGCCGAGCCCGGCCGCGTCGGTGGCGGTCGTCAGCTCGGGTTCCGGCCAGAAGCGCCTGCGCTGGAAGGCGTAGGTGGGCAGTTCGACCCGGCGCGCGCCGGCGCCGGCGAACACCTCCTGCCACCGGAGGGACCGGCCGCGCGCGTGCAGCCGGGCCACGGCCAGCAGCAGCGACTGCGTCTCGGACCGGTCGCGGCGCAGCGCCGGCACGAACTCCGTCTCCTCGCCGCCCTCCTCGTCACCGTCCTCGTCGGCCACGCAGGCCGGACCCATCGCGGTGAGCACCGCGTCCGGACCCAGCTCCAGATAGCTGGTGACGCCCTCGGCGCGCAGCGCGCGGACGCCGTCGGCGAAACGGACCGCCTCCCGCACATGGCTCACCCAGTACTCCGGCGAGAGCATCTCCCCGTCGGCCGCGATCCGGCCGGTGACATTGGAGACGATCGGCACGGCGGGCGGCGCGTAGGTCAACGACCGGGCCACCGCGAGGAAGTCGGCGAGCATCGGTTCCATGAGCGGCGAGTGGAAGGCATGGCTGACGCGCAACTCGCGGGTCTTGCGACCGCGTTCGCGCCACAGCTCCGCGACGCCGCGCACCGCTTCGGCATCGCCCGAGATCACCAGCGAGGAGGGGCCGTTGAGCGCCGCGACGGACACCCGGCCCGCAAGACCGGCCAGGGCCGGCCGGATCTCCTCCTCGGTCGCCTGGACCGAGACCATGGCCCCGCCCTCCGGCAGCGCCTGCATCAGCCTGCCGCGGGCCGCCACCAGTTCGACGGCGTCGGGAAGGGACAGCACGCCGACCGCGTGCGCCGCGGACAGCTCCCCGATCGAGTGGCCCGCCACCAGGTCGGGCCGTACACCGAAGCTCTCCACCAGCCGGTAGAGCGCCACCTCCATCGCGAAGAGCCCGGCCTGGGTGAAGACCGTTCGGTCCAGCGGCTCGGCGTCCTGGCCGGCCTGCTCGCCGAAGACGACTTCGCGCAGGGGCTGGCCCAGCCGGTCGCCGAAGGCGGCGCAGACCGCGTCGAAGGCCTCGGCGTATACGGGGAAGCGCTGGTACAACTCCCCTCCCATGCCAGGCCGTTGGCTGCCCTGGCCGGTGAAGAGGAACGCCAGCCGGCCGGTGGCCGGAGCGCCGGTGACCACGCGCGTGCTCGTACCGCCGCCCGCGAGGGCGTCGAGTTCGGTCAGCAGTTCGTCCCGGCCGGCCGCCAGCACTACGGCCCGCTCACCGAGCGCGGCGCGGGTGGTGGCCAGCGAGAGGCCGACATCAGCGGGCCGCAGCGCCGGGTCACGGAGCAGCCACTCCCGGAGCCGGGCCGCCTGGCCGCGCAGCGCCTCGGGCGACCTGGCCGACAGGGGCACCAGCACCTCGGGCTCGTCGAGCGGGTCGCCCTCGGCCCCGGTGCCCCGGTCGGGCGCTTCGGCCGTGGCCGGCGCGTCCAGCGCGGGGGCCTGCTCCAGGATGACGTGGGCGTTGGTGCCGCTGATGCCGAACGACGAGACACCCGCGCGACGCGGCCGGCCGGTGTCGGGCCAGTCGAGCGGTTCGCGGAGCAACTCCACCGCGCCCGACGCCCAGTCGACGAACGAGGTCGGCTCGTCGATGTGCAGGGTGCGGGGCAGCACACCGTGCCGCATGGCCATCACCATCTTGATGACGCCCGCGACGCCCGCGGCGGCCTGGGTGTGGCCGAGGTTGGACTTCAGCGAACCCAGCCGCAGCGGCAGCTCGCCCGGGCGGTCCTGCCCGTAGGTCGCCAGCAGCGCCTGCGCCTCGATCGGGTCGCCGAGCCGGGTGCCGGTGCCGTGCGCCTCGACCGCGTCGACCTCGGCGGGGCCCAGCCGCGAGGCGCTCAGCGCCTGTTCGATCACTCGCTGCTGGGCGGGGCCGTTGGGGGCGGTGAGGCCGTTGCTCGCGCCGTCCTGGTTGATCGCCGAGCCGCGCAGCACCGCGAGCACCTGGTGGTGCTCGCTGCGGGCCCGGGACAGCCGCTCGACCAGCAGCAGACCGACCCCTTCGGACCAGCCGGTGCCGTCGGCCGCCGCGGCGAACGGCTTGCAGCGGCCGTCGGCCGACAGGCCCCGCTGGCGGCTGAACTCCACGAAGGTGGAAGGGGTGGACATCACGGTGACGCCGCCGACCAGCGCCAGCTCGCACTCGCCCTGCCGCAGGGCCTGGCCGGCCAGGTGCAGGGCCACCAGCGACGACGAGCAGGCGGTGTCGACGGTCAGCGCCGGTCCTTCGAGGCCGAAGCTGTAGGCCAGCCGGCCGGACAGCACGCTGGCCGCGCCGCCGGTCATCCCCATCCCCTCCAGGGATTCCGGGATCCGGGAGCTGGCGGCGTGGTCGCGGTACATAAAGGTGCCGGCGAAGACGCCGGTCCGGCTGCCGCGTACCGACAGCGGGTCGATACCGGCGCGTTCGAAGACCTCCCAGGCGGTCTCCAGCAGCAGTCGCTGCTGGGGGTCCATGGCCAGCGCCTCGCGCGGGCTGATCCCGAAGAACCCGGCGTCGAAGTCGGGGGCGTCGGGGAGGAAGCCGCCGAAGTGGGTGTAGGAGGTGCCGGTGTGCTCCGGATCGGGGTCGTAGAGGCCTTCGAGGTCCCAGCCGCGGTCCTCCGGGAAGCCGGAGATCGCGTCGCGGCCGTCGAGCACCAGCTGCCAGAGGTCCTCCGGCGAACGCACACCGCCGGGCAGCCGGCAGGCCATCCCGACGATGACGATCGGATCGTCGTCGGCCGGGGACGCCACCGCGGCGGCGCGGACCGCCTTGGGCGCACCGACGAGCAGCGTCCTGAGCCTGTCGATCAGCGACTCGGGGGTGGGGTGGTCGAAGACCAGGGTGGTGGGCAGCGGCAGACCGGTGATCTCGCTGAGCTGGTCGTGCAGCTCCACGCCCATCATCGAGTCGAAGCCGAGGTCCTGGAAGGCGCGGGTCAGGTCGACCGACTCCGGCCGGCCGTGACCGAGGACCAGCGCGACCTGCGTGCGGACCAGTTCGGACAGCTCGCGGTCGCGCTCGGCCCCGGGCAGCGCGGCGAGCTGACCGGCGAAGGTCCCGGCGGGCACGACGGTCGCGGCGGTCGCGGCAGGTGCCGCGGGCGCCGCCTCGGCTGGCCGGACCGCCGGCGGTCCGCCGACCGGGGCCGGCCCCGCGGCGGTCGCGGTCCCCGCCTCGGGCAGCCAGTGACGCTCGCGCTGGAAGGCGTAGGTCGGCAGCGGCTCCGGGAGGATCACGCGTCCGGCGATCCGCTGCCACGGCACGGCCGTGCCGTGGACGTGCAGATCGGCCAGGGCGGCCAGCAGCGTCTCGGGCTCGGGCCGCCCGGCGCGGGCCGTCGCGGTGAAGCGGGCCTCGGCGGGGTCGACGCAGTCGCGTCCCATCACCGTCAGGACGGCGTCCGGACCGATTTCCAGGAAGGCGGTGACGCCGTCCGCGGCGGCCGCCCGCACGCCGTCGTGGAAGCGGACGGCCTCGCGTGCGTGGCGCACCCAGTGCTCGGGAGTGGCCAGCCGGTCGGGATCGATGACATCGCCGGTGAGGTTGGAGATCACCCGTGTGTTCGGGCGCTGGTACGTCAGCCCGGCGGCGATCCGGCCGAACTCGTCGAGCATGCCGTCCATGTGCGGGGAGTGGAAGGCGTGGCTGACCCGCAGCCGCCGGGTCTTGACGCCCTGATCGCCCTGGAGCCGGGCGAGTTCGAGCACCGCGTCCTCGTCGCCGGCCAGCACCGTCGACCTCGGGCCGTTGACGGCGGCGACCGCCACCCGGCCGTCCAGAGCGTCGAGCAGCGGCCGCAGCAGCTCCTCGGACTGCTGGAAGGAGACCATGGCGCCGCCCTCCGGCAGCGCCTGCATCAGCCGGCCGCGGGCGGCGACCAACTGGGCCGCGTCCGGCAGCGACAGGACGCCCGCGACGTGCGCGGCGGACAACTCGCCGATCGAATGGCCCAGTACGGCGTCCGGGGTCAGGCCCCAGTGCTCCAGCAGCCGGTACTGCGCGACTTCGTAGGCGAACAGCGCGGCCTGGGTGTAGCCGGTCCTGTCCAGCAGGGCGGCCTCGGGGGTGTCCGGGCCGGCGAAGACCAGGTCCTTCAGGGACCGGTCCAGCCACCGGTCGAGATGGCCGCAGACCGCGTCGAAGGCTTCGGCGAAGACCGGGAAGGCGTCGTAGGACTCCCGTCCCATGCCGGGGCGCTGGCTGCCCTGCCCGGTGAAGAGGAACGCCAGCCGGCCGGCGCGGGCCGTACCGCGCGAGGCGGGGTTGCCGGGCCGGCCTTCCGCGAGGGCGGCCAGCGCGCCGAGCAGGTCGTCGCGGTCACCGGACGGCAGCGCGGCCCGGCGCTCGAAGTGGGTCCTCGTGGTCGCGAGCGCGGCCGCCGCGGCGGCCGGGGCCAGCGACGGGTGGGAGGTGAGATGGCCGAGCAGGCGTCCCGCCTGGGAGCGCAGCGCCGCGTCGGTGCGGCCGGAGAGCAGTAGGGGAAGCGGCACGGCCAGGGGTACGGATGACGATGGTGTTTCGGGCCGGTGCTCGCCGGTCGGTTCGGCCGCTGCCGGGTCCCAACGCGTCAGCACCAGGTGGCAATTGGTGCCGCCCATGCCGAAGGAGCTGACTCCGGCCACCAGTTGGCCGTCCGGCAGCGTGCTCGCGGTGTCGTTGAGCCGCAGACCCAGCGCCTCGAAGTCGATCCCGGGGTTGGGGGAGCGGTAGTTGAGGCTGGCCGGCAGCAGTCCCTCGCGGAGGCTGAGGACGGTCTTGATGAGCCCGGCGATACCGGCCGCGCCCTCCAGGTGGCCGATGTTGGTCTTCACCGAGCCGACCAGCAGGGGCGCGTCGGCCGGGCGGGCGCTGCCGCTGCCGAGCACCGCGCCGAGCGCGCCGGCCTCCAGCGGGTCGCCGACCGGCGTGCCGGTGCCGTGCAGTTCCACGAACCGCACCCGCGCCGGGTCCACCCCGGCCTGCCGATGGGCGCGTACCAGCAGCTCCCGCTGGGCGTCGGCATTGGGCGTGGTGAGGGTGGCGCCGCCCCCGTCGTTGTTGACCGCGCCGCCGCGCAGGACGGCGTGCACGGTGTCGCCGTCGGCGAGCGCGTCGGACAGGAGCTTGAGGACGACCAGGCCGCCGCCCTCGCCGCGCACGTAGCCGTTGGCCCGCGCGTCGAAGGTGTACGCCCGGCCGTCCGGGGAGAGGGCGCCGAACTTCTCGGCGACGGTGAACCCCTCGGGGTCGAGGTTCAGGCTGACACCGCCGGCCAGCGCGATCCTCGACTCGCCCGCACGCAGGCTCTCGCAGGCGAGGTGCACCGCCACCAATGAGGAGGACTGGGCGGAGTCCACGACCATGCTGGGTCCGCGCAGCCGCAGGGCGAAGGAGACCCGGTTGGCGATCAGGCCGCGACTGAGCCCGGTGATGGTGGTGTGGGTGACGGCCCGCGGCCCGGCCGGCTGGGCCAGCCGGGCGTAGTCGTCCCAGATCGCGCCGATGAACACACCGGCGGGCGAGCCGGCCAGCGTGGCGGGCACCACACTGGCGTGTTCCAGGGCCTCCCAGGCGAGTTCGAGGGCGAGCCGCTGCTGCGGGTCCATGCCGGCGGCTTCGCGCGGTGAGACACCGAAGAAGTCGGGATCGAAGGTGTCCACGCCGTCGATGAAACCGCCGCGCCGCGGCCGCCCGTCCTGGGTGGCCGCGCCGCGTCCTTCGGGGATGTCGCCGATCGCGTCCCGGCCCTCGCGCAGCAGCCGCCAGAAGGCGTCGGGGTCCGGTGCGCCGGGGAAGCGGCAGGCCAGGCCGACCACCGCGACGGCTTCGACGGGCCCTTGCGAGGCCGGAGTCCGGGTGGCCGGGGGCTCGATCGTCATCGTCTTCGTCTCCTAGGTGTATACGTAGAATCCGCGGCCCGACTTCTTGCCCAGCAGCCCGCCCTCGACCATCCGCAGCAGCAGCGGCGGGGGCGCGTACAGCGGCTCCTTGAACTCGTCGTAGAGCGAGTCGGCGATGGACACCGTGGTGTCGAGGCCGATCAGGTCGATGAGCCGCAGCGGGCCGAGGGGGTGCGCGCAGGCCAGGACGATGCCCTGGTCGATCACCTCGGCGGTGGCCAGCCCGGATTCCATCATCCGCACCGCTGACAGCAGATAGGGGAAGAGCAGCGCGTTGACCAGGAAGCCCGCGCGGTCCGGCGAGCGGATCGCGGTCTTCCCCAGCGTCCCGGTGAGGAACTCCTCGGCGCGGGCGACGGTCCGCTCCTCGGTGAGGATCGATCCGACCACCTCGACCAGCGGGAGGATCGGCACCGGGTTGAAGAAGTGCAGGCCGACGACCTGCCCCGGCCGGTTGGTCGCGCCGGCCAGCCGGACGACGGACAGCGAGGAGGTGTTGGTCGCCAGGATGGCCTCCGGGTCCTGGACGACCTTGTCCAGGGTGGCGAAGAGCTCCCGCTTGGTCGGCTCGTGCTCGTGCACCGCCTCGACCACCAACTGCCGGTCGGACAGCGCCTCCAGCTCGTTGGCGAACTCGATCCGCCGCAGGGTGGCGTCCCGTTCCGCCTCGGTGATCTTCTCCTTGGCCAGCGCCCGGTCGAGCGACCCGGCGATCCTGCGCCGGCCGCGCAGGGTGGACTCCTCCGAGCTGGTCACGATCCGTACGTCCAGGCCGCGGCGGGCGCAGACCTCGGCGATCCCGGATCCCATCAGACCGCAGCCGACGATGCCGACCCGCCGGATGCCGGTGTCCTCGACCGTGTCGAGGCCCTCGCTGGCGCTCATGCCGCCACTCCCCAGCGCAGCAGGCAGAAGCCGACCGCCATGCCGCCGCCGAACCCGGCCAGCAGCACCAGGTCGCCGTCCGTGAGCTGTCCCGACCGGTGCGCCTCGTCCAGGGTGACCGGCACCGAGGCGCTGCCGACGTTGCCGTACTTCTCCAGGGTGCGGTGGGTGCGGGCGTGGCCGAGCCCGGCCTGATCGACCAGTTCCGAGAGCATGACGCCATTGGCCTGGTGCGGCACGAAGTGCCGCACCTCGTCCAGCCGGCTGCCCGTCCTGGTCACCAGGCGGTTGAGCGCGGGCGGCACCTGGTCGTTGACGAACTCGCGGACCGCGCGGCCTTCCATCTTGAAGAAGTGGCCGCCGTCGTCGACGGTCTCGTGGGAGGCGGGCCGCCTGCTGCCGCCCGCCTCCACCCTGATCAGGGAATGCGCGTCGCCCCGGCTGTTCAGCTCGGTGTCGATGATCCCGTAGGGGGCGGGCACCGGGCCGACCACGGCCGCGCCGGCGCCGTCGGCGAACAGGATGGCGGTCCGCCGGTCGCTGAAGTCGAGGATGCGGGAGTACAGGTCGGCCGCGACCACCAGTGCGTGTGCGTCGGGGCGCATCGCGACCAGGCTGCGGGCCAGTTCGAGGCCGTAGACAAAGCCGCTGCACACGACGTTGATGTCGAAGCAGGCGGCGTTGACCGCTTCGAGCCGGCTCTGCACCAGGTAGGAGGTGGGGGGCTGCGGGAAGTCGCCGGTCGAGGTGGCGACGATCAGGTAGTCGATCCGGGAGGCCGGGATGCCGGCCGACTCCAGCGCGGCCTCGGCCGCGTGCGTGGCGAGATCGGAGGTCGCCTCGTCGGCGGCGGCGTAACGCCTGCTCCTGATCTGGGTCTTGCGCTCGATCCACTCGGCGGTGACACCGGCCCGGGCTGCCACCTCGTCGTTGGAGACCTCTTCCTTGGGGAGATAGGAACCGGTTCCCAGAATTCCTGCTGTCGACTTCGCGGCACTGACTGAATTCACTGTCGATTACACCTCTCGTGACTGTCCCGGACTCGCGTGTGGTTCAGCCGACCAGCGCGGCGACGGGGGTCTCCCGTGTCATGTCGCGCAGTGGATTGAGCCGTTGCTCGCCGATCCGCCCGCGCAGCTCGGGGTCGGTGACGCCGAGGCCGGGTTCCGGGGCCAGGCACAGCACCCCGACCTTGCCGGTGTGCCGGTTGGTCTGCACGAGCCGCGCCGCTTCGCCGACCTCGGCGAGCGGGTAGAGGCTGGACAGCACCGGCACCATCTTCCCGAGCGCGAACAGCCGGTTGCACTCCCACTGTTCCTGGAGGTTGGCGGCGTGGCTTCCGATGATCCGCTTGAGATTCATCCACAGGTAGCGGTTGTCGAACTGGTGCTGGTAGCCGGTGCTGGAGCCGCAGGTGACCACGGTCCCGCCGCGCCGGACGACGAAGACCGAGACGCCGAAGGTGGCTTGGCCGATGAAGTCGAAGACGACGTGCGGGTCCTCGCCGAACTCGCGCCGGATGATTCCGCCGAGGCGCTTGCCGAGTTCGATGGTGCGCTCCGGCGAGAGCGGGCCGCTGCCGTCCATGCCGATCTCGGCGCGGTTGATCACCAGGTCGCAGCCGAGGTCGCGGAGGATGTCCGCCTTCGCCTCGGAGCTGACGACACCGATCGCGATGCCGCCCGCGTTCTTGACCAGCTGGACCGCGAAGGCGCCGAGTCCGCCGGTCGCGCCCCAGATCAGCACGATGTCGCCCTGCTTGATCCGGGCGCCCTTGTCGCTCACCAGCATCCGGTAGGACGTGGCCGCGGTCAGCATGACGGAAGCGGCCTCCTCCCAGGTCAGGTGCGGGGGCTTGGTCAGCAGCTGGCTGGCGCGGACGACGGCGTAGTGGGCGAGGCCGCCGAAGTTGGTCTCGTACCCCCAGATGCGCTGCTCCGCGCCGAGCATGCCGTCGGCGTGGGTGGCCGGCTCCTGGTCGTCGACCTGCACACAGCTGGCCACCACATGGTCGCCGACCCGCCAGCGCCGCACGCCGGCTCCGGTACGGACGACCACGCCGGCCGCGTCCGAACCCAGCACGTGGTAGGGCAGGTCGTGCCGCGCCGCCCAACCGCCCTGTCGCGCGTAGCGCTTGAGGAAGCCGAAGGTGGACACCGGTTCGAACGTCGCCGACCAGACGGTGTTGTAGTTGATGGAGCTGGCCATGACGGCGATCAGCACTTCGTCCGGGGCGAGTTCGGGCATCGCCACCGGTCCGACCCGCAGCGACTTGCGCACGTCGGGGTCGGCGACGCCGCGGAACATGTCGACGTCCTGCACCCGGGTATGGGTGGCGACGTACTCGGCGGGCAGTTCTGTTCGCTCCAGCTCCTCCGGCGTGGCACCGGAGAGCAGGGCCGCTGCCAAAGAATCCATGACGCTCCTTCTGCGTTGAGAGTTCCACGGCGGGAGAGGGACGCGTTGTCGGGCGTTCGGTGCGGATTTTTGGCACAGTCGCGCCGGGCGGGAATCGCGGTCCTGCCGGGCGGATGTCGAGGCGCGACTCACCGACCCGGGAATGGGTCCACTCGCGGGGACGTCTTCATCGACGCTCACCCGCATTCCGACCACCGGGAACTGGACTTCCCGTCAGGGACCTTACGTTCGGTAGCCGCCGCGACCAACCCCAGGCTTCATGGACACGCCCGGGCGCCGCGCTGACCAGGGGCGGAAGTCCCCGCATAGGGGGATGCCGCGAAGATTCCCAGAACCCCTATGAAACACCGGCCGGTATACCTGGCATGTCTTGATTCATGCAGATATTTACGCTGACCACGATTTACTGGTACAGCCGTTCACCTGGGCTGGTCGGCCGGCGTGCCAACCCCTGCCCTTTCTTCGGTCGGTTATGATCCTGCTCGCGGCGAAGCCCCGACAGGGCCCGTGACCTGGGTCACATCGACCTCGGCGCCCGGCCGGCCCGGCCGGGCGAGGAGTCCGCGGCCGCGCGGCCGCCTGGCTAGGGGGTGTGAATCAGCCATCATAAAGAAAGTCCGCCAACGGAATGGCAACGTTGCCCCGGCGGGTTTCGAACTCGGTCAAAGGGGGCGTCCGGCGGTGGTGCTTCCGTGTTTCAAGGAAATCACACGCAAGGCATCAGTACGCACAGGCGGTTCGTCAAATTAATATATCCGCAACCTTTCCCTGTTGTCGGGCCCGGTGTCTTCGTTGCATTGCACGGGGAGTCCATGTAAAGTCACGCTCGGTTAGTCGCCGCCCAGAGCCCGAGATGCGCCGGGAACCCGCGGAGCCGTGGCTGTCTCCGCCTCGCCGATCACCACGGAGGTCTCCTGGTGTTCGGCTGGGTGGCGTCCGCAACTGCCAGGGGGAGTTTCGATTCGATGATCGTCGAGCGAGAAGATCACCTGTCTGTTCTGTGCGATTCCTTCGATGAGTGCCGGTCGAGAAGAGGCCGCGTCGTCGTTATCACAGGGCCGGTGGCGTGTGGGAAGACGGAGTTACTGCGTGCCTTTGTCCAGCGGGCCTCCGGCTCCGGGGCGCGTTACCTGGGGGCGGTCGCCTCGCGTGGTGAGCAGGAACTGCCCTTCGGAGTCATGGGCCAGATCCTGCGCGGCGCCGACCTGCCCCCGCAGACCGCGGCGCAGGTGGCGCGGCTGCTCAGCCACGGCAATGTGACGTCGATCCTGGCCGACCTCGGCCCCGGCAGCCCCGACCAGATTCCCGCGGTGGCGCACGCGCTCTGCATGGTCCTGCTCGACCTCGCCGACAGCAACCCCGGTCCGCTCATCATCGGTGTGGACGACCTCCAGTTCTGCGACGAGCCCTCGCTCCGGTGCTTATCGTCCATGGTCCGCCGGTTCCAGGCTTCTCCCGTCATGCTGCTGCTCACCCGATCCACCCAACCGGGCCCGGCCGTCACGCGGTTCGAGGCCGAGCTGCCGACCGCGCCGTACAGCCGCCGGATCACCCTGGAACCGCTCAGCCGCGACGGCGTCGAGACGCTGCTCGGCCGGCAGTTCTCGCCCGCGACCGGACAGCGGCTCGCCGAGGAGTTCCACCGGCTCAGCGGGGGCAACCCGCTGCTGCTGCAAGGCCTGATGGACGATCTGCGGAGTCCCGCGAGCACCGGCTCGGGAGAGATGGCCATCGGCTCCACCTTCCGGCAGACCCTTCTCTCCTGCCTGTACCGCTTCGGGCCGACGGTCTTGACGCTGGCCCAGGGCCTCGCGGTGCTCGACGATCCGGTCACCCCGACGCTGCTGGCCGAACTCCTCGATCTCGATGTCGAGTCGGTGATCCGCGCCACCGGCGCTCTGGACGCCGCTGGCCTGCTCGCCGACGGACGGCTGCGCCACCCGCTGGTGGCCGCCCCCGCCGTCCTCGACGGGATGCCGCCGGACGAACGCGCGCGTCTGCATACCAAGGCGGCCGTCCTGCTCTACAAAGAGGGCGCGCCGTCGGCAACCATCGCCCGCCACCAGCTGGCCGCCCAGGAATCCAGCATCTGCAGCGTGCCCATCCTGCACGAGGCCGCCGAAGAAGCACTGGCGGCCGGTGAGGTGGACCAGGCCCTGGCCTATCTGCGACTGACCCGCCAAGTGGACAGCGAGGCGGACGAGCGGTTGCAGGCGAACACCACGGCGATACTCTTCCGGTCCGAATGGCAGGCGAACCCGTCCCTGGCGGTCCGGCACATCCCCGAACTCACCGCCGCGGTCGCGGCCGGCCATCTGACCGGCCGGGACGCGCTCGCCCCGGTGACCTCGCTGCTCTGGTTCGGCCAGGCCGACCTGGCCCGTGAGGCACTGCAGACCGCGGACCGCCGGCCGGACTCCGCCGGCGAGAAGACCACCGCACATCTGCGGGGGGCCTGGCTGTGGCTGATGTGCCTGTTCCCCGCCACCGACGGGCCGTCGGCCGACCTGCTGCTGGCCGACGGCTGCGCCACACCGACGCCCAGTTCGCTGCTGGAGTCCGCGCTGCTGCTGCGCGCCGTGCTCACCGGCGCCTCGGCGGACGCGCTCACCGACTCCGCGACCGCCATCCTCCAGGCCGAGCACCTGGGCGAACGCCCGCTCGCCCTGCACACGGTCGCCCTGCTGGCACTGATCGCCGCGGACCGCGTCGCCGAGGCCGAGAAGTTCTGCGAGCCGCTGCTCGCGGAGGCGATGTCCCGGCACACCCCGACCTGGCACGCGCTGCTCGCCGCGCTCCGCGCCGACATCGCGCTGCGTCGCGGCGACCTGATGCTGGCACAGACCCACGCCCGTACCGCCCTGACCGCGATATCGGCCAAGAGCTGGGGGATCGGTATCGGATTCCCGCTCAGTGTCCTGCTGCAGGCGAGCCTGGGCCTGGGGACCCACGAGGAGGCCATGGCCCATCTGAGGACGCCGCTGCCGGACGCGATGTTCGGCACTCCGATCGGGTTGTATTACATGCTCGCCCGCGGCCGCTACCACCAGGCGCGCGGCAACGCGCACGCCGCGCTGCGCGACTTCCGCGCGATCGGGGAGCTGCTGGAGGGCTGGGGGATGGATTTCCCCAACCTGCTGCCGTGGCGCAACGACGCGGCGGTGGCCTGCCTCAGCCTGGGCCAGGTCCGTGAGGCGCAGGAGCTGGCGATGGAGCAGCTCTCCCGGCTGAGCGAGCGCGACACCCGGCTGCGTGCCCTCAGCCTGCGCGTACTGAGCACCACCAGTGCCTCACCGAAGCGGCTGGAGCTGCTCCGGCAGGCGGTGGACGCCCTGGAGACCTGCGACGACCGGCTCGAACTCGCCTACGCACTATGGGACTTGAGCGGGGTCGAGGAAGAGATGGGGCGGACGGCGCGGGCCAAGGCCACCCGGCTGAGAGCGGAGCGCATCGCGCGGCGCTGCGGAGTGGTGCGCCTCGGCCAGACGCCGATCGCCTTCCCCCGGCCGGACAACGGCTCGGTCCGATCGGACGGCACGGATGCCGGCGACCGCCCGGCACGGCTCAGCGAGGCCGAACAGCGGGTCGCGGAACTGGCCGCCCGCGGCTACAGCAACCGCCAGATCGCCGACAAACTCTTCGTCACCGTCAGCACCGTCGAGCAGCATCTGACGCGGGTCTACCGCAAGTTGCGCGTCAACCGCCGCACCGACCTGCCCAGAGCCTCCGCCTAGCCGCTGCCGGGCGGTCGTCCCGGGCCCGTGACGACCGGTGCCCGCGGCACTTCGCCGCCTCGTCCGAGCCGTCCGCGTACGTCCCGTACGCCCCGTACGACGGCGACCTCCCCCTCCTGCCGCTGGGAGGTGTCCCCCCGCGACGCGATGCGGGGGCGCCTCCCGCACCGAAGGCTGTGGTGAAGGTCGTCCGACACCGCGGGCCCCACGCTCGAAGACCGACCGGACCAGGCCCGGCCGCGCCCGCGGCTCGGACCGGTCCGGCGCCTCGGCGTGCGCCGGGCGGTGCGCACGGGCTTGCGGCGTCGCGGACGCCCGGACCTTCACGCCTCCGAGCCTCCACGCTTCCACACCTCCGCGAGCCGCCGGGAAGACGGTGCCGGGCGACGCCTCCACGCCGCTCGGTATCCCCGCAGGGTGGCGCTCTCCTGCTGCCCGCCCCGTAAGCGGCCGGCACCCGCGGTCCGTTGGCGTCGTATACCGGTGGACGGCCAACGGCCGGGCCAGCCCGCGTCCGCTTCATTGATGACGAAACGTGATCGATCGCGATCAGGAATCGGCGTTGGACGCGAGTCTTCGATGTCCTGCATGCTCTACACCATGATGACCCACGTGCTCGCGAGGAGGTCCGGACGCGGTCCGGCCCGCGAAGCCGTGTGCGGTCGTGTCCGCGCCGAAACGGCGCCGCGGCTGACCCAGCGCAGGGTCATCGATTTCGGTACCGCCACCTCCGCGCGCTGTCGCCGAGGCTGAGTTCCCTCCCCGGGCAAGATCGCGCCGAGCGCCGAACCGCCCGGTGTGAGGTCCCCCGTCACACCCCTGCCCTGACCGGCCCCTCCGCCGGCCCGTGATCCGCGGGCCGTGATGCCCCCTGCCGCGCTGCTCCCGCCGAGTGGCCGTTCCCGTCACGAGGACGCCTCCATGACTTCCGTCAGCACCCTTCCCGACGTCGTAATCTGGGACAATCCGCCTCATCTCGACCCGCGTGGCACGGTCGTACTGCTGCCCGGCCGCGGTGAGGACCCGCGGCTGTACGAGCGGTTCGGGTCGCGGATCGGCGCCGACGCCTACCGCGTACGGGTGGTGGCCGACCCGACGAGATGGGAAAGCGACGTCGTCGAGCAGGTGAAGCGGCTGCGCGCGGACGCCGGACTGCCCCGGCCGTTCGTACTGGCCGGGTCCGACGCGGGCGCGCTGTTCGCCGTCGGGCTCGCGGCCGGCGGGGAGTTGGAGATCGACGCCCTGCTGCTGGCCGGGCTGCCGACACGGCCGTCCGACCTCGCGGCGGTCCCCCGGTCGTGGGAGGACGAACTCGGCTCGCGCACGTCCTGCTCGACCCACCGCGGCCGGTTGGAGGCCACCGGCCGGGTCGAGCGGGGCGCCCTCTACACCCCGCTGCCGGCCGAATGGTACGAACGCGCCGACCTGGCCGCCGTACGTGTCCCGGTCCTCGCGCTGCACGGCGCCGCGGACCCGGTCAGCCCACTCGACCAGGCCCGCGCCGCCTACGCCGCCGCGCCGGCGGCCGAACTGGTCAGCCTGGTCGACGGCCGGCACGACACGCTCAACGACATCTCGCACCGCACCAGCGCCGCCACCGTGCTGCTCTTCCTCGAACGGCTCCGCCAGGGCGCGCAGGCCCCGGCGATCGCGGTCCGAGAGGAGCTGCACCCGTGACCCGTTATGTGATCATCGGCGCCGGCGCGGTGGGCGTCACCTTCGCCGAGGGGCTGCACCGCACCGGCGCCCAGGTGCTGCTCGTCGCCCGCGGCCGGCAGCTCGCCGCGCTGCGCGAGGACCGGCTGCGACTGGTCCGACCGGACGGCGCCACCACCGTGCGGCTGCCCTACGCGGGCGGCCCCGACGAGGTGGCGCTCACCCAGGACGACGTGCTGGTGCTCGCGGTGAAGTCGCAGGACACCGAGTCCACCGTCGCCGAGTGGGCGTGGCGGCCGGTCTCCCGGACCGACGGCGGGCAGGACACTGCCGCGGCGGCGCTGCCCGTCGTCGTCCTGCAGAACGGACTGGACAGCGAACGCACCGCGCTGCGCCGCTTCGCCGAGGTGCTGGGCGCGAGCGTCTGGGTGCCCGCCGTCCACGTGGAGGACGGTGTCGTGGTGTCACCGGCCGCCCCGACCCCGGCCGCGCTCTGGATCGGCCGCTATCCGACCGGTGACGGCCACCCGCCGCACGGCCCACGCCACCGGACACCGTGGGCCGCCCCGGCCACCCGATCCACCGGACAGGTCCTGGCCCGGCTGGCCGACGACCTGCGGGCCGCGGACTTCGCCGTGCAGATCGTGCCGGACATCATCGGGTGGAAGACCGCCAAGCTGATCGTCAACACGGTCAACGCGCTGGAAGCCGTCTACCGCCCCGGCGCACTGCGCGACACGGCCGCGCGGCTGCTGGCCGACGAGGCCCGCGAGGTGTTCGCCGCCGCCGGACTGCCGGTGGTCGATCAGGAGACCCGCAGCGAACTCGACCTGTCCGGCTTCGTCATCCACGACATCCCCGGGCACCCGCGGGGCGGCAACTCCACCTGGCAGAGCCTCGCCAGGGCCGGCTCCCTGGAAGTCGACCACCTCAACGGCGAGATCGTGCTCCAGGCACGGCTGGCCGGCCGGACCGCCCCCGCCAACGCCGCCATCGTGGAGCGACTGCGGCGCGCCGCCCGCGAGGGCAGCGCGGCCGGTTCGCTCGGCGACGCCGACCTCGCGGCCACCCTGCCGGGACTGCGCCCCCCGGTGCTCGTCCCGGCGGCCGAACTGCTCGCGGAGACCGCCGGCGACCGGCCGCCGGTGCTGCTCGACGTCCGCTGGGCGCTCGGCGATCCCGATGGGCGCGGGCACTACCGGCGCGGACACATCCCCACCGCCGTCTACGTCGACCTCGACACCGAACTCGCCTCGCCGGCCGGTCCGTCGGGAGGCCGCCACCCGCTGCCCGACCCGGCCGCGCTGCAACGGCACGCCCGCCGCTGGGGCATCACCGCGGACCGGCCGGTGGTGGTGTACGACGACGCGGGCGGCCTGGCCGCCGCCAGGGCGTGGTGGCTGCTGCGCTGGGCCGGCGTCGCCGACGTCCGGCTGCTCGACGGCTCGCTCGCCGCCTGGCGTGCGGCCGGCGGCCCGCTGGCCGAGGGGGAGGAGACAGCCGCCGCGCCCGGCGACATCGTCCTCAGCCCCGGACGGCTGCCGGTGCTGACCGCCGACCGGGCGGCCGAACTGCCCTCGTACGGAGTGCTGCTGGATGCCCGGGCGGGGGAGCGGTATCGCGGCGAGTCCGAACCGGTCGACGCGAAGGCCGGTCACATTCCCGGCGCGGTCAGCGCCCCTACCGCGGAGAATCTGGACGCCGGGGGCCGCTTCGCCGAGGCCGAGCAGAGCCGCAAACGCTTCGCGGCCCTCGGCGTGGGCGACGACACGGCGGTCGGGGTCTACTGCGGCTCCGGAGTGACCGCGGCCCACCAGATCGCCGCCCTGGCCGCCGCGGGCATCGATGCCGCGCTCTACCCGGGCTCCTGGTCGGCCTGGTCCGCCGACCCGCGGCGCCCGGTCGCCACCGGCCCCCGACCGGGCGAGCCCCTCGCCGGCGCCGGAATTCATGACCGCGAATCCCTTGGGGGAGAGCGATGAGTACGAGCGAGATATCCCGGCCGACCGGCGCGGAGGCGCCCGGGGCGCCGCCCACCGACACTCGCGCCCAGCCGCCCGGTACGACCCGCGGCGGAGTGGAGACCATCCGTCCGGCCCATGAGCGCGGCCGGCGGCGGATCCCCCGCTCGCTGCGCCGCTCCTTCGGCCCTGTCGGCGCGCTGCTGCTGTGGTGGCTGCTGAGCAGGACCGGCGTGCTGTCGCCCGACACCCTCGCCTCACCGGTCGCGGTGTTCCGCAGGGGCTGGGACCTGACCACCGAGGGCCAATTGGGCTCCGCGATCTGGGCCTCGACCCAGCGCGTGGTCGAGGGCTTCCTGATCGGCGCGGTCGCGGGCACCGCGCTCGCGGTGCTGGCCGGCCTGTTCCGGCTCGGCGAGGACCTCATCGACGCCACCGTCGGCATGCTGCGCGCCCTGCCGTGGGTCGGCCTGATCCCGCTGTTCATCGTCTGGTTCGGCATCGACGAGAAACCGAAGATCGCGCTGGTGGTGATCGCGGTGACCTTCCCGCTCTACTTCAACATCTACGCCGGCATCCGCGGCGTGGACTCCCAGCTCGTCGAGGCGGGAACCGTCCTCGGCCTGACCCGCTGGGGACAGATCCGGCACATCGTGCTCCCCGGCGCTCTGCCCAGCGCGCTGGTCGGCCTGCGCTACGCCCTGGGCAGCGCCTGGCTCGCGCTGGTCTTCGCCGAGCAGATCAACGCCAGCAACGGCATCGGCTATCTGATGAACAACGCCGAGCAGTTCTTCCAGACCGATGTGATCGTGGTCTGCCTGGTCGTCTACGCCGTGCTCGGGCTGGTCAGCGACCTGATCGTCCGGCTGGGCACGAAATACCTGCTGTCCTGGCGCGCGTCCTTCGACGGAGCATGACGATGACGACTCGAGTCCCGCCTCCGGCCACGACCGTATCCGCTGGTTCCGCCGTACCCACTGCTTCCACTGCTGCCACTGTTTCCGGCGACGCCGACGCCGCCCCGGCCGGCACCGGCACCGACACCTCCGTCCGGGTCCGCGGCCTGGTGCGGGCCTTCGGCGCGCACCGGGTGATCGACGGGCTCGACCTGGACATCCGGCCCGGCGAGTTCGTCGCCCTGCTCGGGCACAGCGGCTGCGGCAAGAGCACGCTGCTGCGCATCCTCGCCGGACTGGACCGGGACATCGAGGGCACCGTCACCGTGCCCCGCCGCCGCGCGGTGGCCTTCCAGGCGCCCCGGCTGCTGCCGTGGAAGAAGGTCTGGCGCAATGTCGTGCTGGGCCTGCCCGGCCGCGCCGACCGCGCGCTGGCCGAGCGCTACCTGGACGAAGTGGGCCTGTCCCAGCGGGCGTCGGTCTGGCCGAAGACGCTGTCCGGCGGCGAGGCGCAACGCGTGTCGCTGGCCCGCGCGCTGGTACGCCAGCCCGACCTGCTGCTGCTCGACGAGCCGTTCGGCGCGCTCGACGCGCTCACCAGAGTCAACGCCCAGCGGCTGGTGGGTGAACTGTGGGTCCGGCACAACTGCGGCGTCCTGCTCGTCACCCACGACGTGGAAGAGGCGGTGCTGCTCGCCGACCGGGTGCTGGTGATGCGCGACGGCGGCATCGACCACGAGGCGGTGGTCGACCTGCCCAGGCCGCGTGACATCGGCTCACCGGAGTTCGTGGCGCTGCGGACCGGGCTGCTCGCCCGGCTCGGTGTCGGCGCCACCGAGCCGGCCGGCGCCTGAGACGTATACAGCCCCCGCGGCGCCCGGCGCACGGACGCCGACCCCGTACACCCACCCCCGGTGAACCCCCGACCGACCCCGCTCGAACCCGAACCCCGAGGACAGCCATGCCCCGCCCCACCCTGCGGCTGCTCGCCGCGCTCTCCGCCACCATCGCCCTCACCCTCTCGCTGGCGGCCTGCGGCGACTCCTCGAAGAAGGTCGCCGCGGTCCCCGCCGCCGACGGCGGCCCCGACCTGTCCGGAGTGACCCTCACCCTGGGGGACCAGGCCAATGGACTGCAGACCCTGCTCACCGCCGCCGGCACCCTCAAAGGCGCGCCGTACAAGGTGAAGTGGGCCGAGTTCCAGGGCGCGGCCCCGCTCTTCCAGGCGATGCAGAGCGGGCAGGTCGACACCGGCACGGCCGCCGACCTGCCCACCCTCCAGGCGATCAGCGGCGGCCTCAGGATCAAGCTGGTCGCCGCCTCCACCGCCAACGGCTCGGGGACGGCGATCATCGCCCGGCCGGACTCCCCGGTGCAGACCGTCCAGGACCTCAGGGGCAAGGACGTAGTGGTCTCCTCGGCCAAGGGCAGCATCGCCGAATACCTGCTGGCCAAGGTGCTGACCGACGCCGGGCTGACCTACTCCGACGTGCATGTGCAGTACCTGCTGCCGACGGCCGCGCAGGCCGCCTTCAACGCCGGGAAGATCCAGACCTGGGCCACCTTCGGGGTGTATCAGGACATCGCCGTGCAGAAGGGCGCCAGGATCGTGGTGGACGGCCGGGACGGCCGGACCAGCGGCGTCGGCTTCCTGTCCGCCGCACAGTCCTCGATCGCCGACCCGGCCCGCAAGGCCGCCATCGCCGACTTCCTCGACCGGCTGTCCGCCGCCTACGCCTGGACCACCACCCACGCCGACCAGTACGCGCGGGTCTTCGCGCGGAAGAACGGCGTACCGGCCGACGTGGCCAGGACCGTCGTCTCGCAGGGGTCCAGCGCCCTGGAGCCGGTCTCGCCCGACATCACCGCCAAGGTGCAGCAGGTCTCCGACCTGATGCACCGGATCGGTTCGCTGCCCACCGACGTACGCGTCGCCGGCACGGTCGACACCTCCCTGTACCCGCACGCGCCGGCCAAGTGATCGGAAACCCGTCATGCCTGTCGAGTTCATCAGCGCGACCCACACCACCGACACCACCGAGGCCACCGGGCCGGGCCGGCACGCCGGCTTCGACGTCGACTACACCCGCCGCTTCGTCCGGGCGCTGGACGACGGGGGCTTCGACTGGACCCTGGTGGCCTACAGCTCGGCCAGCGTCGACGCCGAGCAGATCGCCCAGTTCGTGGTGAACAACTCCGAGCGGATCAAGCCCATGCTGGCCCACCGGCCGGGCTTCGTCTTCCCCACCCGCGTGGCCAAGGCGCTCGCCACCATCGACCGGATCGGCAAGGGCCGGCTGGGGCTGCACATCATCTCCGGCGGCAACGACACCGAGCAGGCCCGCGAGGGCGACTACCTGACGAAGTCCCAGCGGTACGCCAGGTCCGAGGAGTTCATCACCATCCTGCGCCGGGTGTGGTCGGCGACCGGGCCGATCAACCACGAGGGCGAGTTCTACAAGTTCGAGGACTTCGCCACCGACATCAAGCCGTATCACGACACCATCCCGATCTCGGTCGGCGGCTCCTCCCGGGAGGCCTACGAGGTCGGCGGCCGGCAGGGCGACATCTTCGGGCTGTGGGGCGAGCCGCTGAAGGAGACCGCGGAGCAGATCGCCTCGGTCAACGCGGTCGCCGACGCGGCCGGCCGCCCGCACCCGAGGATCTGGGTGTCCTTCCGGCCGATCGTCGCCGCGACCGACGAACTGGCCTGGGAGAAGGCGCACGACATCCTGGGCCGGGTCCGGCAGACGGTGGCGGCCGCGCCCAAGGGCGCCCGCTATCCGATCCCCGGCGACGGGCGGCCCGCCAACGTCGGCTCGCAGCGGCTGCTGGACGTGGCCGCCCGCGGTGAACTGCACGACCGGGCGCTGTGGACCCCGCTGGTCACCGCCACCAACGCCGCGGGCAGCTCCACCGCCCTGGTCGGCAGTTACGAGACGGTCGCCAAGGCACTGCTGGACTACGTGGACATCGGCTGCGAGCTGCTGTCCATCCGCGGCTACGACCCGCTCAACGACGCGATCGACTACGCCCGCTACGTACTGCCGCTGGTCCGGCAGGAACTCGCGCACCGGGCCGCCAGGACCGACCCGGAGCCGGTGGCGGCCGGCTGACCCGGCACGACCCCCCTCCGGCCCGCACACCGCCCCGCTCCGTCCCGTCCACGACAAGGACCGCCCCATGCCGAAATCCCGTATCGCCGCACTGGCCGGAAGCCTGGTGGCGATCGTGCTCACCCTGACCGCCTGCGGCTCCTCGCACTCCGACTCCGCGGCCGAGGACCCGGCCCCCGCCCCGTCCGGCACCGCGGCCGCCGCCGGGGCCGACGCCGCCGACCTGTCCTCCGTCACCCTGCGCTTCGGCCAGACCGGCTGGAGCCAGGCACAGGCCATACTCAAGGTGGCCGGCCTCGACAACACCCCCTACCAGGTGAAGTGGTCGGTCTTCCCCGGCGGCGACAAGCAGTTGCAGGCCCTCCAGGCCGGCGCGCTCGACGTGGCCAGCAGCAGCGACATCCCCCCGGTCTTCGCCGCCGCGGCCACCAAGCCCAAGTGGAAGGTCGTCGCCACCCAGCGCACCAACACGCTGCTGCAGGACGTGGTGGCCGCCAAGAACTCGGGGATCACCTCGATCGCCCAGCTCAAGGGCAAGAAGGTCGGCTATGTGCAGGCGACCACCGCGCACTACTTCCTCTACAAGCTGCTGGTCCAGAGCGGCCTCGACTGGAGCGACATCCACGCGGTGCCGCTCACCCCGCAGGACGGCGTGGCCGCGCTGTCCAGCGGCTCGATCGACGCACTGGCCACCTACGGCAACTCGGTGATCACCACCGAGCAGCAGGGCGCCAGGATCATCGGCTCCGGCCAGGACATCCTGTCCGGGAACTTCCCCTACGAAGCCTCCGACAAGCTGCTCGGCGACGCCGACCGCTCGGCGGCCCTGGCCGACCTGCTGGCCCGGCTGGACAAGGGCTACGCCTTCATCCGCGACGGGCACGAGCAGGACTACGCCGCGCTCATGGCGGCGGCCGCCCATGAACCCGAAGCCCAGGCCCTGAGCCAGATCCAGGCCGACGAGAAGCAGATCCCGAGCAAGGTCCGCACCGTGAGCCCGGACCAGATCGCCAAGGAGCAGGACGTCGCCGACACCTTCGCCCGACTGGGCATCCTGCCCGGCAAGGTGGACGTGGCGTCGTACTGGACCGACGCGCTGACCGCCCGGCTGACCAGCGCGCTTTCCGGCTCATGACCGCGGCCACCGTGCGGCTGCCGGTCCCCGCGCTCGACCGGCTGGCCGAGGTGACCGCCGCGCTCGCCTCGACCGCCCCCGAGTACGACCGCAGCGGCGCCTTCCCGCACGCCGCGATCCGGGCCGTGCACGAGGCCGGCCTGCTCACCGCCGGCGTCGACCGCCGCTACGGCGGCGCCGGCGCCGGGCCCACCGACCTGGCCCGGATCCTGCTCGCCCTGGGCAAGGGCGATCCGTCGGCGGCGCTGATCACCGCGATGACGCTGGTGCCGCACGCCTTCCAGACGCGTCGCCCCTGGCCCGAGGAGCTCTACGGGCGGCTGCTCGCCGAATCCGCGCTGCGGCCCACCCTGCTGAACAACGCACGTGTCGAGCCCGACCTCGGCTCGCCGGCCCGCGGCGGCCTGCCCGCCACCCGGGCGCGGCGCACCGCGGGCGGCTGGTCGGTCAGCGGCCGCAAACGCTTCGTCACCGGGGCCGAAGGGCTCAGCTACTTCCTGGTGTGGGCGGCCACCGACGAACCCGTCCCCCGGATCGGCACCTTCGTGCTGCCGGCCGGCTCACCCGGCATCGAGATCATCCCCAACTGGCGCCAGCTCGGACTGCGGGCCAGCGGCAGCCACGACGTCTCCTTCACCGAGGTCGAGATCCCGGCCGGCAACGTCCTCGACATCGCCGACCGCGGGCCGGGCGCCGAGCAGGACAACCTCGCCGCCGGCGCCATCCATGTGCTGCTGTCCGCGCTGTACCTCGGAGTGGCCCGCGCGGCGCAGGAGTACGTGCACCGCTTCGCCCACGAGCGCGTCCCCGCCAACCTGGGGCGGTCGGTGGCCACCACCGACCGCTTCAAGCAGGCCGCGGGCGAGATAGAGACACTGCTGTCCACGGCCGAACAGCTGATCTTCGGCGTCACCGACCGCCTGGACCGCTCGATCCCGGTCCCCGGCGCCGAAGCGCTGGCCGCCAAGGTCGTCACGGTCCGGCATGTCACCACCGCCGTGCAGACCGGCCTGCGACTCCTCGGCAACCCCGGCCTCGCCCAGGACAACCCGCTGGAGCGCCACTTCCGCGACATCCAGTCGGCCGGCGTCCACGCGCCGCAGGAGGACACCGCACTGCTCAATATCGGCGCCGCCGTGCTGGCCGCGGCCGGGCCGGGCGGATGAGCGCGGCGCAGGCCGGACCGGTGCTGCCGGACGGCGTCTTCAGCACCGATCCGGCGACCGTCGACGCGCACCGGCTCGACCGCTCCGGCTGGGTGCCGGAGGGACAGCCGCTGGGCGTGGCCCTGGCCGAGAGCGTCGCGGACGTACGGGCCGTCCTGCGCCACGCCCACGCCACCGGCACCCCGGTGGTAGTCCGGGGCGCCGGCACCGGCCTGTCCGGCGGCGCGGGCGCCACCGACGGCAGCATCGTGCTCGACCTGAGCCGGATGAACCGGATCACCGAGATCTCGGCCGCCGACCAACTCGCGGTCGTGCAGCCCGGGGTGATCACCGCGGACCTCGACCGGGCGGCCGGCGCGTACGGCCTGCGCTACGCGCCCGATCCGGCCAGCGCCGCGATCTCCACCATCGGCGGCAACATCGCCACCAACGCGGGCGGCCTGCGCTGCGCGAAGTACGGGGTCACCCGTGACTCCGTGCTGTCGCTCGACGTCGTGCTGGCCGACGGCGACCTCGTCACCACCGGGCACCGTACGGTCAAGGACGTCACCGGTTACGACCTGACCGGGCTGTTCACCGGCTCCGAGGGCACGCTCGGCGTGATCGTCGGGGCGACGGTGAAGCTGAGGCCGCGGCCGGCCCGGACAGCCACCCTCGCCGCGTACTTCGACGATGTCGCCTCGGCCGCCGCCGCGGTGACCGCGATCGGGGCGGCCGGTGTGCAGCCGGCCGTCGCCGAACTCCTCGACGCGGCGACCCTGGCGGCCGTCGAGGACGCGAACGGCCGCCGGCCGGACCGCCCGGCCGGCGCGTTCCTGCTCGTCCAGACCGACGGACCGGCCGCCGAGGCCGAGGCGGCCGACGTCCACGCGGTGCTCGGCGCCCACACCGCCCGGGTCGCCGCGGCCGGGGACGAGGCCGAGGGCGAACGGCTGCTGGCGGTACGCCGCCAGGCGCTCCCCGCCCTGGAGCGCCGGGGGAGAGTACTGATCGAGGACGTCGCCGTGCCCCGCTCGCGGCTGGCCGAAGCCGTCGAGGAGATCCAGCGGATCTCCCAGGAGACCGCGGTGCCGGTCTTCACCCTGGCGCACGCCGCCGACGGCAACCTGCATCCCATCGTGGTGGTGGAGCGGGACCGGGAACTGGACGAGGACGTCTGGGCCGCGGCCGACGCGATCTTCACCATGGCGCTGGCTCTCGGCGGCACGCTCACCGGGGAGCACGGCATCGGCGTGCTCAAGCGCAAGTGGCTGGGCGCCGACCTGGGGGAGCGGAACCTCGCCCTCCAGCGGCGGCTGCGGGCGGTCTTCGACCCCACCGGCATCCTCAACCCGGGCAAAGCGGTGTGAGCCCCGCGCGCCGTACACCGGGTCCGGTCAGACCCGGGTGGCGAGCAGCTCACGTACGGCCGCCGCGGTCACCTCGGCCAGCCGGGCCGGCGCGTCCACCCGGGTCCGCAGATGCAGCAGCTCCGGTGGCACCGGCGGCAGATCGTCGCGCCGCTCCAGGCCCTCGGGCGGCGGGCCGACATCGGCCAGCAGACCCACCCCCAGACCGCCGCGGATCGCGTTGGTCACCCCGGCCAGATACGCGGCCTCCACGACGACTTCGGCCGGCAGGCCGTGGTCGGCCAGTGTCTCCAGCGCCCGGCGGCGGATCGTACACGGGTTGTCGATGACCACCACCGGGATCGGCGCCCCGCCGGCCGGCATCCGCCAGGAGGGGGCCGAGAACCAGGACAGCGGCAGCGCGCCCGCGGGCGCGCTCTCCCGGTCCCGCGCGTCGCCGAGGAAGACCGCCACATCGATACTGCCCCGGTCCAGCCCGTCGTTGAGCCGGCCGCTGCGGTCGAGCCGGAAGCGCACGCCGTAGGCGGGATACCGCTCCTGCAGCGCCCCGGTGATGGCCGGCAGGATGCGGTCGGCGGCGTGCTCGGTGGACCCGACGACGATCGTGCCGGTCTCCCGCTCGCCGCGGCCCAGCCGGAACAGGGCCTCGTCGTGGGCGGCGAGGATCTTCCTGGCCTCCGACAGCAGCGTCTCTCCCTGCGGGGTGAACCGCATACCCCTGCCGTCCCGTTCGACCAGCGGCCGTCCCACCGCCTTCTCCAGCCGCCGCACATGCTGGCTCACGGCGGACTGGGACAGCCCGATGGCCGCCGCCGCGCGGTGGAAACCGCCGCAGTCGGCTATCGAGGTGAAAGTGCGCAGAGCGGCGATGTCCAGTACCTCGGCCATGCCGCGAGGGTACCAACCGCCGGTTCCGGCAGCCGTACGGCGACATGGCGGCGGCCCGGGGCCGGTCAGTCAGTCCGCCGGGCCGTCGTCCTCCCCCTTGCGCAGGCTCAGCGCGTCGTCCCGCTTCGGCACCGCGGGCCGCCCGCCGCCCCCGCTCTCCGAGCGCAGCTCCCGCAGCCGGCCGAGGACTTCGCGCATGTTCGACATCGGCAGCGCGTGCACGACGCCGGCCATGTCGCCGCCGCCGATCACCTCGGGCACCTGGAACCGGGCGAACTCCCGCACGATGCGGATGACCGCGGCGTTCTCGGGGCCGAGCGCGTCGATCTCCGCCGCCAGCTCCTCCCTGAGGGTCAGGGCGGCCCGGCGCGTCTCCTTGCGTACGGCGATCGCGTCGATGTCGTCCTCGATGCCGGCCGCGCGCAGCTGCTTGGCCAGCACCCGGTTGTGCATCTCGGCTTCGTACTCGCGCTTCATCGCCTCGTTCATGTGCGGGTCCTCCGGCTGGAACTCGCCCAGCGTGGTGGCCTTGGCCTCTACTCCCCACACCAGCAGCGCGTTGCGGACCTGGGAGGCGAGATCGGTGCGGGTCTCCGCGTACTGGCTCAGGAAGTCCTGGATGCTGGCGGCCGCCGCGATCTCGCTGAAGTACGAGGCGACGGTGGCCCCGAGGACGCGCTCGACGAACCGCTGCACGGGCGCCGGGTCATGGGTGAGCCCGCCGATCCCCGAGGCCTCGCCGCCGAACTGGCTGACCAGCAGCGGCGCCGTCCGCTCCGGGATCTGCAGGCTCTGCTTCATCTCCACATGGAGCCGGTGGCCCTGGACGGTGACGGTGATCTGCTCCAGCTCCGCGTCGTAGTTCCGCTCCGCCTCGACAGCGGTCTTCTTCGTCCACTCCTACGACTGCCCGCCGGCGAGTGTGGTCACCTGCCGTCCCTGCTCGCCCCCGCCGCTCAGGAACGCCTGCCCGTCCTGGAAGCTGTCGCAGTCCACGTGCAGGCCGAGCGGCCGCTCCGGCGGACGGCCGCGGCCCTCCTGCGCGGTGACCAGCCCGACCATGCCTTCGGGCACATGGACCAGCGGTACCAGCACCACGCTGTACAGCCCGGGCACGAGCCAGGAAACACCGTTCGAAGGCAGGGTCCGCGCCTGCAGGCCGCGGGTGTCGTGCGGCGTGATCCGGCGGAACGTCGGGTCGGCGCGCCCGGCGCGGCGGCGCACGATGCCGACCTGGTCCGGCGGTATCACCACCCGCCCGTTCCAGGCCGCGCCGGCCGCGACGAGCACGAGCAGGACGAGCACTACGATCCCCATCCGGAGGTCCCCCGTTCATCATCGCCCAGGTGGACCGCCAGAACCGTCGCGGCCCACTGGTCGTACCAGTCGGTGTGGTGTTCGTTCTGCGGGTTGCGCAGCGTCGGGAAGAACCCGGTGCGCCGGCCCGGTCCGGCCCGGTCGGCGAACTCGCGGTAGGTGCCGGGGACGCTCTCCTCGGCCGAGCGGCGCCAGCCGCACGCCACCGACAGGGCCAGGAAGTCCGCGTGCCGGTTGCGGCGTACGGAAAAGAGGAGGCGCTGGGCCCGCAGCCCCTGCCGGTCGTGGGTGCCGCGGCAGGCCCCGCCGCGCCGCCGCGGGCGACCCCGGCGAGCAGCGCCAGCTCGTCCGGGGAGAGTAATCGCCCGTCGCGCGCGTCGACGTACCAGGTGGTGGCGAGGTGGTAATTGCGCTCCCCGTGGAGCAGCACCGGGACGGCGTCGGCTCCGTTGTCCGGGGGCTTCGGTCAGCGCAGGAAACCCTGGTAGTCCTGCTGCCGCAGCTGGCTCTCCAGCTGCTTCACCGTCTCCAGGCCGACACCGACGATGATCAGGATGCTCGTACCGCTGAGCTGGTTCGAGGAGGTGTAGTTCGCCAGGGCCACGGTCGGCGCGAGGGCGATCAGCGCCAGATACATCGACCCCGGCCAGGTGAGCCGGTTCAGCACATAGCTCAGGTATTTTGCCGTGGGGCGGCCGGCCCGGACGCCGGGGATGAATCCGCCGTACTTCTTCATATTGTCGGCGACGTCGTCGGGATTGAAGGAGATCGCCACATAGAAGAACGAGAAGCCGACGATCAGCAGGAAGTACGCGAGCACGTAGAAGGGATGGTCGCCCTTGACGAAGTTGCGCTCGATCCAGGTCTTCCAGCCCGAAGTGGAACCCGAGAACTGGGCGATGAGCGCCGGGATGTAGAGCAATGAGGACCCGAAGATGACCGGCACCACACCGGCCTGATTGACTTTCATCGGGATGTACGTCGATGTGCCGCCGTAGGACTTGCGGCCGATCATCCGCTTCGCGTACTGCACGGGGATACGGCGCTGCGCCTGCTCCACGAAGACGACCAGCCCCACCATGGCGAAACCGATCAGGATGACGCCGCCCAGATTGACCCAGCCGTCGGCGATCGTGCCTTTCTGCTTGATCGCCCACAGCGCGCCCGGGAAAGTGGAGGCGATCGAGATGAAGATCAGCATCGACATGCCGTTGCTGATGCCGCGGTCGGTGATCAGCTCGCCCAGCCACATGACGAGGACGGTGCCCGACGTCAGTGTGATCACCATGGTGACGGTGATGAACAGCGAACGGTCGGGGACGATGTCCGAGGCCACCGGGCAACCGCTGAACAGCACCCCGTTCCGGACGGTCGTGACCAGGCCGGCGCTCTGCAGTACGGCGAGCGCGACGGTGAGATAGCGGGTGTACTGGGTGATCTTCGTGGTGCCGGCCTGGCCCTCCTTCTTGATGGCCTCCAGCCGCGGAATGACGACGGTCAGGAGCTGAAGGATGATGCTCGACGTGATGTACGGCAGGACACCGAGCGCGAAGATGGTGATCTGGAGCAGCGCGCCGCCGCTGAAGAGATTGAGCAGACCGAACAGACTGCTGTTTCCGGCCCGGGCGAGATTGACGCAGGTCTGTACGTTCCGGTAATCCACACCGGGGATGGGAACATGCGCTCCGAGGCGGTACAGGACGATGATGCCGAGGGTGAAGAGCAGCTTCTTCCGCAAGTCGGGCGTTTTGAACGCCCGGGCGAACGCGGTGAGCACGGTGCCTCCTTCGTCCCCACGCCACTATGCTCGCGCCGAAGCAAATTGGTCAGCCGTTGACGTGGAAGTGCTCCCCAGCCCATTCAGCAAGAAGTGCGCGTTCCAGTGAATTGACCCTACCGAATGACGGCGGCCACCGATCGCATTCAGGATCCGGCGTGCCGTGCCGTAGGCGACAATGAAAACCATGGTCGACTGATGGCGACAGGGAAGGCCCGCACCTGGCGGGTGCGGGCCTTCGCCGGTTCGGGCGGGAGGGGTCGCGGCTACTGGCCGGTGACCTGGAACTCCCACAGCGAGTAGCCGTACTGGGTCGCGCGGGTGGTGCCGTAGACGCGGATGTAGCGGCCCGACCCGGAGACGTTCAGGGTCTGGACGCCGCCGGTCCCGGTGGTGGTGGAGTAGATCGTCGTCCAGTTGGTGGCGTCGGTGGAGGTCTGGATCTGGAACGCCTTGCCGTAGGCCGCCTCCCAGTTCAGCACGACCTGGCAGATGGTGTGCGTCGCGCCGAGGTCGACCTGCAGCCACTGGGGATCGGCGAAGCCCGACGACCAGCGGGTGCCGGCGTTCCCGTCGACGGCGCTGGTGGCGGGGAACGCGACGTTCTCCTGCGAGGAGGCGGTCGCGGGTTTGTTCAGGGCGAGATTCGCGGTGCCGCAGGTGGTGCCGCCCGAGCCGACGGTCCAGGTGAAGGTGGCCGTCCCGCTCACCCCGGCGGAATCCCTGGCGGTGACGGTGACGGTCGAGGTGCCGGCCGTGGTCGGGGTGCCGGAGATGAGGCCGCTGGCGGAGTTGATCGACAGCCCGGCGGGCAGGCCGGTGGCGCTGTAGGTGAGGGTCTGGCCCGCGGTCGAGTCGGTGGCGCTGATCTGCTTGCTCACCGCGGTTCCCACCGCGGAGGTCTGGTTGCCCGGGTTGGTGACGGTGACGCTCCCCGTGGAGCCGCCCCCGGTGGGCAGGGTCCACAGCTGGGAAGCGGCACCCGTGCAGGTCTCGATGTCGAGCCGGGCGCCGGTGTTGCCCCCGGGATCGGTCAGGCACAGACCCGAATTGGGGTTGACCAGTTCGCCGTTGGCCTGGCGTGTCCAGCCCTGCGCCGCGGTGTCGTTGCAGGCGTACCAGTCGACATTGGTGCCGCTGGTCTTCCCGGCGCTGACCACGTCCAGGCAGCCGCCCTGGACCCGCACGGTGCCGTCGGTGTACGGCGACCACTGCTGGCCGGCGCTGCCGTTGCAGGCGGCGAGGCCGATCGGGTTGCCCTCGGTGTTCAGGCTGTTCTGGTTGGTGGCGCAGAGCCCGCCGACGCCGGTCACGGTGCCGGTGGAGGTGGCGGTGCCGGTCGGGGTGGTGTTCCCGCCCTGCTCGTAGACCGCCACGTAGGCGACACTCATCGACGCCCCGGAGGTGGTCGCCGCCGTCGGGGTGGTGGAGCCCTGGATGCCGTCGGGGTAGTTACCGCCCATGGCGAGGTCGAAGATGATGAAGAAGCCGTGGTCGATGGCCTGCTGCCAGGCCGCCGTGCCGACCGACGCCTCGGTGATCGTGCTCTCGACGACGCCGTCCATCAGGAACTGCAGCGTCTCCGCGCTGGTGTTGGTGCGGTCCACGATGACGGAGTAGGTGTGGTAACCCGTCTGGCAGGTCGACCCCGCCGCCGGACAGGCGATCAGGCCGTGGCCGCTGCTGCCGGCTCCGTCGTGCAGCGTCTGGGACGCCTGGTTGAGCGCGTTGACGTTCTCCATCATGTCGATCTCGCCGGACTGGGGCCAGCCGCCGCCCGTCCGCATCGTGGACCCGAGGGCCCAGAACGCCGGCCAGTAGCCGAGGCCGTTCGCCGGGTTGGGCTGCTGGATGGAGGCGGTCATCTCCAGCTTGCCGCCGGGCGGGGCCGCGAAGTCGCCCCGGGTGCTCTCGATCCGGCCCGAGGTCCACGTCCCGCCGTTGTTGATCGCCTTGAGCGTCAGATGGCCGTTGCCGTCCACATAGACGTTGGAGGTCGAGTTGGTGGTGTGCTCGATCTCGCCGGTGCCGAAGCCGGAGCCGATGTCGTAGAACCAGTTCGACGACGCGGGGGCGGTATTGGCCGCACCCGCGAAGTTGTCCCCGAACACGGTGGTCCAGCCGCTCGGCGCGGGCGGTACCGAATCCGCCTGCGCGGCGGGCGCCACCGCCAGCGTCGTGGCCGCCGCGCCGGTCAGTCCGGCCGCCAGCAGGGCGAGCGTGGTGACGAGTGAACGCCCCCGTGGCCCTGCACGGCGGGTCGGGCTGCGGCGGATGATGCGCCGTAAGGAGAACATGCTGCTTCCCTTCGAATGCGCTTACCGGGTACGGACGGAGATGAGGGCACGCGTGCGGGAGCCGCGCTCCAACCCGGAGGTCCAGCCCTCGCGTTGCCGCGTGGACCTACAGAGAGCGCTCTCAGGGAGAGGTCTACGACGCGGCATCGGCGGTGTCAAGGATTCGCGCAACGGCCGCGCCCCCGCACCGCCCGCCATCCGGAATCCGGGCGCCGGCCCCGGCCCGCGTACGGAAAACCGGTGCGGCCGTGCTCCCGGGCCCACCCGGGAGCACGTCAGGGGCCCGCCCGGCCGGGAATCGGTCCGGCGGTCCCGGGCCGGTCCGGCGCCCCAGGGGCGGGCGGATTCCCGAGGCTGCCCGACGGCCGGATTCGGCGGGTATGAACCAGGACAAGGCGGGCATGTGCGGGAGAAGGGAGACGTCCACCGGAACAGTGCGTCGCCGGTCGGCCGGGGCGCCGGAATGGTTGGTTATGAGCAACGGCTTCGCAGGAGCGGAAGGATCCGGTCAGGACCCGTTCGGGGACTTCTTCGCGCGCCTCGGCGGGGGACAGCGGCACATCGACCTGGGCAGACTGATGAGCGGCCCGGCCCGGCAGCTGATCGCGTCAGCGGCGGCGTACGCGGCGGAGCACGGTAGCAGCGAACTGGACACCCAGCATCTGCTGCGCGCGGCGCTGAGCGTCGAGCCCACCCGCGGCCTCGTCGCGCGGGCGGGCACCGACCCCGACCGGCTCGCCGCCGAGATCGACCGGCACGCGGGTGACCCCGCCGCCGGCGCCACGCCCCAGTCGGTCGCGGTGACCCCCGCGGTCAAGCGCACCCTGCTGGACGCGCACGAGATGGCGCTGGCCGTCGGATCCACGTACATCGGGCCCGAGCACATCCTGATGGCGCTGGCGGCCAATCCCGAGGCCGCCGCCGGGCAGGTGCTCAACGCGGCGCGCTTCGAGCCGGGCGCCGCCCGGCAGGGTCCGAACCGGCAGCAGGGGCCGCCGGAGCGGTCCGCCAGTGCCACGCCGACACTGGACCGCTTCGGACGCGACCTGACCGCCCAGGCCCGCGAGGGAAGCGTGGACCCGGTCATCGGCCGGGAGGAGGAGATCGAGCAGACGATCGAGGTCCTCTCCCGCCGGGGCAAGAACAACCCGGTGCTCATCGGGGACGCCGGGGTCGGCAAGACCGCCATCGTCGAGGGCCTGGCGCAGCGGATCGCCGACGGCGACGTGCCGGCCACCCTCGTGGACCGCCGGGTGGTCGCGCTCGACCTGTCGGGCGTGGTGGCGGGAACCCGCTACCGCGGTGACTTCGAGGAGCGGCTGAACGCGATCATCGACGAGATCCGCGCCCACTCCGACCACCTGGTGATCTTCATCGATGAGCTGCACACCGTGGTGGGAGCGGGCGGCGGCGGCTCCGAGGGCGGGTCGATGGACGCCGGCAATCTGCTCAAGCCCGCGCTGGCCAGGGGCGAGCTGCACATCGTCGGCGCCACCACCCTGGTGGAGTACCGCCGGATCGAGAAGGACGCCGCGCTGGCCCGGCGCTTCCAGCCCGTCCTGGTGCCCGAGCCGACGACGACGGACGCCGTGGAGATCCTGCGCGGTCTGCGGGACCGCTACGAGGCGCACCACCAGGTCCGCTACACCGACGAGGCCCTGCTGGCCGCGGTCGAACTGTCCGACCGCTATCTCACCGAGCGCTTCCTGCCGGACAAGGCGATCGACCTGATGGACCAGGCCGGCGCCCGCGTACGGCTGCGGGCGGGCACCAAGGGCACCGACGCCCGCGCGCTGGAGCGGCAGGTGGAGCAGCTCACCCGCGACAAGGACCAGGCGGTGGCCGCCGAGCAGTACGAACGCGCCACCGAGCTGCGCGACCGGATCGGCGAGCTGGGCGCCAAGATCGAGTCCGGCCGCGACCACCGGCCGAGCGACGGGCAGACCACGGAGGTCACCGTCGAGGACATCGCCGAGGTGGTCTCCCGGCAGACCGGCATCCCGGTGGCCAGCCTCACCCAGGAGGAGAAGGAGCGCCTGCTCGGCCTGGAGGAGCGCCTGCACCAGCGGGTGGTCGGCCAGGACGAGGCGGTCACCGCGGTCGCCGAGGCGGTGCTCCGGTCCCGGGCCGGGCTGTCCAGCCCCGACCGGCCGGTCGGCAGCTTCCTCTTCCTCGGTCCCACCGGTGTCGGCAAGACCGAACTGGCCCGGGCACTGACGGAGGCACTGTTCGGCAGCGAGGACCGTATGGTCCGGCTGGACATGAGCGAGTACCAGGAGCGCCACACCGTCAGCCGGCTGGTCGGCGCCCCGCCCGGATACGTGGGGCACGACGAGGCCGGGCAGCTCACCGAGGCGGTCCGCCGCCATCCGTACACGCTGCTGCTGCTCGACGAGGTGGAGAAGGCGCACCCGGATGTCTTCAACATCCTGCTCCAGGTGCTGGACGACGGGCGCCTGACCGACGCCCAGGGCCGCACGGTCAACTTCACCAACACCGTCATCGTGATGACGAGCAATCTCGGCTCCGAGGCGATCACCGGGAGCGGCGCGACGCTCGGCTTCGGATCGGGCGGCGCGAACGCCGACGAGGAAGGCCGCAGGGACCGGGTGCTGCGCCCGCTGCGCGAGCACTTCCGGCCGGAGTTCCTCAACCGGATCGACGAGATCGTCATCTTCCGCCGGCTGTCCAAGGAGCAGCTGCGCCAGGTCACCGACCTGCTGCTGGAGGACACCCGGCGGCGGCTGCACGCCCAGGACGTGACCATCGAGTTCGCGCCCGAGGCCGTCGACTGGCTGGCCGAGAACGGCTACCAGCCGGAGTACGGCGCCCGCCCGCTGCGCCGCACCATCCAGCGCGAGGTGGACAACCAGCTCTCCCGGCTGCTGCTCGACGGACGGCTGACCTCGGGCAGCCAGGTGCTGGTCGAGGTGGCGGACGGCGTGCTGCGGCTGCGCACCACCCAGCCGGTGGGCTGAGGCCCGGGCCGGGGCCGGCCGGCGTCCGCCCACGCGGCGTCGGCCGCGCTCCCGGGGCGTCGGCGGGGCGGCCCGGCTAGGACGGGCCGCCGCCCGGGTGGACCACCGGGCCGTGACCGCCCTGGAAGACCGTGGGCGCCGGGAAGACCGAGATGGCGTCGGTCTCGGTGTAGGTCTGGCCGGCGTTGTTGAGCAGCGCGGTGAAGGTGCCCATCAGCTCGATCACGTTCCCGGCCTCCACCAGCTTCGCCTCCATCTGCGGGTTCATCGCGGCGGCGAACGCCGTGCTCTCGTCGTCGAGCGGATCGAGGATGAACTCGGGCGTGTTGGTGCCGCCCCCGCCGGCGTACGTTCCGGTGATCACCGCCTCCGTGCTCCCGACGTTCTGGCCGAAGAGCGAATCGGAGTTGACCGCGTTCATCACGATCGTCCGCAGCGTCGCGTAGGCGTCGCTGGCGGCCTTGGTCGCGTCCAGGAAGGCCTGCTCGGCGGTCCGCAGCGCCCCGAGGTCGACGGTGAAGGGACTGGCCGTCGGTGCGGGGGTGCCGCCGCTGCCCGAACCGCCGCCCTGGTCGGCGTTGGTCGGTACGAGGTCGGGCGCCACGGTGTAGGCCGCGGCCAGGGTGGGGGTGGCCTGGAGGTCGCCGTTCGGCGTGGGGTCGGGCCCGGGTCCGTAGTTCGGCGTACCGCCGTAGATGGCGGTGTACTTGTCGGCGGCGCTCTGCTCGTCCGACGCGTCCTTCGCGGACTTGTCGACCCATGGTTCCCAGGGCGTCGGCTGGTGCTTCGGGGTGATCGGCGCGGTGTCCGGGGTTTTGGCCATCGGGAAGCCCGACTCTCTCTGAGGCACCTCAAGGTCTCGGCCTTGACGGGCCCTGAGCGGGCCCTGATGAGCGCCACCATTGTTCCGTGCCGGCCGGCCGACAGCGATGTCCCTTTTTCTGGACACCCCTCGTGCCAGGAACGTGGATCTACCGGCGGCGCCCGGTGCCTCCCTAGCTTGGGAGAATGCCTGAAGAATCGAGCGCGCCGTGACGGACTCGGCGACGGCCGCCGACCCGGGGGATTCCGCTGCCAGCAAGTCGGTGCACCTGACCGATGAGAACGGCGGGGTGCTCTCGTCCGACGGCAGGACCTACACATCGCCCTCGGGGGTGGTGGAGCACGGGATCACGGCGCCCGACGGGCAATTCCTGCCCAACGGCCTGGTGGAGACGGTCGAAGGCCGGCCGGTGTACGGGACCCGGACCGACGGTGGGGGTTTTCTGTCGGAGGACGGTTCGACGTTCGTGTCGGCCAAGGGTGTGGTCGAGCATGGGATGACGACCGCCGACGGGAGTTTTCTGACCCGGCGGTTGGTGGACGGCCGGGAGCTGTGGGGGAGTGATACCCAGGACGACGGTTCGGGCCCGGGCTGGATTTCGCAGGACGGCAGGATATATGTCGACCCCGTGGGGAGGGTCGAGCACGGCCTGACGGCACCCGATGGTCTCTTCCTGGCCAACGGTGCGGTACGGACGGTCGACGGTGTTCAGACGTACGGGTCGGTGACCGATGACGGGGGCTTCCTGTCGGAGGACGGCACCACGTTTGTGACGCCCGCGCAGGTGGTGGAGCACGGGAAGACGACCGCTGATGGGCGTTTTCTGACGCAGCGGTTGGTGGACGGCCGGCTGTTGTGGGGGAGTGACACGGAGGATGACGGTTCGGGGACGGGCTGGATTTCGCAGGACGGTACGGTTTATGTCGATTCGACGGGCAGGGTCGTTCATGGTCTGACGGCGCCGGACGGGAAGTTCCTGGCTGATGGTGCGGTGCGGTTGGTCGGGGGTGTTCAGACGTACGGGTCGGTGACCGAGGGCGGCGGTTTCCTGTCGGAGGACGGCACCACGTTTGTGACGCCCGCGCAGGTGGTGGAGCACGGGAAGACGACCGCTGATGGGCGTTTTCTGACGCAGCGGTTGGTGGACGGCCGGCTGTTGTGGGGGAGTGACACGGAGGATGACGGTTCGGGGACGGGCTGGATTTCGCAGGACGGTACGGTTTATGTCGATTCGACGGGCAGGGTCGTTCATGGTCTGACGGCGCCGGACGGGAAGTTCCTGGCTGATGGTGCGGTGCGGTTGGTCGATGGTGTCCAGACGTACGGGTCGGTGACCGAGGGCGGCGGTTTCCTGTCGGAGGACGGCACCACGTTTGTGACGCCGGCGGGGGTGGTGGAGCACGGGAAGACCACCGACGACGGGCATTTCCTGACCCCGCGCGTCATCGACGGGAAGACGTACTGGGGCGGCGACACCGACGACAACGGGTGGATATCCCAGGACGGCACCATCTACGTCGACTCCGCCGGGGTGGTCGAGCACGGCATCAGCACCCCGGACGGGTCGTTCCTCAAGGACGGTACGTCCCGCACGCTGCCGAACGGGATCGTGATCTACGGCTATACGGACGGCAGCGACTTCTACTCCGCCGACGGCAAGACCATCGTCCTGGCGGACGGCACCGTGGTGAACGGCACCCTGGACACGAGCACGGGAATCTTCACCACGTCCGACGGCAAGGTCTATGTCCTCACCGACAGCGGGATCGACGCCGGCACCACCCAGTCGGACGGTTCGATCCTGCTGGCCAACGGCCAGACCTTCATGACTCCGGCGGCATGGACCGTCGACCTGAAGGACCTGGCGGACTCCATCACCTTCGTGAAGGGGAAGGCCTCCTCGATCTCGGACCATATCTCGACGATCAGCACCCAGTACTCGACCATCGAAGAACTGTGGTCGACCCCGGCCGGCCAGACATTCTCCGATGTGGCCGCGAGGGTCAACACCGCCATGGCGCAGTTGCAGACCCTGCTGGGCGACACGACCGATCGCATGCAGATGACCCACGACAACTACCAGCAGGCGGAAGACAAAAACGCCAAGAACAACGCCGCCGGAAAATAGACAGGGGTACGTGGCAGATGGCGATTTCGACGCTCCCCGCGAACTACAACGCGTCCACGCTCCGGGTGGACCCGGGCGGGTTGACATCCACCCTGGCCACGCTGACGACGGCCATTCAGGGCATCAGCGACGACATCAGCGACATCATGAAGAATCTGAACGCCCTCAAACTCTCGTGGACCGGCGATTCAGCCACCGTGATGAATGATTTCAACGACAGATGGTACAGGGCGGTGACCGACCTCTTCGGCCCCGAGCTCAATCCGGGCGCGGGCGCCCTCAACGTGCTGACCGGCGGACTCGCCCAGGCGGTGGCGAACTACAACGCGGGCGAGCAGAACGTGGCCGATATGTTCAATCAGTTCGAGACGGCCCTCACCAAGGGCACCACCAGCAGCGGTACCCCGGTCGACCAGCCCTACGGAATTCCCGAGAAGAATTACCACACCACGTCGATCAACGAGACCTTCTGAGGCCCTGGTTCAGATGTCCGACATCGCTTCCGTCCCCATGCCGGCCTACGGCGGCGACCTCTCATGACCTCGGGCTACCGCGACGCCGTCCCGTGGGACCCGAATCCGGTCATCGAGCTGGGAAACGCCTGGATCACCTTCGGCAACAAGCTCTACGAGCAGTATCAGGCGATGGACAGCGCGCAGTTCAACCTGATCAACGGAGCCTGGACGGGCACGGCGGCGATGGCGATGACCACCGCCTTCTACAACCAGTCGGACGGGCCCGACACCCCGCTGGGAGAGTACGGACTCCAGCCCAACATCATCCAGGTGTGCCTCGACAGCTGGGACATGGGCGAGGCGATCAACTACTTCGCCATGCTGCGCAGCGAGCAGCAGAAGACCGAGGCCAAACAGGCACTGGCCAGCCTTCTCGCCACGCTGCTCGGACTCGGTCTCTCCATTCTCGCCGGGGTGCTCGGCGAGATCTTCAGCCTCGTGGCCAGCCTGATCGGGCGACTTGTCTCCTCCCTCATCGAGATCGGCGGGATGGTCGGTGAGGCGGTCGCCTCCCTGGCGGGTTTCGTGACCAAGATCAGCACCTGGGTCACCGAAGCCACCGGCGCCGCGGCGGAGGCGTATCCCTGGGCCACGACGATCGCGGGTCTCGCGTTCAATATCAGCAAATTCGGGGTCGAGTTCACCGCGATCAGCGCTCTCACCACGCTGGGCTCGAACGCCGCGGCCGGACTGAACACCGACTGGAAGCACTGGAGTCCCGTCCCCACGACCGCGGAGGGGTGGGCCGAGTTCATCGAGATGGGCATCATGCTGGCGCCCATCCAGGCGATCGCGGTCTTCGGCGCGAAGGGCCTCATCAACAAGGTGAAGCCGACCGGCGGCCCGCTGAACATTCCGAAGCCCGACACCACGGGCAAGGGCGTTCCCAACGTCAATGTCGGCGGCGGTCTCGGCGGGAACATCGGCGGCGGCGTCAGGAACGGCGGCAAGGTCACGGCCGACATCGTGGCTCCGAGCACCCTGGTCACCACCAGCGGAAAATCCGTCGTCAACTCGAAGAACCTGACGGACAACACCTCCGTCGTCCGCCCGGACAGCTCCGATTCGGTCATCACCGACAGTTCGGCCGGCGGCCGGAAGGTGACCGTGAACGTCGGCCGTACGGGGGACGGGCCGATCACCGACCCGACCCCGACCCCGACGCCCGCGCCCAAGCTGACATTGAGGCCGGCCGACGCGAACGTGAAGGACGTGAACCCCGGCCGGTCGAGGGACCAGCCGGATTTCGTGCCGGAGCGGAATTCGGGCCCCGGGGGAGCGGATTCGGTCCGGGGACAGCGCACCGACGACATCCACGATCCGGCGTTCACGGGTGACAAGAACCCGGCGGACACCATCCCGGACCGGATCGTCACCGCGCCCCCGATACGTACCTCGGACCCGCACGGCGCCACCAACCTCGACCCCACGCCCCACGGCGGCGAGACCCGCACGGCTCCGGACTCGGACTCCCCGCTGCCCCATCAGTCGGAAGAGATCGTGGCGCGAGCGGCCGCCACGCAGGCACAGGGCCTGGCAGGGCAACTGAGAGGCGCGCAGCCGCCAGCGGTGACCAGGACTCCGGGCGACGGCGAGCACGCGCCGACCGGCGGCCCCCGGGCGGACGTGCAGGCGCCGCGGCGTACGTCCTCGTCCTCCGACAGCGTGGGTACGCGTCTCGGCGACGGGGACACGGTTCGGTCGGGCGCCGGGGACCCCAGGGGCCTCGGCAGCGGCGAGCCGCCGGTGGCCACCGGCCCGAAGCCGACCGACACGTCGCCGGCGGGGACGGAGAAGGCCGCCGCCGACGCCCTCCAGGACATCAGGATCGCGAAGAACACGCTCACCGGGAAGGAGAACGAACTCGCCGCGGCCGTGAAGGCCGATACGCGGGCCAAGCTGACCGCGGACGCCAGAGCGGCCGAGGAAGACGCCCGGGTGACGTTCTTCGAAGCGGATCGCACCGGCACTCCGCAGGCGGTGGAGGCCGCCAAGGCGGCGCAGGCGCACGCGGACGCCCTGGCCAGACCGGCCGCCGGCGGCGGGAAGAGCGGCGCACACCCCACGGATGCGGGCGGGTCGCATCCGAGTGCCGGGGAGATCGCGAAGAAGTATGAGGACATGTTCGCGGCGCGCAAGGATGCGGCGGCGAGTCTGCCGGAGGCGGCGAGGGCGGCTGGGGACGACGCTCGGGCGAGGTCTGTCGAGGCGGAGCGGTCCGGCACCGGGGATGCGGTGGACGCGGCGGTTGCGGCGCAGGTGAAGGCGGACGCGCTGGCGCGGGCGGTGAAGGCGGCTGCGGATGCGCGGCTGGAGCGGTCCGGGCTCGATTCGTGGGTGACGGCGGTGGGGGAGACCCGGGGGGCGGAGCATCAGGCGTTCGCGCACTCGGTGTCGGCCCAGGCGAAGGCGGACACCGCGCTGGAGGCGTCCAACACCGCGGCCAAGGCATCGGCGGACGCGCGCAGGACAGCCGAAACCGACGCGGACAACGCCCGGCAGAAGTATCTCGAAGCGGATCGCACCGGCACCGCGCAGGCGGTGGACGCGGCCAGGGCGGCCCAGGCCACGGCGGACGCTTCGGCGAACGCGGTGAAGGCGGCGGACGGCCGGGCGAGGACGGCGCGGTCGGCGGCGGACGCGGCGAAGGAGGATGCGAGGACGGCGCAGGCCGACGCGGTGGCGGCGGCGGGTGATCTGCGCGACGCGCGGGTGGCGTTGTCGGGGTCGGTGGGCCGGCTGGAGAAGGCCGAGGCCGCTCACCTGGACGCTTTGGCCGCGGCTGCCAAGCGGGCCGATGACGGCGCGGACGCCGGCGCCCCGGGCGACGGGAATGGGACGCGGCCCAATGCCGGGCAGGTCGCGAAGAAGTACGAGGACATCTTCGCGGCGCGCGGGGATGCCGCGGCGAAGTTGCCGGGGGCGGCGAGGGCGGCTGGGGAGGACGCCCGGGTGAAGTCTGTCGAGGCGGAGCGGTCCGGCACTCGGGATGCGGTGGACGCGGCGGTTGCCGCGCAGGCGAAGGCGGACGCGCTGGCGCGGGCGGTGAAGGCTGCGGCGGATGCGCGGCTGGAGCGGTCCGGGGTGGATTCCTGGGTGACCGCGCTGGGGCAGGCCCGGGAGGCCGAGCCGCAGGCGTTCTGGCACGCGGTGTCGGCGCAGGCGAAGGCGGCCCAGGCCACGGCGGACGCGGTCGACGCGGCGAAGGAGGAGGCGAAGACCGCGGTGGCGGACGCGGCGACCGCGGCCGGTGATGTGCGCGACGCGCGGGTGGCGTTGTCGGGGTCGGTGGGCCGGCTGGAGAAGGCCGAGGCCGCTCACCTGGACGCTTTGGCCGCGGCTGCCAAGCGGGCCGATGACGGCGCGGACGCCGGCGCCCCGGGCGACGGGAATGGGACGCGGCCCAATGCCGGGCAGGTCGCGAAGAAGTACGAGGACATCTTCGCGGCGCGCGGGGATGCCGCGGCGAAGTTGCCGGGGGCGGCGAGGGCGGCTGGGGAGGACGCCCGGGTGAAGTCTGTCGAGGCGGAGCGGTCCGGCACCGGGGATGCGGTGGACGCGGCGGTTGCCGCGCAGGCGAAGGCGGATGCGCTGGCGCGGGCGGTGAAGGCTGCGGCGGATGCGCGGCTGGAGCGGTCCGGGGTGGATTCCTGGGTGACCGCGCTGGGGCAGGCCCGGGAGGCCGAGCCGCAGGCGTTCTGGCACGCGGTGTCGGCGCACGCGAAGGCGGACACCGCGCAGGAGGTGTCCAGCGCCGCCGCCAAGGCGTCGGCGGACGCGCGGAAGACAGCCGACGCCGACGCGGAGACCGCCCGGGTGAAGCAGCTGGAGGCGGCCGGCAAGGGCACCCCGGAAGCGGTCGACGCGGCGAAGGCGGCGCAGGCGGCAGCCGATGCCTCGGCCGAGCGGGCCCGGGCGGCGGCGGCGAAGGCCACGGCGGCCGAGACCGCGGTGGGGACGGCTCGGGCCGACGCCAGGACGGCGCAGGCCGACGCGTTGAAGGCGTCCGGTGACGTACGGGACACCCGGGTCGCCCTGGCGGGGTCGGTGGCCGAGCTGGAGAAGACCGCGGCGGACGCCAAGGCCGCGGCGGCGGGCAAGGGCGCCGGAACGGACGCTCCCCAGGTCCGCAGCACCGCGAAGGGCAAGAAGTTCGCCACCCTGGCCGACCTGCCGAAGGACCCGGAGCCCGCCGCGAGTCCGGCCGCCCCCGCGCGATCGCCCGGCCGGGGCAAGGGCACGGACACCACTTCCGGCCAGGGGACCGCTACCGCTCTGCGAGGCCCCTCGAAGGGGTCCGACACGGCGACTCGGAAGCCGGAGCAGGGCACGACCGGCAAGCCGCCGGAGAAGCCCAAGTTCCCCGGCGCGGGGCACCGGTTGGACGGCAACGACACCGAAGTGCCGGTGGATCCCCAGCAGGCCGCGAGGTTCACCGGACCGGGCCATCGGCTGGGCGAAGGCACCGCCGACGGACCGGCGGCCGGGACGAAGAACGGCGGACCGGCCGGGTCGGAGAAGTCCCCCGGTCCCGGGCGGCGGCTGGGGGACGGCGAGAGCGTCGGCCCGCGGACCGGGACCGGGAGCGTCGCCGTGAAGACGGGCGGCGCGTCGGCCGAGTTCGAAGGCCCGGGACGGCGGTTGGGCGACGACTCGGTCAGCGGCGCGACGACCGGGGCCGGGGCGAAGGCCGCACCGAGCACCTTCCACGGCCCCGGCCGCCGGCTCGGCACCGAGACGGGCGAGCCGGCCCGCGCGGACACCTCGACGACCGGCGAGGCCGCTGCCCCGGCGGCGCCGACAGCCTTCCAGGGCAAGGGCCAGCTGCTCGGCGGCGGTACGAAAGAGCCCGAGGGCCGGGCGGGCACCGGCCCGGACGCCACGGCCGAAGGGGCGCCGGAAGCCCAACCGGTCGGCACCCGGCCGGCCAAGGCCGGGACCTTGCCGGTGGAGGCGGCGCAGAAGGGGCTGGCGGACGCGCGGGCGGCCGAACTCCAGGCGTACAAGGACTCGGTGGCGGCGCGGGCGGCGGCGCACGGCCCGCGGAAGGCAGCGGAGGCCGCCGCGCTAGCCGCGGCCAAGGCGCGGGAGTCGGCGACGGCGGATGCGGCGGCCGCCCGGGCGAAGCTGTCCGAGGCGGCTGACACGGGCACCCCGGCGGCCATGGACGCGGCGGAGGCGGCGCAGTCGAGGGCGGACGTCTCGGCGCGGGCGGCGGAGGCGGCGGAAGCCGCGGCCACGGACGCGCAGTCGGCGGCGATGGCGGCCGAGCCCACCGCCGGGGCGGCGGAGGCCGCCGTGAAGACGGCCGACGAGGCCGCGGCCAAGGCCGCGATCGGGGTCAGGGCGGCGCGGGCCGCGCTGTCCAGGGCTCAGACCGAGCAGTCGGCGCCCGCCTCGGACACCTCGGCTCCCGACGCGTCCGCCCTGTCCGCCCCGTCCGTCCGGCCGAAGCAACCGGCGACAGCCGAACCGGCCGACGGCCAGTCCCCATCGGCCGATTCGACCGCTTCGACCGGACCGGCCGGACCGGTCGACCGGCCGGCCGTCGCCGAGGCGAGGATCAACACGATCACCCGGAACACCAGGGACGAGGCGGCCGCCCAGGCCGCGCTGGAGGCCAAGTCCGCGCAAGTCGCGGCCACCAGCCGGGCCGTCGCCGCCGCCCGCGAACGGGTGAACACCGCGGAGAAGGATCTGACGGCCAAGATCGCCGCGGAGCGCAAGGCGTTCGCGAAGGCGGTCGCCGCCAAGGCGAAGGAAGCCTCCGCCAAGGCGGGCGCCGAAGCCCAGGCCGCCGCGAAGGCCAAGGCGACCGCGTCGGCCAACGCCGCCGAACAGGCCGCCGCCTCCAAGGCGAAGACCGCTGCGGCGAAGGCGAAGGCGAAGGACGCGGCGGCCCTCGCTACCCCGATCAGCGATCTGGTGACCCGGGCGAAGGACGCCGCGGCGACCGCCGGGGCGGACCGGGCCCTGGCCCAGCGGGCCGAGTCCGCCAAGGCGGCGGCCACCCGTGAAGTCGAGCTCGCGGAAACCGCGTTGTCACGCGCCCAGCAGAAACTGCCGGCGGCCGGAGCGGAATCGCCGGATGCCCTGGAGGCCCCGGAGGCGGCGGAGACAGCGGCTTCGGCACGGACCGAGGTCGCGGCCGCCGAAGCGGCATTGGCGGCGAAGCTGGAGGCCGCGGAGCAGGCGGCCGTAGCCGCGGCGGAAGCCCGGGAGACGGCTGACGCGTCGGCCGCCACAGCGAAGGCCGCCGCGGCCGAAGCCGAGTCGGCCGGTGCCGCGCTCGCGGACGACACCCTGACGACGACCGACCCCGCCGCTCTCACCCCGCACCCGGACCCGGCGGCGCGGCCACCGGCGTTCCCCCAGTCGAAGGTGCCGGACCCGCGGGCCGTCGAGAGCGGGACCGAGGCGTACCAAGACCCCGCCCAGTCGGCTGGCCAGGAGACCACCGAGGCCGCGGCGAGCGCGCCCCGGTTCGTCTCCCGGGACCAACTGCCCTCACGGAACCACGGCTCGGCGTTCCTGCCCACCTCGGACCAGGTGATCCTGGTGGGCGGCATATACAACTACGCCCGGAACCGCTTCTACCTGGACCGCAGTTGGCGGGACGCGCACGGCGTCGCGGACTGGATCCGCCGGTGGACGGCGTGGGACCCGCGGTCCCCGGTGCGGGTGGTACTCGTCGCGGGGCAGGCCGGGCGCGCCGATCCGCTGGCCGGACCGCCGGCCTTCGGCAAGCAGGTCGCCTCGGCGCTGAAGGGAAAGCTGATCGCGCCCATCGGGCATCCGGTGGACTTCGACGGGACCGATCTTCTGTCGGGTACGCCGGTTCCCGACGACGCCGGCCGATTCACGCTGTACGTCAGCGACCAGCAGGGCTGGGCCGAGTTCGACCCGGAGGAGCCCGATCTGCTGCTGGGGCACGATCTCGGCGCGGCGCTCGGCGAGATGGACATCGATCTGATGGCGCCCGAGAAGGTCGCCGAGGTGCCCACCGTCTGGAGTTTCGGCCCCGAGGCCCCGCCGAGGATCGCCAGCTACGCCCCTCCGGCCGCCGCCCGCCCGGTCGCCGCCCGCCCGCCGGCGCCGGACGAGTCGAAGCCGGACGAGTCGAAGCCGGTCCAGGCACCGCAGCCGCCCGGCGTCCCCGCGCCGGTCGTCACGAGCAGGGACATGACGGTGCCGTCGCGGTCGGCGGTCGTCCCAAGGGCTTCCGCCGACGCGGCCCGCGCGGACACCGGTACGACCGCTCCGGCGCTCGCCCCGGTGGCCGGGCCCTCCTCGGCCGTCCCGGCCGTCCCCGTGGTGTCCGTCGCCGCTCCGCTCCCGCCGCGCCGCTCGGTGGTGAGCTTCCGCGAGGGCGTCAAGCACCTCGGCGCCGTCCAGGTCGGCGAGATCTCCGCGCTGGCACGGCAGTTGGCGGCCGCGGGTCTGCGGGAGATCCGGGCCGGACTTCCGGCGCGCCGGATCACCATCACCGGTTACGGCAACGGCCGCTGGTACGAGGCGGCCGGGATCGGCCGACGGGCCGCGGCGACCGGCGAGGAGCGGGCGGAAGCCGTAGCCGAGGTTTTCCGCACGGAACTCGCCCATGAGTTGGGCGTGTTGCAGAACGGCGGGGAGGGCGGCGCCGTCCCGGTCGGCGACGCGGGAAGTCTCGCGAGCAGCGACGAGGATACGGGATCGGTCACCTCGGACGTCGTCGAGCCCATCGGTGTCGACGCCTTCACCATCATGGTGGAGAGCAGGGGCCGGGCGATCGGCGCCGACGGCCGGCTGAGCTACGCGGACGCGCAGGAGCAGCGGCAGCGGGCGCTGATCGAGATCGACCAGCCGGGCCACGCCGCCGCGGTGGCGCGACTGGACGCCTTGCAGAAGGCGGCCCCGGAGCTGACCGGCGAATTCTCCCCGGACGCGCTGGTGTACCAGATCCTGCGCCTGTCCGGATTCGAGGACGTGACCGCCGCGCATCGCCGCGCGTTGTACACACTGGTCGACGAGGCGACGGCGGCCGGGCGGGCGACCAGCCTGGCAGCCCTGCGCGCCTTCCGTCTCCAGCAGTTGGGTGCCCTGTCCCCCGCGTCCCGTATCACCGCTCCCGACGGCACCGTCCTGGGCCGCAATTGGACGGAGGACGCGGTCCGCGACCTGGACACCTCCTCGTACGGCGTGCGGATGGGCAGCGCGAAGCCCCTCCTGTCCCCATCGCCCTGGCAGGCCGGCCCACCGCGCCCGTACGTCGTGGTGTCCGACGCGAGCCACGACTTCGCCGTGGTACGACTGCCCGACGGCACCGACCAGACGGTCTCGCCGGAGGAACTCGCCGAACTGCTCGCCATGGACCCGGATCTGACCGCGCTGGGCGACGACGTGCCGGTCCTGCTCGCCTGGCGGAAGGCCGGCGCCGAGGGTCTGGCGCTGCCGCGGGCCGTCGCCACGGCGACCGGCAGGACGGTGTGGGCGCACAGCGGCAGCGCGGAGATCCTGGAGGACCCGCAGAGCAACCGGGCCCGGATCGTGGTCGGCGACATGTCGCTGATCAAGATCCCGGTGGGCAGGTGGATCGCCAGCGAGCCGGGCTATGCGTCCCCCGACACCCAGGGCCGGATCCGCTCGATCGACGAGTTCGGACTCGAGGACGAAGCGGTCCCGGACAGCGCGGTCACCAGCTTCACCATCGTCGCCGACGGGCGGCCGATCGGCCGGGCCGTGTTCGACGCCGAACACCAGTCCCTGGAGGAGACGTTCTTCGACACCCTCCCCGACCAGGCCGACACCCTCGGCTGGGACTCCATCACCAGCACCTTCCTTCCCGGTTCGCAGGCGCTGCCCTGGGCCGGTCAGGAGGTGTACTACTTCTACCTGCACGGAATGCCGGGCCGCCTGAGCATGCAGCGGGGCCGCCGGGCATTCCAGACGAGGGGTGAAGAGGCCGGCGGCTATCTGAAGCGGCGCCCGAGCCTGCGGCGGCTCGCGCCGCAGGTCCCGATCGTTCTCGGTGCCTGCTGGGCCGATACGCCCGCGGACGGCATGGCCGGTCCGCAGGCGGCCGGCCGACCGCCGTTCGTCGCCGATCCGCTCAGGACCCTCACCGCAGCCCAAGGGGTGGCCAATACGACCGGGCGCACCGTTTTCGCCGCCGAGCGGGTCACCTACTCGAAGTCCGCTGGCCCCGGCGGGCGCGGCCCGGTGGAAATGATCGCGGCCGGCGCGATGAACGAGCCCGGTTCGTGGCGGGAGGTGCGTCCCGAACCGGTGGACGGGGCGCTCGACGAGCTGGCCGTGCTGGCGGGTCTGCTCCCGGCCGCGGGGCCGGGGTCCGGGGTGGCGGGCGAGGAGACGCGGGCGACGGTGCTGCGGCTGGTGCGGGCGCTGCGCCAGACGTTCGGGGTCGCCGTCGAGGACGACAAGGACGATCCGTCCGGCACCTATCAGGCGCTGCTGCGGGGCACCGGCGCGCTGGAGACGATGCGCGCGAACGATCCGGAACTGCGGGACGCCGGGCGGTTGTTCACGCTGGATCTGCTGGACCGGGTCACCCGCTCGCACCTGAAGCAGCAGGGTGCGGACAAGCCGCGGCCGATGTCTTTGGAGCCGGCCGACGTCCGGGCGATGCTCGATGCCGCGCGGGCGCGGCTGAGCGGCGCGCCCGATACGACGCTGCACGCCTTCGTCCCGCTGCCCTCGGTGGACCGGGCACTGGAACTCCTGCGGGTCGACCTGGTCGACCGCGTCGGCAAGGTGCTGCACGACGACGAGGGGCCCGTCGTGGAGATGGGGCCGGACGGCGTCTACCAGCCGACCGAGAGCGACCGGCAGCAGACCGTCTGGGCGACGGTCAAGGCCGTCGAGGCACTCGGGAGCGCGGCCGACGAGGAGGCCCTGGCGGACAAGGTCCTGCACCTGGGCGGCACCGCCGGTCCGGTGGACGAGGCACGCCGCGGCGAGCTGCTGTGGACCGTGGCCGCGGCCGCCGCGACCGGCGTCGATCCGTACCACCCGAGCGCCCTGGCCGCGTACCACCTCACGCGCAACGGCGCGCTGTCCGCGAAGACGCTGATCGTCTCTTCCTCGGGCAAGACGATGGGCCGCAACTGGACGAGCGATGCGCTCGGCGGCCGGATCGCGACGGCCTCCTACGTCCGGTCCGCGGACGGCACCGTCGTCAACGGCACCCAGCGCAGGGCACCGTGGGCGAAGCCGGGCGAACCCGCCGCCCGGCAACCGCCCAACGCCTACTACGTGCTGGTCGACGAGAACGGCGGCGACCACGTCGACATGCCGTGGCCAGGCGGCTCCCCCCGTAAGGTGCCCCACGACGAGATCGCCGAACTGCTGGTGCTCGACGACTACTTGGGCTCCAAGAAGCAGGAGGTCGGCGTCGTCCTGGTCGGGGCCCGCAATCCGGCGCTGGCGCATGCCGTCTCCGACCGGAAGGCGACCGGCCGGACGGTGACGACATCCACCCGGCCGACCGGCGTGGGATACGACAGCGCCGACGGCACCGCCAGCATCGTCCTGACCCGGCTCGATCCGACATCGCCCAGCTGGGAGGACTGGACCGAGGTCCGCCCGGGCCCGCCGCACATGCCCGCCGTCTCCATGCCACCCGCGTCCGCTGTTCAGGCCTCGCCCGCGTCCGCCCCCGCGGTCGTCGTGTCCCGGTCCACGACCGTGCTGGAGGAGCCGGCCACCGGGACCGAGCCCGGCGAGCCCGAAGCACCGGCCGCCGTATCGCCCCGGCCGGAATCCGAGCCGGCCCTGAGCGACGGCGCGTCGAGCATCGAGGAGACCGACCTTTCCCCGGGTACGCCGTCGTCCGAGGCGGCGGGCAGTTCCGATCTGCGCGTCGGTGCGGACGAGGGCCCGGCCGAGTCCGAGCCGGACCCGTCCGATCTTCCGCCGGGGCACGATCTCGGTGCCGCGCCGGACGGGCCGGGCTCCGGCCTGCTCCCGTCCGGGAAGCTCCCGCGAGCGCTCGCCACCGCGCGCTCGGCCGCCACCGGCCGGGCCGTCGCCGACGCCGGTACGGCCGCCACCGGGCTCGTCCCGGTGGCCGGGCCCTCGTCGGCGGCCCCGGCCGCTCCCGAGGCTCCCGCACTGGCTCCGCTTCCGCCACGCCGGTCGGTGGTGACCTTCCGCGAGGGCGTCAAGCATCTCGAATCCGCGCAGACCGCCGACATCGCCGCGCTGGCCAAGCAGGTGGCGGCGGTGGGTCTGCGGGAGATCAAGGCCGGGCTCCCGGCCCGCCGGGTCGTCATCACCGGCTACGGCAACGGCCGCTGGTACGCGGCGGTCGGCATCGGAGAACGGGACAGGACCACCGGCGAGCAGCGCGCCGACGCGGTCGCCCAGGTGTTCCGCGGCGAACTGGCCCGCGAGCTCGAAGCCTTGCAGAGCACGGACGAGGACGCCCCCTCCGACGGCTACCCGGGCAGTGCCCCCGGCAGCCAGGCGGGCAGCGTCCCGGGCAGCGACGCCGGCAGTGGTTACGCCAGTGTCCCGGACAGCGGCACCGACGGGGACACGGGATCGGCCGGCTCCGGCGACGACGGTCATGTCGGTGTCGACGCCTTCACCATCACCGTGGAGAGCCGGGGCCGGGCGATCGGCGCGGACGGCCGGCTGAGCTACCCGGACGCGCAGGCGCAGCGCCGGCAGGCGGTGATCGAGATCGCCCAGCCGCCGCACGCGGCGGCGGTGGCACGGCTGGCGGCGCTGAAATCGGCGGACCCCGACCTGTCGGACGATTTCGACCCGGACATCCTCGTGCAGCGGGTCCTGCACGTGTCCGACCCCGATGACGTCACGACCGCCCACCACGTCGAGCTGTACACACTGGTCGACGCGGCGACTGCGGCCGGACGGGCGACGAGCCTGGCCGCCCTGAGCGCCTTCCACCTCGACCGGCTCGGCGCGCTGTCCGCCGCGTCCCGTATCACCGCTCCCGACGGGAGCGTCATCGGCCGCAACTGGACCGGGGACCCGGTCCGCGACCTGGACACCGGCTCGTACGAACTGGACACCGCCGCCGGGAAGCCGCACAAGGGTCCGTGGGCGCGGCAGCCCGGCGATCCCCGTCCGTACGTCGTGGTGGCCAAGGGCGGCCACGATCATGTCAGCGTGCGCCTGGGCGACGGTTCCTCCCAGGCGGTGCAATGGGAGGACCTCGCCGAACTGCTGGCCATGGACCCGGATCTGGCCGCGCTGGGCGACGCGGTCCCGGTCGTACTCGTCTGGCGGCGGGCCGGCGCCGAGGGTCTGGCGCTGCCGCGGGCCGCGGCCACGGCGACCGGCAGGACGGTGTGGGCGCACAGCGGCGCCCAGCGGCTCGCGGCGGACCCCCGGACCAACCGGCACCGGATCGTCGTCACCGACACCTCGGCGCTCGACAGGCCGACGGGCGAGTGGATCGCCAGCGAGCCGGGCTATCCGGCGCCGGATCTCCTGGCATCGATGGACTCGCTCGGCGGGAGCGGCGACCAGGACATCCCGGACAGCGAACTCATGACCTTCACCATCGTCCACGACGGGCGGCCGATCGGCCGGGCCGTGTTCGACGACCACGACCACGTCGTGCGGAAGAAGTTCTACGAAGGCCTCCCGGACCAGACGGAGTCGTTCCCTTTCGACTCCGTCGCCGGCACCTTCCTTCCGGGTTCGCAGACGCTGCCCTGGGCCGGCCGGGAGGCGTACTACTTCGCCCTGCACGGGCTGCCCGGCCGCTTCACCATGCGGCGGGGCCAGCAGAACGTCCAAGCGTCCGGCGAACAGGTCGGGGGCTATCTGAAGCGGCGACCGAGTGTGCGACGGCTCGCCCCGCACATCCCGATCGTCATGCCGAGCTGCTGGGCCGACACCCCCTCGGACGCAGACCCCCGTGTCAACACCGCCAGCCGTCCGCCGTTCGTCGCCGATCCGCTCAGGACCGTCTCCGCCGCGCAGGAGGTGGCCAACGCGACCGGGCACACCGTCTTCGCCCCCGACCGGACCCACTACGCCCAGCACCATCCCGGTGGCAGGCCGTCGACGCACCTGATCGCGGCCGGCGCGTTGAACGAGCCCGGTTCGTGGCGGGAGTTGCGCCCTGAGCCGGTGGACGGGGCGCTCGACGAGCTGGCCGTGCTGGCGGGTCTGCTCCCGGCCGCGGGGCCGGGGTCCGGGGTGGCGGGCGAGGAGACGCGGGCGACGGTGCTGCGGCTGGTGCGGGCGCTGCGTCAGACGTTCGGGGTCGCCGTCGAGGACGATCAGGACGACCCCTCCGGCGACTATCAGCGGCTGCTGCGCGGCATCGGGGCCGTGGAGATCATGCGCGCGAACGATCCGGAACTGCGGGACGCCGGGCGGTTGTTCACGCTGGAGCTGCTGGACCGGGTCACCCGCTCGTACCTGAAGCAGCAAGGCACGGAAAAGCCTCCGCCCACGGCGCTGGAGCCGGCCGACGTCCGGGCGCTGCTCGACGCGGCGCGGGCCCGGCTGAGCGGCGCGCCCGATACGACGCTGCACGCCTTCGTCCCGCTGCCGTCGGTGGACCGGGCCCTGGAACTCCTGCGCGACGGCGACCCGGACGATCGGGCCCAGCAGGTGCTGGACGACACACATCTGGAGGAGGGGCCGGACGGCGACTGGGTGGTGAGTGAAGCCGACCGGCAACTGCTCTTCTGGGCCACGGTCAAAGCCGTCGAGGCGATCGGCAGCACGGCGGACGCGGACGCCCTGGCGGTCAAGGTCCTGCACCTGGGCGACAGCGCCGCTCCTGCGGACGAGGCACGCCGCAGCCAGCTCCTGTGGACGGCGGCCGGCGCGGCTGCCTCCGGCATCGATCCGTACAACCCCAGCGCGCTCGGTGCCTACCACCTCAAGCAGAGCGGCGCGCTGTGGGACAACACCTCGATCACCTCGCCCTGGGGCAGGACAACGGGTCGTAACTGGACGAGCAGGCCGCTCAACGGCCCGCTGGTGACGGCCTCCTACGTACGGTCCACCGACGGCACCCTCGCCAACGGCAAACGCAGCGCGGCGCCGTGGGTCGAGCCGGGAGCCGCCGCCGGTCCGTCCCCCCTGGCCTATTTCGTGGTGGTCGACGCGAACGGCGGCGACCACATCGACATGCCCTTCCCCGGCGGGGCTCCCCGTAAGGTGCCCCACGACGAGGTCGCCGAACTGCTGCTGCTCGACAAGGAGTTGAGCGGCACTGAGCTGGAGACCCGGATCGTCCTGGTCGGGGCCGACAACCGGGCACTGCCGCGCGCCGTCTCGGACCGGACGGCGACCGCCAGGACCGTGACGATGTCCAGCGGGCAGACCGGCCTGGTGTACGACAGCGTCGCCGCCGCCTACACCGTTGTGCTGACGCCGCAGCCGAACTCGCCCAAGTGGATGGACTGGACGCACGTACGCCCCCGGCCGCCGCACCGGTCCGCCGTGTCCGCGCCGCCCCCCTCCGTCCCGCCCGCCGGCTTGTCCCGGTCCGGCGCCGCGTCGGCGGAGCCGGTCGCCCAGGTCCGGTTCAGCCCGCCGGAGCCGTCGGCCGTCGCGTCCTCCCCAGCCGGTGCGGTCGATTCCGACGATGCGGCGCCGGAGCGGGACGACGCCCGGCTCGGCCACGACGCCGAACACTCCACCGCCGCCGATGAGCTGACGCACCATCAGGTACTGGAGAGCGTCTACGGCTCGGGCATCGTCGAGCACCGGATCCACCCCGCGCTGCTCGACACCGTTGCCCGGCTCGACGCCTTGCGCCGCGCGGAGCCCCAACCGGCCCTGAGCGGCGGCCCGATGACCATGGACGTGCTCGACGAAGTCGCCCGCCGGGTGCTGCTCCTGAGCGCGGACGAGCCGGTGACCGGGGCACAGCGCGCTGAGCTGTTCCGGGTGGCGCTGGACGAGGCCGTCGAAGGGGCGCGCAGCCTCGCGGCCCTCGCCGCGTTCCACCTCACGCTCCGGGGCGTTCTCTCCCCGGCCCGCGCCCTGGGGCGGCCCGGCAGCGGCCTCCAGGGGCTGAACTGGACGGGCGCCGATCTCACCAGCCTGGACATGACGTCCGTGGGAGTGTCCGTCCCCCGGCCGGACGGCGGTCTTGAGCGCCGCGACCCCGCCACCGCTCCCTGGCAGCGGCCCGGTGGCCCGGCGCCGTACACCGTCGTGGCGTCCGGCGATCACGACCACGTCGAGCTGCGCGGCTTCAAGGACGCGGTGTTCCGGGCGCCGGCCGACGTGTTCGCCGAACTGCTGCTGCTCGACCCGGTGCTGGCCGGGCTGCGGGCCGATGTCCCGGTGGTTCTGCTCGTGCCGGGCGCCGGCGCGCGGGGACTCGGACTGCCGCGCGGGGCGGCCGACCGGACGGGCCGGGAGATCTGGTCCGCGAGCGGTCATGTCCGGCTGGCCAGGCAGGACCAGGCCGGTCCGTTCACCGTCTCCCTGCTGGACCGCCCCGGCTCGCGGCGGGGGGACTGGATCGCCAGCGGGCCGGGGGAGGTGCTGAACCCCGCCGCGTACCGGGACGCGCCCGACTGGGAGAGCGAGATGCTCACCCAGACCATCGTCTCCGAAGGGCGGCCGATCGGGCGGTCCCTCTTCAGCGACGCCGAGGCCCCGACGATGGAACCCTTCCTCCGGCACGCGGCGGAGGCGACGGAACTCTGGTACGAGAACCGGGCGACCGGCACCTGGACCAAGGATCCCCGGCCGGTGCCGTGGGCCGGCCGGAAGGCGTACTTCCTGGCCGGGCACACCCGCCCCGGGCGTTCGTACCTGCCGCTCAAGGACGGCACGGTCAAGATCGCGCGGGGTCCGGAGACCGGCGGATTCCTCAAGCGGCGGCCGAGCGTGGTCCATCTCCCCGACGACCAGGTGATCGTGATGGAGGGGTGCTGGTACGCGGCGGCGGCGGACGGGGACGTCATCACCGGCGACGGCGTGCGCGACCCCTTCGTCGCCGATCCGCTGGCGACGGTCAGTGACGCCCAGCTCACCGCCAACGAGACCGGCCGCACGGTGTTCGGCTCCACCCGCAGCACCGGGATCGCGCAGCTGCCCGCTCCGTACGGCCGATACGTCCACGCCATGCGGACCGATGTCCGGGGCCGGCCGGGACGGTGGGTGGAGTACCGGCCCGAGCCGACCGGCGGCGCGCTCGACGACGTGGCCCGCGCGGCCGGCCTGCACAGCGGTGGCGACCCCGCCTCCCCGGCGACCCGGGACCGGGCCCTGCGGCTGGTACGCGCCCTGCGACGGGTCTTCGGCCCGGATGTCGACCGGCACGGTTCCTATCCCCGACTGCTCGCCGGCATCGGCGCGTTGGAGAACATGCGGAGCGCCGATCCGGTGCTGGGCGGCGTCACGCCCTTCACCATGGACCTGCTGGACCGCGCCGCGCTGGCCGACCGGGGCCAGCGGACCGGCGACCTGAGCCCTGACGACTACGACGCGGTGCTGACCCGGGCCGCGACCGCGGCCGGCACGGCAGCGGACGGCGGGCGCGGCACGCCGCTCACCGCATTCGTCCCGCTCCCCCGACTCGTCGCGGCCGCGGTGCGGTTGGGCCTCGCCGACATCGACGCCGAGGCCGCCCGGATCCTGCGGCTGGACGCCGACGCGGCGCCGGTCGGCCCGCGCGAGCGCGCCCGGCTGTTCTGGGCGACGGCGAAAGCCCTGGAGTGGGAGAGCCGGACCCCGGACCCCGACGCGCAGGGCGCGAAGATCCTGCACCTGGACCGGCCCGATCCGGCGCGGCGCGCGGACCTGCTCGACGTGATGGCCCAGGCGGCCGCCGCGGGTCGTGAGCTGGACGACCCGACGGCAGCGGCGGCCTTCCACCTGGAACTGCTGGGCGCCTTCCGGCCGGAGACCCGGCTGCTCGACGCGGACGGCAACCGGACCGGCCGCAACTGGTACGACGGCACGCCGCTGTCCGGGCCGGTGTCCACGGCCGTGCTCAACACGGCCATCCGGCTGCGCGACGGCCGCTTCGGCATCGGGGGGACGGCGACGGCGCCGTGGAGCGTCGGCGACCAGCCCGCCCCCTACCTCCTCTGGGCGCGGGGAGGTCCCGATCACCTGCTGCTGCGAACCCCTGGCGGCTCCGTCGTCCGGGCGCCGTACGACGAGATCGGCGAACTGCTGTCGCACGACCCGGAACTGGCCGGCCGGCCGCTGAACGTCGGCGTGGTCCTGGCCGTCCCCCAGGCCGGTGCCGGTCCGGGTCCCCTGTCCGCCGGCGGCCCCGCCGCCGGGTCCGGTCAGGCCCCGGCGGGCGCCGCGCCACGGGACGCCGTCAGCCAGGGGTCGGGAAGGACCGTCTGGTCCTCGCCGGATGTGTCACGCCTGCTCCCCACCTCCGCCGCCGGTCCGTTCGCCGTCACGGTGCTCCGCGACCAGACCGGGGCGCAGCCGACCGCCAGCGGCTGGGCCGCCACCCGCCGCCGTGACCTGCCCCGGTCGGCCCCCGCCGGTGCGGCGGCCGGCGTCAGCGGGTCCGGGGTCACCTTCGCGGGCCCGGGCGGCGCCGAGCCGCCCACCCGCTATCCGCTGGGCACTCCGCTCGCGCCGATCCCGGAGAACTCGCCCCTCCCGGCCGACAAGCGGGCGGCGATCGCCCACGACCTGGACAAGCGCCGCCCGCCCCGGCTGGACCGCGATCTGCCGGCGCCGTCCCTGACGAGCGACCCCGTACGCTTCACCGACGACCGCAAGCTGCCCGTCTACATGGGCGGCGTCGGGTCGCTGCTGAAGAATCTGCCCGAGGACGTACTGCGGCGTTCCTACAGCTTCGGCAACGGCGATCCCGTGCTGCGCGGCGCCGACCTGGTGGTGGACGAGATCGGCAGGCAGCTGTCGTCGTCGCCGTCGGCGCGGCCCGCCCTCCCCCGGGGCGGCGGCCCCCGCGAGACCGGGCTGCTGGCTGACGTGCGCCGCAGACTGACCACGGCCCCGAAGAGCTTCTTCGGCGACGGGCAGGACTTCGCCTACACCAACGCCAAGGGCCAGGTCCGGGTGCTCAAGGTCACCGCCCGGCCCTACCCGGAGTGGGAGCGGTTCGCCTTCGGCTACGCCAACCCCACGAAGATCGACAGCATGGCGCGGACCACCACCACGACCGGCCGGACCGCGGTGAACAACACCTCCACCGCGCTCGCCCCGACCGTGGCGCTCGGGCCCGCGAAGGGCGCGGTGAACCCCTGGGGGCGCCTCTTCGCGCGGAAGACCTGGAGCAAGCGGGTCCAGTTCTCGATGCTGAACCAGGTGACGAGCCAGGTCGAGACCCGCACCACCGACGGATCGCACGCCCATCTCGACGACGTGCACTACGAGTTCACCGTCACCGACCGCAAAGGCCGCCCGATCGACCAGACGGGGCGGTCCATCCCGGCGGGGGACACCCGGCTGCGGCCGTTCGCCTTCGGCTTCGCCGTGCGCCACGGCCTGCTCACGCGGCTGTCCGACAGCGCCACCCGGGACACCGGACAGCCGGCGGAGATCAGGAAGAACTTCCCGGCCGAGATGCGGCTCGGCAAGAAGGCGAACTACCGCTTCTTCAGCACCGAGGGATTCGGCCCGGTCTCGCACATCCGCGACTGGGCGGTCCAGCAGCTCAAGGTCAAGGCCGGCAGCTCGGCCCACACCGCGCTGGACGAGTACTTCTCGACCGACAACTTCCACCAGTCCGCCCGCGTGATGGCCGCCGGCCGCACCACCACCCCGCCGCTCTTCGCCGACGGCGACATGAAACCGCTCGGCTTCTTCTCGGTACGGGTGGAGTCCGCCGAAGCGGTGCTCATCGACGCCACGACCGCCGCCGAGATCCGCGACATCCTGCAGTCCGCGACACGCAACGAGCGGGACCGTGGCAACGCCTCGGTCACCATGGTCGGTGCCAGCGTCGGGCCCGCCTTCCAGCTGTTCGGGCTGGACCTGGGCCAGCTGGACCTCCGGGTGCTGCTGGGCTTCACCGCCCGCTACAGCCACTCCCGCGGCCGCTCCGCGCAGACCGGCGGCTCCGGGTCCGTCAGGTCGGCGGCCCAGGCGAAGGGGGCCGCCACCGGCCTCTACCTCGTCCACAAGACGGTCGAGGTGACCGCGCCCCCGGACGAGAAGGCACCCCTCCCGAAGGGCGAGGAGGGCCAGCCGGGCAAGCTCCGCAAGAACTCGCCGGAGAACTGGAGCGCGCCGCCGCGCACCCGGACCTTCCACACCTGGGCCGTGGAGCGGATGACGCTCAGCGAGGCACGCCGGCTGGGGCACGGCGAGGCGCCGGGCAAGACGGACAACCCCGAGCCGGCCGCCCCGCCCTACCTGACCGAGGACGATCCCGCCACCCTGGGGATGAGCCGCGTCGAGGAGTTCACCTTCGACGACGGCAGTTACGTCCGTGATACCGGTGGCGCCGAGCGCACCTTCCTGGAGGACTTCGGCGACCAGGTGCTGCGTGAGGTGGCCCAGGTCTACCCGGATCTGGTGGCTCCCCTCGACCAGCTCAACCGGTCGAACCCGCGCTGGCGGGGAGACAGCCACTTCCAGATGGTGCAGGCCAATACGCTGGAGGTGCTCAACTCCCTGGCCCACCACAGCATGGCGGGCACGCTCGAAGCCATGATGACGACCGGCTTCCGTATCGGCCTGGTCGATTCCCGCCGCGCCACCCGGGCAATGCGCTACGTCTGGCTGGACGCCCGGCTGACCGGCCGGCGCTGGGAGGGCACCCAGAAGGAGCAGCGGCTGCGCTACAGCGCGCCGGGCAGCGAGGCGCTCGGCGGGCGCCAGGGCGGTGAGCGCGGTCTGGACCTCGGCGGCGAGTTCTCGGTCTCGCCGCGCGACGCCGACCGGGACGAGATCCGTGCTCCGCTGCACGCCGGGACGGTGGCGGTGGGCGGACGCCTCGGGCGCCGCAAGCACCTGGAGAGCGGCTACGGGCAGGCCGCCACCCACGAGGCCATGGCGATCGGCACCAAGGGCTCCGACCTCTACAGCTACCGGATCTCACTGACCGCGAAGCGCGGCGGCTTCCGGCGGCTGCGCAGTCTGCTGCGGGGTGTGCTGTTCCTCAACATCCTGGGGACGCAGCCGTTCATCTTCAGCGAGAAGGAGAGCTACCTGATCGGTCCGGGCAAGGGCGGCGGCCCCGCGGTCGGCCGGGTGCTGCTCAGCATCCCCACCGAGCACGCGCCGAGCACCGGCCCCGCCCCCGGCGCGGCTCCCGACGGGCGCCCCGACCCGCTCCACGGTGTCCCGCTGCGCACCACGGCCCGCCGGGCCAGGGATCTGGCGCTGGCCACTCCCGCCGCGCTCGACCAGGCCGCGCGGCAGGCTCCGGCGGAGTTGGACAAGCACCCCTACCTGACCCTGTCCGCCGTCTCCCATCCCGGTGTCAACAAGGCGGCCGAGGAGGCGCTGGACGAGGCGTCGGGCGGCTCCTGGCACCTGACCTTCCAGGGCGCCCCGGCGCACGACTCGGCGCTGCGGATCTTCGAACCCCGCTATCAGACCGCCAACTTCGACCAGACCTCGGCGCCGGCCGGCTGGCGCGCCGCCGGACTGTGGAGCAAGGGAGCCTATCTGAGCCGGATCGCCACCCTCGCCCACCGCACCAGGCTGCGGCCCGACACCCTGAGCGCGATCACCGGCGCGGTCCCGGTGGAAACGGAGACCACGGTCGGCGGCATCGCGCAGGTGCTCGGGCGGCTCACCAGGACCAGCAGGCAGTTCTTCGGCGGACAGCTGGTCTATATGCACTCCCACGGCGCGGGGTCGGGGGTCACCGGCAACTACGCGGCCGTCATCAGCCCGTTCGCGAGCCGGGAGACCCGCACCCTCACCGTCAGCCGTACCGCGGTCGCCGAGATCAACCGCAAGGACACCGGCCGTCAGGTGCTGGTGCAGGCCGATGTGGACCATGAGATCGCCGCTGACTCCAGCGTGGTCGGGGAGTCCGAGACGTTCAAGAAACTGGTCCCGCGCCGGCTCGCCGGGGCGGCCGGGCGGCGGGTGAAGGTGACCGGCGGCTGGGTCGGGCACGTCCCCGAGAAGAGCGCCCACCGCCTCGGACTGATCACCGACAACTGGGGCGACGTACCGCTCTACACCAGGCGGTCGTGGTCCCCGCAGCCCTGGCTGCGGCAGGCCCCCTTCGGCAGTTACCCGGTGAACTCCCTGAACACCGCCGGGGTGCTGAGCGACTTCGACCGCAAGCTGCACCCCCTCGGTCTCAACGCGGCCGACCGCGACACCATCCACCGGGCGGTGTCCTCCCGGATCGTGCGCGCCGTCAACAAGGAGATGGCCGGCAACCGCTCCACCGTCCCCGCCCGGGTCGGCAACTGGGGCCTGGAGAGTATGAACCTCTGGCTCACCGACCGCCGGGCCCGGGTCGTGGTGCGGCTGGTGCCGGACACCGCGACTCCGGCGCGGGAGGCGGACCCGAAGGGCAAGGGCACCCCGCAAAGCGATCAGGGCACTCAGGGCGCGCCTCCGGCGCAGGCCGGATCGGGCTTCGGCGGACTCGGGCACAGCGTGGAGCTGGAGGAGCACCGCCAGGCCGGCGAATCGGTCCAGGAGGGACGCAGCAGGGTCTCCGGCGCGAACAACGGCTGGTCGGTGATGGAGAGCGCGCATACGGCCAGTGACACGGCGAAGGCAGCCGGCCCCAGCTACACGGAGATCGGCTCCTCCCGGAAGAAGTCGACCGAGACCCACCTCGACGGCACGGTCAAGATCGCCACGGCGACCACCACGCAGGCCCACGGCGAGTACGCGACCAAGTACAAGCTGATCCTCGCCCTGGAGATAGGCGACGGCCCGGAGAAGAACACCGGGAGCGGATCGGAGAGCGGATCGGAGAGCGCGTCGGAGACCGGCCCGGAGAGCGCCGACGGCAGCGGGTCGCCCGCCACCCCGCGGCCGCGCAAGCCGCTGATGAAGCGCACCTGGCGCGACTGGACGAGGACGGACAAGCGGACCATCACCTCGGAGGGTGATGTCGGTTATCTGATCGAGCACTTCCCGCTCAGCCTGATGCGCCCCGACCGCGACCCCGACCCGGCGTCCGCCGCGAGCCCGCACGAGGACCCGCTGGCCCCGCCGGAGCTCCCGTCGCCCGGCCCGGCCCGCAAGGTCGCCGTGCCGGCGAACATGGGGCCCGGCGGCTGGCGCGACGTCCTGCACCCGCGCAGCGGGGAGGTCAAGCCGCACGAACTGCCCGACGACGGCTACAAGGTGCGCGGGATCATCGGTCTGGGCCGGCTCCAGGACGCCACCGCCGTCGCCGTCGCGGACGCCTACGACACCTCGTTCCCGAAGTTCGAGCAGGTCGACGACGACGTGCTGATGCGGGCCAGGGACACCCCGTTGACCCGGGCCGGCACGGGTTCCGCCCAGGTCATGGAGGACGGCGCCAACAACACGGCGCTCACCTCGTTCTACGGCCGGACCCTCGAAGCCGGCGGCTACCAGCTGCCGGGTGTGACCGACGTCGGCATGTTCGGCGGCTCGGACGCCGACCTCAGACTGCACGCGAAGCCCGATTTCGGCGGCGCCCAACTGCTCACCGTCGCCGACGGCATGAAGCACGAGGCTCCCCGCAGGTCCCTCACCGGCGACGGCGCGTCGGTCGGCCGCTCCGGCGGCCACGAGAGCGCGCTCGGCGGCGGTCCGATGCTCGCCAGCGAGCCGACCGGCTCGGGCGTGTCCCAGGCCGGCAGCGGTGACGCCGCCGCCGACGCCGAAGGGCTGACCTCCGCGAGGGACGGGCTCGCCTCGGTCAACGTCAAGCCGAACGCGGTCATGTCCTTCCTCTTCGCCGTCCCCACCACCTGGCTCAGCGTCGCCTCCGTGCATCACCACGTGAAGGACAGCGCCGTCGGCAGGCTGGTGCGCGGCACGTTCGGCCACGCGACCAAGGGCCCGCGGGCGACGGAGACCGACACCACGGTCCTGACCTGGATACGCGAGGACATCGCCCGCGAACTCGGGCTCATCAACGCCACCAACTTCCCGTCGAAGGTCGCCAAGGCCTGGGAGACAGTCACCAAGGCGGACAAGGCCTGGACCGCCGCCGACAAGAAGTACTGGGACGCCCGCCGCGACGGCGAGGCCGAGCGCGCCTCGGCCCTGACAGCGGCCCAGCGGCGGCTGACCGGAGCCGAGCAGGACCTGGCCCGGCTGTCCGCGCCGCCGGACCTGCCGGACGTGGCCGCGGCGCAAGCCGATGTCGACCGCCTGTCGCGGGAGTTGAGCGACGCGGCGCCCGAGCACGAGGGCTGGGCGGAGATCCTGCGCGAGGACTACGAGCGCGCGGTCGCCGTGCGCGACGACGCGAAGCGGCTCGCGGCCCTGTCCGCGGCGCTGGCCGACGCCGGATCCGCCCGGGACGAGGCACAGCGCCGGGCGGACCGCTTCGGCGACGACCTCGCGGCGCTGCTGGCCAAGGCGGAGACCGCCGCCGACGAGCTGCACCGGGTGCGCTACGAGACCGACCGCCTGACCCGCTGGTACCAACTGGCGGCCACGGACGAGGGCCGCGCCAGGCTCGGCACGACTCCGGAACCGGACGAGGTGACCCTCGGAGCGCCCCCGGCGGCGCCGAAGCGGGATCTGCCGAAGACCGACGCGGCCACGACTCTCGCCAGGCCCGGCGACCGCCCCGCGCACTCCGCGCCGCCGTGGCAGCCCGCCGACGGCCGGGGCGGGCGCCGCTTCGACGCGGGAGCGGACCACCGCACCCTGACCGGAACCGATCCCGACGGGACGACGTACGTCTACGACCTGGCCGATCCGGCCGGCGACGGCAACGGCTTCTACGCCGCCGTCCAGCTGACCCGGGGCAAGCCGGGCGGCGCCGAACGGCTGGCCGGGCTGGTGTCCCGCAGCCCCCGGCTGCCCGCCGACGTCCCGCTGGACCCGCTCGCGGTGTTCCACGCGCGGGAGACGGCGTCCGTGCTCGGATCCCGTTTCGCGGACGACCCGGAGGTGGCGGGCGAAGTTGCCCGCGGCGGAGGGCGGCTCCCCGACGCGGTCTCGGCAGGACTCACCCGGTCGCAGCGCCAGGCCCTGGTCCGGCTCAATCTGCGCACGGCGCGCCGCTGGGACAGCGGCACGGTCCGGTCGGCCGCCGGCCTGATCGCCGACATCTTCGGGGTCGGACTGACCGTGGTGTCCGAGAACGGCTCCTACGAGCACTTCGCGGGCGCCGGTCATGATTCCCCCGAGCCGCAGGCGCAGCTGACGCTGTACAGCCGCGGCGGCCGGTTCCTCGCCGCCCTTCCCCGCCAGGCCACGCCGGCGCCCCCGGCCGTCACCACCGGCGATCCGGCCGACCCGCCCGAGGTCGCGGCCCCGAAACCGGCCGGTTCCTCCGAGTCGGCTCCGGCTTCGACCCCGGCCCCGGTCACGGACCCCGTCACGGGCAGCGGGACATCGGAGCCGGCCGGGACCAAGGAGGGCGGCGGTTCGCGGGGCACCATCGCGGCGCCGGGGTCGAGGTCCGGGTCCGGGTTCGGCTCCGGGTCGAGGGTGAAGACGCCGGCCACGGGTGAGTGTCTGCTGTACTCGTTCATGACGAGCGATCCGGAACACGTACGCGCCGCACTGCCCGGGCTGGCCGCCGCCCACCCGGCGGCGTACGCCTGGCTCGCCGACCCCGGCGCGGTGCGCGACGAAGTGCGTCGCCGGACCGCGGTGCGCCGGATGACGGGCGAACTCCCGGTGGGTCCCTCCTCGATCGTGGTCGAGGCGATGCGGACCTTCGTCGCGGACCGGTTGCGGGACGGCCTGCCGGACCCGGAGAGCGTCGGGCAGTACCGGCAATGGGCACTGGCGGAGTTCACCGCCCGGCTCGCGACGATGGACCGGAAAGCCCTGCTGGGCCTGATCACCCACCACGGCCTCGGTCACAGGACACCCCGGCCGGCCGGGGCCGCCGAACTGCGCGAGCTGCTCACGGCCGAGTACCCCGAGAGCGTCGCGCCGCTGGACGACGACGAACTCGCCGCCGTACTCGACGCGGTGGTCAACTGGGAGCTGTCGTGGGCGAAACCGGTCGGTGAGGTCTTCCTGCCGCTGCTGGCCCATGTCTTCGGCGTCCAGGTCGAGGTCGTACGCGCCGACGGCGTCCGGACCCGGACCGGATCGGACCGGTCGCCCCGTCTGATCGAGGTCCACTACGACGGCGGGACGCACTACGACGGCAGTGACGCCGGGCCGCGCGTGCGGCGGGTCAGGACTCCGGCGCCCCCGCCGCAGTCCCCGCCCGCGCCCCGATCACCCTTGCCCCCGGGGCTGTCGGCCGCGAACCTCGATGCCGCGCCGCGTACGGGGGGACAGATCCGGCCGCAGCGCGCGCCGGGCGCGGCGGTGGCGACCGCCGGGCGGCCGGCCCCGCACCGTCCGCCCGCCGTTCCCGCCGCGGCGGGCGCGAGCGGTCCGTGGATGGCCAGCCTCGACGCCGATCCAGCAGGCGGGAAGAGCCGCCCCGACGACCGGGGCCGCCAGCACTCCGCCGCCGACGACTCCTTGGAGCACCAGGGATGACCCCCGCGGCAGGGCGGTCCGGCTCCGGCCCCGGACTCGGCCAAGGCCCCAGCCCCAGCCCCGGCCCCGGCCCCGGTGGCGGGCAACGCCACCAGGGCGGGCCGGTGATCAGCAGATACACGAATGGAGACATGATGGTAGGTCAGGAACCACCCGGCCCCGCAGGCCCCGCCGTACGCCGGGCCGTTCCCCTGTCCGGTGCGGCGGGGACGCCGGGTTCGTCCCTGAGGCCGCAGTCGGGCCGCCCGGTCCGCCCCGGTGCCGACAAGCCGGTCGAGCCGGGCGCGGACGCCGCGGCACCGGTGACCACCTCCGCGTCGGCGTCGGCGTCCGGGGCCGCGGCAGCCGGTACGGCGACCGGTCCCGGCCCCGGGGAGGTCGTCGCCGACCGGTCCGGGCCACCGCCCGTCCCGCCGGTCCCGGCCGGCGCGGTCGTCGCGACCGGCGGCGAGGGAGGCGTACCCGCCGTAGCCGCGGCGGCCGCGGACGGCGGCGAAGGGCCGCAGGGGCCGCGCGGCGGACCGTCGAAGCGGGTCCTGCTGGTCGCCGCGGGAGCCGTGGGGGTGATCCTGATCGGGATCCCGTTCCTGGTCACCGGGAGGAGTGACGGCCAGGACACCGCCGCCAACACCGCCTCCGCCCACACCGTCGACACGACCCCGGCACCCGAGCCGGACCCGCAGAGCAATCTGGTCGGGGTGGGCAAGGGACTGGACTCCCCTTCGGCCGAGCCGTCGAAGCACGCCGCCAAGGCCGGCCACTCCGAGCCGGCCCGGAAATCCCCGCCGCTGAGCGCGTCCCGGCGACCCGCCACCCCGGCCGCACCCGCCGGCGCCGCCAGCCACCCGAAGAAGTCCGCGTCGCCCGCGGCCAGCGGCAGCCGGAAGTCGGCCCAGTCCGGGACCACCACGCCGACCAAGGCCCCGGCGCCGCCCGGTCCCGTGGCGGTCGCCGTCAAGAAGCTGGCCGCGAGCAGTCCGGGCCGGCACATCTGCTACCGGGCCTACGTGGTCGGCATCGGCTGGCAGAGCCCGGTCTGCGACGGCGCCATGGCGGGTACGACGGGGCAGGCCCGTGCCATCGAGGCCATCGACATCGCGGTGTCCGGCGTCAGCGGAGTGGCCTCCAGCGGACTCATGCAGACCACCGGATGGCAGAAATGGAGTACGCCGAACTGGCCGTCCGCGCCGGACGCCACCGATCTCGTCGTCGGCGTCCCCGGCGGCGCGGGGGTCATGCAGGGCTACGGGATCAGCGTGGGCTCGGGTGTCGTCTGCCAGACGGCGCACGTCCAGAACGAGGGCTGGCACAGCCAGGGGTGCGACACCGGTGACCCGGGCAGCTACATCTTCGGCGGCACCCTGAACGGCGCGAACTGGCTCGAAGCGGTCAAGTTCACCGTATGACCCGGCCCGGGCCGGTGGTGATCACCCGCCACCGGCCCGGGCCCTCCCTTCTTCCACCTCGGTACGTACGGCACACAAGGAGCATGACCCCATGGCAGATCGCGAGCAGGTCGACTTCGCCGCCCTCGCCCAGCAGGCCCGCCGGATGCAGGGAGAGGTGGCCGGCGTCCAGGAAAGCCTGGCGGCCATCCAGGGCACCGGTTTCGGCGGCAAGGGCCTGGTCGCGGCGACGGTCTCGGGCGAGGGCCGGATCGTCGCGCTGCGGATCGACCCCTCGGTGATCGACCCGGACGATCCGGAGACGCTCGCCGACCTGGTGATCGAAGCGGTCGACAGCGCGAACCAGGCCGCGCAGGAGCAGCGCACGCAGCGCATGGCCGGGGTCACCGACACCCTCAACGGCCTTCTCGCGGGACTGCGCCCGGGCGAGAGCAGCCCCGGGGACATCGTCCCCCGCACCCGCGGCCAGTTCCGCCCGCCCACCCGCTGACCCTCCGGTCCGGGCCCGCGGCGGCATCCCCCGAAGGCCCGGGCCGGAGGTCACCCTTCCGCGATACCTTCAGCCGTATGGCTGACGAGAGCTTCGGGCACCCCAGGCTGGCGGCGATCTACGACCCGCTCGATCCCGACCGCGGTGATCTGGAGCCCTACCTGCGCCTCGCCGAGCGCCTCGATGCGAAGCGGGTGCTGGACATCGGCTGCGGTACCGGGGTCTTCGCGCTTCTGCTGGCCGATCGCGGGGCCGAGGTCGTCGGTGTCGATCCGGCCCGGGCCTCGATCGACGTGGCCCGGGCCAAGCCGGGCGGCGATCGCGTCCGCTGGCTCTGCGGCGACGCCACCGCGCTACCGCCGCTCCGAGTCGACCTCGCTACCATGACGGCCAACGTGGCCCAGGAAATCGTCACCCCGCGCACCTGGCGGGAAACACTGAAAGGCGCCTATCAGGCACTGCGGCCCGGCGGGCATCTCGTATGCGAGACACGGGATCCGGCCAAGCGGGCGTGGGAGACCTGGAACCCCGAGGCGTCCTATCGGATGACCGCGATCTCGGGCGTCGGCCCGGTGGAGAGCTGGGTCGAGTTGATCGCGGTCACCGGGCCCCTGGTGACATTCCGCCGGCACTACGTGTTCGCGTCGGACGGGCAGGTGCTGATATCCGATTCGACCCTGCGGTTCCGTGAACGTGAGGAAGTCGAAGCGGACCTGGCGGCGCAGGGCTTCCTGCTGCGCGAAGTGCGCGACGCGCCGGACCGGCCGGGCAAGGAGTTCGTCTTCGTCGCCTTCCGGCCGCACTCATGACAAGGCGTCGGGCTGTGCGTCCGCTGTGCGTTGGGAGAGTTCACCGCTCGTCCGCATGTTTGACAAGGGCACCGATCGCCGCTTTGACTCCCTGGAACACCGGAGCGAACCGGCGAGCGCGAAAGGAAGGGGCGAATCGTGAAGAGTCCATCGCCCCGCCGCGTCGGGCGCAGCCTCGGCGCACTGCTCGCGGCGGTCGCCGCCGTGCTCGCCGTGCTCGTCCCGGGCCCTCCGGCGGCCGCGACGGCCGCGCCCTCCGACGGATCCCGGGCGGAGCTGCGCGGTCTGATCGAGAACGTGACGCTGGCCGATGCCCGCCGGTATCAGGCGACGGACAGCGCCGGCCGCACCATGGACGCGGCGAAGATCATCCAGGACGCCCCGGGCCACTACCTCGCCGTCTACCACACACTGCTGGGCGACGGCCGCTTCCACGCCGCGCTCGCCACCTCCACCGACCTCATGAACTGGACCTTCGCCCACGATCTCGGCGCCGGCAGCTCCCAGCCGACCATCGCGCGGACATCCGACGGCGGCTATGTGCTGGCCTGGGAGCAGGACCCCGGCAATCACATAGCGGTGCGCTATTACGCCGGCCTCGCCGCGCTGCTCGCCGGTGATGCCGCGCGCAGCTTCGACACCACCCGGACCCTTTCCTCCTGCGCCGAGGGCACGCCGAACATCTATTCCGTCCGGCTCCACCCGGACATCGACCATTCCACCATCGACATCGGCGGCCATTATGACGCCGATTGCGATGTCGACCGGCAAATGCGGGGCACCTTGACCGACTTCTCCTCCTGGTCGGCCACAAAGCAACCGGGCGTCGACAATTCCCTGCTCCACTGGGGTGTCGCGGGAAATATCGGGGACCGGGACGCCATCACCTTCCAGGGCCGTCCGTTCGGCGTGATCGAAGGCCAGTACAGCAAGGGCGATTTCGGGTCCTGGCGCACTTTCGTCTACGACTACAGCACCGGGAACGCCGATCCCACCACCATTCGCACCGACCGCGGGAGCACCGCCTTCGCCAATCCGAGTATCACCGCGATCAGGACACCGGACGGGCGGAACGCCGTCCTCGTCAGTCTCTTCATCCCCAGTCAGGGCGCGGCCGCGGGCGAGGCGGGACAGCTCATCTACTACCGCGCCTACTGACGGGACGGCGTATCCCGAGGAACCGGCGGATTCCGCCGGGAAGTCGATGGGTCAGGCGTCCGCCGGGTGGCGGTGCGGCCCGGTGGCGGGGCGGCGCAGTTCCTCGTTGATGCGCTGGGCTTCTTCGAGCTGGTCTTCGAGGATGACGATGCGGCACGCCGCTTCGACCGGTGTGCCCCGGTCGACGAGTTCGCGCGCGCGGGCGGCGATCTTCAGCTGGTAGCGGGAGTAACGGCGGTGGCCGCCCTCGGAGCGCAACGGGGTGATGAGGCGCGCCTCGCCGATGGCGCGCAGGAAGGCCGGGGTGGTGCCGAGGATCTCGGCGGCGCGGCCCATCGTGTAGGCGGGGTAGTCGTCGTCGTCAAGACGGCCGAGGGAGTTGTCTGCGGTCATTGGCACCTCTGTCGGGACACACATCGGGGGGCCCTGGCGCCGAATGGCGCCAGGGCCCCGAGGGATGGACAACACCATCTGCCGGCTTACGTCGCCGGCCGGTCGTTTCCGCCACGTGTCCGGGGGGGTGGGAGCGTGTGCGGGGATCGCGGATGCGTGACCGTGAGACCACCTTCCGTTCCGGGGCCTGCGGTACCCGGGGCGACTATGTGCCCGCCCGGGCGATCCTGATGGCGACTGCCTCCTTGTCCTCCTGTCGAGCGGTCTTCTTGCTCCTGCGGTCGGAACCTCCTGCTGACGACTCCTGATGAGCCGCCCGGCCCGGCGGCCAGCGGGGGAGCCCTCACATACTCCGGCCCCGCCACTCCACTGCCGTGCCATGTCCTGCCGGTCCTGCTCACACGGCAGTTCGTCTCTGCCGCGCCGTGTCGATCTCTTGGCTACGAGGAAGACACTAGCCCCGTCGAGCGCGCATGTCTACTTCAGCCATGACAGATTTTCTATGAGCGGAAGCATCGACGTTCTGTCGTAGATGCCATGCAGAAGTTGCGGCGATCGAGTATGAAGGTCTGCCGTGCAGGTCGATGGGCCGCGGCTTCGGGCACTTTTGGGCGTGTTCGCGGCGGATTGGTCGGCGGGATTTGTGCGCGCCTCCCTCGCGCTGCGGCGGCTCAACGGGAGCATCGTGGCGTGGCGTGCAGACAGGTTGCCGCGGCTGCGGGGCGGTGCCCCGGGGCCGGCGGCCCGGTCCGTAGGGAAGGAGCGGTGCGGGTGCTTCGGCGTGCTGACCCGGCGTACGGGGGAAGCGGGTGAGCGGGTTCACCGCGGCCTTGTCGTTGCTCGGCGTTGCCCTGTCGGCGGTGGGCGCGGTCTACGCCGCTGCCCGGTGGCTGCGGGTGACGCCGGACCCGCTGACCGCTCAGCCCTTCGGCTCGGGGCTGGAACCCACCGAGCACGCGGTGAGCCGCTTCCACGCGCGGTGGTACGCCGTGGCCATGCTCTTCCTCGCCTTCGACATGGAGATGGTCTTCATGTACCCGTGGACGCGGGTCATCTCGGCCGTCGGCCCCACCGCCGTGATCGAGATGTTCGCCTTCCTCGCGGTCCTGCTCGCCGGGGTGGCCTACGCCTGGCGGGAAGGCGCGCTGCGATGGGTCTGAGGGACCTGCCGCTGCGCGCGACCGCCGCCCGCCCCCGTGTCCTGGTGGTCGCGTTGCCGGGAGCGACGCGGGTGCGGCTGGCCGCCGAGCAGGAGTTGCGCCGACGGGATCTGCCGACGGCGCCCACCCCGGCGCAGGCCGACCTCCTGCTTGTCGCAGGACCCGACTGCCCCGCACTGGCGGACGCGGTCGACCGGCTGTGGCAGGACATGCCGGCCCCACGGGCGAGGGCGCAGGTCCGTACGGCGGACGAGGTCGCCGCCGTCATCGGTTCGGCCCGAGCGGCCCTCGCCACCCCGCCGCCCAGGACCGGCGCCGAGGACCGTCACGCCCGCTCCACCGATCGCCACCCGCGGGGCGGACACCGGCACGGCGGAGGTGGCGGCGAAAGCCACGGCGGTACCGAACACCCCACCGGTACCGAACACCGCACCGGTCATGAAGGCCACCGCGGGCACGGCGGCGGAATGGAGATGCCGGCCGGGCTGCCGACGGCCGAGCGGGGCCCGGACCGCGACGGCCTGGCCCTGGACCGCCTCCATGTCTCCTTCGGGCCCTTCCTCCCCGACTGGCCGGCCGGTCTGACGATCCGCCTCACCCTCCAGGGCGACGTGATCCAGCACGCCGCCCTCGTGGAGCCCGCGCCGAGCGGCGCGGCGACCGCCCTGCCGTACTGGAGCGAGCCGTGGATGCGGGCGGCGGCCGGCCAGGACATCCACGCCGGGGACGCCGCCCGCCGCCGGGCCGCGGCCCACCTGGACAGTCTTGGCCGGTTTCTCGCCGTGGCGGGCTGGCCCACCGAGGCCACCGCCGCGCGACGGCTGCGCGACGACCTGCTCGCCGAAGCCCCTGAAGCCACTGGAGCCACTGAGGTCCCCGAAGCCCCCCAACTCCGCGGAGCACGGTCCGCCGACCTCCGCCGCCGGGCCGAGCGGTTCGCCCGACGCGTGGGCCGGTCCCGCACCTTGCACTGGCTGACCCGCGGCATGGGAAACCTGACCCGGGCCGAAGCGGAGGCCGCCGGGGTGAGCGGCCCCGCCGCCCGGGCGGACGGCGATGTGCCCGCCCGCTACCGGCAGTGGCTCACCGCCGTGCTGGACGACATCGCCCGGCTGGAGCACCCGGGCCTCCTCGACCCCGCCGGCGCGGAGGGTCCGCGCGGTCGGCCGGACGGCCCGCGCTCCGCCTCGACCGCCCTGGCGGCCGCGCTGCCGCGACTCCTGGAGGGGACCGAAGTGGCGGCGGCCCGCCTCATCGTGGCCAGCCTCGACCCGGACCCCGACGAACTCGCCGCCCTGCTTCCCGAGGCGGCCCGTGGCTGAGGCCGCCCCCTGGTGGGCGCTGTTCGCCGCCCCGGCGCTCCTGCTGGCCCTTGCGCTCTTCGCGCTGGTCGCCGACACGCTGCTGATCGCACGGGAAGCGGGCCGAGCGGTCAGCGCGGTCGCGGCGGCCCGGCGGCTGCTGGAGGTGCCGCGGCTGCTGGCGGCCCAGCCGCGCCGCACACCGGCCTCGGACACGTCACTGCGGCGGCTGGGCGTGATCACCGTGCCGGTGGCGGCGGTGATGTCCGTGCTGGTCGTCCCGTTCGGACACCGGGCCGTCGCCGACCTCTCGGTGGGAGTGGTGTGGTTCAACGCCATGGAGGTGCTGACCTGGGCGGGCCTGTGGCTGGCCGGATGGGGTCCCAACGCGGTCTTCCCGCTGATCGGCGGATACCGCTTTATCGCGCAGGGGCTGGCGTACGAGCTGCCGTTGATGTTCGCGCTGATCTCGGCCGCCACCGGCGCCCGGTCGCTGCGGGTGGGCGCTGTCGCCGCCGCCCAGCACGGCTTGTGGTTCGCCGTCTGGATGCCGCTCGCCTTCGCCGTCTTCCTGGCCGGTGTATCGGCGTTCAGCTTCCTCGGGCCGTTCGCCTACCCGGCGGGCCGGGACATCGCCCACGGGGTGCTGGCGGACACCGGCGGCGCCGACCGCCTGCTGCTGGAGGCGGGCCGCCGGCTGTGGCTCGCGGCCGGCGCGGCCATGGCGGTGCCGCTGTTCCTCGGTGGCGGCGCCGGGCCCGGACTGCCCTCCTGGGCGTGGTCGCTGGTCAAGACGCTGGCGGTACTGGCGGCGCTGGTGTGGGCGCAGCGGCGGCTTCCGATGGTCCGTGCCGACCGGTACGCGGAGTTCGCCTGGGTCGTCCTCGTCCCGCTGACCGTCCTTCAGGCGCTCGTGCCGGCGCTGGTCGTCCTCAACCGGTAGGAGACGGGTCCTTGTCCGCTGCGCTGTTCGGAGTGCTGGCCGTGCTGGCCCTGGTGGCCGCCCTGCTCGTGTTCTCCGTCGACTCGATGCCCCGGGCGACCTTCGCGCTGCTGGCCTCGCTCGGCTGCGCCGGCGGCGAGGTGGTGGTGCTGGGCCTGCCGTATCTGGGTGTGGTCGTGGTGCTGATGATGGTGATGGAGATGGTCGTCATGGCGGTGTTCATGGTCGCCTACATGATGAACCCGGCCGGTCTGACGCGGATGTCGATGGTCCACAACAAGCGGGGCTCCGTCGTCGTCAGCGCCGGGGTCTTCGTCGCGCTGGCCGTCGGCATCCTGCTGGTGCGGTGGCCGCGCCGGACCGGCGGCCGGCCGGGGGACACGACGTTCCAGCTCGGCGAGTCGCTGATGGGCGGCCAGATGCTGACGATGATCACACTCGGGTTCGTCCTGCTGGCCACGATGGTGGGGACGACCGTGCTGGCCACCCACCGCGGCCGCTACGACCGGTTCGGCGACGACCTCGACCGGCGTCCGGCGCTCGACCCGGCGGGCGGGGGAGTGGGCCGGTGATCCTGGAGCTGTTCCTGCTGCTGGCGGCCGCGCTGTTCTCGATCGGCCTGTACGGGGCGCTGTCCCAGCAGTCGATCGTCATGATCATGATGGGGATCGAGCTGATGGTCGGCGGCGTCATCGTGGGTGCCGCCGCCTTCTGGCGCTTCCTTGCCCCCGCCACCGGGAGCGGGCAGATGATCGTCGTCGCCGCCCTGGTGGCGATGGCGGTGGAGATGGCGATGGGCTTCGCCGTCACCACGGCGATCTTCCGGGCCCGCCAGGTGGACATGACCGACATGGCCCGGGACCTCAAGGGATGAGCGCCCTGCTGTGGCTGCTGATCGCGCTGCCCCTCGGGGCCGGGGCCGCACTGGCCCTGGCAGGGCGGCGGGCCGCCGCCCCCGCCCCCGCGCTCGGTGTCGCCGTCGCGGTGGTCACGCTGGGCCTGGCGGTCGCCGCGGCCGTCGTACGGCCGGTGGCGAGCGCGCCGCTGTTCGCCGGGATCAGGGCCGGGCTGCGGGTGGACGGCCTGTCCGCGGTGATGGTGGTCACGGTCGCCGCGGTGACCGCCGGGGTGCTGCTCTTCTCGGCCGGGGAGTTCGCGGGGGCCGCCGGCGGCGGGCGGTTCTTCGGGCTGATGCTGCTGTTCGCCGGAGCCATGCTGGTCACGGTCACCGCGACCACGCTGCCGCCGCTGCTGATGGCCTGGGAGGTGATGGGCGCCAGCAGCTGGGCGCTGATCGGCTTCCACTGGCGGCAGCCGCACCGGGTGCGGGCCGCCGACACCGCGTTCCTCACCACCAGGGCCGCCGACCTCGGCCTGTATCTGGCCGCGGGCGCCGCGCTGACCGGCGGCGTGGGCTCCCTGCGGCTCGACCGGCTGCCCCGGGCCGACGCGCCCTGGCTCCAGGTGGTGACGGCCGGCGTGGTGCTGGCCGCCGCCGGCAAGTCGGCGCAACTCCCCTTCTCCTTCTGGCTGTCGCGGGCCATGGAGGGCCCCAGCCCCGTCTCGGCGCTCCTCCACTCGGCCACCATGGTCGCCGCCGGCGGGTATCTGCTGCTGCGGCTCCACCCGCTGCTGACCGCCACCGGCTGGGCCGGTCCGCTCGTCGCCGGGACCGGGGCCGTGACCGCGCTGGCGCTGGGAGCGGTCGCGGCCGCCCAGTCGGACCTCAAGCAGCTGCTGGCCGCCTCCACCTGCGCCCAGGTCGGATTCGTCGTGCTCGCGGCGGGCAGCGGAGGCGTGGCGGCCGGAACGGCCCAGCTCGTCGCGCACGCCGCGACCAAGGCCGGACTCTTCCTCGCCGCCGGGGCCTGGCTGACCGCCTTCGGCACCAAGCGGCTGACCGCGCTGCGCGGCGCCGCCCGCGCCCGGCCCGTGGTCGGCACCGCGTTCACCGTCGGCGCCCTGACCCTGGCCGGACTGCCGCCGCTGTCGCTGTGGGCGACCAAGGACGAGGTGCTGGCCGCCGCCCACCAGCAGCGGACCGCCCTGTACGCGGTCGGCCTGGCGGCGGGAGCGCTGTCGGCCGTCTACAGCGTCAAGGCCCTGTGGTACGTGCTGCGGCCGCTGCCGCCGGACGCCGAGGACTTCTACGACACCGAACAGCCGGGCACCCGTCACCTCGCCCCCGTCGCGCGTCCGCCGCTCCTCGTCCTCGCCTTCGCCGGGGCCGCCCTCGGCGTACTGGCGCTGCCGGCCGTCTCGGGACCGCTGGCCGACGCCGTGGGCACGCCCGGCGAACCGGGCCCACGGCCCTGGGAGGCGGGGCTGTCCGCCGGGGTCGCGCTGGGCGCCGGGGCCCTCACGTGGTGGCGGGGTCAGCGCCCGGTGCCCGGCCCGACGCGGGAGTGGGCGGCCGACTGGCTCCACCTCGAACGGGCCGCGCACGCCCTGGTCGTACGCCCGGTGCTCGGCCTGGCCCGGGCGCTGGCCGCCGTCGACGACCGGGTCGTCGACGGGGCGGTGCGGCAGATCGCCCGCTGCGGCCTCGCGGCGGCGCGGCTGGCGGCGCGGCTCGACGACGGCGGTATCGACGCCGTCGTCCGCGCCACCGCCGCCGGCGCGCGCCGGCTCGGCGGATGGGCGCGCCGCCCGCAGACCGGACTGCTCCACCAGTACTACACCCAGGCCGCGTTGGGCTTCGCGGTGCTGGCCATGATCGCCTTGTTGGTGAGGTAACCGCCCGTGCTGACCGTCATCACCTTCCTGCCGCTGCTCGTCTGCGTCCTGCTGCTGGGACCGCGGGCCCTGCCCGACCGGGTGTGCCAATGGGTGTGGATCGGCACCGCCGCGGCCGACCTCGCGCTGGTCGTCGCCCTGTGGGCGGGCTTCGACACCGGCGGCGGGACGCAGTACGAGCAGCGGGCGCGCTGGATCCCCGGGGCCGGCGTCGGCTACCACCTCGGCGTGGACGGGCTGTCCCTCCCGCTGGTGGCGGTGACCTGCGTGCTGTTCCTCGCCGTCGCCGCGCACTGCCCGCGCGAGACCCGCCGGGTCCGTTCCTACGTCTGCCTGTTCCTGTTCCTGCAGACGGTGTGCGTCGGGCTGTTCGTCGCGCTGGACCTGATCCTGTTCTTCGTCTTCTTCGACCTGTCCATCGTGGGCATGTTCTTCGTCGTCGCGGGCTGGGGCCACGGCGAGAAGGCCCGGGCGGCGGCGCTGAAGTTCTTCCTCTACACCTTCACCGGGTCGCTCGCGCTGCTGCTGGGCTTCATCGGCCTGTACCTCGCGGCGTCGCCGCACACCTTCGACATCGTGGAACTGGCCCGCACCGACCCCCTGGCGGGCCGGGGCACCTACGCGGCGCTGGTCCTGCTGGCGATCGGTGTCGGCCTGGCCGTCAAAACCCCGACCGTCCCGTTCCACACCTGGCTGCCGCCCGCCCACAGCGAGGCACCCGCGACCGGGTCCGCCATCCTGGCCGGCGTCCTGCTGAAGATGGGCACCTACGGATTCCTGCGCATCGCGATGCCACTGCTGCCCGGCAGCTGGCGCCGCTACGCCCTGGTCGTCATCGTCGTCGGGGCGGTGTCGGTCGTGCACGGCGCGCTGGTCGCCCTGGCGCAGACGGACTTCAAGCGCATGATCGCCTACACCAGCGTCAACCACATGGGCTACGTGATCCTGGCCGTCGGCGCCGCGGGCGTGCTCGCGGGGACCGACAGCCGGGCCAGGGCCCTGGCGGTGACCGGCGCGGTCACCCAGATGGTCAGTCACGGCCTGCTCACCGGGGCGCTGTTCCTGCTGTCCGGCGTGCTCCACGACCGCGGCGGCACCTATGCCATCGGCGCCTACTCGGGGCTGGCCGGGCCCTCGCCGCGGTTCGCCGCGCTCACCGCGGTCGCCGCGTTCGGCAGCCTCGGCATCCCGGGCCTGTCCGGTTTCGTCGCCGAATTCCAGATCCTCACCGGCAGCCTCGCCTCCCAGGCCACCGCGACCGCCATCGCGCTCACCGGGATCGTCCTCACCGCGGCGCTGTTCCTGCGCGCCCTGCGCCGGATGTTCCTCGGCCCGGAAGTGCTGCCGCCGGCCGTCGGAGCGGGCGGCTTCGGCGATCTGGCCGCCGCCGAGTCGTCCGCCGTCACCGGGCTGCTGGTGCTGGCCCTGATCATCGGGGTGCTGCCCCGCTTCCTGCTGGACGTCATCGAACCGGCCAGCCGTACCGTGGTGGGACTGGTCGCCCGGTGAACCAGAATCTGGCCGCGCTGATCCCCGAGATCGCGCTCGTCGCGGCGGCCGTGCTCGGCCTGCTCGCCGGAGCCTGGCTGCCCCGCCGCCGCCAGGGCGCCGTCGGCGCGCTGGCCGCGGCCGCCTGCCTGACCGGGCTGGTCGCCACCGCGGTGACCATGGCCACCGGCCGGGAGCAGACGGTGTTCAGCGGCACCTTCGCGGTGGACACCGCCACCGGCATGGGCCGCCTGATCGTGCTCGGCGCCCTGCTGCTGGTGCTGATGATGTCGGTCGAGATCGTGCGCGGGCACAAGCGGGAGGCCGAGTACTACGTACTGCTGCTGCTCACCGCGGCCGGGACCCTCGCCATGACCGGCGCCGACGACCTGCTGATGGCCTTCGCCGGCTATCTGCTGGCCAGCATCCCCGCGTACGCGCTGGCGGGTTTCGCCAAGGACGCCGCCGGCACCGAGGCGGCCATGAAGTACTACCTGGTGGGCGCGCTGCTGGGCACCGTCATGCTCGTCGGGACCGCGCTGCTGTACGCGGCGGGCCACGCCACCGGATACGCGCAGCTGCGGACAGCCCTGCCGCGCGCCTCCTCCGGCCTGGTCGCCGTCGGCCTGGTCACCGTGCTGGCCGGACCGCTGTTCAAGATCGGCGGCGTCCCCGCCCACTTCTGGGTGCCCGACGTCACCGACGGCGTGCCGTCCCCGGTCGCGGCGTATGTCACCACGCTGCCCAAGGTCGGCGGACTCATCGCCGCCTACCGCCTTCTCCACCAGGCGCTGCCCGGCACCGGCGTCGACTGGCCGCTGGTGCTGGCCGTCCTCGCCGCCGTCTCGATGACCCTCGGCAACCTCACCGCCTTCTTCCAGACCTCCGTCAAGCGGCTTCTCGCCTACTCGACCGTCAGCCAGGTCGGCTACCTCCTCATGGCGCCGGCCGTCGCCACCCGCAGCGACCTGGCCCAACGGGGCCTGCTGTTCTATCTGGCCGCCTACGCGCTCACCAACCTCGGCGCCTTCGCGGTCGTCACCGAACTCCCGCACGCGCACCGCCTCCAGGACTACCGCGGGCTGGCCCGCCGCCGCCCCGGCCTCGCCGCCGTGCTGGTCGTCTGCCTGCTCGGCCTGGTCGGCACCCCGCCGACCGGCGTCTTCCTGGGCAAGCTCGAAGTCTTCAGCGCCGCTGTCGACGGCGGTTACACCTGGCTCGCCGTCCTGGCCGTCGCCAACACCGTCGCCTCCCTCTTCTACTACCTGCGCTGGCTGGGGCCGGTCTTCGGTCCCGCCCCCGCCGACCAGCCCCCGGAGGCCCAGCTCGTCCTAGGCCGTTGGGCCGCCGCGACCGCCTACGCCGCGGGCGGAGGCTCGCTGGTCCTCGGACTCGCCGCCGGCGCCGTCCTCCCGCTCACCACCGGGAAGCTGCTCCGCTGAGCCCGGCGCGCCCGGAAGGTCCGACGGCGGCGGCCGGCTCCCTCAGCCGAGCAGGTCCAGCACCGGTTCCAGGCCGGCCGGGCGCCGATCGACGGGGAGGTGGTCGACGAAGTGCACACGGCAGCCCAGCACGCGCGCACCCCCGTCCGCCTCGCGGTCGTCGCCGACCATCAGCACCTCGGCCGGTGGCAGACCGAGTCCGTCGCAGCCGGCCCGGAAGATCGCCGGATCGGGCTTCTTCGTCCCCAGTTCGAAGGACAGCACATAGGCGTCGATCAGTTCGTCCAGCCCGTGGGCCCGGAAGAGGGGGCGCAGATCCCAGCCGATATTGCTCACCACCGCCACCCGCACCCCGCGCCGGCGCAGTTCGCGCAGCGTCGGCGCGGTGTCCGGGTAGGGCCGCCAGGCCGCCGGCGTCATATGGCGGTCGTACAGGAAGCGGACCAGGTCCGGGTCCGTGAGCCCGGCCTCCCGGGTCAACGCGGTGTAGGCCGCCCGGTGCTGATGGGCCGTCAGATCCCGGTCCCGCCAGAGCGTTTCGAGATGCTCGGGGATGCGCAGCGGCGAGGCGCCGCCCGGCAGCGCGCCGTACTCCGTCAGCCGCCGCACCTGGTCGGTGAAGTCCTCCGGGCCGGGAGCGCCGCCGGCCGCGGCCAGGACCGCGCCGAGCCACTCCTCGGTCGACTCGACACGCAGCAGAGTGCCGGAGAAGTCGAACATCACTCCTTTGATCATGGCGTGATCGTACGGCGGCCCCGCTGCGGGCGGAGCGTATCGGATGCCTGCGCGGGATCCCGGACTCGGGTATTCGGTGACGGCCCGGGGACAGTCGGTGACGGGCAGGAGATGTGACCGCCGGAGGGCCCGCAAAGCGCCTGGTGGCAGCCCTGCGGGGCCCGTCCGTGGCCGGTTCCGCGCCGCCGGGCGGACAATGGACGGGTAAGAGCTGCGGCGGATGGTGCCGGTGGGGGAGGGCGAAGGGAGGAGCGCGATGGAGCGCGGGCAGCTGCGGATCTATCTGGGCGCGGCCCCGGGGGTGGGCAAGACCTACGCCATGCTCGCCGAGGCGAACCGCCGGGCGGAGCGCGGCAAGGACGTGGCCGTGGGTTTCGTGGAGACCTACGGGCGGCCCTCGACCGCCGCGCAGCTGGAGGGCCTGGAGGTCGTCCCGCGCCGGAACGTGCCGTACCGCGACACCACCTTCACCGAGCTGGACGTCGACGCGGTGATCGCACGGCGCCCGCAGGTGGCGGTGATCGACGAGCTGGCGCACACGAACGTCCCCGGCTCGCCCACGACCAAGCGGTGGCAGGACGTCGAGCGGATACTCGACGCGGGCATCACCGTGCTGTCCACGGTCAACGTCCAGCATCTGGACTCGGTCAACGACGTCGTCCAGCAGATCACCGGGGTGCCGCAGCGCGAGACGGTCCCCGACGAGGTGGTGCGCCGCGCCGACGAGGTCCAGCTGGTCGACATCACCCCGCAGGCGCTGCGTCGCCGGATGGCGCACGGCGACATCTACGCCCCGGACAAGGTCGACGCCGCGCTGACCCACTACTTCCGCGTCGGCAATCTGACCGCCCTGCGTGAGCTGGCCCTGCTGTGGCTGGCCGACAAGGTCGACGACCAGCTGGACGACTACCGTGCGGACCACAAGATCGCCGGGACCTGGGAGGCCCGGGAACGCGTCGTCGTCGCGCTCACCGGAGGGCCGGAAGGCGACACGCTGATCCGCCGGGCCTCGCGCATCGCCGAGCGCACCAGGGGCGCGGACCTGCTCGCGGTGCATGTCGCCGGCGGCGACGCACTCGCCGGCGGCGCCTCGGGCGGCCTGGCGGACCAGCGCGTGCTGGTCGAAAGTCTCGGCGGCACCTATCACCAGGTTGTCGGCGACGACATCCCGACCGCGCTGCTCGACTTCGCACGGGCGGTGAACGCGACCCAGCTGGTGCTGGGCGTCTCCCGCCGCAGGCGGCTGGGGCAGATGTTCTCGCCGGGCGTCGGGATGACCACCACCGCGCGCTCCGGGCCGATCGACGTCCATCTGGTCACCCATGAGCAGGCCGGACTGGGGCAGTCCGGTTCCGGCGGCCGGGAGGGAACCAAGCGCCGCCAGCCGAGCGGCGCCGCCGCCGACGCGGCGGTGCTGTCGGTGCTGGCCGGCGGCGGACTGCGCGGAGAGCGCAGTCCGGAAGCGCTGCTGGAGCGGCTCCTGGAGACCTTCGACCTGGCCTCGGCCGCCCTGCTCGAACACCGGCCCGGGGCGCCGCTGACGCCGGACCGCCAGCGCGACCCGCGCCACTGGCGGATCGCGGCGTGCGCCGGGCCCGAGCCGTGCGCCAGCCCGTACGAAGGCGACGTCGACATCCCGGTCGGCGAGGAACTGACGCTGATCCTGCGCGGCCGGACGCTGGCCGCCGCCGACCGGCGGGTCCTGGAGGCCTACGCGGTGCAGGCCGCCATCGCGCTGCGCCTGCGACGCCTGGAGGAGGAGACCGAGCGCCTCCGCCCCGTCGCCGAGGCGGACCGGGCGCGTACCGCGCTGCTCAACGAGGTCGGCCGTGAGCTCCGCATTCCGCTGGCCGCCGCCCAGCCGGCCGTCGACAGCCTGACCGGCACCGGCACCGGCACCGGCACCGGCACCGCGCCGACCGGCGACGACCCAGCCCAGCTCGTCGCGGCGGCGAAGATATCGCTCGGGCGCCTCGACCGGCTGATCGGCAGCCTCCTGGACGTGACCCGGGTGCAGGCCGGCACACTCGGCGTGGACGCCCAGCCGCTGGCCGTCGAGGACCTCGTCCCCGACGCCCTGGACGGCTTGGCCCCTTCCTGCCATCACGTCGACGTGCGCATCCCGGACGGCGTCCCCGAAGCGCTGGCCGACCCGGCGATGATGCGGCGGATCCTGGTCAATGTGATCTCCAACGTCCAGCACCACAGCCCGGCCGACGAGAATGTGCTGCTGACCGCGAGCACCCACGCCGGCCGGGTCGAACTCCGGGTCGTCGGCCACGGCGCCGACTCCGGGGACGGTGAGGCCGGAACCGGCCTCGGCATCACCCTCGCCCGGGCACTGGCCGACGCCATGGGCGCGACCCTCCTCCCCGAGGAGACCCCGGGCGGCGGCCTCACCATGACCCTGAGCCTGCCCGCCGCCCTTCCCCCCGCCGCCGCACTCGACGAGTCCGCCGACCAGACCGCTCACCCGGCGGTCGTCGACCGGGTCACCGACTGGCGGGCGCGGCAGTAGCGTTCGCGAAGCGCGGCTCGTGGGCGATCCCCGTTTTGTGTTATCCGGCCCGGCGGGAGCCGGTCTCCTGTGCGTGAGGGCACCGGCCGCCGGGGCCGGACCAACCGTTGGGGAGAGTCGCGAGATGCATATTCGTCTGCGGGCAACTGCTGTGCACCGGGCGCCCGTACGAGCCGCCGCCGACTCCGGGCGGCTCGCGGCGGCCGGGGTGAACCGATGAGCGAGCCGAACGGGCCCGCGCTGCCCGGTCGTCGGCAGGTCCGGCGCCGCCGGCGGGCCAACCGCCGCCTCCGTCTCGCCGCCGTGGGGGTCTTCGCCTGCCTCGCGGTCGTCGTCGGCGTGTTCCTCGCCAGTGCGCAGGGGGACGGCGGCACGGGCGGTGGGGCGGCGGTCGCCGCCAAGGGGGCTTCACCGAGCATCGCGCCCGACGGCGGCGCGTCCAGCGCCGTAACGGCCACTCCCTCCGCCACGAAGACGTCCGCCCGTCCGACCCCGAGCCGTACGTCGGCCAAGCCGACACCGCGACCCTCCCCCTCGCGCACCCCGGCGGCCCACAAGGCCGGCAGCGCCGCCGGCGGTGCGACCGGCGGAAAGAAAACGAACACCGGGACCACCGCCGCGGCGCCCCGTCCGGGCCCGGGGGAGCGGACCCTCACCCTCGTCAACCGGCTGAACCAGACGATCTGGCCCGCCATCGCGGCCGACCCGGTACACCCGGTGGAGGCCACCGGATGGGTCCTCGCGCCGGGCGCCAGCCTGAGCTTCCTGATCCCCGACCACTGGGACGTACGGGTGTGGGCGCGTACCGGCTGCGTCTTCAATGCGGCCGGCGACGGGCACTGCCTGACCGGGGACTGCGCCGGCCATTTCCAATGCGGCAAGACCTGGGGAGAGTTCCCCTCCACGCTGGCGGAATTCAACCTCAACGCCTGGAACGGGATGGACTTCTACGACGTCAGCCTGGTCGAAGGCAACAACCTGCCGATGTGGATCAACAATTCCGGCGGCAGTTCGGCTGACAAGATCGACGCCAACGGCTGTTCCGCGGCCGGCTGCACCCATGACGCCAACGCCAGCTGCCCCAAGGCGATGCAGCGGATCCGCAACGGCGCGGTGGTCGCCTGCCTCAGCGCCTGCCTGGTCCTCGGCACCGACCAGACCTGCTGCACCGGCGCCTACGCCAGCCGCCCGGCGTGTGTTCCCTCGACCTGGCCGATCGACTCCGCCGCGGTCTTCAAGAAGGCCGAACCCTTCGCGTACTCGTACGTCAACGACGACGCGACGAGCGTGCTCACCTGCTCGGGCGAGTGCGATTACCGCATCACCTGGGGCGTCAGCCCCTGAGCCCCGCGGCGCGGGCGTGGGCGGCGGAGGATCTCCCGCCGCCCACTTCCGCGACGGGTTCACCGCGCCGCCGGATTTCGGCGCCGGGACGAATGGCCGGACCAATGGCCGAAACCAATGGCCGGGAAATACCCCGGAATTGAAGAGGTTGTCGAGAAAGGCCCTTGCGTGCCCGAAAACGACGCGGCGGCCTGTCCGGGCCGTTGACAACCCCCGCGGCCAAAGCCAGGATCGGTACGCCGATGTACTTCCCCCGTTCGCCTGATCCGACGGGAGTGGTCGTGAGCCTCCCTTTCGAGGACCCCCAGGAAGAACTCCGCCGGGTGGTACGCCGTTTCCTCACCAGGAAGTCGCCGGAGCGGGAAGTCCGGCGTCTGATGGAGAGCGCCGAGGGATTCGACCGGGACGTCTGGGATCTGCTGGCCGGCCGGCTCGGGCTCACCGGCCTGGTGGTGCCGGAGCGCTACGGCGGCGCGGGCTCGTCCTTCATCGAACTGGGCGTCGTGCTGGAGGAGATGGGCGCCGCACTGCTGTGCGCCCCCTACTTCTCCACCGCGGTGCTCGCGACCGGTCTGCTGCTCTCCTGCGGTGACGAGGCCGCGATGGCCGACTACCTGCCGGGCATCGCCGCCGGGCGGACCCTCGCCACGGTGGCGCTCGCCGAGCGGTCGGGGCTGTGGACCGAGGCCGGCGTCGGCCTGGAAGCCACCCGGACCGGGTCCGGCCACTGGCGGCTCAGCGGCGAGAAGCACTATGTGCTGGACGGCCATGTGGCCGATTTGGTGCTCGTCGTCGCCCGGACGCCGGGCGGCACATCGGTCTTCGCGGTCGAGAGGGCCGGCCGGGCCGGCCGGGCCGGCCGGAGCGGACCCGTCGAAGACGGCCGGGCGGCCGGTTTGACGGCCACACCGGTGCCGACCCTGGACCAGACCCGCAAGCTGGCCGTCCTGTCCTTCGACCGGGTCACCGCCCGGCTGATCGGCGCCGAGGGCCGGGGCTGGCCCGCCGTCTCCAGGATGCTCGATCTCGCGGCGGTCGCGCTGGCCGCCGAACAGGTCGGCGGGGCGCAGAAGGTACTCGACATGGCGGTGGCCTACGCCAAGCTGCGGGTGCAGTTCGGCCGGCCGATCGGCAGCTTCCAGGCCATCAAGCACAAATGCGCGGACATGCTGCTGGAGGTGGAGGCGGCCAGGTCGACGGCGGAGTACGCCGCCTGGGCGGTCGCGCAGGACGACGACGAACTGCCGGCCATGGCCAGCCTGGCCAAGTCCTGCTGCTCGGAGGCGTATTTCCACGCCGCCGCCGAGAACATCCAGATTCACGGCGGCATCGGCTACACCTGGGAACACCCCGCGCACCTGTACTTCAAGCGGGCCAAGAGCAGCGAACTGCTCTTCGGCGACGCCGCGTACCACCGCGAACTGCTGGCCCAGCGCATCGGCATCTGAGGCTCGGCCCGGGCGGTCACGCGGGGCCCGGGTCCCGGCGTCCCGGGACCGCCGCGCCGGGACCGGCGCCATGAGGGGAGACACGACCGTGGGACACCCGTCCGATGACACCCCGTCCACCGGCGCCGCCGAGCGGTACCGGCAGCAGACCCGGCGGTGGATCCGCGCGCACGCCCCGGCGGCGCCCACCGGCCCTGAGGCCTGGCCGGCGCCGGCGGCAGCGCACTGGGAACGGGCCCTGCTCGACGCGGGACTCATCTGCGCGGACTGGCCCGCCCGCTACGGCGGATCGGGCCTCGGCGCGCCGGAGTCGCTGCTCCTCGACGAGGAGTTCGCCCGGGCCGGACTGCCGAGGATCAGGCGCGGCGCGGGGGAGAGGGTGGTCGGCCCGGTCCTGCTGGCGCACGGCACCGAGGAGCAGAAGGACCGCCTGCTGCCGCGGATCGTCTCGGGTCAGGACACCTACTGCGTGGCGTTCGCGGAAGCCGGCCACGGGTCCGACCTGGCGTCCGTCCGGACCCGCGGCGAAGTGGCGGAGGACGGCGCGGGCGAACTCCGCCTCACCGGACGGAAGTCCTGGGTCCAGGGGGTCGAACGGGCCGACCGGGCCCTGGTGCTGTGCCGCACCGATCCGGCGGCGCCCGGGACCGGCGGCCTCACCCTCGTCGTGGTCGGACTGGACCCGGGCAATGGCGTCGCACGGCGGACCGTACAGCTGGCGGACGGCGGCGCGGACTGCGGTGAGCTGGAATTCGACGGGGCGCGGGCCCCGCTCAGCGACATCGTCGGCGGCCCGGGCGGTGCCGGCGGCGGCTGGCCGGCGCTCGTGACCGCCCTCGCGTACGAACGGGCCGGCCGGGCGGCGAGCGCCGACCTCGGCTTCCAGGAGGAGTTCTGGGACCTGGTCCGCGAAGCCGGGAAGACCGGCGCCGCACAGGACCCCCTGGTGCGCGACCGGCTGGCCTGGGCGTACACCCGGATCACCGCGCTGCGGCTGTACGGCCGGCGGGCCGCCACGCGCGGCACCCCGGGCGCCGACCCGGCGGTCGCGCAACTGCTGAGCGCCGAATACCGGCGCCGCTTCGGGGAGATCGCGCTCGATGTGACAGGCGCGGCCGGCCTGGTCAGACCGGAGGGCGACGGCTACCCGGCGGGCCGCTGGCAGCATGCCCTGCTGGCGGGCCGGGCGGAGACCATCCGCTCCGGCACCGGCGAACTCCTCCGGGACGCCGTCGCGGAGCGCCTCCTCGGCCTCCCCGAGGAGCCGGGCGCCGGGCCGCGCGCGTGGTAGCGCGGCCCTCCGGGGCGGCCGTCGATCGCGCCGCCGACCGCGCGGGCCCGGCGCCGTCCCCGGCCGGTCCGGGCGGCCCCCGGCAGGAGACCCGGCCGGTGGGCGGAGCGTGCCGTCCCCCGTACCCGGCGTCACTAGGATCGGTCCCATGCTCACGACCCGTCAGGCACTTCTCGACGTCCTCACCCGTCACCGCCCCCGGTCCGAGGCCGAGCGCCTCGATGTCGAGCGCGTGCTCGCGCTGGCCGCCGCCGAGGGTGATCCGTGGGCGCGGTCGGCGCCCGTGCACGTCACGGCCTCCGCGTTCATCGTCCATCCGGACAGCGGCCGGGTGCTGCTGCGCTGGCACCCGCGTCACGGTTCATGGCTGCTGGTCGGCGGGCACGCCGACGACGGGGAGCACGACCCGCTGGACACCGCGCTGCGGGAGGGGCGGGAGGAGACCGGACTGGCCGATCTGGCGCCCTGGCCGGATGCCGGGCTGCGGCACGTGGTGGTCGTCCCCGTCCCCGCCAACAGCCGCGAACCCGCGCACGAGCACGCCGACCTGCGGTTCGTCCTGGCCACCGGCGCTCCCGACACCGCCCGTCCGGAGCACGCCGAGGCGCCGCTGCGCTGGATGTCGCCGGCCGAGGCGCACGAGGCCGTCGCCGAGGCCAACGTCCGCGAGACGCTGTCCCGGGTGACGTCCCTGCTCGTCTGAAGCGGAGCGCCCCGGCCGCGGCACGCCCGCCGGAAAGCCCCGCGGTCCGGAAGCAGCCGGACCCGGCCGAACCGGGTCGAACCCCAGTCGCACTCAGTCGCACCCAGCCGATCCAGCGGAGGTCCGAGGATGTACGCGGTACTGTCGGTGACCGACAAGACGGGCATCGTGGAGCTGGGCGCCGGTCTGCGCGACCTCGGCGCGCTGGTGGTGGCGACACGCGGGACGGCCGAGCTGCTGGTCGCGGCCGGGGTGCCCGCGATCGTCGTCGGGGACCTGTCGGGCGTCCCCGAGCTGATGGGCGGCCGGGTGCGCGCCTTCCATCCGTCGATCTTCGGCGGCCTGCTCTACCGGCGCGGGCACCCGGCGGACGAGGCCGACGCCGAGGCGTACGGCATACCGCGGATCGACGTGCTGGTGTGCAACTTCACCGACCTGGCGGCCGGCGGCGCGCCGGGCGCCGCCACGGACTCGGTGGACGTGGGCGGCCCGGCCATGGTGCGGGCCGCCGCGAAGAACCACGCCCATGTGCTGCCGGTCGTCGATCCCGCCGACTACGCCGAGGTGCTCGCCGCGCTGGCCGCGGCGGACGGCCGGGTCGCCGCCACCGATCCGGCCTGGCGCCGGGCGCTGGCCGCGAAGGCGTTCGACCGGACCGCCGCCTACGACCGCTCGATCCACCGGGTGCTCGCCCAACCCGCCGACGGCGCCTGATACTTGACGCCGGAGCGGGTTCAGCGGGTCCGTATAAGTCATATGATATCGGCATGGATATCCGTACTCTGCACGCGGAAGCACTGCGGTCGACCCACCGGTTCGTCACCGCCGTCGGCCCGGACCAGTGGCAGGCACCGACCCCCTGCGAGGACTGGAACGTACGGCAGCTCGTCAACCATCTGGTCTCCGGCAACCTCTGGGTGGGAGAACTCGGGCGCGGCAGGACGATCGAGGAGGTCGGCACCGGCCTGGACGGCGATCTGCTCGGGGACGACCCGGTGGCCGCCCACGAGGCCTCGGTCGTCGCCGCCACCGACGCCTTCGCCGAGGATGACGCGATGGAGCGGCTGTGGCCGCTGTCCTACGGTGCCAGGCCGGGCCGGGTCTACGCGCGGCAGCGGTTCATCGACGTGCTGATCCACGGGTGGGACCTCGGTGTCGCGGCCGGCCGCGACCCGCTGCTGCCGGCCGACCTGGTCGAGGCCTGCGCCGAACTGCTCACCGCCCGCCCGCAGCTCCGCCAGCAGCTGGGCTTCGCCGATGTCGAGGCCGGTCCGGCCGACGATCCGCAGACCCGGCTGCTCGCGCTGACCGGCCGCCGCGCCTGACCGGCGACCCGACGGCCGACCGATCGCGCCGGACCACCGCGACAACCGCCGGGCCGTTCCCTCCGTGCCTCAACCGGGCCCGGTGGCGCCGTCCGGCGGCTGCCGCGGGTCCGTCCGCGCCGCCAGCCGGGCCAGTACCTCCTCGGTGTGCTCGCCGAGCAGCGGGGGACGCCGGTAGACGCCCGACGGGGTCGCGGTGAAGCGGATCGGGGTGTTGGGCACCACCACCGGACGGCCGCCACCGGGCTGGTCCACGGCGACCAGCATCTCCCGGGCCCGCAGGTGCGGGTCGCTGAACAGGTCGGCCGCGTCGTTGACCGGTCCCACCGGCACCCGGCCGCCGAGCTCCCGGGCGATCTCGGCGGTCGTCCGCTCCGCCGTCCAGCGCGCGATCGCCTCCTGCACGATCGCGCTGTGCGCCACCCGGCCGCCGTTGGTGGACGTCCGCTCGTCACCCGCGAGTTCGGGGCGCCCGATCACCTCGCAGAGGATCTTCCAGTGGTTGTCCGTGGGGGCGGCGATCGCGCACTTGCCGTCGCTCGTCGGGTAGATGTCGAACGGTACGAGCTGCGGATGGCTGTTCCCGGTGGGCCGGCTGACGACACCCGTGTAGGAGTAGCGGTACACCGCCGTCTCGCACAACGAGACGATCGAGTCCACCATCGCCACGTCGACCAGCTGGCCCTCGCCGGTCTCCCGGGCGTGCAGGACCGCGGCCAGGATGCCGATGGCCAGCAGCGTGGCGGGATACAGGTCGCCGATGGTCGGACCGGTGCGGACCGCCTCCTGCGGCGAGGCACCCGTCATGCTGACCAGGCCGCCCATCGCCTGCGCGACCACGTCGTAGGCGGGCCAGTTCACATACGGGCTGCGGCCGGTGCGCGGGTCGCCGAAGCCGCGGATCGAGGCGTACACCAGTTTCGGATTGCGTTCGTGCAGTGTCTCGTACGACAGCCCCCAGCGCTCCATGACACCCGAGCGGTAGTTCTCGGCCACCACGTCCGAGCTGTCGATCAGCCGGAGCAGCGTCTCCCGGTCGGCCGGCCGGCCGAGGTCCAGCACGATGCCCTGCTTGTTGCGGTTGATGCTGCCGAACAGCCCGCCGAAGCCGCGGACGGTGTCGTCCACGGTGAAGGGGCCGCTGAACCGGGGCAGATCGCCGGCCGGCGGCTCGACCTTGATCACCTCGGCGCCCAGGTCGGCCAGGATCATGGTGCAGAACGGCCCGGAGACCGCGCGGGTCAGGTCGGCCACCCGCAGTCCCCGCAGCGGCCCGGACGCCGCGCTCTGCATGGGCGCGGCGTACCGGTGGCCGTCGAGATGGGGCGAGCGGGCCGCCGGCGGAGTGTCGTCACTGGCCAATGCGTTCCGTCCCCTCCAGAGCGCCGACATCGGCGCGGCATACGTAGCGCACCGGCCGTATCGTCACGTCGGCGGCCGCCCACACCGCGGAGATCGGCTGCGTGGGACGCAGCCTGGACTCGCCCCACGCGGCGCCGTCGAACTCCGCCAGCGACGGCCGGCCGCGCTCGGCCGCACGGACCTGGTAGGCGCGTTCGACCTGGAGGAGCCTGGTCCCGGCGGGCGTCCGGACCAGGTGCATGGCGTCGGTGAACTGCAGGTCGCCCGCCGACAGCGGGCGCGGCGCGAGGAGGTCCAGCACCAGCGGGCGCAGGCCGTCGCGGCGGACCTCGGCGGTGGAGCGGTCGTAGCGGTGGCGCAGCTCCACCTCGGCGGCCCGCACCCGGTAGCCCCACCGCTCGGCGAGCACCCGGGCGGCCTCCTCGCCCTGGACGAAGCACGACACGTGCAGGCCCCGGCTGCGCGGGCCGCTGCGGCAGATGATCCGGGTCTCGGCCAGTGTGAAGGGCCCGATGTCGCTCTCCTCGGCCCGCAGCACCGTCAGCGTGACCGCCGGCGGGCTCACCGGGTGCAGGGCCGGGGGCAGCAGGTCCTGCCGGCCGGCGGAGCGCACCTCGTAGACCGCCTGGAGCAGTTCGGCGCCGCGGCACACCACCGGCTCGGTCGCGGGGGCGGCGACGAAGGGCGCGCCGGCGGCCATGGCCTCGGGGTCGGCTGTTCCGCTCAGCATCACCGGCCGCCTTCCGCGAAGTGCGGCATGACCTCGGCGGCGAACAGCCGCATGCTGTCCAGCACGTCCTGCTGCGGGATCAGATTCGCTGTGTTCAGCAGGAAGTTGATCGCGTCCACACCCACCGACTCCCACACCTTGACGGCTTTGACGATCCGCTCCGGATCGCCGATCGCGACGCCCTCCGGCACCGGGCGCCGCCGTCCCGGGTCGTCGTCGCGGACCTGGGCGACGCTGCCCGCGGCGAGATTGCCGAGCGAGCGGTAGGAGGGTGTCGGGTACACCTCCCTGGCCCACAGCAGATTGCTGTTGAGCATGCCGAAGGCGGCGAACATCGCGCCGCCGACCCGGCCGGCCACCTCGTCGTCCGGGTGGCAGAACAGGTAATTCATCGTGGCCACCTGTTCGTTGACCGACTTGCCGGCCGGCGTGCAGTGCTGGATCCGCTTGCGGTACTCGGCGGTGCGCCGCTCCTGCTCCTTGAAGCCCGCGGCGGCCACGCCCAGGCAGCCGAGCCCGCGGTCTGCCGCGTCCCGCTCGGTGCCCGGCGAGGTCACCGTGACCCACAGCGGCGGATGCGGGTCCTGGACCGGCTTGGGCACCACCGGCCGCTCGGGGAAGGAGAAGGTGGCTCCCTCGTACCCCACCCGGTCCTCGGTCCACAGCCGGGGGAGGATGTGCACGAACTCGTCCCAGGACATCTTGGTGGTGTCGGGATCGACCCCGAAGCCGCCGAGTTCGGTGATGGTCGACGCGCGGGCGGTGCCCATGTCCAGCCGGCCGCCGGAGAGGATGTCGAGCGCGGCGGCCCGCTCCGCCACACGGATCGGGTGGTTGATCCCCGGCACGCAGACCACCCCGCCGTGGCCCACCCGGAGCCGCCGGGTCGACATGGCCACCGCGGTCAGGAAGACCTCCGGCGCCGAGCAGTGCGAGTACTCCTGGAGGAAGTGGTGTTCCACCGCCCAGGCAGTGGAGAACCCCAACTCGTCGGCGAGCCTGCTCTGTTCGAGCGCGTCCCGGTAGGCTTGGACCTCGTCGCCGTGCGCCAGCGGCTGCGGCACCGACAGCTCGAAGAAGATGCCGAATCTCATGTGCTGCTCCTTTCGGGTTCTGCCTGTGGTCCGGCGGTCCGCCGGGGCCTCACCAGGTCGCCCCCGGTCCGCTGCCGCCGGGCCCCAGCGCGACCCGCCCGGCCGCCAGCACCAACCGCGGCCGGACGAGCGCGCCGATGTCGCGCAGCGGATCGCCGTCCACCGCGAGCAGGTCCGCGCGGCGGCCCGGCGCCAGCACGCCCGCGTCCGCCAGGCCGAGCTGCGCCGCGGCCACCGAGGTCGCCGAGCGCAGCGCCTCCCGGCAGCCGAGCCCCATGCCGTCCGCGCCGACCAACGCGCCCAGGTCGGCCGGGAGACCGTCGAAGGCGCGCTGCGGCACGCCCGCGTCGGAGCCCGCGACCATCGGCACCCCGGCGGCGATCATCCGCCGGAAGACCTCGCGGATCAGGTCCTGCCGCGCGCGGAACCGCGGCGCGATCAGGTCCGGAGCGCCGGGCCCGGCGCTCCGCATCCGCTGGTAAGCGCCGCTGATCGTCGGGACGAACGCGATACCGCGGGCGGCCATCAGATCCGCGGTGGCCGGGTCGAAGGCGATGCCGTCGGCGGTCTCGAACAGGCAGTGCTCGACCGTGCGCACTCCCGTGTCCGCCGCCCGGCGGATGCTGTGCGGATCGTAGGCGTGCACCGCGACCGGCAGGCCGAGCCGGTCGGCCTCCTCCACGCAGGCGCGCACCTCCTCCGCGCTGAACTGGGGTCTGCCGGGGTTGGTGCGCGGGGTCAGATTGCCGCCGCTGAGCATCAGCTTGATCCAGTCGGCGCCGTCCCTGGCCTGGCGCCGCACGGCCACCCGGATCTCGGTGGGCGAGTCGCACTCGTGGCTGAACCAGTGGCAGTGGCCGCCGGTGACCGTGATCGGCCGGCCGCTGGTCAGCACCCGCGGCCCGAGCAGCTGTCCCTCGGCCACCGCCGAACGCAACGCGAACGCGACGTCGTTGGGCGTCCCGAGGTCGCGCACGGTGGTGACCCCGGCCAGCGCCGCGCGCCGCAGATTCCGCACGCCGCGCACCGCCAGGGCGGCCGAGCCGGCCCGGGCGTCCTTCTTGAAGTCGCGGATCGGCGTGGCCGAGCCGGACAGGGTCAGATGCACATGGGAGTCGATCAGGCCCGGCAGCACGGTCGCCCCGGGCAGCTCGACCCGCGGCAGATCGGCCAACTCGCCGAGGTCGGCCCGCCGTCCCACCGCCCCGATCCGCTCGCCCTCCACCAGGACGAATCCGTCGCCCACCGGCTCCGGCGACACGCCGTCCCACACGCGGTCGGCGGTGACCAGGTAACGGCCGCCGTCCGCCCCGGGGCCGGCGGACGGTTCCTCCGCCGGCCGGGGCGCGGGAGAGCCGTCCGACTCGGTGTCAGCCCGCGAGGAGATCACGCAGCACCGCCTCCACGACACGATGGCCGATGCCGCCGCGCAGGCCCAGGATCGGCTCCGGCTGGAACCGGACGGCGGCGACCGGCAGGTTCCGGCGCTCCACCGCCATCACCACTCCCTCGTCCGTGACGGCGGTGACCTCCAGGCGGTCGGGCGCACTCGCCGCGACGATCGAGTGGTAGCGCCCGGCGGCGAAGCGCTTCGGCGGCCCGCGGCGGACCCGGCAGGTCCGGCAGGGGGGACGGCGGCGGTTCGGCGGGCGTGCGGGCCCGCCAGCTGGTGATCAGGTTCATGACATTCCTTTCCGCGAGGTGCCGGGCCCCGCCGCGCCCCGCTCCCGGGGACCGGGCGCCACCTCCGCCAGCCGGGCGAGCACGCGGTCCAGGTCCTGCGCCCCCCACACCTTGACGCCGGTCCACGCCTCGCACAGCGACCGGTACATCTCGGCGGTCAGCTCGACCAGTTCGGGCGGCAGCGGCTCCGGCGCCGGCCAGGTGGAACGCGGCCGGCCCTCCCGTACCCACTCCTCGACCCTGCCCTGCAGCCCGGTCGCGGTGTAGTGGTCGCGCAGCACCTGCTTGCCCACATGCGCCCCGTCCAGCAGCAGCCGGGCCTCGTCCGGCGTGCCCGCGTGGTCCACCAGCATCAGCCGGCCCCGGTCGTCCCGGCCGAACTCCACCTTCCCGTCGGCGTGCAGCAGCCCGAGGCCGCGGGCGTGCGCGGTGACGATCTCGTCGATCTCCCGGGTGCGGGCCTCCAGTTCGGCCTGCTGCCCGTCGTCGAGCCCGCCGATCGCGGCGGCCTCGGCCCGGTCCACGAAGCGGTCGATCTCCTCCAGTTTGGTGGTGTACTCCACCAGCGGGCGGGACAGTACGGTCCCGGGCTCCGGCGGCTCGGCCAGCCCGATGTCCTGTGGCGTCAGCCGGCCCAGCCGCAGCCGGCGCAGCACGGACGAGCCCTCCGGGACGGTGTTGCGGAAGATGACCTGGAGCGGGATCAGGTGGTTGACGTCGCCGGGAGTCAGCGTCCGCAGCCGCGGGTCCAGGACGCGCAGCAGGACGAACTCCATCCGGGTGGGCGGCTGGAAGCCCCGGAAGTGGTGGTGGACGCCGGCCCGCTCCAGCAGGCCGAAGTTGAAGGCGGCGATCCGGCAGCACGCTTCGCCCTTGTCCGGCACGCGGTCGGGCATCTTCCCGAAGTGGAAGACGGAGTAGTCGTCGGTGAAGGTGAAGGAGCCCAGACCGCCGCGGGTGTCGGTGGGTTCCTCCCGGGCGACCAGATCCTTCGTCGAGAACCTCTTCGGCACTGTTCCCTCCCTGGGGGTGCTGCTCGGTGGAGGCGGGGCCGGCCGGGCCGGGCTCAGTCCACGAGGGACTGGAGGGACCCGTCGTCGAGGGCCGGCACCCAGTCGACGGACGCTGGAACGTTGCGCGGCCCGCTGAACCAGAAGTCGCGGACCACGCCCGACGCGCGCATCTCTGCGAGCCGCTGCACGGCCGCCCGCGGGCGGCGGGTGAAGGCATAGCACATCGGGCCCTCGGAGCTCATCGCGATGGCGTCGATCTCCGGCCCCCGGCGTGCCTCCTCCAGCAGGATCTTCACCTCCGAGGACTGCATCTCGATCTGCTTCTGCTTGAAGTAGCTCTCGTAGGTCAGGAAGTTCACCGCCCGGCAGAAGGACGGGTAGTCGGCCTCCAGTACCGAGGTCGCCAGGTTCATCAGCACTGCGTGCGCCGTCCGCCGGGCCTCCTGGGCCGGTATCGGCAGGGTGCGGGCGAAGAACTCCCGCTCCACCTCGCCGTGCATCTGGTTCCCGTTCGGGATGATGACCAGGATCGGCCACTGCGGGAACGGCGACGAGATCAGCACCGGGGGCCGTCGCCCGCCGCCCGCGTACCGGGTGGGGACCAGATAGCGCTTGGGGTCCTCGGCGAAGTCCTCCGGGTTCAGATGGCCGCCGTCGACCAGGAAGCCGCCGCGCTCGATCAGGTTCGGGCTCGCGCCGGAGGTGCCGGCCCGCCCGGCCGCCCTGGCGATGTCGGCCACCGCGACCGACTGGCCGGCGAACTGGGCGTACGCGCGGCCGACCGCCACAGCGGTGGTGGTGCCCGAGCCGAACCCGGTGTGCGGCGGCAGCCCCTTGCGGATGACGACACGGGCGGGCGGCCCCTGCCATTCCTCGCGCAGCCGCTCCAGGAGCGCCGATACCGCCTCCAGGTGGGCCGAGCCGTTCTCGTCCGCCTCCACCGTGCTGACGTCGGACGGCAGGACCACCGCCTCCAGGCCGGGGGAGCGCAGCGCCATGGACGCCATGCCGTTGCGCCGGCCGCTCTCCCCGTTGAGATCGATCAAGGTGAAACTGACACGGCAGCCCGTCCGGACGCGCACGCCCCATTCCGGCGAGATGGGCTCGGTCATCTGTCCTCCCTCGTCCTGTGTCGGTCGGTCAGCGGGCGGCGTCGGCGTCGGCTTCCGCGTCGGCCTCCGTGCCGGGCCCCGGGAACACCAGGTCCTCGTAGCGCGACCCGGATTCGATCAGTCCCCAGCGCCGCATCCAGGAATAGGCCTTCTCGAATTCCAGGTGGGTGTACGGCTCCGGCTTCACATAGCGCAGCCGGGGCAGGTGGAAGTCCGCCGGGGTGATCTCGCCGGCGAAGACCGCCGGCAGCGAGTCGATCAGATAATGCAGATACGCCCGCTTGTCCGCGTTGATGTCGGCCACCGCGCGGGTGATCGCCCGGTTGCAGCCGAGATACACGTCGTGGTCGAAATTGGGCGCGGCCAGTTCGAGCCCGGCGTAGTGGGTCTCGATGACCTTCTGGAAACCCTGCTTCTCGGCCAAGGTGATCCACGGCTCGGACAGCGCCACCACCGCGGCCTCACCGGCCTGCACGGCGCGGTAGCCGTCGATCGTGTGATAGCCGACTGCCTTGATCTCGCCGGCCTCCAGGAAGCCCTCCAGCATCTGGATGGCCGCGTAGTGATTGCCGTTGTGGAAGCTCACGGCGATCGGCTCGCCGGCCAGCGTCTGCGGGTAGGTGTAGGGCGATCCGGGGGCCGACATCAGCGCCATCACCGCCACCGACGAGCGCTTGCCGAAGATCTTCGCCCCGCGCCTGCTGTCGGCAGCCCGCCGGATCTGTCCCCACTCGCAGGCCCGGTACACATCGACCTGGCCCTCCTCGAAGGGCACGTGGTTGCGGATCGAGTCGACCAGCTCGTGGTCCGCCACCGGCTCGGTCAGCACCTGCTCGGCGCGGTTCCGGACGAATTCGACCTCGATTCCCTCCTCGGCGAAGTAGCCGAGTTCGTCGGCGACCAGCCAGGGCAGGGCGAAAACCGCCGAGGGGCCGATTCCTTCGGTGCGCACGGTAATCGTCATGAGGGCGATCCTCTTCTCTCGTTCTCTCGTTCTCTCGACAAACGACGGTCGCCTGGCCAGGAATATCAGAGCCGCACGCGCGGAGCAAGACCGGGTGGCGGGTGGAAAATAATCCGCGACCTCCTCGGAAAAGGGCATGGAATATCCGCCCTGCCAGTCGGTGAGAAATGCGAGAAATTCCCGGCGGCCGGCCGGCTGTCCCCGTGCGTCAGGAGTCCGGATCCATCACGCCCTTCCGGCCGGCTGCCGCACCGGAGCGCGCGCCTGCCGCACGTCCAGCACCGCGCGGGCCCTGGCGCTGCCCAGGGCCAGGCAGCCGGGATGCGGCAGGCCCGACAGCAGGCCCGACAGGAATCCGCCCGCGAACGCGTCCCCGGCGCCCAGCGCGCTGGTCACCGCGGCGCCGCTGCCGGCCACCGTGTGCCGGCCGTCCGGACCGTGGACGAGCGCGCCGCGACCGCCCAGCGTGACGACGGCGAGCACGCCTTCGCCGGCCAGCGCGGCGGCGGCCTCCTCGGCGTCGTCGGCGCCGGTGAACGCCCGTATCTCCGCCTCGTTGCCGATCAGCGTGCGCACCCCGTCCGCCAGCAGCCGCTCGAAACGCGGCCGGTGCGCGGCGACCAGCGCGCTGTCCGAGAGGGTCAGTACCGGGACCGCGCCCTGGGCGGCGGCGAGCCGCACCGCCGTGCGGCCCACCTCCATCCCGTCGTCCCCGGCCAGCAGATAGCCCTCGACCAGCACTCCGTCGCAGCGCGGACCGCCGCTGAAGGCAGCGTCGAGCCCCTCGCGCAGCGTCCGCAGCCGCCAGGGCTCGCCCTGCCAGATCATGAACGCCCGGTCGCCGTCCGGCAGCAGCAGCACCAGGCACCGCCCGGTCGCGCCCTCCCGGACCGGCGCCAGCGGTACCCGGACGCCGCGGGCCAGCAGGTCGTCGCGGACCGCCCGGCTCAGGCCGTCCCCCATCGAGGCGGTGACGAGTGTGCCCAGCCCCCCGGCGGCCGCGAACGTGACGCAGGTGTTCGCGGCGCTGCCGCCCGCCGTGACGGCCGGCGGTCCGGCCGGTCCGGTCAGGCCGGCCGCGGCCTCCTCCAGGGCCGGCCGGGAGACGAAGGCGGCCGCCCCCGGCGCGACGCCCAGCCGCTCGCACACCTCCGGGCCGACCGGCACCACGATGTCGGCGAGCGCGTCGCCGACCGCCGCCAGATGGGGGCGCGGCATCAGAAGTGCTCCGCCAACTCGGCGAAGCGGACCAGCGACAGCAGCCGGTCCGGCGCCACCGGCACCGGTCGCCGCTCCAGCACCCAGGTGTCGGGGTGCGGGACGTAGACCGCGCGCAGCCCGGCCTCCAGCGCCGGGATGATGTCGGACTTCGGCGAGTTGCCGATCATCCAGGTCCGGTCGGGATCGGCCTTCGCCTCCTCCACCACGGTGGTGTAGGTGCCGGTGGTCTTCTCCTCGACGATGACGACGTCCTCGAACAGCGGCCGCAGGCCCGACGCCTCCACCTTCGCCGCCTGCTCGTCGTAGTCGCCCTTGGTCAGCAGGATCAGCCGGTGCCTGCCCCGCAGGTACGCCAGCGTCTCGCGTACGTCGGCGATGACGACCGGCGCCTGCTGGAGGATGCGGTCGCCCAGTTCGGTGATCACCCGCCCGTGGTCGTCGGAGGCCCGCTGGTCGTGCACCTGCTGGTAGCAGTCGTGCAGGCTGCGGACGAAGCTCCTGGCGCCGTAGCCGTACACCGCGCAGTTCCGCGTCTCGACCTCGTCCAGGACGCCGCGCAACTCGGCGCGGGTCAGCGACTCGTGGGCCATCAGATCGAGGAAGTCCTCGATCGCCCGCTCGAAGTAGATGTTGTTCTCCCACAACGTGTCGTCGCCGTCGACGAGTAGACACTGGCTGTCCATCAGCTGCCCTTTCCCTCTTCGCAGTTCGGTCGTTCCAGCCTGCCTCACCGGAGCAACTTGGGGATCACCTCCTCCGTCAGCAGGACGAACGAACTGTGGCTCAGCGGGGCGCACAGCAGGTAGTGCAGGCCGATCTCCTCCTGGAGCGCGCGGATCCGGTCCACCACTCTTTCGGGGCTGCCGTGGACGACCACCTCGTCGACATAGCGCTCGGCCCGCGACCGCCGCTCCTGCCCCGCGTGCTCGCCGTGTTCGGCCTTCGGCGGCGCCGCCGCGCGGATGCCCTTGGAGAGCCTGCGCCGGGCCGGGTCGCTCATCGACGCCACCGTCCACTGCGCGCCGCGCAGGGCGACGGCGCGCGCCTCCTCGTCGGTGGGCGCGACGGCGATCAGCCGCGCCATCGGAGTGACCCGGCCCTCGGTGGCGTGGCCGGCGGCCGCCAGACCGTCCCGATAGGCCGCGTATTTGGCGCCGATGCCGGTGTGCGGGGAGTGCGGGTCCATGAGGATCGAGTAACCGGCCGCCGCCGCCCAGGCGATGGCGTCCGGCGAGGAGGACGCCAGCCAGACGGGCGGCCCCGGCCGCTGCAGCGGCTTGGGCAGCACCTCGATGTCCTCGAAGGTGTGGAAGTCGCCGTGATAGGTGAGGCGTTCGTCCTGCCAGGCCCGTACGACGATGTCCACGTTCTCCCGGAACAGCGCGTAGCTGCGGTCGAGGTCGAGCCCGAAGACCTGGAACTCGCCCGGGTCGTTGCCGCGCCCGGCGCCCCAGTTGACCCGCCCGCCGGAGACGACGTCCAGCAGGGCGATCTCCTCGGCCAGCCGCAGCGGGTGGTACATCGCGGCCAGCGAAACGGCGGTGCCGATCCGCAGCCGCTCGGTCCTGGCGGCCACCAGCGCGCCCATCACGCTGACCGACGGCGACACCGAGTACGGGGTGAAGTGGTGCTCGGCCAGCCACACCGCCTCGTAGACCCCGGAGCGCTCCATCAGGTCGATCCGCTCCAGCGCCCGGCGGTAGACGGTCGTCAGCGGCACCCTGCGGCCGGGCCAGGAGAAGAACTGCAGCACCCCGAACTGGAGCCCCCGGCCACCCGCTCCGCCGCCGCTCATCCGAGGTTCGCCGAACGACGGTAGGCCACATCCGGGTCGGTGAGGACATTGACGAGATAGGGCACCTCCGAGGCGAACGCGCGCTTCAGCGCCGGGGCGATGTCCTGGGGGCGGAGCACCGTCTCGCCGTCGCCGCCCAGCGAGCGGACCAGCAGGTCGTACCGTGTGTCGGGCCGCAGGTCGGCGGCCACGTCCGAACCGTAGAGCTTGCGCATAGGGTGCTTCTCCAGTCCCCAGATGCCGTTGTTCCCGACCACCATCACCACCGGCAGCTTGTGGCGGACCAGCGTGTCGACGTCGCCGGCCGAGAACCCGAACGCGCCGTCGCCCAGCAGCAGCACCACCTGGCGGTCCGGGTGGAGCAGCCGGGCCGCCGCCGCGTAGCCCGGCCCGACGCCCAGGCAGCCGAACGGGCCCGGATCGAGCCAGCAGCCCGGCTGATGGGAGTCGAGCAGCCGCCCGGCGTACGACACGAAGTCGCCGCCGTCGCACACCACGATCGCGTCCCGGTCGAGCAGCGCGCCCAACTCACCGATCACCCGCGCCGGATGGATCGGCGAGGACGCCGACTCCAGCTCCGCCCGCTCCGCCGCCCGTCGCGCGCGTTCCCGGTCGCGCAGGCGCCCGATCCACTCCGCGTGGTCGTCCCGGGCGCCCGGCCAGACCGCCATCGCGTCGAGGATCGCCGCCAGGTCGCCGGCCGGCGCCGCCGCCACCGGCACATGCGCCGCCCGGCGGCCCGGGTCGTCCACGATGTGCACGATCCGCGCCTGCGGGAAGCGCCCGAACGACAGCCGGAAGTCCATCGGCGTACCGACGACCACCACCGCGTCCGCCTCCTTCAGCGCGTCCCTGGTCCGGCTGAAGGCGAGTTCGTGCCCGGGAGGCAGCGCGCCGCGCCCCTGCCCGTTCATGAAGGCCGGCACCCGCAGCGCCTCGACGCAGCGGCGCAGCGCCGCCCAGGCGCCGCCCCACCACACGTCGCCGCCCGCGACGAGCACCGGCTGCCGCGCGGCGGCCACGATCGCGGCGGCCCGCGCCACCTCGTCCGGATCGCCGGGGTCCGGGGGCGCGGCCGGTCCGGCGGACGGCGGCGGCACGCTCGCCCGCTGGTGCAGGACGTCGATCGGGATGTCGAGGAAGACCGGCCCCCGGTGCGGGGCGGCGGCGGTACGCAGCGCCGCTCCCACCTCGGCGGCGATCTCGTCGGTCCGGGTCACGGTCGCCGCGCGCTTGGTCAGCGGGGCCACCAGCGGGACATGGTCGAGTTCCTGGAGCGAACCGGAGCCCCAGCGCCGCTGGGAGGCGCGGCCGGCCAGCACCAGCAGCGGCGAGCCGTTGGCCTGGGCCGTCGCCAGACCGCTGACGCCGTTGGTCACGCCGGGCCCGGCGGTCAGCAGGGCCACACCCGGGCGCCGGCTGAGCTTGGCGGCGCCCTCCGCGGCGAACACGGCGGTCTGCTCGTGGCGGACGTCGACGATACGCATCCCGTCCCGCGCCGCCGCGTGCAGCAGCGAGAAGATATGGCCGCCGGACAGCGTGAAAACGGTGTCCACGCCGGCCGCCCGCAGCGCGGCCACCGCCAGCAGCCCGCCCTCGCCCGTCAGGCCCGCTTCCCCGCTCACAGCCGCTCCATCACGCACAGGTCGGCCCGGCCGGCCCCGACACAGGTGCTCAACTCGTCGGCGTCCAGGGTCAGGCCGCCGAGCACGACCACGGGCGCGCCCGCCGCGCGCAGCGCGTCCGCGAAGCCGAGCAGCGCGACCTGGTCGGACCACACCAGCGCCTCGTCGGTGGCCTGGCCGGCCTCGACCACCACCATGTCGGCGCCGGACCGGACCAGCGCCGCCACCAGCGCCGCCGCGTCGGTGACCGAACCGCCGCCGGGCAGCCCGTCGTGGGCGGAGACCACCGCGCCGAGCAGCGCGCCCGGGTGCGCCCGGCGGACCGCGGCCGTCACGGCCGCCGGCAGCCTGACGCGGTGGGCGGGGGAACCGCCGTACGCGTCGGTGCGCTGGTTCAGCAGCGGCGAGGCGAAGGTCGCCAGCAGATTGCCGTGCGCCATATTGACGAGCACCGCGTCGGCGCCCGCCGCCAGTGCCCGCCCGGCCGCCGCGGTGAACTGCTCGAGCAAGCCGTCCACTTCACCGGTGGGCAGTGCGCGGGGCGTACGGCCGGCGCCGCCAGCGGGCAGGGCGGAGGCGGCCACCGCGCCGGCGCCGAGCCGGTGGTCGAGCCGCCCGCCGTCCGCACGGCCCCGCCCGGCGGAGGGCCCCGCGTGGTCGAGGACGGCCGCGACCGCGCCGGCGCCGTGCTCGTGCGCCGCGCCGATCCATCGGGCCAGCGCCGGCGCGCCGGCCTCGTCCAGCACCGGCGCTCCCTGCCAGGCGCCGGCCGCGGTGACGGCGAGCCGGTCGAGCACCAGCAGACCGGGCCGTCCGGCGGCGGCCCGTGCCACCCGGGCCAGCGGGTCGCCGCCGGACGGATGCAGCGCGACCCGGACCACCGCCCGGTTGGCGAGCACCCTGCCGCGCACCGCGATCGGGGTGCGGCCGGGCGGCGGGGTGAGCAGCGCGGTGGCGTCCGGGCCCCCGCTCGGGCCGGCCACGGGATCTGTCCCCACGCCGCCGCCGCGGCCGGCGAACCAGCGCTCGTACCGGTCCGCGTAGTGCCGGTCGCGGTCCCGGATGCCGGTGTACGTCAGCCGCCCGCTGCGGGTGAAGAGGTTGAACGCCAGCAGCGCGGGAGGCTGCGCGCGGTGGCGGTCGAGGTGGTCGAAGTAGTCGGCGCTGCGGGCCGCGGCCTGCTGGAGGCGCTCGACCGGCCCGTGCCGGGCCAGTTCGTACTGCGCCAGCCCCTCGGTCAGGGTCGGCGCCTGGACCAGGGCCCGCGCCAGGCCGGCGCCGTCCTCGACCGCCACTTTGGTGCCGGAGCCGATCGACCAGTGCACGGTGTGCGCCGCGTCGCCGACCACGACCGTGTTCCCCGCCGAGAAGCGGGAGCAGCCCACGGTGGTGAACCGCCGCCAGTCCTGGTCGCCGGCCAGCAGCGGTTCGCCGTCCAGGCAGTCCTCGAAGATCTCCGCGCAGCGGACCGCGGCCTCCTGCGGCGTGGCCCGGTCGAAGCCGGCCTCCAGCCAACTCCGCTCGCTGCACTGGACGATGAACGCGCTCGTCTCGTGGTCGACCGGATAGGCATGGGCCTGGAACAGCCCGACCGGCCCGTCCCGCACCACGAAGGTCAGGCAGTGGAAGAGCTTCGCGGTGCCGAACCAGAAGAACCGCGGTGTGTGCGTCCGCCGCCTGACGCCCAGCTGCCCGGCCAGCCGCTCCCGGCCGGCGCTGCCGATGCCCTCCGCGACCACCACCAGGTCCGCCTCGTCCGGCGGCCGCCGCACGTCCTCGGTCTTCAGCACCACGCCGACCGCCTCGCACCGGTCGCCGAGCGCGGCCAGCAGACGGCGCCGGGACACCGCCGCGTAGTCGTGCCCGTGCATCGAGATCCGCTCGCGGCCGCGGCGCACCTCCAGCATGTCCCAGCGGACGAAGGAGGGTTCCAGCTCCCGGTACACCTCGGGCGCGACCTCGTGCAGCCGCCGCCGGGTGCTCTCCGACAACAGCACGCCCAGGCCGCGCGGGCACCGCCCGCCGAGGCGGTCGGAGACCACCACCTCGGCCCGCTCCGCGGCGCTCTTGTACGTCTGCGCGAACACCAGTCCGGCCGGTCCGCCGCCGATCACCCGCACCCGCATTCAGACCCCCGTGCCGGACGACGCGGCCTGGCGGTCCAGCCGGGGTACGGCCTCGGCCAGACGCTCCAGTTCGCCGAGATCGGCGACGGCCGGGAACAGCACGAGCCGCTCGCAGCCCAGGTCGGCGTACACATGCGCGAGGTGCCGGATCTGCTGGGCGCCGGTGCCGAGGCTGCCGGACAGCACCCGGGCGGCGTGCGGTCCCAGGAAGGCGTAGTAGTCCCGCAGATAGGCGGCGCCCCGCCCGGTGTCGCCCAGCGCGTAGTAGTCCATCGCCCACAGCCGGGGCCGGCCGGGCCGGTCGGCCGCCGCCCAGGCCCGTGTCGCGGCGGCCCGGCCCGCGTCGAACGCGCGCGGCGAACCGCCACCGAACATCCAGCCGTCACCCCAGCGCGCCATCCGGGAGAAGACGGCCGGCCGCCCGCCCCCGACCACGATCGCCGGGCGGGCGGCCGGCACCGTCCGCTCGCCGGCGGCCGGGCCGTCGAAGTAACGCACCGCCTCGCCCAGGAACGCGTCCAGCCGCCTGCCCCGGCCCGCCCAGGACGTGCCGGCACGTTCGTAGTCGTCGCCGCGCGCCCCGGTGCCCACACCGAGGACGACCCGGCCGGGCGCGAGCGCGGTGAGCGAGGCGATCTGCTTGAGCAGCATCGCCGGCTGCCGCAGCGGCGTGATGAGGATGGTGGTCGCCAGCTCCACGGTCTCGGTGACCGCCGCCGCGGCCGCCAGCGCCACCAGGGGGTCGAAGCTGGGATACACCGCGCGGTCCAGCACGCCCAGGCAGCCGAAGCCCCATTCCTCGGCGCGGCGCGCCCACTCCACGAGCAGCCCGCCGTCCGCGCCGGGCACCGCCGAGGGCAGCCCCACCCCGATCCGGCAGCCGTCCACCCCGGCCGGCGCCAGGTCAGACGCCGGCACGGTAGAGCTGCTCCGGTTCCAGGTCGAGGCCGTTCACGATCTGCCACAGGCAGGCCAGCGCCTTCATGGCGTTGCGCGCCTCGTACGGCGCCAGCTCGTCCGCCCGGTCGACCACCAGGTGGCGCACCGCCCGGTAGACGTCGGCGAGCTCCTCCTGGGCCGCGGTCAGCTCGGTTCCCAGCGCGTTCCTCACGTCACGGCCTCCTTGGCCCGACCGCTCCCGATGACGATCCGGTCGTCCTGCACCCGCTGGGCCTTGAGTTCGAAGCGCGGCAGCGTGCCCGCGGCCACCTCGCGGACGCCGATCCGCAGCCCTCCGGTGCCCTCGGCCAGGGACTTGGCCAGCGCCGGGACCAGTCGCCCGTCGGCGGCGCCGCGGCCGGCCACCTCGATCTGGACCTCGACTTCCTCGCGGATGCCGTCCACCGTGTGGAGGCGGATCCTGAACTCGTCGATCTCCGGGTACTCGCGCACGATCGCCTCGATCGCCCGCGGGTACACATTGGTGCCGCGCACCAGCAGCATGTCGTCGACCCGGCCGCGTATCCCCCCGTCGTAGAGGTCCCAGGTCCGGCCGCACGGACATCGTCCGCCCGGCGTCCGCACCACCAGGTCCCGGGTGCGGTATCTGATCAGCGGGATGAAGCCGCGGCCGAAGGAGGTCACCACCCGCTCGCCCAACTCCCCGTAGGGCAGCGGCCGTCCGGAGTCGGGGTCGACCACCTCCTCGATGAAGTGGTCCTCGATGATGTGGCAGCCGCCGGGCCGCGCCTCGCACTCGAACATCACCACGGTGCCGAGTTCGGTCATGCCCGCGGTGTCCGCGGTGCGGGCGCCCCACTCGGCCTCGATCAGGCGCTTGGTGGCGGGGATGGAACCGGCCGGCTCCCCGGACAGGATGACGCGTTCGACCGGGCCGTTGACCAGGTCGATGCCCAGCCGCCGGGCCTCCTGGGCGAGCCGCAGCGCGTAGGTGGGCGTCGAGCACAGCACCGTCGCCCCGTTGTCGACCATGGAGCGCAGCCGTGCCTCCGTGGTCATGTTGCCGCCGGGGAGCACCAGGCAGCCCATCTTCTCGCAGGCGTAGTGGGCGCCCCAGAACCCGATGAAGCCGCCGTAGCCGAAGGCGACGAAGACGCGGTCGCGGGGACGGACGCCGAAGCCCCAGAACGCGTAGCACCACATCTCGGCGATCCACTCCCAGTCCTTCATGCCGTCGAGCACGCGGATGGGCTGGCGTCCGGTGGTGCCGGAGGTGACGTGCTGCCGGATCGCGGTGTCCGGGGGAGCGGCGAGCAGTTCGCCGTACGGGGGCGCCGCGAGCTGCGTGTCCATCCACGCCTCGCGGGTCAGGAAGGGGATCCGCTCCAGGTCCGCCAGGCTGGTGAGGCGATCCGGGGAGACACCCGCCTCCCTCAGCAGCCGGCCCTGCAGGCCCGGTCGATCGAGCGCCCAGCCGATCGCCCGGCTGAGCTTGGCGAGCTGGAGCGCCTCGAGTTGCCGCCTCGGCATGGTCTCATGGCGAGGATTCCAGTAGCTGTTCCCGTCCATGCCCCTCCATCGGTTGGCTGCCGCCGGCGCGTCCCGCCGGACGGGTCATTCCTGCTGGGTTCCCACCCGTAGGTGGTGGAACGGCACATCCCGGTCGGCCTCGGGCTCGCGCGGCAGCCCCAGGACGCGTTCGCCGACCAGATTGCGCTGGATCTCGTCCGTCCCGCCGGCGATGGACAGCGACTGGACGGACAGGGCCATCTGCTGGAACGCCCCGCCGCCGGTCGTCCCCGCACCGGTCAGCATCCCCTCGGCGCCGAGCACGGACAGGCCGATGTCCCGGGCCCGGCGGCCGACCTCGGAGCCGACGAGCTTGCCGAGGGACACCTCGGGCCCGGGTTTGCGGCCCTGCCGGCGGGCGGAGCGCAGCCGCAGGTTGCGCAGCCGGTCGGCCTCGGCCATCGCGTGCACGGCGGCGAGCCGCTGGCGCACCAGCGGGTCGGTGGAGCGGCCCACCTCCAGTGCCAGCGCGATCAGCGCCGCGGGCGTACGGGGCTTGCGCACCGCGGGTTCGCGCCGCTCGTCGGCCCGGGCCCGCTCGGTCAGTTCGCGGATCTTCCGGTCGAGCCCGCCGGCCCGGTGGCCCGGCGCGGCGATCCGCGTGGGGCGCAGCACCCCGGCGCCGCCGACCTCCGCGCGCTCGTACGACACGCTCGCCAGGGCCAGCGGCCAGCCCCCGCCGATCTCGCCGACGACCCGGTCGGGGGTGACGGCCACATCGGTGAGGAACACCTCGTTGAACGAGGCCCGCCCGTTCATCTGCCGGATCGGCCGCACCTCGACGCCCGGCTGGTCCAGATCGACGACGAAGAGGGTGATGCCCTCGCGCTTGGGCACGGAGGAGTCGGTCCGCGCGAGGGCCAGCCCCCGCTCGGCGCCCTCGGCCTCGCGGGCCCAGAGCTTCTGCCCGTTCAGCAGCCAGCGCTCCCCGTGCCGTTCGGCGCGCAGCTGGAGGCTGGCCAGATCGGACCCGGCGCCCGGCTCGCTGAACAACTGGCACCAGGACTCCGCGCCGGCGGCCAGCGCGGGCAGCCAGCGGCGCCGCTGCTCCGGCGTGCCGTACTCGATGAGGATGGGCCCGCCCACCATCTGACCGACCCCGCCCGGCGGGCCGACTGCGCCGGCCCGGGCGATCTCCTCGGCGACCGGCCGGGCCTCCGAGCGGCGCAGACCGAGGCCGCCCCATCCGACCGGCCAGGTGGGAAACGCGTAACCGGCTTCGGCGAGCATTCCCCACCACGCGCCGATCGTCAGGTCGTCGCGCCAATGGGTACGGAGCCATTCCCTGGTTTCCGCGCGCAGTTTTTCGGTGGACCCGGAATCCAAATGAGGCACAAGCTGTCACCGCCTCCGAGCGCTCGATGACAATTCCGCAGCCACTGCGGCTGCTCAACGCAACGGCGTCACGGCCGTATACGGGATGGTCGTCAATGAATGATCGCTGATGATCGCCGAAGATGTGCAATGAACCGGCACAAGGATGATGTCCGATGTGCCTGGGTGCTGACGCGGCTCAGCATACTCGCGTGCCGGTCGAGGGCAATACTGTCACTGAGCGGGTTATCTTCTGGCTCATATCGTTCGCTGGCCCGACCGGTAAAGCGCCGTCCACGGATCGTATTCGGTCAGCCGGAAGCGGAGCTCTCCGACCACGAGTTCGAGCGCGGGTTCGATCACCGATTCGACCGGAGCTTCGACGGCGGCTTCGACGGCAGGTTCGACGGCAGGTTCGACGGCGGGTTCGACGGGGGCCGGCCGCGCGCCGGCGCTCAGACGGCCGGGCGCCGTACCGACGCGCGCAGCAGCACGGTGCCGGCCGCGCACACCACCAGGACGGTCGGCGCGACGGCCCACCAGCCGTCGGCCACCAGCAGGGCCAGGCTCACCAACGGCGGTCCGGCCAGTGAGCCGAGGCTGCCGATCTGGGCGAGCAGGCCGTTGGCGAGGCCGATGTCGGCCGGGGTGGACACCACCGTCGGGATGGTGGCGAAGGCCGCCGCCACCACGAGTTCGTTGGCCAGCGCGACCAGCAGTCCGCCCACCGCGCTCAGTACGATCCCGCCGGAGTGCAGGAACGCCAGCGCCGTGCCCAGCGGCATCAGCAGGGAGGCCGCGAAGACCTGACGGGCCGGCACCCCGCGGCGCAGCAGCCAGCCGCTGAGGAAGCCGCCGGCCGTGCCGGTCAGGGACACCACCCCGGTCAGCGTCCCCGCCGTCGCCGTGGACGCGCCCAGCGACTCGTGCAGATAGGTCGGCAGCAAGGTGACGACCGCGACGATCGTGCCGCTGGCGGTGGCGAAGCCCAGGGCCAGCAGCACCGGCCGGCGCAGCGTGGGCCACCTGGCCCCCGCCGGGCCGGCCGCTTCGGGCGCGGCCACCGGGGCGGCGGCGTCCTCCAGGCCGGGGGAGCCCAGGGCGGCGACGGCGGCGGCCCCCACGACGATCAGCGTGCCCGCCTGCACGGCCAGCCAGCCCCGCCAGCCGATCGCCGAGGAGACCAGGCCGCCGGCGAACAGCCCCAGCGCGAGGCCGACCGGGAAGAAGGTGCCCCAGACCGCCAGCGCGGTGATCCGCCGTACGCCGTCGCCCATCGCGATGATCACCGCGGGGGCGGCCACCACCACGGCGACGTACCCGACGCCCTCCGCCAGCCGGGTCGCGATCATCGGCCCGAAATGGTGCACGCGCGACTCCGTGAACCCGGCACCGGCCATGACGACGCAGCCGCCCAGCAGCGCCCAGCGCAGCGCGAGCCGGCCGACGAGATAGCTCACCGGGATGCCGAACAGCGCCGCGACCGCCGTGATCGAACTGGTCACCAGCGCCATCCGGTCGAGGGACAGGCCGAGCGAGGCCCGCATCTGCACCGAGACCGGCGCCATCTTGCCGAGGCCGGTGGCCGCCAGCACCCCGCAGAGGTAGACGAGCGAGAACCGCGACCACCAGGTCCATGACCAGGACGGGCTGTGCGGCCCGGCGGAGGCGCCGGGGAGATCGGACGTCATTTTCTTCGGCGGCCCTCGTGTGGAGAATTATCGGCCGTCCGCCCATTCCGGGCACCGGCGCACGGACTGATGATCGTAGCCAGGGGCGGGACGCCGAGGCAAGGAGACGTCGATCATTTCCGGGCCGCCCGGCCGGAGTGCGCCGAGAGTAATTCCGGCGGATGAATACCGGCCATCCCCAGAATCCGACCAAGCTGGCGAAAACGGACGATAGCGGAAAGGTGTCGCCCCGATAGAAACGACAGTAGGACTATCGGGGGTAGCCGCCGGGCGACAACCGGTGGCACCCTGGGCATCCCGTACCAACCGAATTCCCAACGAGGGTCCATTACGGCGGCCGAAGGTGGCCCGGAGATTCCCGCCCGGCGTGCGGTGTCGCGCCGGCGCTGTCTTCGGAAGCCGGGCGCGCGTTCGGTAGCGCGCCGGCCGGAGATCCGCCCCCGCGGCCGTTCCGCCGCCACGTCCGCGCCGGGCAGTCGGCGGCCGGCGGCCGGCGGAACGGCCGCGGCACCGGTCCGGCGGACCATCCGATGTCGGCAGGGGAGAAGCACGCATGTCCAGCGGCCACACCAGCCTTCGACTGCGATACGGCCTCAACCCGCAACAAGCGGCGGCCGGGGCGACGACACCCGACGGCGGGCCGCTGCCCTTCTCGGTGCTGGCCGGCGCCCCGTCCGTGCTGAACCTGCTGGACGCCCTGCAGGGCTGGCAGCTCGTCCGGGCGGCCGGCGACGCCCTCGGGCGGCCGGCGGCCGCGTCGATCAAGCACGTCTCCCCGGCCGGGGCCGCCGTCGCCGGCGAACTCGACGCGGTGACCCGGGCGACCTTCCGGCTGGAGGACACGACCTCGGCCCTGGCGAGCGCCTACGCCCGGGCCCGGGACTGCGATCCGCGCTCCTCCTACGGCGACATGGTCGCCCTGTCCGAGCCGGTCGACATGGCCACCGCGCGACTGCTGGCCCGGGTGGTCTCCGACGGCGTCATCGCGCCGGACTACGAGCCCGGGGTGCTGGCGGTGCTGGCCCGCAAGAAACGCGGCGCCTTCCTCGTCCTGCGGATGGACCCCGCGCACAAGCCGCCCGAACAGGAGGTCAGGGACGTCTTCGGCGTACGCATCACGCAGGACGCCGACCCGCTCGTCCTGGACGAGCGGGCACTCGGCGAGGATGTCCCCTTCTCCCCGGATGTGCGCCGCGACGCCGTCCTGGGGCTGATCGCGGCACGCCACGCGCAGTCCAACTCGGTGGTGTACGTGGCGGGCGGCGCCACCATCGGCGTCGGAACCGGCCAGCAGTCCCGGGTGGACTGCGTCCGGCTGGCCGGTGAGAAGGCCGACCGGTGGCGGCTGCGGCGCCATCCGCTGGTGGCGGCCACCCGCTTTCCGGACGGCGGCTCGCTCCAGGACCGGGTCAACGGCGTGATGCGGCTGGTCGAGGGCGACCTCACTCCCGAAGAGACCGCCGCGTTCGCCGCCTTCCCGCAGCCGGCCCGGGCGCTCGACGCCGAGGAGAAACGGGACTGGCTGCCGGGGCGCACACCGTGCACCCTCGCCTCGGACGCCTACCTGCCGTTCCGGGACAACGTCGATGTGGCGGCCCGGCACGGCGTCCGCCACATCGTCGAGGGCGGCGGCGCCCGGCGCAGCGCGGACGTCGAGGCGGCCTGCGCGGAGCACGGCATCGAACTGGTCCGCACCGGGCTGCGGTTGTTCCACCACTGAGGCACCACCGCCGACATCACCAGCGACATCCGGGAGGGGAGGGGAATGCCGAAGAGCCCGCCGGGCGGCCGCGACGCACCGGCCGAGTCAAGCGGAGCGCCCGCGCCCGCGCCGCCCGCCCAGGTCGTGCGCCCGCCCGCGCCGCCCGTCCCGCCCGGATTCGACGACGTGCGGATCGAGGAGCTCCTGAGCCGGCGCACCCTGAAATGGGGGCGGCACGGCGCCGGCGTGCTCGGCGCCTGGATCGCGGAGATGGACTTCCCCCTCGCGCCCGCCGTCCGCCGGGCGCTGCACGACGCCGTCGAGCGCGGCGAGACCGGCTACCCGCTGCGCGACATCCGCACCGGGCTGCCGGTCGCGTGCTCCGACTGGCTCGGCCGGACCTTCGGCTGGCCGGTCCCGGCCGAGTGGATCTTCCTGCTGCCCGACGTACTGGCCGGCATCGGACTCGGCATCGACTTCTACAGCCGCCCCGGCAGCGCCGTCGTGGTGCCGACCCCGGCCTATCCGCCGTTCTTCGAGGTCGCCGCCGCGCAGGGCCGGCAGGTGGTCGAAGTGCCGCTGACTTCCGACAGCGGACGGCCCGCGCTGGACCTCCCGGCGATCGGGGCGGCGCTGGCGGCCGGCGCCGGGACCGTACTGCTGTGCAATCCGCACAACCCCTCGGGGCGGGTCCTCACCTCCGGCGAACTGCTGGCCCTCAGCCGCACCGTCGCGGAGGCCGGCGCCCGTGTGATAGCCGACGAGATCCACGCGCCGCTCACCTACGCCGGGCACGAGCACGTGCCCTACGCCTCCGTCTCGCCCGAGGCGGCGGCCCACACCGTCACGCTCACCTCCGCCTCCAAGGGCTGGAACCTGGCCGGCCTCAAGTGCGCCCAGGCGGTGCTGAGCAACGAGGGCGACGTGGCGCGCTGGCGTACCGTGCCCTTCCACCGCCGGCACGGGGCGAGCACCCTCGGTATCGCCGCGAGCATCGCCGCCTACACCGAGGGCGACCCCTGGCGGCGGGAACTCGTCGGCTATCTCGACGCGAACCGCCGCTTCCTGGCCGGCGTGCTGGACCGCGAACTGCCCGCCGTCGGGCACCGGTCGCCCGAGGCCACCTACCTGGCCTGGCTCGACTGCCGGGGCCTGCCGCTCGACGACCCGGCGGAGCACCTGCTGCGGCACGGACGGATCGCGCTCAGCGACGGGCGGGTGTTCGGAGCGGCCGGCCGCGGCTTCGTCCGGCTCAATTTCGCCACCTCCCGGCCCATCCTCGAACGCGTCGTCACAGCGCTGGTCGACACGCTCGGCGCTGTGCCGCGGCGCGATCCGTGAACCGGCGACAGCGCCGACAGCGCCGACAGCGCCGGAACGTACGGCACTTGCGGCGCCTCCGACCTTCCGTACGAGAGTCAGGGTGGTAGTCCATGGCAGGGGAGACGTCAGCGGCGACGGAACTCGGACCGCGGTTCGCCGAGGTCGTCGAGGTGGCCTGCGCGGTCAACGGCGAGGCGGTGCTGCTGCCGCTCGACCCGCGCGAGTCGCTGCTGGACGTGCTGCGCGAGCGGCTCGGACTGACCGGTGCCAAGAAGGGCTGCGACCACGGACAGTGCGGGGCCTGCACGGTCCACCTCGACGGGCGCCGCGTCCTGTCCTGCCTGACCCCGGCGGTCCAGGTACGGGACCGGGCCGTCACCACCATCGAGGGGCTCGCCGGACCCGACGGCACCCCGCACCCGGTCCAGCGCGCCTTCATCGAGCATGACGCCCTCCAGTGCGGATACTGCACCCCGGGCCAGATCATGTCGGCGGTGGCGTGCCTCGCCGAGGGCCACACCCGTGACGACGACGAGATCAGGGAGTATCTCAGCGGCAATCTGTGCCGCTGCGGCGCTTACGCCGGGATCCTGGCCGCGGTCCGGCAGGCCGCCCGCGCGGGCAGCGAGGACTGAGCCGGTGCGACCCTTCGGCTACGCGGAGCCGGCCACCCTCACCGAGGCCGTCGAGGCACTGGCGGCCGGCGGACCCGGCACCCGTGTGCTGGCCGGCGGGACCACGCTCTACGACCTGATGAAGCTGGGTGTGGAGCGGCCGGCGGCCGTGGTCGACGTCCACCGCCTCGCGGAGCTGGCCGGCTTCGACACCGCCGGGCCGGACGAACTCCTCTTCGGGGCCGGCGCGCTGATGGCCGATGTCGCCGAGGACGTGGTCCTGCGCCGCGACTACCCGGCACTGGCCGAGTCCCTGTCCAAGGCCGCCTCCCCGCAGGTGCGCAACCGCGCCACGGTCGGCGGCAATCTGCTCCAGCGCACCCGGTGCGGGTACTTCCGCGGCGGCCCGCCGTTCCCGTGCAACAAGCGCCGGCCGGGCAGCGGCTGCGCGGCGCGCGACGGCCTGGACCGGGGCCACGCGGTCCTGGGCACCAGCGACGCCTGCCGGGCCGCGTATCCCGGGGACTGGGCGGTGGCGCTGCTCGCCTTCGACGCCGAACTGGACCTGCTCGGGCCGCGCGGCGCCCGGACGATCCCGCTGGCCGCGCTGCACCGGGAACCGGGAGACACACCGCAGCGCGACCACAACCTCGCCGGGGACGAACTCGTCGTACGCATCAGGGTCCCCGCCACCGCGACGGGGCGCGGCTCCGTCTACCACAAGGTCAGGGACCGCGAGTCGTACGCCTTCGCCCTGGTGTCCGTGGCGGCCGCCGTCCGCCTCGACCACCACGGGACGGTCCGGGACTGCCGTATCGCGCTGGGCGGCCTGGCCACCCGCCCCTGGCGCGCCCACGCCGCCGAACAGACCCTGCTGGACCGTCCGTTGACCGTGGACACCGCCGAGGAGGCCGGGCAGGCCGCGCTGGCCGGCGCCCGCCCCGGCACGCACAACGGCTACAAGGTGGCGCTCGGCGTCCGCACCGTCGCGGACGCGCTGCACGCCGCCGGACGCCGGGCCGCCGCGTGAACGGCCCGGCGCCCGGCGCTCCCCGGCGGGTGGACGCCTACGACAAGGTCACCGGCCGGACCCGGTACAGCGGCGACCACGCCCCGCCCGGCCTGCTGCACGCCATGCTGGCCACCGCCACGATCGGCAGGGGGCGGGTCGTCGAGGTACTGACCGAGGACGCCCTGGCCGTCCCCGGCGTACGCCTGGTGCTCACCCGGCTGGACCAGGACCGGGTCCGCCCGCCCGGCTTCCCGATGACCGGCGCCGGCTACGGGTTCCAGAGCCTGCAACCGCTGCTGGACGACCGGATCGCCTACCGCGGCCAGCCCATCGCACTGGTGGTGGCCGACACCCTGCTGGCGGCCGTCGAGGCGGCCCGGCTGGTGGAGGCCCGCTACCTGGCCGAACCGGTGGCGGTCACCCTCGACGCCGAGGGGGCCGAGACCGTGTCGCAGGGGGCGGAGCTGGGCCGCGTCGCGCGGTTCGCCGACCTGGAGGTGGGGGACGCCGACGCGGCCTTCGCCGCCAGCGCGGTCCGGATCGACGCCATGTTCGATTTCGCCCCGCAGCACCACGCCCCGATGGAACTGCTGGCCACCGTGGTCGAATGGCACGGCGAGCGGCTCGTCGTCCACGAGTGCACCCAGAACACCGGCGCCGTACGGCACGGCCTGGCCCGAGTGCTGGGCCTCGACCCGGCCCGGATCGAGGTCATCAGCCCACAGGTGGGCGGCAGCTTCGGCCAGAAGACCTGGCTCCAGCCGCATGTCGCCCCGCTCGCGGTGGCCGCCGCCCGGCTCGGCCGGCCGGTCAAGTTCGTCATGCCCCGCGGCCAGACCTTCCTCGCCGCCAGCTTCCGCCCGGCCAGCCGGCACCGGATCCGGATGGGCGCCGACGCCTCGGGGCGGCTGACCGCCGCCATCCAGGAGACCCGGCAGCAGACCTCCCGGCACGACCTGTTCGCCTCCGACTACCCCGCCGTCACCTCCCGTCTCTACGGCATCGGCCATTTCCGCGGCACCCAGCACCTGACCCGGACCGACGTCCCCACCCCCGGCTTCATGCGTGCCCCCTTCGAGCACGTCAGCACCTTCGCCTTCGAGTCGGTCGTCGACGAGATCGCCTGCGCCACCGGCCGCGACCCGGTCGAACTGCGGCTGGCCAACGACACCGCCGTCGACCCGGTCACCGGGAACCCTTTCTCCTCCCGCCATCTCGCCGCGTGCCTGCGGCGCGGCGCCGAGCTGTTCGGCTGGGCCGCCCGCACACCGGCCCCGGGGTCGATGCGCGACGAGGACGGGACCGCGGTCGGCTGGGGAGTGGCGGCCGGCGCCTACCGCGCCTCCGCCGCGCCCGGGGTGGCCCGGCTGAGCGCGGACGCCGAGGGCCGGGTCGGCGTCGACGTCACCGGGCACGAGATGGGCCAGGGGCTGGGCACCGCGGTGGCCCGTACGATCGCCCTCGACCTCGGGATACCGGCCGGCGCGGTGCGGGTCGGTCTGGGCGACACCCGGCAGGTGCCGCAGCACCTGACCGCCGGATCCTGGGGCACCGCCACCGCGCTGCCCGCCGTCCACGCGGCGCTGCGGCTGCTGCGCGACCGGCTCGGCGTACCCGACGCCGGCCCGGTCGACCTGGCCGCGGCGGTCGCCGCGACCGGCCGGCCGCGGATCGTGGTCGAGGCCGTCACCCGGGCCGCCGCGCAGTCCGCCAAGGCCCTGGACCGGCTGCACGCCGGTCTGTCCGCCCCGGCCGGGCCGGAGTACCCCGGCTTCTCGGCCTTCAGCTTCATCGCCCACTTCGCCGAGGTCCGGGTCACCCCCGGAACCGGCCGCGTCCGCGTCTCCCGCGTCGTCAGCGTCGTGGACTGCGGCCGGGTCGCCAGCCCGGTGACCGCGCTCAGCCAGGTGCGCGGCGGTGTGGTGTGGGGCATCGGCGCGACGCTGCGCGAGGGCAGCGAGCCCGACCCGCGCTACGGCGGCTTCCTGAACACCGACCTGGCCGAGTACGTCATCCCGGTCCACGCCGATGTCGGCCGGATCGAGGTCGACTTCATCGACGAACCCGATCCCCGGCTCAACGCGCTCGGCGTCAAGGGAGCCGGCGAGGTGGCCTTCGTCGGGGTGGCCCCCGCCATCGCCAACGCCCTCCACCACGCGACCGGCCGCCGCCACCGCAGGCTGCCCATCCGGCTGGAGGACGTCATGTGAGCGGCCGTCGTAGCCGCCCCTCGCCCCTCGCCGCCCGGCCATGTGCGGGATCGCTGGGCCGAGCGTCTGCCGGTGAAGTAAACATCATATGAGCGCAGTTCACACCTTCAGGTGCCTTGGGCCCGCTGGCGGGGCGTTCCGCCGGACGGCGGCCGGACAGTGGAACGGCCAGACCGACTCCGCTTCCCCGGTGAGTGAAAGAAAGGTGACCGACCCATGCGCGAAGAGGCGATCAGCCGTGTCGCACTCGTCTTCTCCCTGTTCGACGCCAACGGCAACGGATATCTCGACGCCGACGACTTCACCCTCATGGCGGGCCGCGTCAATCTGGCGGCCCGCGACTCCGACGAGCCGGCCAAGGCCGCGATGCAGGCCGCTTTCCGGCGGTACTGGACGACCCTGCTCGCCGAACTGGACGCCGACCACGACGGCCGGGTGAGCTTCGACGAGTACACCGCCTGCGTACTGTCGCCCGAGCGTTTCGACGCGACGATCGCCGACTTCGCCGAGTCGCTCGGCGCACTGGGGGACCCGGACGGCGACGGGCTGATCGAACGCCCGCTCTTCGTCTCGCTGATGACGGCGATCGGCTTCGAGCGCCCGAACATCGACGCGCTGTTCGACGCCTTCGGACCGTCCGACGCCGACCGGATCCAGGTGAGGACCTGGGTCGAGGGCATCAAGGACTACTACGCCCCCGACAAGGCGGGCATCCCCGGCGACCATCTGGTCGGGGACCCGGTGGGCTGAGTACGCCGCCGGGCCGGGTGGCTCCGGCACGAAGGCGCCGGCAGGGCAGCTCCAGGACGAAGGCCGGAAGACCAGGACCTTGACGACGAGCCGCGACGACGAAGGGGGAGACGGCATGGCCGGCACGGAGCAGCGGAACACCGGGATCAAGGGGGGTGTCGGCCTGACCGCCCTCATGGTCGCCGCCGCCCGGGCGATCGAGACCCACCGCGCGGACGCCCTGGCGCGGGATGTCTACGCGGAGCACTTCGTACGCGCCGCGCCGGCGTCCGCGAGCTGGCCGGTCCGCCCGCAGGAGGTCCCGCAGGGGGAGGCGAACCCGCTCTGGGGGCGGCTGGCGCGCTACTTCGCGCTGCGCACCAGGGTCTTCGACGATGTGCTGCTCAGCGCGGCCCGCGCGGGCGCCCGCCAAGTGGTCCTCCTCGGGGCGGGGTTGGACTCGCGGGCCTACCGGCTCGACTGGCCGGCCGGCTGCTCCGTCTACGAGATCGACAGCGAGGAGGTGCTCACCTTCAAGCGCGGTGTGCTCGGCGGGATGGGGGCCGCTCCCCGGGCGACACGCATACCGGTCGCCGCCGATCTGCGCACCGACTGGGCCGCCGCGCTCATCGGCGCCGGGTTCGACCCGGCCACCGCGAGCACCTGGCTGGCCGAAGGACTGCTGCTCTACCTTCCCCCGGCCGCCGAGCGCCGACTCATCGCCACCGTCGACCGGTTGACGGCCGGGGGCGGCACATACAGCTGCGAAGTGAAACTCAGCAGGGACGACAATCCGCTCTACCCCTCGACCAAAGCCCAGATCGGGGTCGACCTGCTCGCGCTGTTCGACCCCGACCCGCGCCCCGACTCGGCCGGCGATCTGACGGACAGGGGCTGGTCCACCTCGGTCCGTACGCCCTTCGAGTTCAGCCGCCACCACGGCCGCGGCCCGCTCCCCGAACCGAACGACTCATTGGCGGGCAACCGATGGGTCTTCGCCGCCAAACCCCCCTCAGGCCGCCGCTGACGTCATCCCCAGGGATTCCGGACGCGCCGCACGGCAGCTCCGACCGCCGCGGCCGGAATCCCGAATCCGGCGAAGTCGACCTGCCGGTCCGGCCATCCGAGCCTCAGCTCGGCCGCCCCACCCGTAGGCAGTCCACGCACCCAGTAGACCAGCTCCCAACGGGGCCCTGACTGCATGGCGCCCAGACGCAGCGCGGATCGCTGGCGCGAGCCCGGCGAGGGCCGCTCCGGACCGCGCAGGTTCCGCGTGATCGTGCCGTCGGGATATCCGATCTCCACATGCAGGCGTCCCGGCATCGGCTCGTCGTCGCCGTGCATGATCCGGCGCAGTTCGAGCCTTGCGGATTCCGGGGTGGCACTGGCGCGGAAGCGCACGTCGATCATGACCAGCAGCCCGGTGGAGAAGACCTGGATCCACGGCACGATCACGGCGGTGGACGGACCGCGGCAGATGAACGGCGGCCCTGCCACGAAGGCGCCGATCTCGTCCTCGGGAGGCTGTGCGCCGGGCGGATCGCCGGCCGGACCGATCCTGATGATTCCCTCGTTCATCTGCCTCCCGTCCCGGAACGGCGCGCTGCGGGGTCAGCCGGTCTTGCGGGCCACGCCGCCGTAGAAGCCGATCTCGCGGGAACGGGCGGGCGGTTGGGTGTCGGGGCGCCAGAAGGGGACCTGGGCCAGGCCGGGTTCCAGCAGTTCGAAGCCGTCGAAGAACCGCTCGATCTGGGCGTGGGAGCGCAGGTTCAAGGTGGCGGTGGCGTTTTTGTAGACCGCCTGGGCCTCGGTGCGGTCGGCGAAGTCGCCGGTGGCGTGCGAGAGCACCAGGAAGCTGCCGGCCGGCAGCGCGTCGCGCAGCGTGGCGACGACCTGCTCGGGCCGCTCCGCCTCGGTCAGGAAGTGCAGGATGGCGACGAGGAGCAGGGCGACCGGCTCGCCGAAGTCGATGACCCGGCGGACCTCGGGGTGGTCCACGATGGCCCGCGGGTCGCGCAGATCGGCGAGCACGATGCTGGTGGCGCCGGACGGGCTGAGGAGCGCGTTGGCGTAGGTGTTCACGATCGGGTCGTTGTCGACGTAGGCGATGCGTACGTCCGGCGCCACTTCCTGGGCTATCTCGTGCACGTTCGGCGAGGTGGGCAGCCCGGTGCCGACGTCGAGGATCTGCCGGACGCCGCTGCCGATCACATACCGGACCGCGCGCTGCAGGAAGGCGCGGTTGGCCCGCACACCGATCCGCACCTCGGGCGCGGCGAAGGCGAGCTGGTTGCCGGCCTCGCGGTCGACCTCGTAATTGTCCTTGCCGCCCAGCAGGTAGTCGTAGATCCGCGCGGGATGCGGCCTGCTGGTATCGATCTCCTCGGCGCGGAAGCCGTTCTGCGTCACGCTGCGCTCCTCTCGACTGCCGCCGCGGCGCCCCCCACCTGCGACTGGCTGGCAACAGTTTCCCACATCAACTTCGCTGCCCGGCCACGTAGTTCCCTCCTCCTTCCGGCCGCCCTCCCCGCGTGCCACCGGTCCGCCCGCCCACCCGTCGGGGGCCGTTCACCGCTGGTGAAGCCGCCGTCACCGAACGCCCGTCGGAATGCAGGGCATTGCCCAAAGCTCACTGAGCGGTTAGCGTGAATCCTGGTTATGAGCGTCAGCCTCAAGCCCTGGCCGGCTGACCAGCGACCCCCCGACGCGGTGGGGTGCTCCAGGTGACAACCCGGCGGGACGGACACGTCCCGCAAGCGCGAGGCCCGCTGGGGCCCGGGGATGGCGAGGTGATCCGCATGCAGGTACGACGCTCCGGCAACGGCGGCACGTCAGGTCCGCGCGGGTTCGCCCAGCTCATGGTGGCCCGGCGCCACGTCGACCTGCTCCGGGTGAGCAGCGCACTGTGTCCGGGGATATCCCCGGTCTGTTGACCGTGCCCGCGCCGTAACCGGCGCCGAGTTACCGCACGTCTCCCGTCGTCCGGCCACGCCCCCACCCCGCACGTCACCACGCCGCCGTCCACGGCGCGGTGCCGCGCTCCCATGGGACGGAAAGCACACCGCCATGAGCAGCCCTGACATCTCCGCGCGCACCTCCACCGCGCCGGAACCACCGCCCCCGACGCCCGAGGGGCCCCCACCGGCTGCCCCCGGCCGCCCCAGCGACGAGCAACTGCTGGCCGCGAAGCTGGTCCGGCTGCGCCACCCCGGCCAGTGGGTCTCCGCCCTCGCCGTGCTGGTGCTCCTCGCGATGCTGGTCAACACGGTGCTGACCAACAAGCGGTTCCAGTGGGGCACCGTCGGCGACTACTTCCTGAACGGGTCGATCGTGCACGGGCTGGAGCTGACGCTCTGGCTCACCGCCGCGGTGATGGCCACCGGCTATCTGCTCGGGATCGGCGTCGCCGCGATGCGGCTGTCGCGCAACCCGGTCCTCAGTTCGCTGAGCTTCGCCTTCGTCTGGCTGCTCCGCTCCGTCCCGCCGCTGGTGCAGCTGCTCTTCTGGTACGAACTCGCCTCGCTGTACCCCCAGTTGTCGCTCGGCATCCCGTTCGGGCACGCCTTCGTCACGGTGCGGACCGCGCATCTGTTCAGCGGCATCCTCGCCGCGTACGTCGGACTCAGCCTGGATGTCGCGGCCTTCTCCTCGGAGATCGTCCGGGGCGGCATCCTGTCCGTCGACCACGGCCAGACCGAGGCCGCCCAGGCGCTCGGCCTCGGCAGCGTGCGGATCTTCCGCAAGATCGTGCTGCCGCAGGCGATGCCGGCCATCGTGCCGGCCTCGGGCAATCTGCTGATCGGGATGCTCAAGGCGACCTCGATCGTCAGCGTCATCGCGGTGCAGGACCTGCTCTACTCCTCGCAGCTGATCTACAACCAGAACTACCTGATCATCCCGCTGCTGCTGGTGGCGACACTCTGGTACATCATCCTCACCACACTGCTGTCCATCGGGCAGTTCTTCGTCGAGCGCTACTACGCCCGGGGGACCAACCGCGGCGGCGGCAAGGGCTTCTGGCAGCTCTTCCGGGGCAATGTGCCGCTGCTCGGCCGGACCGGCAAGGAACTGGCGGGGCTGTCATGACCGAGGAGACCACCGAGCCCCTGGTACGGATCAGGGGACTGCGCAAGAGCTTCGGCACGCACCTGGTGCTGGACGGTGTCGATCTCGACATCCGCCTCGGCGAGGTCACCGTCCTGCTCGGCCCCTCCGGATCGGGCAAGTCCACCCTGCTGCGCACCATCAACCACCTGGAGCGGCCGGACGCCGGCTTCGTCCAGGTGGGCGGCGGGATCATCGGTTACCGCTACCGGAACGGCCGGCTGCACGAACTGGGGAACCGCGCCATCACCCGGCAGCGCGCCCGGGTCGGCATGGTCTTCCAGCAGTTCAACCTCTTCCCGCACCTCACCGTCCTGGACAACATCGTCGAGGCGCCGATCGCGGTGCACGGCGTGCCGCGCAAACAGGCCGCCGCCAGGGCCCGCGAACTGCTGGAGCGGGTCGGCCTGGCCGGCCGGGAGGGCTCCTACCCCCGGCAGCTGTCCGGCGGCCAGCAGCAGCGCGTCGCCATCGCCCGCGCGCTGGCGATGGAACCGGAACTGCTGCTGTTCGACGAGCCCACCAGCGCACTCGACCCGGAGCTGGTCGGTGAGGTCCTCGCGGTGATGAAGGATCTCGCCGACAGCGGGATGACCATGATCGTGGTCACTCATGAGATCGGCTTCGCCCGCGAGGTCGCCGACACCATGGTCTTCCTGGACGGCGGCCGGATCATCGAGTCCGGCCCGCCCGCGGAGGTCCTCGCCAATCCGCGCCACGAGCGGGCCCGCGCCTTCCTCGCCGCGGTGCTCTGACACCTTCGCCGCCCCTTTCCCTCCCGTCCCTCCCACCCTCGCCAGCGGTTTCCGCCCCTTCGCGCTACCCCCTTGCCTGTCGGCACCCGCCGGCACCCGCCGACCCTGTGCCATCCCTGCCCTTGTCACCTCTGGAAAGGAACGACCGTGACGACCGACGGACGCCCCGCCCGCCACGTCTCCCGTACGGCCCTGTCCCGTACGGCCCTTACCGCGACCGGCGCCGCCGCCGTCCTCGCCCTGCTCTCCGCCTGCGGCTCCGGTTCCGGCACGGCCGACGCGCAACCGTCGGGCAGCGCGCCGGCCGCGTCCTCGTCGTCCTCTTCGTCCTCGTCGTCGTCCGCTGCGTCCGGGGCCGGGTCGACGGCGATCCCGACCGAGGACGTCGTCTCGGCGATCCAGGCCGACCCGGCGCTGAGAGCGGAACTGCCGAAGGAGATCCAGAGCCGCGGCAGCGTCATCCTGGGCACCAGCCGGGTCGTGGGCACCTCCGGCCTGCCGCACGGCGGCCAGGACACCAGCGGCAAGACGGTCGGCCTCGACATCGACCTGCGTGACGCGATCGGCAAGGTGCTCGGTGTCACCTGGGACGTGCGGTACGGCACCTTCCCCACCGTGATCCCCGGTGTGCAGAACGGGAAGTACGACGTCGGGCAGGACAACTTCGGCGCCACCAAGGCCCGCGAGCAGGTCATCGACTTCGCCACCTATCTCAACGACGGCCAGTCCTTCCTCGGCGCCAAGGACATCAAGACCGACGCGGTGACCGGCCTCACCGATCTGTGCGGCTACACCGTCGCCACCAGTCCGGGCTCGACCTTCCAGCAGATCCTCACCGACGGGGCGGCCAAGTGCGCCGCGGCCGGCAAGAGCCCGTACAAGGTGCAGTACTTCAACGACATCGCGCCGATCATCCTCGGCCTGAGCAACGGCAAGGTGGACATCTACTTCGGCCCGACGCTGAGCCTGAAGTACGAGGCGCTGCACGTGCCGAACACCAAGTACCTCGGCCAGATCAGCACCACGCCGGTCGGGTTCGTCACCGCGAAGAAGTCACCGATCGCCAAAGCCCTCAGCGACGCGGTGAACAAGCTGATCGCCAGCGGCGACTACGCCAAGATCTTCGCCAAGTGGGGTGTGACCGGCACCGGCGTCACCACCTCGGTGGTCAACCCGCCCACCACCTTCTGAACCGGCGGCCACCGCGACGGCGCGGGTACCGGGCTCGGGGTACCCGCGCTCAACTGCCGGTGCGAGCCGTGACTCCACTCGATCCGGGGGTCAGGCGCGCTGCTTCTTGTCCCAGTCGGCCCGGGTGAGCGGCTCGGGCCGGGGCTGGAGGACACCGTCCACGTACAGATCGACCCGCTCGTTGTAGAACGCGACCCTTCCGGCGATGGGCGCCACCGCGACGGTCGGGAAGTCGTACGCCCAGACCAGGTCGTCGTGGCTGCCCGATTCGCTGACATAGGACCAGTAACCGCTGGTCCGGCCCTTGTACGGGCACTCGGTCACGGTCTGCGGCGCGGGCCGGAGCAGCGTCCAGTCCACGTAGGTGCGCTCCAGGTAGTAGCGGGTCGGCAGGCCCGTCTCGAAGACCATGACGGCGCCCGGGGCGTCGGCCAGGACGGTGCCGTCGACCTCGACCCGCACGCTGCGGCCCGAACGGACCGCGTCGACCCGGACGTACGGGTTCCTCGGGTGGACGAAGACCTGCTCCTCTTCCTCGTACCAGGCGTCGATGGCCTCCCACTGGAAGCGGGCGGTCCCGACGATCGCGCTGGGCGCGCCCTCCGCCCAGACCCAGGCCGCCCCGCGGCGCGTCTCGCCACCCGCGCGCAGGCTGTGCCGCCGGGCGGGCCCGGGGCTCAGCCGCCCGGCCCGCTCCTCATCGATCAGGACGGCGTCGGTCAGATCCTCGACGGGGACGCAGTACTGCGGATAGGCGGGCCATTCCCAGAGGTAGAGGGCGCGCTGGGTGTCGAAGACGGTACGGCCGCCGACCTGGCCGCGAACGCGCCGCGGCACCGGCTCGACATGTCCGACCGGGACGAGGTGGGCCGGATAGTTCGCGGTCCCGTCGTTCATGGATCGATTCCTCTCGTTGCCGCGCGCCGGAGTCAGGCCACGCACCGATCGTAGCCAGCGAGCCCGCCGATCCCCGGAGGCGCGGCCCAGCCCGCCCAGGCGGGCCACCGGATCTTCAGGGTGAGCCTCGCCTCCGGCGCCGTGTTCGGGCCGGGCTACGCCATGACGCCGCCGACGTCCCCGAGCCCTGGTAGCAGGTGATGGTCCAGCCCGAGTGATCGCCCATGTGGGTGACGGCGAAGTCGCAGTCCACGGCGCCGCCCGGCTGGGGACCGGCCGAGGCGGGGGTCGCCGCGATCAGGCCGCCGGCGCCGAGGGCGAGGGCGGCGAGAGCGGAGATGACGTGTCCGGCGCGCAAGAGGTGCCTCCACGGGGTCCGGGGCCGGACCGAGCCGCCCGGCTCAGGCCGATGCCAGGGTCTGTCGTTTGGATCTCCGTGGAGGAAGCGGGAGGGTTGTCCTGATTCCCCCTGCCGGGCGGGTGGCCGGAAGCGGGCGTTGGGGGTCAGGCGTCCTTGCGGGCCGCGGCGCGGCGCTGGCGTTTGCCCAGGGGGGCCTGGGAGAGGTCCTCGGCCTGGGACCGCAGGTTCTTGTAGCCGTAGCCGCGCTCGGTCAGCCATGCCTTCGCCGCCTGCTCGGCGCGTTCGGCCGCGGCCAGGATGTCCTCCTCCGCCTCGCCCGACTCCTGGAAGCGGAAGGTGAAGGCCGACCGGGCGGCGAGGTCGTAGCTGAGGTGCCCGCCGGGGGTGAAGGCCGCGTGCAGCGTGTCGTGTTCCGCGGCGCGGGCGAGGAGTTCGGCGCGCTGCTCCGGCCGGAGCCCGTCGAAGACACCGCGGACGGCGACGCGGAAGATGCGAGTGGTCATCCGCCGACCCTATGGAGCGGAAGGGCCCGGCTCCACCGGGTTTTCCGCGGCCTCGGCGTGTCCGGCCGCGCTCGCGGGCGCCCGGCCCGCGCGGAGGCTAACTTTCCTTCGTCGGACCCGTCTCCTCGGACCCCTCTGCTCGGACCGGTGTCGTCGGCACCGTTTCGTCCGGAGCCGCACGGTGGACCGGACGGAGTCGGAACGAGGTAGGACGCCGGCGACCGCCGGCCACGGGGCGAACCGTCCGAAGGAGCACGTGATGACCACCACCATGCGCGCGATCGCCTCCTACAAAGGGCTGCCGATCGACGACCCGGAGAGCCTGCTGGACGTCGATGTGCCGCTTCCCTCGCTGCGGCCGCGCGATGTCCTGGTGCGGGTCCGGGCCGTATCGGTGAACCCGGCGGACGTGAAGTCGCGGGCCGACCTCGCGGACGGCAAGGACCCGAAGATCCTGGGTTTCGACGGGGCGGGCGTGGTGGAGGAGGTCGGGCCGGAGGTGACCACCCTCTCGGTGGGGGACGAGGTCTGGTACGCGGGGGACGTCACCCGGCAGGGAGCCAACGCCGACCTGCAGGCCGTGGACGAACGGATGGTGGCGGCCAAGCCCGTCTCCCTGAGCTTCGCCGAAGCGGCCGCGATGCCGCTGACGACGATCACCGCGTGGGAGACGCTCTTCGACCGCTTCGGGCTGACCGCCGACTCCACCGGCACCCTGCTCGCGCTGGGCGGGGCCGGCGGCGTCGGATCGATCATGATCCAGCTCGCCAAGGAACTCACCGGGGTCCGCGTGCTGGCCTCCGCCGGCCGGCCGGAGTCCCAGGAGTGGGTGCAGCGGCTCGGCGCCGACGACACCGTCGACCACCACGATCTCGTCGCGTCCACCACCGCGGCGGCCCCCGAAGGCGTGGACTATCTGTTCAGCCCGCACTCACGGGGCAATATCGAGGCGTTCGCCGAGATCGTGCGGCCGTTCGGGCACATCACCGCCATCGACGAACCCGAAGGACTGGATCTGCTGCCGCTCAAGCCCAAGAGCATCTCCTGGCACTGGGAGCTGATGTTCACCCGGTCCATCTATCAGACCGACGACATGATCGAGCAGAAGAGGCTGCTGGAGAAGGTCGCCGCCCTGGTGGACCGGAAGCGGATCCGCACCACGCTCACCAGGACCGTCGACGACTTCTCCGCCGCCGGCCTGCGCGAGGCGCACCGGCTGGTCGAGACCGGCCGCACCACCGGCAAGGTCGTCGTCACCCGCTGAGACCGTCCGCCCCGGCGCAGCCCCTCAGCCCCTCAGCCGCCCGCCGTGCCGCCGGACACCTCGGCGGCCAGCGCGGCGATGGCGCCTCCGGCGCGTACCGTGGCGCGGCGGTGCTCGGGCAGGCGGTGACGCACCTCGTAGGACTGATGGCGGGTGGTGTTGCGGACGACGAGTCCGGGTTCCGCGTCGGGGGCGAGAGCCGCGTGGAGCCCCTCGAAGTGCAGTTCGTCGCCCTGCTGGATGTGGTCGTAGTCGGACGGGTCGTCGAATTCCAGGGCCAGGACGCCGAAGTTGGCGAGGTTCTGCCAGTGGATACGGGCGTAGGACTTGGCGATCACCACCCGGAGCCCCAGATAGCGCGGGGTGAGGGCGGCGTGTTCGCGGGAGGAGCCCTGCCCGTAGTTGTCGCCGCCGACGACGACGTGTCCGCTGCTCCCGCCGATGTCCCGCTGCTTCGCCGCCAGCCGGGGATAGCCGGGGTCGATCCGGGTGAAGGTGAAGTCGGCGAGCTTGGGGATGTTCGAGCGGTAGGGCAGCGCCCTGGCGCCGGCGGGTGAGATCTCGTCGGTGGAGACGTCGTCACCGGCCTTCAGCAGCACCGGCACATCCATCGCGTCGGGCAGCGGATCGAAGTCGGGGAGGGCGGAGATGCCGGGGCCGCGGTCGAGTTCGACCCGGGAGGCCTCCTCGGGCGGCAGCGGCGGCTCCAGCATCGCGTTGTCCGCCGGCTCCCTGTCCAGCGCGCTCACCGACGGCCGGGCGAAGCCGTTGCTCGCGGCCCAGTCGCGCGGGTCGGTGATGGCGCCGGTCAGCGCGGAGGCGGTGGCGGTCTCCGGCGAGCAGAGCCAGACCGCGTCGTCCTCGGTGCCGGAGCGGCCGGGGAAGTTGCGCGGGAAGGTCCGCAGGGAGTTGCGGCCGGTGGCCGGCGCCTGACCCATCCCGATGCAGCCCAGGCAGCCCGCCTGGTGGATGCGGGCGCCGGCCGCGATCAGCTCGAACATGGCTCCGGAGCGGGTGAGGTCCTGGAGGGTGTCCCGCGAGGTCGGATTGACGTCGAAGCTCACACCGGGCGCGGTCTGCCGCCCGGTGACCATGGCCGCCGCCATGGCGAAGTCGCGCAGACCCGGATTGGCCGACGAACCGATGACCGCCTGGTCGCAGCGGGCACCGGCCACCTCGCGGACCGGTACGACATTGCCCGGCGATGTCGGGCGGGCGATCAGCGGTTCGAGACCGGACAGGTCGATCTCCTCCACCAGGTCGTAGCGCACGTCCCGGTCCGCGGTGACCGCCCGGAACGCGTCCTGCCGGCCCTCGCTGCGCAGGAAGTCGCGCACCGCCTCGTCGGCGGGGAAGACGCTGGTGGTGGCGCCGAGTTCCGCGCCCATGTTGGCGATCACATGCCGGTCCATGGCGGTCAGCGAGGCCAGGCCGGGGCCATGATATTCGATCACCCGGTTCACCGCGCCCTTGACGCCGTGGCGGCGGAGCATCTCCAGGACGACGTCCTTGGCGCTGACCCAGTCGGGCAGCTCGCCGGTGAGCCGGACGCCCCAGATCTCCGGCATGGTGATCCGCAGCGGGTGACCGGCCATGGCCATCGCCACCTCCACGCCGCCCGTGCCCACCGCGAACATGCCGAGCGATCCGGCGGCGCAGGTGTGCGAGTCGGACCCGGCGAGTGTCTTGCCGGGGACGCCGAAGTGCTGCATGTGGAGCGGGTGCGACACGCCGTTGCCGGGCTTGGAGTACCAGACGCCGAAGCGGCGGGCGGCCGAGCGCAGGAAGGCGTGGTCCTCGGCGTTGCGCTCGTCGGTCTGCAGGATGTTGTGGTCCACGTACTGCACGCTGACCTCGGTGCGCACCCGATCGAGCCCGATCGCCTCCAGCTCCTGCATCACCAGGGTGCCGGTGGCGTCCTGGGTGAGTGTCTGGTCGATCCGCAGCCCGATCTCCTCGCCGGGCTCCATGCTCCCCTCGACGAGGTGGTCGGCGATGATCCGGTGCGCCACGCTTCCGTTCGTTCTCGGCCTGCTTCCGGCCATGGATGTGCCTCCCGCTCGATTGGACGCGACGTCCGGGGTTCCGCACGAAGATCATCCCCAGTTGCCCCCGCCCTTAAGGGGATCGAACGGGTGATTTCGTGGCATATCGTCCCAAGTCCGACCATATGCCTGGACCACGGGCCTGCCGGACCGCTGGCCCAGCAGCCGCTGACACCCGCCGTGTTGCGGCGCCGCCGGGGTGCGCCCGATGCCCGGCGCCGTCGTCCCGGCCGGTGAACGCTCCTGTCGGGGCGGGCCGTTGGCGCTCGACGGATGCGGACGCGGTCGCGCACCCCTTATTGCGGCGTAAGGGTCGGTAAACGCCCGGCCCCGGTGAGGCTGCCGGAAGTTTCACCGTGCCTGTGCTGCTCTGTACCCGCGCCGTTTCATCACGTTTCCTACCGTATGACCTCCGGGAGTGTCCCACGCATGCCAGATACGGCCTTCGTCACCGCCCCCCTTCTCCGGAGGGCGGAACGGCTGTGAGCCCGGACAACATCGTCGGCCTCATCGTGGCCGGTTTCCTGCTCGTCTTTCTCGTACTGGCGTTGATCTTCCCGGAGAAGTTCTAGTGAGCGACACTCTCGCGGGCCTGCTCCAGATCCTCGCGCTGGTGGCCGCGCTGGCCCTGTCGTACCGGCCGTTGGGCGACTACATCGCCCATCTGCTCACCTCGGCGCGGCATCTGCGCGGCGAGCGGTTCGTCTACTGGCTCGGCGGGGTGAACGGCGACGCGGATCAGCGCTGGCCGGCCTATCTGCGCAGTGTGCTCGCCTTCTCCGTGATGTCGGTGCTGTTCCTGTACGGATTCCAGCGGCTGCAGGACCACTTCCTGCTGTCCATCGGGATGCGGGCGGTCCCGTCGGCCACCGCGTTCAACACCGCGGCCTCCTTCGTCACCAACACCAACTGGCAGTCGTACTCGGGCGAGTCCACGATGGGCCACCTGGTCCAGATGATGGGCCTGGCGGTGCAGAACTTCCTGTCGGCGGCCGTCGGCATCGCGGTGGTGGCCACCTTGATCCGCGGGTTCACCCGCAGCCGCGCGGACCGGGTCGGCAACTTCTGGGTCGACCTGACCCGTATCACCGTACGGCTGCTGCTCCCGATCGCTCTCGTCTTCGCCATCGCACTCGTCGCCTCCGGTACGGTGCAGAACCTCCACGGCGCGCACCAGATCAGCACCCTGGTGGGCGACAAGCAGGCGATCACCGGCGGTCCGGTCGCCTCGCAGGAGGCGATCAAGGAGCTGGGCACCAACGGCGGGGGCTTCTACAACGCCAACTCCGCCCACCCGTTCGAGAACCCCAACGCCTTCACCAACTGGCTGGAGACCTATCTGCTGCTGGTGATCTCCGTGTCACTGCCGCGCGCCTTCGGCACGATGGTCGGCGACCGCCGCCAGGGCTACGCGATCCTCGCCGTGATGGCGCTGATCTGGGCCGCGTCGGTGACCGTCATCACCATCAACGAGCTGAACAGCGTCAGCAGCACCGCCGGCCACCTCGCGGACGGGATGACGGAGGGCAAGGAGCAGCGCCTCGGCGTCTGGGCGTCGGCCCTGTTCGCCGCGTCCACCACCCTCACCTCGACCGGCGCGGTGAACTCGTTCCACGACTCCTTCACCCCCGGCGGCGGCGGTATGACGATCTTCAACATGATGCTCGGCGAGGTCGCGCCCGGCGGTACGGGTTCGGGTCTCTACGGCATCCTCGTCCTGGCGATCATCGCGGTCTTCGTGGCCGGTCTGATGGTCGGCCGGACCCCGGAATACCTCGGCAAGAAGCTCGGCGCCCGGGAGATTAAGTTCGCCTCGCTCTACATCCTCACCACTCCCGCGATCGTCCTGGTCGGCGCCGGCGTGGCGATGTCGCTGCGCGGCGAACGCGCGAACATGCTCAACTCCGGCCCGCACGGCTTCTCCGAGGTGCTCTACGCCTTCACCTCCGCGGCCAACAACAACGGCTCCGCGTTCGCCGGCCTGACCGTGACCTCCAACTGGTGGAACACCGCGACGGCTCTGGCCATGCTCTTCGGCCGTTTCCTGCCGATGTTCTTCGTGCTGGCACTCGCCGGTTCGCTCGCCGAGCAGCAGCCGGTCCCGGTGACCGCGGGCACACTGCCCACCCACCGCCCGCAGTTCGTCGGACTGCTCACCGCCGTGATCCTGATCGTCGTCGGGCTCACCTACTTCCCGGCCCTCGCGCTGGGTCCGATCGCGGAAGGTCTGCACTGATGCCTCCGAGCAGCGTCGAACCACCGCCGCCACCCGGAGACGGAGACGGGGACGGGCCGGGCCCGGGGGAGCAGGGGCGGGAGTCGCAGCAGCCGCACCGTGTCTCCGGCGGCCTCCTCGACCCGAAGCAGGTGCTCGTCTCCCTGCCGGACGCCGCGAAGAAGCTCGATCCGCGCGTCATGGCCAGGAATCCGGTCATGTTCGTGGTCGAGGTCGGCGCCGTCCTCACCACCGCGCTGGCCATCAAGAACCCGAGTGTCTTCGCCTGGGTGATCACCGTCTGGCTCTGGCTGACCGCGGTCTTCGCCAATCTGGCCGAGGCGGTGGCCGAGGGCCGGGGCAAGGCGCAGGCCGAGACGCTGCGCCGCAGCAGGACCGAGACCGTCGCCCGCCGGCTGACCGACTACCGCCGGGGCGCGGCCGGGTCCGGGGCGGCGCTCCGCGAGGAGGAAGTGCCCGCGGCCGAACTGCGGCTCGGCGACCATGTGGTGGTCGAGGCCGCGCAGGTCATTCCCGGGGACGGCGATGTCGTCGAAGGAGTCGCGTCCGTCGACGAGTCGGCCATCACCGGTGAGTCCGCGCCGGTCATCCGCGAGTCGGGCGGCGACCGCAGCGC
>NZ_JBHSBB010000017.1:0-44810 GCF_042650325.1 Streptomyces polygonati | reverse complement strand
CCGCCCTCGTCAAAGCCGTCCTCACCCTGCATCTGGCCAGCTCAGAGCCATGATGGAAAAGCCTCACTGAGGCTTTCTCAGCGGTGATCAGTTCCATGCGCTGTGGACGAGGTTCTGGGCTTGATCCGCTTTGACGGACATCCGCGATCAGGGGTTCTGCCCCGGGAGGATGTCCATCATGGAGAGCACGGGGAAGAAGAAGCCACGCCCTCGCCGCTCGTTCACGCCGGAGTTCAAGACCGAGATCGTCGAGCTGTGCCGGCGCGGTGACCGCTCGATGGGTCAGGTCGCCAAGGACTTCGATCTGACCGAGACAGCGGTGCGCGACTGGGTCAGGCAGGCTGAGGTCGACGCGGGTGAGCGTGACGGCCTGACCAGCGGCGAACGCGAGGAACTGGCCGCCCTGCGGCGGGAGAACCGCCGCCTGCGCGAGGACGTCGACATCCTCAAGCGGGCCACCTTAACCAACCACCTGGGATCCGGACCTCGCCCCGGCCATGCAGCAGGCGAATCGTGCCCTCTACGAAGAGGCTGTCTCCGATGCGCTCCTCAACCATCTGGGCGCCACCATCCCGAACTGACAAACGTGAACCTTCGCTTGGCACAGACCACGTCGCGCAGGCCCTTCCCGGTCCCAACCAGGAGCGTCCAGGGGCCTGTTATCATGTCGCCGGGCCATGGGCTCCGGCCCGTCAAGCTGTCGTTGTCGGTGGGGCCGCCTAGGATCAGTGCATGGCAACTGGCAGACACTGGCTTGGGCCAATCAGATTCCAGCAGTGTGAGGCCTATACCTCACCCCGCTTGATGGAGCCGTGATCGGATGCCGAAGCGCAGCGTCCAGCAGCGGGCCGGATACCGAGGTGAGGCATTCGTCGACACACCGACCGGGAGGTCTCCGGGGTTGCCGTCCTGGCCCAGGTGAAGGCCACAGAGGTCGGATTCACAGGCGAGACTGCTGCTGGGTTCAAGTTCACCTGCAAGGCCGACCACATCGATTACTGGCTTCGGCTGGGCCGGCCGGTCGTGCTGATCTGCGTTGACCTGCGTGTCCAGCAGGCATGGTGGAAGCGCGTCGACACCTGGTTCGCCGACCCCGAGCGCAAGGCGCGACACGTCGTCCAGTTCGACAAGAACGCCGACCGCTTCGACCCCGACGTCTTCAGCCGGCTGTCGGCTCTGGGCGTTCCCGCCGGCGAGCCGCTACCCCGGCTCGCGAGCAGCGAGCAACTGATCTCGAACCTGCTTATCGTCGAGGGGTTCGCCCCCGTCATCTACGAGGCTTCGACGCCGTGCCGCGACCGCGGCGAAGCGTGGGAGCGGATGCGCTCGAACAGCAACACGTTCGAGAGCGGCTTCCTTCTGGCCGCCGGACGCATCTTCTCACTGCGCCGTCCGGATCAGGGTCCGCTTGCCGTGCTGGTCGACGGCCCGGTGAAGACGGTCCCGACCGCTTCCTGGGCGAATTCCGAAGACCCTGATGTGCAGCGTCGCTTCGTGTCTCTGTTGAACTTCACCCTGCGCGCGGCGCACCATCCCGAGCTGGTCTGGCATGCCAAGAAGAAGGTCGTCTTCATGCAGGCGCCGCCAGACCGCTCGAACCGGAGGATTAAGGGTCGCTATCGGGGCAGCCGCGGACGCAGCTTCTTCACCCCGTACTTCGGCAAGAACGACGACACCAAGATCAGCTTCTGCCGTCACTATGCCGCCGGCTTGTACTTCCGTCGCTGGGGCAGCCAATGGTTCCTGGAGATCAACCCCACGTACCACTTCACCATAGACGGCCGACGCGACTCGTTCTATGACGCGGAGTACGTCAAGAAGATCAAACGCATGGAACGCAACAACGCCGTCTACCAGCTTGTACGCGCCTGGGCCGACTATCTGCAAGGCGACGACAACCTGTTCAGCAACAGGGACGAACGCATCCGGTTCGGCCCCCTCCTGGAGCTGGACTGCGACGCCGCGATCGACGAGACGATCTGGATCCCGCAGGAGGCCCCGAAGCCGGGCGGAAACGGGCTGGCCGAAGGACTATGGGAGCTACCGGAATGAGAGCGCACGTGCTGCACGAGCCGGAGCTGGAGTTTCGCGCGGGAAACCGGCACATCGACCCCCGCTACGGCATCAGCGTTTTCGGCCCCGCCGACGCCGACTCCCCGACCGCGCCACACCGCATCCCGATCGGCGTAGTCGGTCCAACCCAGGCCGTCGACGGCATCCGCTCCTGGTTGCTGCGCTGCCAGGAGCGGATCGAGGCCAAAGACACGAAAAGCGGGCAGGAGAACCTGCACCAGCTGTTCCCCGGTTTCGCCGCAGACTCCCCGTTCGGTGCCGAGCTCGTCTTCGACGACTCTCTCGTCCGTGAGATCCCCGAACGCCAACTGCGCCGCTTGGCCCGCACCGACTTCGCCTCCGCCACCGCCGAGGCGGTAGAGATCTATGCCGACGCCGCCCGCTCGCTGGCCGAGACCGGCCGCTGCCGCGTCGTAATCTGCGCCCGCCCCGAAGAGCTCAACGACAGCGAAGACCGGCCGCCAGCCGCAGGAGGCGCGTCCGAACACGATGAGGAACAAGAGGAGCGCGACACGGGCGGTGATTTCCACGACCTGCTCAAAGCCGCCGCGCTCACGCTGTCAGCACCGCTGCAGTTGATGCGCAAGGAGACCTGGACCGGTACTCCGGCAAGGACAGGCAGCCAAGCAGGCCGGCCCCTGCAGGACGAAGCCACCAGGGCGTGGAACCTGCACACCGCCCTGTACTACAAAGCGGGCGGCACGCCCTGGCGCATGCAGCGCCACAGCTCCGACATGGCTACCTGCTACGTCGGTGTGAGCTTCTACCGCACCGCCAAAGAACAGGAGCTGCACACCGCCGTCGCACAGGTATTCAACGAGCGCGGCGACGGCGTCGTTGTACGCGGCGGCACTGCCCAGATATCCAAGAGCGACCTACAGCCCCACCTACCAACCGCCGACGCCCGGCGGCTTCTGCTGGACGCGCTGACCGAGTACCGCAGCACCCACGGCCACCAGCCCGCGCGCATTGTCGTGCACAAGACCTCGAACTTCACTCCGAGCGAGATCGAAGGTTTCCACAACGCCGCCGACGAACGCGACATCGACCACGTCGACATGCTGTGGATCCAGCGGCGAGGCGCCCCGCACCTGTACCGGACCGGGCAACTCCCGCCGCTGCGCGGCACCACAGTCCAGCTGGACGCACGCTCCCTGCTGCTCTACACCCGCGGTTCGGTGCCGTACTTCCGGACCTACCCGGGAATGTACGTCCCGCAGCCGCTGCTCATCCGATCCGCATCGCAGGGCACCGACCCGCTGATCGCCGGCACCGACATACTCGCCCTGTCCAAGATGAACTGGAACAACGCACAGCTCGACGAACGCGACCCGCTCACCCTGCGCACCGCCTTCCGCGTCGGCTCCATCCTCAAACACCTACCAGCCGATGCCCGAATCGCCACCCGCTACGCCTACTACATGTAGTAGGTACGCCCATCAAGACCCGGAGGCACGAGGTCCCGAATAGGCACGCTGACATCGGATGACCATTGAGGACGAGAGCGTCGGACGAAGTCCGCGAAGTCCCTTGGGCCGGGCAGCTTCAGATGGATCCGCTGGCGACTGTCAGCCCACCATATCTCGAACTCGGCAACAATGCCTTCCGCCGGCCGGCCCTCACTCTGCTCCCGGAGCATCAGAACGTCAACGAACTCTCCACCCGGCGCCCATTTCCACAAAGATCACGACCACACCCGGCCGAGGAACTTCCACTGTCGAGTTGGCGCTCTATTCGTCCGAATCGGCGGGCCGGTCGTAGGAGGTCAGCAAGCCCTCGATGCGCTGGTTGTTGATGGACTGCCGGTCGTAGAGGCATTTCGCGTAGCGGGACAGGAGGACCTCAACGCTGTTCCCGGCCCGCTGTGCGACCTCCGCGCGGTCTGCTCCCGCGCACAGCCAGGTGGACAGGGCAGAATGCCTCAGGTCGTACGGGCGCCGTGCAAGCGGTGTACCGGCCAGTGCCGGCGCTAGGGCCAGTTCTCTGGTCTCCTGCCAGACCCGGTAGTAGCTGATGATGCCGCCGCGCTCGGTGAAGAACAGCCTCCCGTCGTCGGCGGTGCAGAACGTGGCGACGCTGTCCCGCCACATGGCCACCAGGTGCGGCGGCAGGGGTACGACTCTCGTCTCCCCCGGCGGCCGGTTCTTCAGACCGCGCTCGTCGTGCAGCAGACCAGTATCGGTCCACCGCTTGCCCGCCTGCGGCAAAGTGCGGTTCGCGATCAGCCGCCCCCATCCACTCGACGGCAGACGGCAGTCCGGAAGAGCGACAGCAATGGCCTCCTCCGGCCGCAGCCCCGCGTAGTACATGCCGGCGAACAGACCCACCAGCCGCCGACCGCGCGCCCGCCGGTACCCACCGACGTAGGACATGGCGGTCAGCAGGTCCCGAGCCTGATGCGGGTTGGCCACCACCCTCGGATCCACCGACACAGCCGCCTTCGGCAGCCTCCAGCGAACCTTCGCCAGAGGATGGGCACCCAACTCTCCCCGCTCGACTGCGTAGTGCAGGGCATGCACCAGCACCTTCCGCTTACGGCGCATCGTCTCCACGGCCGCCTCACCACCGTCGATCCGGCGCCGCAACGACTCCAGCACGGCACGCGCCAGCACCGGATCGTGCAGATCGATCAGGGGCCGGGACGCCTTCGCCACCCAGGCCAGCACCAGTTGGTCCTCCCGGGGTACCTCCTCCATCCCCGGCAGCACAAAGGCCCAGCGGCGCAGCGCACACCGCAGCACGTTCTCCCTCGGCCGGCCGGGGACATCACAGAGCATCGCCAGGGTGACCGCGGTCAGCGCATCACTCACCTCGTTCCTGGTCTTCGCCGCCCGGCCCGGCCAGTGCGCCCGCGCATACTCGGTCGCGAAGACATACCAGCTCATCTGCGACGGACCCCGGGCCCCGTAGGCAGAGCCCGTACCCTGCGCCAGCCCGGCACGAAGGGCCCGCACCAGCTCCGCGCCGAACTCGCCCGACATCTCAGCAACCGAGCTGTCACGCCCCCGTGTACGACATCCCCGCCTTCCTGAGTCAGGCCCTCGTCCACCGGGGGCTCGGCCCCTTCCGCCCCTCGATCGTCCCGGTCCTCGTTCACACCCATGCCCGCCTCCTCGTGATCGACAGACGCATCAATGCCCGCACAAGCGAGCCAGACATCCACCATTTCGAGCGCACCCGGACCACGCCGAATTGACGCCCAGCCCCAGAACCCTCGCAAGCCAACCTCCAGCGCCCGCCACGGAGATCTGCAGGCCAGCCACAGAGCGGAACAGCCCTCCGCCGCCCTCATCGGAGACTCTCCACCCCCGTCCGCCAGCCGGGAGGATGAACGACTGCCCGCGGGCAGCCCGCGCTCCCCCGAAACGCACCACCCCCCGTGCGCCCCCTGTACTCCATCACGCCACCCTTCACCCGCATGGTCCGCGGGAGCCACGGAATCCTTCAAAGGTGGCCTCCAGCCAGCACGAGATCACGACCCCGAGGAAAAAACGGCTGAAAAGGGACATTCACGTAGCGTGGGCTATTGGTGGGCCGAGCCGACTGACGTACCCTCAGATAATGCTCTGACCTGCGATTACTTTCTGTAAACCAACGGCCTCCGGAGCCGTTGCTCTTTTTTGCCCCGCCGAGCTTCCTCGGCGTGCGGGCCTTCGCTCTCGACTGAGGTGGCTTGTCACTCTCTCCTCGACGCCGCGCCCACTCATCGCACCGAGGCACCAACTGCCCCTTCTTGGCGTCACGTGCGCGCTTACCAGTTCCGTCCGCGACGTGCCCCGCTGGTGCCACGCTGCGAGTGCCCGGCCGACTGGCAACAGCCTTCCGACGGGCTGATAACACGGAAAATGCCGTCAGGCAAAACGCATTTCCTGATGAAGATGGAAACGAGACCCCGGTTCAGCTGGTGGCTGTTCTCCTGTGGAGAACAGCCACCGCCTGGCTGGACTTGGAAGGGCTTCCGCCCATCGTTGGGTCTTGTTCCTGAAGCCGACATCAAGGAAGTGCATTGCCGCAGGACTCCGCCATACCAACAACTGACACGGGCGCGCCCCCGCACCCCGTCGAAGTCGCCCCGGCAAGGCTGCGGGCGTCACCGCTGCTGACCACCGAGGAGGTGGCCCGGCTGCTGCGGGTCGATCCGTCCTCGGTGCGACGGTGGCGGGCCGAACAGCCGCCGCAGGGACCTCCGTTCATCCGCTTGTCGGAGCGCGTCGTCCTCTACGACACCGGCGACCTGCAGGACTGGCTTGATGAGCGGCGCACCGCACCCGGTACCCGGCGAAGGGCGGCGTGAGTGCCCTACCGCCACCAACTCCCAATCGCGGTCCCGCTGTCGCACGACATCGAGCACCGCCCCGGCCGCAAGCTCCCCTACAAGGCACGCGTTCGCTGGACCGACCCCTCCACCAAACAGCGCCGCTCGGTCGCCCAGATGCACCCCGACCAGGAGTCGGCGCAGGAGTGGATCGACTCCCTGCTCGCCTCCGCATCCCGCGGAATCAACCCGGCCACCGCGACCCAGACGCTCGCCGAATACGGCACCACCCACATGACGCTGGCGCTGCGCGGCCTGGAAGCCAAGACCACCGACCCGTATCTGGCCGGCTGGCGGCTGCGCGTCGTGCCCGCGCTGGGACATCTGCCGGTCACCATGGTCACCAACGGCGCCGTCGACCGCACCGCCTACGCCTGGATCGCCGACGGCGAAGGCCGCTCCACCGTCAAGAACACCCTCGCCGTCCTGGTCCGTGTCATGGAACAAGCCGTCCACGACGGCCTCATCACCGCCAACCCCGCCCGCATCACAGGGTGGCAGCGCCAGTACCAGCTCGCCGAGGACGAACTCGACGACCCCCGCGCCCTCGCCCTGCCCGACTGGGACGCCCTCCAGGAACTCGCCGCAGCACTCGTCGCGCGCTCCGCCGACCAGTACCCCGGCTGGGGTGACGTGGTGACCTTCGCCGCCTGCACCGCCGCCCGCATCGGCGAGGTCTCCGGCGTGCGGGTCAAGGACATCGACACCACGAACTGGATCTGGACCCTGCGCCGCCAGACCACCCCCTCCCCCGGCGGCCTCGCCGACAAGAACACCAAGGGCAAGGTCGCCCGACGCGTCCCGCTGATCGAGGAGGTACGCCCCATGGTGGCCCAACGCCTCCTGACCCTGCGGGACAAGCCCGACGCCCGCCTGTTCACCGGCCCCCGAGGCGGACGCATCACCACCGCCGTCCTACGCGACGCCACCCACTGGGACGACGCCGTCCAGTCCCTCGGCTACGAACACCTGCGCCGCCACGACCTGCGCCACACCGGCCTGACATGGATGGCCGACGCCGGCGTCCCCCTGCACGTCCTGCGCCTCATCGCCGGACACGGCTCCCCGCACACCACCCAGCGCTACCTCCACCCCGACCTGCAGTCCGTGGTCCACGCAGGCCGCACCCTCAGCAACCACCTGACCACCACCCCCGGCCTCCCGCCGCCCGCCCCCGGCATGTCCGCGACCCTCCGGAGGTTGTAGGAACCGGACAACCCTGCTCACGGTGGAGACGGTCCCGGCTCCTGACAAAACTGCCCTGACCTGCGGGTTTTCCGCGACCGTGGTCCCCAGGTGTGGTCCCCAGAAACCTGACACCCCGTCACATGAAAACCGCTGCCGACAAGCCGAAGAGCCCGCTGACCTGGCTTTACGCCAGCCCAGCGGGCCCTTCTCGCACCGTCGGGACGACAGGATTTGAACCTGCGACCCCTTGACCCCCAGCGTTCGGAAATAAGTGCGATGGGTGTTCACCAGTCCAATTACGCAGGTCAGGGCCTATCTCATCCACCCCGCATGACACCTGATAACACCTCATGACGCACAGTCCGTGAGAGCCGCGTGAGAGGCAGGTGCGCTGCAGTGAGTTGTCGTATCGCGGGCGCGACCGTGCTCGGTCCCGGCTCCCCGTTCCGGCTCAGATACCTTGAGCCACATGCCAAGGCGACCCGTACGTGCCTGCACCGGGAGGCCGAGGTCGTCGACATCATGCACTTCGCGGCCGCCCAGACCGCGCTGCGGATGGCGGAGGCAGTCAACAGCCGATGCTCGATCAGTACGACCGCTGGCGATCACCGCACGGTGGTGCCCCACGGACCCGCGGCCGCGGGGTCGACCACTGCGAGGTCGGACCACACCGTGACGAGGCCGCTGAGCGCGCCGGGCGGCAGCACGTTCCCCAGCAGGTCGCCGCTAGCCTTCCGCGCTGGGCCAGACCTCCCGAGCCTAGCCGGCCACGGCGTCATCGTCGCGTTCCATGGCGCGTCGGGCCGGGACCTGGCAGGACCAGCCGTTACGGACCAGCAGCTTGCGCACTCCCTGGATCGTGTAGGCCAGGTGGAAGCGCCGGCCGATCACGGTCTTGATCCGGCCCAGGGTCCAGCGCTGGTCCTCCCAGCCATGTGCGGCCGGCCCCTTGGCCAGCTCCGCCTCCAACCGGGCGAACTGCTTCCCGCTCAATCTCGGCAGCGACGCCGGGCCCTGCGACCGCAAGGACCGCGGACCGCCCTCAGCCCACACGTGACGCCATCGCTGCACCGAGCGGACACTGACCCGCAGGTCTTTGGCGATTGACGTGCTGCCCTCACCCCCGGCGAACCGATCTCCCGCCTGAAGCCGTAACCCCTCGCGCCTGCCACGCCGTTCGGCGGTCAGCCCGCCACCTTGCGGATACCGCATCCTCCCGGGATACCGCAGCCAGGCACCGGACGCCAGCCCCTACGACGCCACGAGTTCAACCTCAGTAGTCAGCTGACCAGCAGTGTTGCAACGACCCCTCGAATTCGCCCATCGAACGAGGGCTCATGCAAGATCGAGGCTAGACTTTCCATCCTGCCCTCCGTTTCAAAAGCAGCTGCTCCGAGACAGAAAACCATCCCGGAGCGTCGAGCCAAATCCTGATTAAGTCGTCTACTTCACAGCTACTATTTACACCACTACTGGGCTCCGTTCGGCGAATTCCCAGACTTTTCGCTATTTTTATCTTCGGGCCAGGCCGGAAGTTGGACGGCCGGGGTGCGATAGGCGCGGATCAGTTCTGCCAGGCGCCATGTACGGCTGGCGTCGGCCACCGTCCAGACCACCAGTGCCAGCACCGCCACGACTAGCACACCGAGCACTACTGCAACCATGGGTCGACCTCCCACCACAGCCCCACCCACTCCTATCACCACTCCTGCCCCGGCCACGGCCCTGGCCTTTATCCCGCCCACCGCGCTCAACCCCCGCTGGTAGGACGGCGCCGGCTTTCACGGATACCCGTCCGGACTGGCCACGCACGAGTCACCAATCGCATGGCGTGCCGCGTCTGTCGGCGCCGCCGACCCGCACCCTCGGCCAGATCCCACAGTTCCCCCCGCCACTCCTCCGCGTACCGCGTCCGCTCGGCCGCGGGCAAAATCCGTAACGCCACTCGGACCAACCACCCCGCACACGCAGCCGTCCGCACTCGTCCCGCCGCTAAAACCCCATCAAGCGCAGCAGCAGCACCAAGCTCAACCACAATCTTCCGCGCCTGGGCTCCGGCCCTCTCCAGCACGACAACGACGCCACGGACGCTATTGAGGTCGACATCGCGGTCAAGACTGCGGACGAGGTCAAGGCCAAGGCCAAGACCACGGAGGGGGTCAATGTCACGGACGAGATCGCGCACAACATCAAGATGGAGGACAAGGTCACCGACGAGTTCGCGGGCCCGGTCAAGGCGGACGAGGTCAAGAGCGAGTTCGAGTTCGCGAGCGCGGTCGCGAGCAAATTCGACCTCGCGGGCGAGGGCGAGGGCCAAGTCGCTGGCAAGGGTGAGGGTGGAGTCGCGGGCGAGGACACGGACACCAGGGGAACTGCCAGAGGTCATGAGGTAGCGCCTCCAGCCAAGCCCGGGCCCAGCGCTCGCAGCGCACTTCGCTTGGCCGACGCAGCCGCTAGGGCTATTCGAGCCCGCTCCGCGCCGTCCGGGTTGAGCCGGTAGTACCGCCGACGTGGCCGACCCGCCTCACTTGCATCGACCTCCTCCCAACGGGAGTCCAGCCAGCCGGCCGACTCGAGTCGCGCCAGGATCGGATGGATCGTTCCCGAGGGGAGCTCCGCTACTGCACAGATCTGCAACCCGTATAGCTCCTCCGTAGGCTTCACCAGCAACGCCCGCAACACCGCCTGCGTCTGCGGCGTCATCCGCGGTCCAGCAGGGCCAGGCGGACCCTCATTTCGCTTCACCATGCCTGAACTCTACCAAGCCCTTGGTAGAGCTAAGGCATGAACGTCACTTGAGGTGATCCTTTGCGCGCGTAACGGACAAAGATCCAGAAATGGACGATCATCGCTGCTGATCACAGCGTCGGCATGTATCGCTGAGGCTAATCGAATGCCACAGCGGCTGATCGGGCGTCAGAATCGATCTCTTGGAGGCCTTCGGCGGCGATGCGCTGCTGCTGCTCGGTGACACTGGGGACCCGGGCGTCGGTTCCGCGGCGCACGCCGGGGGCACATGCCGGACGCCGTGATCTCAGTCCGCGTCTTGGGGCTGGGATGGCCGCGATGCGTGCGGCTTCATCCGGGTACATGGTCGCCATGCCGGATTGGTCAGCAGGTTCTCGGAGCAGCTGGTCAGTGCGAAGTTCACGGTGACCGGTACGTACGTGTCCGGGATACCGTCCGGGGCGGGAGCGGCCTCTTGCGATTAGCTTTCTGACGGCCAGTTGCAGCACGGCATGCGTTTCGCCGTGCTGCGTCTTGCCCTTACGCACCTCCTCGAAGAGCCGGCCGCGTCCAGCCGCTGGCCGGCCTAGCCCGCTCCGCAGCATTGCGCGGGAACTCCCAGCCGGGCTGCGCGGCGGATCACTGCTCGCCGTCGGCTCCGTCGTCCTGGTGCTGGGTGCGCTCCAGGAACAGGGCGAAGCCGCGGTCCGCGCGGGCGAGCAGGTCCGGGGAGGGAACGCCGTAGCGGCGCGGCCGGGGGCCGCTGGCCTCCGGGACCGCAGCGGTGGCGTCCGTGCCGGTGTTCGCGCGCATGCAACCCCGCCCCTCCGGCTGGTGGCCTGTCGGTGATTTCGACGCTACGCAAGGCTGCGGGCCGGTCTCAACGGAGTTGCGGAAAATTGCGGAGGTTCACCCCAGGGTGTCGATCGCGGCCCGGATGAGGGCGCGGGCGGCGTCCTCCGTACACCACCATCTCCGCCAGGGCGGCGAACGCCTTAGCGTAGTTGGCCAGTTCGCGGGGCTGGTGGACGCTGATCCCGGCGGTGAGGGTCTCGATGACGGCGTGCTGGCCGTCGTAGAGGTAGAACGTCTCAGGCGGCCACACGGTGTGCGGTGCACCGAGCGGGATGATCCCCAGCAACACGGATGCCAGCGGCATCACGGTGAGCAGGTGGGTGAGCTGGCCGGCCATCACCTGGGGGGTTCCGACGCCGGTGCGCAGGACCCATTCCTCGATCAGGACCAGGAAGCGGTGGTGGCCCTGGTAGAGGAAACGGGAGCGGGCCAGGCGGGCGGCGACGGCTTCGGGGGATGTCGTCGGGGGTGCCCTGGAAGTCGGTGATGGTGCGCATCAGCGCTTCGGCGTAGGGGGCGGTCTGGAAGAACCCGGGGATGACGTTGGAGACATAGGCCCGGCACACCCGGGCGGCGGCGTTGCGGGCGAAGACGTCCTGCTGAGCCCTGCTCATCCGGGCCCGGTGCTGGCGTCTCCGCTCCACGTACATCGACTCCACGGCGCGGCTGGTGGCGATCAGGTCGTCGGCCTGGTCGCCGACGCCGCACGCTTCGCACCAGGCGCGGATGTCGGAGTCGGTGGGGGCGGCTTTCGCGCGCAGGAGGCGGGAGGTCTTGGCCAGGTGCCAGCCGCACCGCGCGCACAGCGCCCGGCCGTTGACCCCGGTCTCGCGCATCAGGTGGGCCAGGCGCACTGCGAGGGCCGCGCGGGCGGCCTGAGCGCTGGACGACGGGGAGTCGGGCACGGTGCCGGCTGTCCTGGTGCCGGGTCAGACGGTGTACTGCTCGTGCGGAACCGCGCGCTGCCAGACCGTCTCGAACGCGTGGGCGCACAGCGCGGCCACGGCCGGGGCTCGGTGCGCACCCGGCCCGGTTCGGCCCAGTCGCCGCTGCCGGTGAAGTGGTGGAACTGCACCAGCCGGCCGTCCAGGAGCCAGAAGTCGTTGCCGGGCAGCGCGATGTCGGACGCCCGCCGGCGGGGCAGCCAGCGCACGTCCTCCCCGGCCAGGAGGTTGAGTGCGGTGATGACGTGCTCGTGGCGGATGTAGTCGGTGACCGGCTCCGAGACAATCCTCGCGCGGCGCATCACCAGGCCGCGGGCGACCGCGCCCTTGACCAGCGGCATCCACTGCGGCCAGAACGAGCGGGCCGGATCCAGGTTCGGCGTGCCGGTGCGCAGGAAGTCCTCGAAGTCCGCGGCTTCGCCGCCCACCGCGTAGACGTCGCGCATCTCCAGATGCACGGCGCTGCACCCGGTGGCCGCCAGGAGATCAGCGAACGTCGCGGTGTCCAGCGGCTCGCTCCGCCGCATCGCACGCCTCCCTCAAGATCGGCACCATGCGGGCCGGAATCAGGATCACCCGCTCATGGGCGGGGATCCCCGCCGCGTGACCGGGCACCTACTGGATGGAGCCGACCTGAGTCCTCAGCAGCTCTCCGGCTTCCTCGCCCTGCAGGACCAGATCCGCGCTCTCCTCCACCCACACCGTCGGCGATCCCTCGCACCCGGTGTTCGGATCGATCCCCACGAACCGTAACGTCATCGCGTGCTCCCGTGTCGAGCCGATTGCGCACAGTTGCCCAACCGACCGTCCCGTGTGCGCAGGCCGTTGGTCAAGTCCGGTGCCGCAGCCAGCTCGCGCGGCTGGTACGGAGAACCTGCCCGGCCTCCGATCGGTCGGCCCCGCGTTGGCGGAGTAGCCGGAAACCCTGTCCGGCCCGGGCCCGCGCTGACACACTCGGCGTGCTGGACCACCGAAGGCGACGGAGGAAGCGTTGAGTCAGCAGGAAAAGCCCTGGCAGCCCGGCCCGGGCGATATGCCCTTCACCACCAACCTGATCAACCCGCACGGTGACCGACACCTCAGCTTCAACGAAGAGGACGGCCGCTTCTACCGGCTGTGGCAGCACCGCGCCCCCGAGCCTCTGCACGCCGGAAAAGCGATCCTGCTGCGCCCCAGCGACATCGACCAGATCATCAAGTTCTCCATGCTCTGGCTCGAAAGACACCCCGGCAGCCAGCGCGGCAGCGACCTGGCCGACGAAGTCGCCGCCGGAGCGAAGGCGGCGGTGCTTCACTTCGCCCAGGCCGCCCAGGCTCCCATGCAGCGATAGCCGCTGCGCCCCGCCCGCCGCGCCCCAGCCTTGAACAAACGACGCCCGGGCGCGGCGCTGTTCTTCCCTGCGGGCGACCTGCCGCGCGAGGACATCGCGGTCGACGCAGGGGCCGACCGCGGCCAGGACCAGGCGCTGGAGCTCGGCCGACTCCAGCGCCTCTACCTCCCACTGCACCGGGCGGGGCGGGGTCGAAGCCGTAGCGGCGGGCGAAGGCCGGCCACCTCGGATCACCCCGTATCCCCTCCGTCACGCGTCATCGGGGCAGCGCACGCCGCTGCGACAAGCGGTAGATGAGGTCGCCGGTCAGCGTGGCGGAGCCGCAGTCCGGCACCGGGGCGAAGCCGTACCTGCTGATGACGCCGGCAGCCGTCAGGTCGTCCGCCCCGTCGCCCGGGGTGGTGTCGATGTCGTACCTGACGGTGTTGTCGCAGATACTGGCGGTGTGCGCCCGGGTGCCCGGGCCGGCCGGGTAGCTGGTGAAGGCTTTCTTGATGTCGGCCTCGGCCAGCCGCGAGGTGAGGAAGATGTTGTAGACCTCATTGCGGATCGGGAATGCCGTGTTCAGTACGGGCGCGGTGGCAGGGCCGGTCGTCGGGGCAACGCTGTCGACCGAACGCAGCTGCGCCCCGTGCCGGCGGTCCTGCGCGTGGGTGGTGGCGGAGCCGGACTGGCCGATCCACGAGGCCACCGAGAACGGCATGAGGTCCTCGGCATGGTCCACGGCCACTGTGCGCTGCAGCGCGCTCCCATCGTTCTCCTGCACCGGGCGGCCGTCCTTGGCGACGTTGCTCACACACGGCGGCAGCGACTCGCCATAAGTGCTGAAGCCCAGCGTGGAAGCCCACAGCGCCCAGAGACCGGAGCCGGCCTGGGGTACCAGCGGGTGCACGGTGATGCCGTTGATCGTCGGGAAGACCCCGGCCGGCAGCGGGTTGCCCGCCATGTCCAGGCAGTTGTAGACCCGCTTCAGGTCCGAGCGGGGGTAGGGGTACGGGAGATTGTTGTAGACGAGGTTGCCGGGCAGGGCGCTGCCGGACTTCACCGCCACCGTGACCGCGTCCTGCGCGAACGGGACGAACGTATAGGGGCCGGTGGCGTTGGGCCCGATGTCCGAGCGGGCGAAGTCGAAGTTGCCCGTCCCGGCCACGATGTCGTCGTGGACCGCGACCATGCCCCAGAACGAGCCGTCGGGACGCAGGAGGGAGGCGTGGCCCATACGGGTGACGATGTAGTCATTCGGCAGCCCGGTCGCCGGGTTGACCGCGTCGTACGAACCGATCACCAGGAGCCTAGGATTGCCGTCCGGGTCGGGGATCACACTGCTCAGGCCGTTCATCACGTCCTGGGTCGTGCCGGACCCCACACCGACCAATTCACGGAAAGGCAACGATGGCGAGGTGACCGGCGGGTCGGCCCGTGCCGCGGGCATGAGCAGCCCGGCGCTCAGAGCAGCGACACCGGCCGCGACCGCAGCCCGCCTGACTAATCGCCTCTTCATGTTCATCTGCACGTGCGTCCTCCGTTGACGAAGCCGATGGGAACCCCGGCGCCCCGAAATCCTCCCCGCCCCCGGCCCAGCGGATCAACCGCCCCACGGCGCCCGCGAGATGACCGTCCAGGGACTGGGAACGGACGCGAATTCTCCCCTCAGCGGCCCCCAGGACACCTCGACCACACGAACCAGCCACCCCCGGAAAGAAAACCCAGGTCCGCCCCGTCCGAAGCCCTGAGCCTGCTGTGCGCAGCCGACCAGCACCACGAGGCTGAGCCGTCGGCCCCGAGGAAGGCCAAGTCACTGCGGAACGCCTGCCGCCATCAAGGCCCACGCGGTCTCCAATTCGCGTATGGAACCCGTCGGTCCTCCCGAGTCTGCTTCAGACCACCCAGTCCGCCATCGGCGCCATCGCCCGGCCGTCGCTGCTGCTGAGTCTCGCTCCACTGTCCTGCGTTTTCTGTCACGCCGGTTTCTCGTCGGCTGTCCCACGGGGATCTCGCTCCGCCCTGCTGACCGGCACGTCAGGACCCTGCGACTGGCAAACGGCAAGAAGCGGCGAGATGAGAACCGAGGTGAGAATCAGCAGCTCCCGGCCTGACACCTCCATGGCGGGCATGGAACGGTCGTAGACCAGCCGGCGGTAGTAGTCCTTGTCCGCCAGGACAGTGCCGGTCTCGGTGTACCGGTCGGCCTCCACCATCAGCAGCGGCACCCCACAGCCCTTATCCCGGTACACCACGCCCGCACGGAAATTTCGCTTCCCCGAAGCGGTGAGCGGGTAGGCCACCTCGGTCCGCCGCCAGCTGATACCGCCCATCCCGCCCTTGCGGTCCGGGACACCGAACTTCCCCGCCGGACCCGCCGTGTCTACCACCAGATGCCTCCAGCTCCCAGCGTGACTGTGGAGGCTCTCCATGGCCGCCTGAGCCCCCGACAACCGGTTGACGCCAGGGGGCAGCACGGCCTGGGCCAAGCCGCACAGCCCGGTCGGCGGCCCAGTGCGTACCCACCGGACCGCGTCAGCCCGCTACCACCGGGAGCTCGCGACGGACTGCATGAGGCATCACGGGTCTGTACGGTCTTCGGTGTAACTCCCGATCATGGAAGTAGCACCTGATGAGCGACGTGAGTGTCTCGGTTGGGGCGGTTGATGAGGTCCGGTCGGTTGTGCAGCCGGCGGACCTGCTGGACGAGCAGTTGATCGGGCAGTTGGTCGACCGGGCCCGTGCGGGTGGGTTGCAGCTGACCGGCGAGGGCGGGCTGCTGCAGCAACTGACCAAGCGGGTACTGGAGTCCGCCCTCGAAGGCGGGATGACCGACCACCTCGGCTACGCGAAGCACGACCCGGCCGGTGCCGGCAGTTGAAGGACGTAGTTACGCCGGTTCCTCGCATACTCCTCTTCGTCCCGCTCGCCGGACCCGCACCATCTGGCAGTACTGGTACGTTCCGGCTTTGTCAGGGCCGCTCCCGCCCTCCCCGGCACCACCCGGGTCAGGCTGCCCTCAGCTACACTGACCTGCTGCGACAGGCAGAAGTGACGGTCTTTCACCTCCACTCGAACCACAGCGCCTCACGGCGCAACCAAGATCCCCGACAGAGTCAAGTTTAGAACGGCATGAGGTACGTGCGGCTCAGCCGACCCGAGGGGAATTCAGGCTCGCAAGCTGTCGGGCTCCGCCTGCGTCCCCCCACTGGCCGGGCCCCGATGGTGAGAAGACCGTGCAACTCGCGTCTTGTCCGGGAGCCAGAAGGACCGGGCCCACGCCTCCGCGCCTGCCTTCCTGGACGCGGCGCTGTGCGCGTGTCGGCCGTCCGCCGCTGCTCGTCCGCCGGATCTGTGCCGTGTGATGGAAGAGGGGCGTCGCCATGCGGAAGCTCCCGAAATTATCGCTTCCGTCTTACCACGACAAACTCCACCGGTCGCGATCCCGAACTAGACATGCAGACATTGCTATATACTGATGTCACGATTGGACAAACCATGGCTGCCCTCGGGGCACCAGACAAGGAGCGAACACATGTCCACGGCGACTGAACACCGGCCGCACCCCGATCACGCTCACCGGCACGGCGAGGGCTGCGGGCACGTAGCCGTGCCGCACGAGGGCCATGTCGATTACGCGCACGACGGCCACCTGCACCGGACCCACGGCGACCACGTCGATGAGTGCGGCACCTCGCGGCACGCACCTCACGAGGGCCACGACCACGGGCACGGCCCGGACTGCGGCCATGTAGCCGTCCCGCACGAGGCACACACCGACTATGTCCACGACGGGCACCGGCACGCTCAGCACGAGGGACACTGGGACGACCACTGAACCTCTCCGGATCAGTCGGTCCTCATGATCAAGATTCCGCACACGGCGATCCTCCTGATGACCCCTTACAAGCTGCCAGCGATTTGCTGAAGGCGCTGGCTTCGCCGGTGCGGATGGGGACCGTCAGGGAACTGGCCTAGGGCGGCCGTCAGGTGCACGAACCGGTCTCGGCCCCGGGGGTGACGCAGCCGCTGGTATCCCAGCACCTCCCGATACTGCGCACATCGCGGATCGTGGTCGCACGCCGGGATGCCCGGGCGACGACCTACTCGCTGACGGACGTGCACGTGGCGCATATCGTGCTGGATGCCATCCGTCATAGCCAGGAGTGAAGAGCAAACACCGCCGTAGGCGACGAGGGGGGTTTCATGGACGCCGCCGAGCACCCTGCGCGGAGCCGGTCCACCCGGCAGCGCGCGGCCGTGGAAGCGGTGCTGGTGGAGACGAAGGAGTTCCGCACCGCGCAGGAACTGCACGACATACTCAAGCTCCGCGGCAACGCGGTGGGGCAGACCACCGTCTACCGGGCACTGCAGGCGATGGCGGCCGCAGGCGCCGTCGACGTGTTGCGGACCGCCGACGGCGAATCGGTCTACCGGCGCTGCTCCAAGGGGCACCACCACCATCTGGTGTGCCGCCACTGCGGCAGGACCATCGAGGTCGCCGGGCCGGCCGTGGAGGGATGGGCGGACGCGGTCGCCGCCGAGCACGGCTTCGTCGCGATATCCCACACCATGGAGGTCTTCGGCACGTGCACGGAGTGCGCGCGAGCGGCACGGACGGGGACCGGATCCCTGCCCGCTTAATACGTATGTGAGTAGTCCCTCCCCCAGCTGTCGCCGGGAGGTGCCCCCACCGCCGGGCGATCGCATCTTCCGGACGCCGCAGGACTCGCCCTTCGGGCGGACGACGCCACTTCTCACACACGCCCTGGTAAAGGCAAGTCACTCCCCCGGGCGTCGGATATAGGGCGCCACGCTGCGCAGCTTCTCCCTTGTCTCCTCGAACTCCCTTTCGGGCGTGGATCCGCCCATGATGCCAGCTCCCGCCCTGAGCCATGTGGTGCTCCCTCGGTGGAAGATCGTCCTCAGGACCAGCGCCGCGTCCAACGCCCCATCGGTGTCAGCAGTGATCACAGCCCCGCCGTACAGCCCTCGCGGCCCGTCTTCGTACCGGGACAGTGCGGCGAGTGCCTGGCGTTTGGGCACTCCTGTCGCTGTCACCGCAGGGAAGAGGGCGCCCAGCGCGTCCCAGGGGCCGAGGTCGTCCCGCAGCTTCCCGGAGACCATGGAAGCGAGGTGCTGGACGGAACCGCGTTCCTTCACCTCCATGAACTCCTCCACGACGACCGAGTCGGGTCGGCAGACCTCCGCGATCTCCCGGCAGGCGAGGCGGACGGAGATGGCGTGTTCGTGTACTTCCTTCGGATCGGCCAGCAGTTCGCGGCGCAGTCGCTCGTTCTCGCCGGTGTCCGGGCCCAGCGCCCGGGTGCCGGCGAGTGGCTGGGTGGCGACCCTGCCATCGGGTCCGACCTCGACGACGGTCTCCGGACTGAAGCCGGCCGCCTGCCAGCCGCCCAGGTCGAGCAGGAAGGAGCGGGCGGGGGTATTGGCGGCCCGCCCGGCCAGGTAGGTCGCGGGGAGATCGACGGGGATGTGGCCGAGTGGCACGCTGCGCGAGAGAACTGCTTTGTCGAGGCGGCCTGCCCTGATGTCCTCGATGATCTCGGCGACGGCTTCGCGGTAGTGGGAGGGGTCGGCAGCAGTCATGTCGGAGTCCGGGCGCGTGCCGGGCGCCGGCGCGTGATGGGAGGGTGCGGTCGTCAGGAGGTCTGCGGCTTTCCGCTGCCAGTCCGCGTCCGTTGCTCGAACTGTCGCCCGGCCGGGGCTCAGTGCCACTTCGACGCAGGGTAGGAAGAGGTGCACCAGGGTGTCCTCGCCGGCGTCCCTTCCGTGAAGTTGGTGGGCCAGTTCGAAGGTGGCCCAGCCGTATGCTCGTCTGCCGTCCTGCTGCGCCTGGGCCAGTGCCTGGAGTGCCTCGGCGATCCGATCGAGCGGGCGACCGGCTGTGGGGATGGTCCAGGCTCCGTCCGCGGTGTGCGCTGTGAGGTGCGTGGCGGACGCGCGCAGGACAGCGGACGCACCGGCGGCGACATGCACGACGCCCGCACGTTCGTAGAGCACGTAGGGGTCGCCGATGCCGGCGGTGACCAGGGCGACGGCGGTTTGGATGGGATCCTGGGCGTACGGCATCGACATGCGGTGCAGGGCCAGAGGGACATCGGCGGCCCAGGCGGAGATGGCGGTGGTGTGTTCGGTGGTGGTGCTCATGGCGGGAAGTGTCTCCGTGTCAGGAGGCGGCGCCGAGGCGCCAGCCCTCGGTCGTGGTCCGCTGCTGCCAGAAGGCGGTGTAGGTGCCACCCGCAGCGAGCAGTTCGCGGTGGGTGCCGCGCTCGGTGATCCGGCCGTCTTCCAGAACGAGGATCTGGTCGGCGGTCTGGACGGTGCGCAACCGGTGTGCGATCACCAGCAGGGTTTTCTCGTGTGCCAGCGACGACACGGCGGCGTCGACCACGCTCTCGTTCTCCGGGTCGAGAGCTGCCGTCGCCTCGTCGAGGACAAGGATCGGCGCATCCTTGAGGACTGCGCGGGCTATGGAAACCCGCTGCCGCTGGCCTCCGGAGAGCGCGGTTCCGCCCTCGCCCACACGTGTGGCCCAGCCGTCGGGAAGCTCGGTCACAACACGGTCCAGGCCCGCAAGGGCTGCGGCCCTGCGGAGTTGCTCGTCTGTGGCCGCCGGATCGCCGAGCCTGACATTGTCTTCGATCGTGCCGCCGAAGAGGAAGACGTCCTGGAAAACGAAGGACACCATCGCGGTCAGTTGGTCGGGATGAATGTCCCGTACGTCGACACCGCCGATGGCTACCGTGCCTTCTGTGGCGTCGAAGAAGCGCGCCAGTAGTCGTGCGACGGTGGTCTTGCCCGCTCCTGAGGGGCCGACGAGCGCGGTGACTCCGGGCGCGGGCAGGCGCAGCGTCACAGCGTCGAGAACCGGAGCGGACGGGTGCGACTCGGAGCCGCGGTCAGTGCTCGGATAGGCGAACGTCACGCCGCTGAACAGCACCGACGCGTCCGCAGGTCTCTGTCCCGCGAACGGTTGGGGAAAAGGCTTCTCGCCGAGTACGGAGTTCAGTCGCTCAAGACTGTTCTGCGCCGTCCTCAACCCGGCCCCCAGATCCCCCGCAGCGGACACAGCGTCGACGAACCGAGCGGCGAGTACCGCGAGCGCGATCAGGGTCGGGGCGGTCAACGAGCCGTCGAGCAGCCGCTCCACCGTCAACGCCAGGATCAGGGCGAGGACCATACGTGCCGCGAAGGCGAACGTGACCAGTCCCGGAGTGCCCCGCACGATCAACGCCCGGTCGGCGCGGGCCTGAGCCAGGAGGGCGTCATCAAGTTCCGTGTAGCCCTCCGCGGCGCGGCCGAAGGCCCGCAGGACCGGCTGACTGCGGGCGAACTCCAGGACACGGTCAGCCGCTTCCCGACTCGCCGTGTCACGGCCCTGGTCGAGCCGCTGCACGACGGAGGTGCTCCATATGTACACGGCGGCGAGGACGGGCGCGGACGCCAGCAGCGCGACAGCGACCCGCCAGTCGAAGAAGAACGTCGCGACCGCAAGGGTGGCCGGAGTGAGCAGGGCGGCGACGCAGGGGCGCAGCAGGTGGGCCGGCACATTCATGAGCTGGATGACGCTGCCGCTGGCGAGGCTTCCGAGTTCGGCGGCGCGGCCGGGCGTGAACCAGCCGACGGGCAGTGCGAGTGCGGTGTCCGCCAGCCGGTGGTGCAAGGCGCGGGCCAACCCGGAGCCGACGGTGAACCCGCTGCTGAGGCAGGCAGCCTGCACGGCGAGGTAGCCCGCGGAGCAGCCGCCGAGGGCCGCGAGCCACGGCCACACGTCGTGGGGATCTGGCCCCAGCAGCGTACGCAGCAGTGGGACGAGCAAGGCGAAGGCGACACCCTGGAGGACAGCCGCAGCGGTCAGGAGGATCAGGAGCCGCTTGAGTGGTCCTGAGTCCTCGGGGCCGAGGGCGCGGAGCAGTTGGCGGATCACGGGCGGGCGGCCTTCCGGTCGGATACGGCGGATTCGGGCTCGTCGGCGCCCGCATGACCCGGCTCTTCGGCAGTCGGCGCCGGGGCTGGTGCCCGGGGGGAGGTTTCGGCAACCGGATCGGCTGCGTCGGCTGCCGGCGTGGCGGACCTGTCCGCCACGCCGTCGCGGGCCGATCCGTGCGCCTTTGTCGCGGCCTCCGCCCCGGATCGATCCGGCGGCCGCCCTTCCTGGGCGCGCCACATCTGCGCGTAGCGGCCGTTCCGGCGGAGGAGTTCCTCGTGTCGGCCCTGTTCGACGATGCGGCCCGCGTCGAGTACGACGATGCTGTCGGCCGACGCCACGGTCGCCAGGCGGTGCGCCACCACCAGGAGGGTGCGGCCTGCCGCCAGCGTCGACAGGGCCTCCTGGATCAGCGCCTCCGAGCCCGGGTCGGCGAAGGCCGTCGCCTCGTCCAGCACGATGACCTGGGGGTTCCCGAGTAGAGCGCGGGCGATCGAGATGCGCTGTGACTCGCCTCCCGACAGGTGTGTTCCGCCGTTCAGAACGGTGTCGTATCCGTTGGGCAGCGCCAGGATCCGGTCGTGGATCTGGGCAGCCTGTGCCATCTGGCGTACGTCGTCGTCCGTGGCATCGGGGCGGCCGAGGCGGATGTTGTCCGCGACGCTCGCCCGCAGCAGCCGTACGTCCTGGAGCACGAAGCCGATGTGCCGGTACAGCTCGGTCAGCGGGATGTCACGTATGTCCGCGCCGCCGAGGGTGATGCTGCCCGCCGTCACGTCGTGGAAGCGTGCGAGCAGGGCGGCGAGCGTCGATTTGCCGGAGCCGGAAGGGCCTACCAGAGCGGTGACCGTGCCGGGGCGCAGGTCGAGATCGATGCCGGTGAGGGCGTCGACTCGGCCGTCGTAGGAGAAGGAGACGTTGTGCAGTGCCACCCGCGATCCCTGGGGTACGGCAGGGTGTTCCGCTTCGGGCAGCGCGGGGGTGTCGAGGAGAGTGGTGATACGTCGCGCTGCCGCCTGCCCGGCACGCAGCTGTTGCATACGGGAGCCCACCACCCCCATGGGCGCGCTGATCAGCGGTCCGATGAGGACGAATGCGACCAGGTCCGCGGCCGGCATCGCACCGGAGGTGACCAGCGCCGCTCCTACGCAGACCGACGCGAGCAGTACGGCCACCGGCGTGACCACCAGCAGCGCTGCCGTCGAAGGGAGCAGCGTGCGGCGCACCCAGCGGGTGAAGAACTGCGAGAAACCTTCGGTGGCGGCGACGAATCGCTCGTACGCGTTGCGTCCGCGCCCGAAGGTCTTGACGACGGCGATACCGGTCGCGAACTCGACAGCGGCCGTGGTGATCCGTGCCTGCGCCGCGCCGTATTCGGCCATCTGCTCCTTGGCGCCCGCCATGGCGCGCCCGAACAGGAACACTCCGAGCGCGAGTGGTGCGAGGCTCGGCAGCGCGAGCCGCCAGTCGACGGTGAACAGATAGATGAGCGCGAAGGTGGGTGCGGTCAGCAGCGATGTGACGTCGAGAAGGGTGTGCGCGACCAGCATGTGCAATGCCTGGACGTCGTCCTGCACGGCGCTTTTGATGGCGCCCGAGGTCATGTCGGTGACTTTGGCGAGCGGCAGTCGGCCGATGTGGCGGGCGAGGTCGCGGCGCAGGCTCAGCTGCAGGGTGTTGTCGGCGAGATGGCTCACGACGTTGGCGGCGTAGCCGAGGGCGAGGGCGGCGAGTCCGCTGCCGCATGCGAGGCTGACGAGCGGCCAGGTCCGCCCGCCGGTCGGAGCGGATCCGTCGGTGAGGCGGGTGGCGAGGACCGCGATGGCCACCAACGGCACGACACCGCACAGCGCGGCGACGGCCTGGAGGGCGATGGCCGCGCGCAGGGGGCGGCGCACGCGGCCCAGGATGCGGCGCACCGGGGGGACGGTCGCCTGGACGGGGGCGGCTGCCCCCGGCGGGGCGGCGTCAGATCGTCCGGTCACTTGGTCAGTACTCCGATCTCGGGGATCGCGTTTCCGCCCGCCTCGACGATCCGGCGGGCGGTCATCCCGGACTCCCGGGCGAGTTGGGCGACATCGAAGGTGTGCCAGTCGTAGCTGTCGGCGACCTCGCGTACGGTGCGGCCTTCGTGGATGACTTTCCAGGTGGTGGTGAAGCGCATCGCGTCGCCTTCCGCCGGCTCGCCGCCGATCCACCATTCGTACGTCTGCTGTCCGATCGTTTCGCGCAGCGACATCGTCGGCGGGATGACGCGGGGAGCAGTGACACCCATCAGCTCAACGACGATCAGGCCCCCTTCGGGGAGGCGCCCGGCCAGCTTGCGCCACAAGATCATGCGCTCGGAACGGCTGAGGTGCCCTGCCACCCCGAAGATCACCACGGCAGACAGCCGGTCGGGCAGCGCCATGTCCTGCGCCGCGCCGTCGGTGACCGTGACCCGTGCCCGCAGACCGGGGTCGCGGGCGACCCTGGCCATGAGCTGCGCGCGCATCGTGGCGGACGGCTCGGCGGCCAGGATCTCCGCGCCGGGCAGGGCGGCAGCGATGACTTCGGTGACTCTGCCCGTGCCCGCGCCGATTTCCAGTACCGGGCCGCGCCCGGTGTCGATGCCGGCCAGGACGCGGGCCAGCGGCGGACCGCTGCTCGCGATGTGGCGGACGGCGACCATGTCGTAGAACTCGGCCGACGGTGAGTAGTGGTCGATCACGGAGGGTTTCTCTCCTCTCTGACGCCCCGCCGGTTCCTCGTACCGGGGCGACGCGGGGTTACGGCGTGCTGGGCCACTCCCCGGCGGTTGCCAGGGACGGGTCGAGACGGCGCAGGACCGTCGCGATCACCTGGGCGCGCTGCGGACCGAGGTAGAAATGGCCACCTGGGAAGGTGTGCACGTGGGTGCGCCGGTTGGTCAGGCCCGCCCATCCGCCGGTGCCGTCTCCGCCGCGGTCTGGGGCAAGCTCCGCGTCCGCCTCGCCGGTGAGGACGGTGATGGGGCACTCCAGGAGCTGTCGTGCGGAGGGCTCGGGGCAGTAGGTCTCGATCAACCGGTAGTCGTTGCGGATGTAGCCAAGAACCGCGGCGCGCAGTTCGGGGTCCGCCAGTACCTCGCGGTCTGTGCCGCCCAGGCGTTCGAGCTCGTCACACAGCAGCTCGTCGCTCTGGCGGTGCACCTGGCCCGGGCGGGCGGTCCCAGGCGCCTCGCGGCCGGAGGCGAAAAGCCGCCGAGGCGGCTGCGCGCCCGCGCGCCGCAGTTGGTGGGCCAGTTCCCAGGCGACGGCAGAACCCATGCTGTGGCCGAAGAGCGCGTACGGCCGGTCGAGCACGGGCAGCAGTTCGTCGGCGAGGCCCCCCGCCAACTCGTCCATGCTGTCGGTCATCTTGTCGCCCCAGCGGTCTTCCCTGCCCGCGTATTGCACGGCGACCAGCTCGACATCGGGCGGCAGGAGTGTCGCCCATGACCGGTAGAAGCCCGCACCACCCCCTGCGTGCGGAAGGCAGACCAGTTGCAGCCTGGCCGCCGGACGAGGCTGCCAGCACCGCAGCGACGGCCCGCGGCGCCAGCTGTCCGAGCCCCTCTCCCGGCCGATGTCCCTGATCTCCGGGCTCACCAGGTCACCGGCATCCGCTCGACTCCGAAGGTGTGCGCGTCCGGCATGAACTCGATCTCCCCGTACGGCACCGCGAGCCTCAGGGTGGGAACCCTGCGGATCAGGGTCTCCAGAGCGATCCCCACCTCCAGGCGGGCCACGTTCTGGCCAATGCACTGGTGCGGGCCGTGGCCGAACGCCATGTGCCGGTTGTCGGCGCGGTGGAAGTCGACGCGTTCCGGGTCCGCGAAGACCGCCGGGTCGTGGTTGGCACCCGCGAGCAGGCCGATGATCCCGTCGCCGGCCGGAACTGTGCCGCCGGGCAGGTCGATATCGGCCGTGGCGACCCGCGCCGGCAGGGCGTCGGAGATCGAGGTCACCCGCAGCAGTTCTTCGACGGCTGCCGGCAGGAGGTCCGGATCATCGCGGAGCTCAGCCATCAGCTCAGGTCGCTCCAGGAGCAGCAAAGTGGACAGCGCGATCATGCTGGTGCTGCTGACCCGGCCACCGTTGATCGTGATCCCGATGACCGACAGCAGCTCGTCGTGGGTGAGGTGGCCCGGTATGAGGTGGTCGGTGACCAGTTGGGACAACAGATCGTCCCCGGGCTCTGCCCGGCGCCGCTCCACCAGCTCCGAGATCAGCTTGAACAGACCGCCAAGGGCGGCGGCCATCTCGTCCTGCGTGCTCGTCCGCGAGCCGGAGACCCGGGTGACGTCGCGGAAGAACTCCAGGTTCTCAGCCGGGATGCCGAGCAGGACGCAGATGACGGAGGTGGACATCGCGTTGGCGTAGTAGGTGATGAAGTCGACGGGTCCGGTCTGCGCGAGCATGTCGTCGATGAGGTCGTCGGCGATGGCTTGGATGGCGGGGCGCATCGCGCGGGCCTTGCGCAGGGTGAACTCGGGCTGGAGCATCTTGCGATAGCGGGTGTGGTCGGGCGCGTCCGTGCGCAGGAACGGCCGCAGCTTGGCACCGATCTCGTGCTCGGCCTGGCTGAACGCGGGGAAGCTGGCCTCTCGGATGTCGGCGCTGATCCGTGGATCGGCCAGCAGCGCCCTGACGTCCTCGTACCGGGTCGCGATCCACGCCTCTTTGCCGGTCGGCAGGGTGACCCGTGCGACGGGCTCGTCGGCGCGGACCTCGGCGTACTGCTGGGGCGGGGCGAAGGGGCAGGTGCGGCGCATCGGGAAGTCGTGGGACGCGGCGGCTGGCAGAGCGGACTCGGGAACAGGAGTGGTCATCGCTTGTCCTTGGTATGAGTGAGCAGAGCTGGTTCGGGCGCGGGTTCACGCGTGAGGACGGCAAGAGGCGGGGCGCCGGCGCGGACCGGCAGGGGGCGGGCGTGAAGCCCCGATTCCCTGGCCACGAGCTCAAGACCGAAGGGCAGCCATCGGTAGGAGTCGTGCACTTCGCGCAGGGGGGCGCCGTCGGAGCTGCCGATCTCGCGCACCCGCCAGGTGGTGTGCAGCCGCATCCCGTCTCCGTCGTCGGAGGACTCGTCCGGCGAGCCCGACAGCCACCACTCGTAGCGGTGCCGGCCCGCGGTGGCGGTGGCGAGCCGGGTCAGAGGCAGTTCGGCAGGCGCGGTGAGCTGCATGAGTTCGACAACGACACGTCCGTCGGGCGTGAGCCTGGCCAGCAGCCGGTCCCACAGCTGCCGCCGTTGCGGCGCGTCGAGGTGCCCGAGGACTCCGCACAGCACAACGGCGCAGATACGGTCGGGGAGGTGGAGGCCGGGAGCCGCGCCGTCGGTCACGGTCACCCGGGCGCGCAGGTCGGGATCGCCGAAGACGCGACTGGTGAGTACGGCGCGCATCCCGACCGCCGGCTCCGCAGCGAGAATTTCGACACCTGGCAGGGCCCGGGCAACGGCCTCGGTGACCAGGCCGGTCCCCGCGCCGATGTCAACGACGGTGGCGCCGACGGTGTCGAGCCCGGACAGCGCCGCGGCCACCGCCGGGCCGCTCGCCGTGGCGATGTGCCCCGCGGCGACGAGGTCGAAGAACTCCGCGGACGGCGTGTAGGGGACGGTTTTCCGCACCGCCGTTTTCCGGGTGGCGCTGCGGTCGTCGGCGGATCCGGCGTATCGCCCGGGGAAGAGTTCCTCAACGGCGAGCGGCCTGGGCTTCGAGGGCCGCACCACCTCGGGTGGTCCCAGTCCTGCCACCAGTTGGGACCAGACACGGCAGACTGCCAAGTCGTACTGCACCCCGCCGGTGTCCCCGGCTTCGCCGGGGCGCCCGTCGATCATGTCCCGCAGTCCGTCCAGCGCCCGGCCGACGGCATCGGGCCACATACGGCCGAACACCTCGTGGAACGAACCCGACTCGCCGATCACGGAGGTCGTCCGCAGGCCGAAGGACTCCGTGCCCGGGCCGTCCAGGACGAAGCGGCGGTCGGTGTCCCGCTCGGCGTGCAGCCGCGGGCTCCACAGCACGGGACCGTGCGTGTCGGCCAGGGTGAGGACACCGCCCTCGGTGCCGAGGCTGATCCGGTGCCAGTGCAACGCGTGATTGTCGCGGTCGGCGGGATCCATCTGGTGATGAACCCGCAAGGTCAGCGGTACACCCCCCAGTACACCCTGCACCGTGCGGAACGGCTGGGATCCGAAGCCCTCGGGCAGGGGCGCCGGGCCTGCGAAGCGCCAGGGTCGCAATGATCCAAGCGACCGGCCGAGGATGTCGATCAGCGGATGCATGAGGTGGACGGGTGTCGCCGCGTCCACGAACAGCGGCTGCTGCCGGGCGGTGAGCTTGCGGGACGCCGCGATGAACTCCCGCACGGGGTCGAGATGGGGATAGTGGGTGTTGACGCGGTAGTGGACACCGTGGTGACGCGCGGCCCGCACGCAGGCGGTCAACTCGTCCAGGTGCAGGGGGTGTTCCTGGAGTACATGAATGCCGCGGCTCATGAGCCGGGTGGCCAGTTCGGTGCCCGCTCCGCCGGAGATCGCCGAGCCGACCACCACACATGCCATGTCGATTCCGCGGTCGGGTAGTTCGTCGAGGTCCGTGTACAGCGGCACCCCCAGCTTGTCCGCGTAGGCGCGGGACACAGCGGAACCCCGCGACAGGAGGCCCACCAGGACGTACCCCTCGCGGGATCGGCTCGCCTCGGCGTAGAAACGGCCGAAGTTGGTGCCGCAGACGAGCACGCGCACGGGGCGTTCGCGGGTCACAGGGTTCCCTCCTCGGCCATGTCGGTGGATTCCGCGCCGTCCTCGGTCAGGTCGAAGCCCTCGACGGAACCGCCGGTTCGTATCCGGTCCACGACCGCGTCCGGGTCGAGGACGTCGGTGGCGTAGTGCACCCCTGGCGTGATCTCGCCGCGCAGCACGGCGGTGACGGCCATCGTTCCGACGGCCGCGGTGAGCCGGTAGCTGCTCGAGGTGCGTACGGTCAGCCGCCGTCCCGTGCGCCGCCCGAGATGGGAACCGGTGAGATGGAAATCCATGACGTAGTAGGGGGTGTGCCCGGCGAGGTCGAGGCGGGCGGCGAGCATCAGAGTCTCGGCGAGTTCCTCGCGGTCCGCACCTTCGGCGATGCGGCCCGGCATCTCGTTCAGGGTGCTGCGCACCCGTGGACCCGGGTGGACGTTGAACCAGTCGAGCCGGTCGAGGCCGAGGTGGTACGCGAGCCGTTCGGTCTCCGCGCCCAGGAAGGGCTGTACGGCGACCCGGCCGGGAAAGCCCGGGACCTGGGCGCCCTCGGCCACCCGCAGTGCCCGCGGCTCCTTGCGGCCCGCCCTCCAGGCCGCAAGGGGCTCCCCGTAGGCGGCGCCGTCCGCGCCTCCCGTGGAGAGCGAGAGCAGCAGGTCGGCGGCGACCGTCGGCGTACAGGGTTCGAGACCCCCGCAGTACGCGGTGAGTGCCGTGGCCCTGGAATGCCCCTGCCGCGCCAGCCACCGCGGCAGGATGCCGGACAGACCGGGCAGCGTTCCTGCGGACAGCACCACACTGAGCCCCGGCGGTGCGGATCCGGCCGCCGCCAGGTCCTCGGCGGCCGGATCGTCTCCCGCGACGTCCACGCAGTGTGCCCCGGCTGCCAGCGCGGCCGCGGGTACGGTGGCCCGCAGGCGGTACGTCGGTCCGGCGCAGTTCAGCACAACCGCGCAACCCGCGGCGAAGCGGGCGAGGCTCGCGGGATCGTCGGCATCGACCTCGGCAACGCTCGCGTCACCGCCGCCGCGGCCCGCTTCGGACGCGGCGACCTCGTGGAGTGCCTCCGGCCTGCGCCCGCCGAGCCGCAGCGCGGTGTGCCCGAGTGCCCGCAATTCCCGTACGGCGGCGCGTCCCACGGCGCCGGAGGCTCCCAGCACCCCGATCACCGGGTGCCGGCTCATCGGGTCACCGCCCCGTCGGTCAACGCCTCCAGGTGTTTCAGCACGGCAGGCGCGTGTTCCACCGACAGACAGCTGAAATGGTCCCCGGGGATGTCCAGGATGTTCAGGCTGCCGAGTGTCAGCTCTTCCCAGTACTCGGTGACGGCTTCCTTGCTGCCCGGGAAGGGGTACGCGCCGCTGTGCCGCAGGAAGGTGATGTCGTCCGCGTAGGGTTCGGCGTCGTACCGGGTGATGGCGAACACGCTCTGCCGGAAGGCCCGGAAGAGCCTGGTCATGTGGTCGGGGGCGTAGATGCCGGCCGCGGCGGGCACCGCCTCGCACATCCGCGCGATCCGCGCGCCGCGCGGAATCCGCGCCAGGGTGGCGAAGCGGTCGCCGACGTCGGCGTATTCCCCGGCCAGCGCGGCGAGACCGCCGTCGCGGAGCACTCCGGGGCTCTGAGCGAGGACGGCGTCGGCCGCGCCCGCCACCCGGTTCTCGTCGGCCGGGAAGCCGAGGTCGGCCGGGTTGATGCCCATCATGACGGCGAAGGAGTACTCCGAGAGGAGTTCGTCATCGAGCCGGAACCGCGGGCTGTGGCTGCTGATCACGGTGAGGCTCTCCACCCGGGCGCCGGACTCCGCGAGATTCCGTGCCACTTCGGTGGCGACCAGGCCGCCGAGGCAGTAACCGACCACGTGGAAGCTGCGGGAGCCGTTCGCGGTCAGAGCGCGCGCGTAGTCCGCGGCCAGCTGCTCGATCAGTCCTTCGGGCGGGGCGTTCAAGAAGCGCTCCAGGCCGGGGACTTCGAGACCCACGACATTCGTTTTGCCGGGTGAGCGCCGGCGTATCTCGGTGATCAGCGCCCGGTACGGCATGATGGTGCCGGTTCCCGCGTGGACGAGAACGGTCGTGGTCTCCTCCGGTGTGCCGCTGCCGTGCAGGTGCACCACCGGGCTCACCGGTGCGGCGGCGGAAGAGGTCTTTTCCCCGTCGGAGCCGCCGACCGCGCGCAGGAAGGCACCGAGACCGGCCACCGTGGGCCGCCGCAGCATGTGCCGCAGCACAACCTCCCATTCGAGCTCCGCCGCCTGCGGCACGTGCTCGCGGAGCTGACCGACCATGCGGGCCACCAGCAGCGAATCGCCGCCCAGCGCGAAGAAGTCGTCCTGTCGGCCCACGCGTTCCACGGAGAGCAGTTGGGCCCACAGATCCGCCAGGCCGCTTTCCAGCTCGTCGAGCGGCTGGTCGGCGGCGGCGTCTGCGGATTCCGGGCCCCGGTCCGTCTCCCGGGGCAGAAAGGACACCAGACGCGCCCGGTCGGTCTTGCCGTTGGCGGTGCGCGGCAGCGCGTCCAGAACCTGCCAGACGGAGGGCACCATGTATTCGGGCAGCCGGTTGGCCGCCGCCCGCACCAGTTCCCCGACGGGCACGTGGGTGCGGTCCGCCTTCACCCGGGCGAGCACGAGATCCTGCCCGGTCGCGGTGAGCGGATCGCCGGGCTCGGGAAGGACCCGCACGCCGGTGGCGCCGTGTTCGGTCAGCAGATCCGTCCACTGCCTCCGGGTCAGGAACGACTGCCCCGCCGCCGCCCGCAGATCCGTCCACTCCCGCCCCGCGACCTCAAGGAACTCCATCGACACCTGGAGCGGATAGTGGTCGTCGCGAGTGTTCTCGACGAACGCGAGGTGCCCGCCGGCCACGAGGAGTTCGCCGAGCCGGCTGAGCGCCAGCTCGGCGTCCGAAGCCGTGTGCAGGGTGTTGGCGCACACCACCACGTCATAGGTGTTGGGCAGGAAGCCCTGTTCGCGCGGATCGCGGTCCACGTCGAAACGCCGGTAGCGCACCCACGGGTGGTCCGCGAACCGTTCACGGGCCTCACCCAGGAAGAACGGCGAGGGGTCGGTGAAGGTGTATTCCACGCCGAACGGCGACAAGGCCGGGATGAGTTCACCGGCCGTGCCAGCGACACCGCCCCCGACTTCAAGGATCCGCAGGCGCTCCTCACCGGTGTGTGCCGAAGCGATCTGCGCGCAGGCTGCGGCAAGGGCCCGGTTGAGATGACGGATTGCGAGATTGTCCCGGTATGCGGCGTCGGCGGCGTCAAGCGCGGCTCCGGGGAACAACAGGGCCTTGACATCCACGTCCCCGCTGACGAGTCCGGGCAGTTGGTCGTCGCAAGTGCGCATGACATCGAGGAGCTGGGACGACCAGCCCACCTCGCGCTCCAGCGTCACCGCCCGCTCCCACGCCGACGCCTGCTCCTCCGCGCTCACCGCCCGCAGACCCTGGTACCGCCCGGACGCCGGGTCGTGGATGAGCCGGTCTTCGGCCACCAGGGCGCGCAGCCAGCGGCGCACGATGTGCCGGTGGCGGGGCGTCGCACGCAGTTCCGCGTAGATCTCATCGAGACTGCGGCGGGTACCCGTCACATTGAAGACCTTGCTCAACGTGCGGCTCATGGCGTTGAGGGCTACGTCGTCGAGTGTGCGGAGGAAGGCGCGCAGCCCCTCGCCGTCGACGGTCTCCGATGCCGCGCGTACGACAGCAGCGGCAGCCTCGTACGCGGCCGCCGAGTCGCTGGCTGCGCTCCCCTGGCGTGTCGGTGGACGCCGGGTGGTCTCGACGAACGCGGCGAGCCGTCGGCCGCCCGAGGCGGAGTCGTCCACGACGACAGCGCCAGCGGCCACCGCGGGGTGGGCCTGCACAGCGGCCTCGACCTCGGCCAGCTCCACCCGGTAACCGCGGATCTTCACCTGGGCGTCCTCCCGGCCCAGGAATTCGATGTCCCCGCTGGGCAGGTAACGGCCCAGGTCGCCCGTCCGGTAGAGCCGGGCCCCGGTCTCCGGGTGCGTGACGAACCGTTCCGCCGTACGGGCGTCGTCGCCGAGGTAGCCGAGTGCGACACCAGCTCCGCCGATGTACAACTCGCCGGGGACCCAGTCGGGGCGGGGCCGCATGGCCTGGTCGAGGACGTGGAAGGTCTGGTTGGTCAGCGGTCGCCCGTACGGGATGCTCGGCCGCGTCACGTCGACCTCGCCCACAGGGTGGGCGATGGACCAGATGGCGCCCTCGGTCGCGCCGCCGAGGGACACGATCCGCATGCCGGGCAGTACTGCGCGTGCCTCGTCGGGCAGCGCTACGGGAATCCAGTCGCCGGACAGCAGCGCGAGGCGAGGGCCGCGGATGCCGTCGGGACCGGCCTCGCCTTCGCCGCCGATCGCGGACAGCGGCGCGGGACGAAGCCAGTCGCAGAGCATCTGAAGCTGCCCTGGCACCGAGTTCCACACAGTGATGTGTTCACGGGCGACGAGTTCGGCCCAGTGGGAGGGGTCGCCTCGCCGTTCGGAGGCCGGCAGCACCAGCGTTCCGCCGACCGAGAGCGGCCCGAAGATGTCGTACACCGACAGGTCGAAGCCCAGGCCCGCCAGGCCCAGGACGCGGTCGTCGCAGGTCACCTGATGCCGGGTGTTGATGTCCCGCACCGTGTTGGCGGCGGCGCCGTGGCTGATCATCACACCCTTGGGCGTGCCGGTGGATCCTGAGGTGTAGATGACGTACGCGAGATCGTCGAGCCCGGCTCGCGGGCCCGGCGAGGAGGGGGACCGAGGTTCCTCAGGGAGTTCGTCCACGGCGAGGACGGTGAGGCCCGCCGGGAGGTCGTCCGCCTCCGCCAGCCACGACTGGGTCAGCACGGTCCGCACTGCCGCATCGGAGAGGATCGTGTCCCGACGTGCGGCCGGCTGCGCGCTGTCCACCGGCAGGTACGCGCCGCCGGCGAGCAGCGTGCCCAGCACGGCGACGATCTGCTCCCAGCCCTTCTCCATCCATATCGCGACGGGCTCGGCGGGCCGCAGCCCGTCGGCGGTGAGCCGTTCCGCGACCGCTCGGGCGGAATCCGCGAGACGGCCGTAGGTGAGGTCACGCCCGGGCGATCGCACGGCGAGGGCGCCGGGGGTGCGCCGCGCCTGGGCGAAGACCGGTTCGTGCAGCAGCTCGTTCGGCAGCGCGCCGCCAGTGGCGTTGATCCGGGCCCGCCGCTCCGCCTGTGCCGCGGGCAGACCGATCCCAGCGGGCCGAGCCCACACCTCGTCACGTCCGGCCAGTTGTCCCACGAACGAGATCCAGGTCTCGAACATCTCCTGGGCGAGTCCGGCGGGCAGCACACCGGTGCGCACGTCCCAGGACAGGACGAGGCTGTCGCCACGAGTCATCACCTGGCAGTCGAGCCAGACCTGGGGGGTCTGGGTGGCCGCGTAGGAGACCTGCGGCGGAACGGACGACCGCGTCTGGGATGTCGCGCCGAGCGCGCTGGTGAACACGACCGGCATCAGCACCGGAGTACCGGCCCGGTGGGACAGTTCGGCCAGTACCTCGGAGCCGCTGAACAGCGGATGGGCCAGGTCATCGAGGAGCCGGCCGCCCAGGGCGCGCGCCCGGTCGGTGAACGTGGCCTGCGCGTCCGCCAGGTCGACGGCGAGGAGTTCGAGGGAGGTGAAGTCACCGACGACCCGGTCGATGTCCTCATGCAGGGCGGGCCGGTCGACCGTCGGCACGTTCAGCGTGAAACGTGTGCTGCGTGACCAGCGGCCGACGACTTCCGCGTATGCGGTGAGCAGGGCCGTCGACAGGGGTACGCCCTGGGCGGCCGCCCGGTTCGCGAGCGCGCGGGTGGTGTCCGCGTCCAGTACCCGCTCGTGCCGTTCGAACCGGACTGCGCCGGGTGCGGGGACGATGGACGGCGCGGCCCAGCCTTCCGCCAGGGGAAGTTCGGGCGCGGGCGGCAGATCGGGCAGACGTTCCGTCCAGTACGAGCGGTCGGCCGCGTACCGGGGGGTCTCGGTGAGGGCGCGCCGGGCCAGCACACCATCACGGAAGGTGATCGACGGCGGCGCTTGGACGGTGCCGGGCTCTTCCAGTAGCTGGTTGAACTCGGCGAGCAGCAGGCGCAGGCTCGCGTGGTCGACCACGAGCATGTCGATGGAGACGTGCAGGACGGCGCGTCGCGGAGAACGGGTGAGGTGCAGCCTGAACAGCGGCCAGGTGTCGGTCGGTCCGGTGAGATGGGAGAGCCGGTCCCGGGCACGCTCGATTTCGGTGGACAGCGCGGTCTCGTCGGGCGTCTGGCTGAGCGTTACGTCGACAGGGGGCACCTGGGGCAGCACTCGCTGGTAGCCGTCCGGATGCACGACCGCGCGGAGCATGTCGTGGCGGGCGACCAGGGTGTTCCATGTCTCCGCGACCTGCGTCGGGGACAGCGGCGACCCGGTCGTGGGGTAGTCGAGTTCGACGTAGGCATGGCACGCGATGTTGCCGTACGCGTACGCGTCGGCTCGTCCGATGAGGTAGGCGGCCTGGATGTCGGTGAGCGGGAAGGGCTCGTAGCGGTCCTCCTCACTGTGTTCGACTGCGCGTGGGGCGGAGGAATCCGCGAGGTGTGCGAGAACGGCTTCCTTGTGGGCGCGCAGCTCTTCTCGCCGCTGCTGGGTGAAGTAGCCCTTGGGGGCGCGATAGCGCAGCTGCCCGTCCTCCGCCCACAACCGGACCCCGTCGTGCTCGTAGCGCGCGAGCAGATCGGGGATGGCAGAGGGGCCTGCGGCCGGTGTTTCGGTGTTCTGCACGGTCACAGTTCTCCTGTTTCGGTTTCGAAGTCTTCGGCGGCCAGGGCCGCCGCGACTTCCGCGCCCAGGGCCGCGATCGTCGGGGCGGCCAGCACGGTGCGGACGTCGACGCGCGCGCCGAGGCTCCGCTCGATGGCGCCGACCAGTCGGATCGCGGCAAGGCTGTCGCCGCCAGCGGCGAAGAAGTTGACGTGCCGGTCGCTTACAGGACCCGGCAGCAGGGCGTTCCACAAGTCGGCGATCCTGGTCTCGACCGCTCCATCGGGCCGCTCCGTGCCCGGTGCCGAGGGGGTGGCGTTCTCGGCCAGCACGGCGAGTGCCGGCCGGTCGATCTTGCCGTTGGCGGTCAGCGGCAGCGAGGGGAGGACGTGGACCGAGGTGGGCTGGGCGTAGGGGGCGAGCCGGTCGGTGAGCCAGGACCGCAGCCAGCCGTCCGACCCGGGGACCGGCATGTGGTCGCCGCGCTGGGCGAGGGCTTCGCCGTCGAGCACCACGAAGGCCTCGAGCCGGCGGGCGGTTCGGGGCCCGGTGGCCACGACGGCCGCTCGCGCGACGCTCGGGTGGGCCTTGACGGCCGTCTCGACCTCGCCTGCCTCGATACGGTGACCCGCGATCTTGAGCTGCGCGTCGGTACGGCCGAGAAACTCCAGGATGCCGCCGGGGCGGTACCGTCCCAGATCGCCTGTGCGGTACCAGCGTCGGCCGCCGTGTGTGACGAACTTGGCCGCGGTTCTGTCGAGGTCGCCGAGGTAGCCGTCGGCGAGTCCGGCACCCCCGATCCACAGCTCCCCCGCGACCCAGTCGGGACAGTCTCGGCCAGCGGAATCGGCGACCCGGTAGCGCTGGCCGGTGAGCGGGAAGCCGTAGGGCACCGACGTCCAGCCGGGTTCGGGCGCCGATGCCGTCGCGTCGTAGGCGTTCGACCAGATGGATGCCTCGGTGGCGCCGCCCATGGCGGTGAAGCGGCAGCGGCCACCGGTACGTTCGTGCAGCCGGCCGGGCAGGTCGAGGCCGATCCAGTCGCCGGAGACGAGCGCCGCTCGCAGGCCGGCCAGGGAGGTGCCGACGGGACCGATCCCGTCACGCTCGTCGGCATCGAGCAGCAGATCGAGCAATGCCGGCACGGTGTTCCAAACGCTGACACCGTGCTCGCGTATCAGTGCCCGCCAGCTTCCGGGTTCGCGCCGCTGCTCCTCCGAGGGAAGGACGAGAGCTCCGCCGGCTGCCAGCAGCCCGAAGATGTCGTACACGGACAGGTCGAAGTCCAGTGCGGACAGCGCGAGTACGCGGTCCGCCGGGCCGATCCGGTGGCGCTGGTTGATGTCGGCCACCGTGTTCCAGGCCGCCGCGTGGCTGATCCGCACGCCCTTGGGTTCACCGGTGGAGCCCGAGGTGTAGATCGTGTACGCCACGGAACCGGTCGGCACCTGCCGCGGCGCGTCAAGGGGTGCGGCGGCCAGTGCTTCGGCGGGCGTGAGGACCCCTCCCGGGCCCGTGCCGTCACCCTCGCCGATGGTCAGCCGTATGTCCGCCGCCCGGAGGATGCGGGCTCTGCGCGCTTCGGGCTGTTCCACCCCCAACGGGACGTAGGCCGCTCCTGCCGCCAGCACGCCCAGCGCCGCGACCACCTGTTCCGGTCCCTTGGGCAGGGTCACGGCGACCGGGTCGCCGTCCACGACGCCGCGTTGCCGCAGGGCGGCCCCCGTGCGCAACGCCGCGTCAGCGGTCTGTCCGTACGTGAGGGTGCGGCCATCGGCGGCGATCAGTGCCACCGCGCCGGGTTCCTCGGCCGCCCGTTCGAAGAATCCCGCGTGCAGCAGGCGCGGCCGCGCGGGGCGTGAGTCGTTCAGCCGCTCGCGCCGGACTCTCTGGCCGGGCGGCAGAAGCTCCGGTACGGGCGTGTTCCAGTCGCCTTCGGCCAAGTGGTGCAGCAATCGCGAGTGGGCGTCGACCATGGCGTCCAACACGCCGTCGTGGAAGAGCTCTTCGACCGCGTCCCACGTGATGACCAGCTCACCGTTCTCTTCGGTGACCTGGTGGTCGAGACAGACCTGCGGTGACTGTGTGACGCCCCAGACCCGGGCGGGAAACCGCCGGGAGCGGTCCGCAAGTGACGCGTCGCCCACGCCGAGGGCGCTGGTGAACACGACCGGCGCGGCGGTTTGCAGCGTGGCGGTGCGCCGGGCAAGTTCGCGCAGCAGCCAGGAAGCTGGCACGTCCTGGTGGTCCAGATCCTGCGCCTGGCGTCCCTGGAGTGCGTGCAGAGTCGGCAGCCAGGGACCGTCGGCACGCTGGTAGCCCGCCAGGGAAAGTGAGGTGAAGTCGCCCACGACGTGGAGCACATGGGGATGGATCTCGTGGCGGTTGAAGAGGGTGAGGGTCACGGAGACCGCGTCGGTACCGCTCCACGCGGTGAGGGTCTCGCCGTAGGCGGCGAGCAGCACGGTCGAGGCCGTGAGGCCGTTCCGTACGGCTCGTGCCTTGATCGCGCGCCAGGACCCGGTGTCAAGTACGGTGCGCCGCCGGGTGAAGCGCGGCAGGTCCACCTCGGCCGGGTCGACCCGGTAGGGAAGCCGGGGGGCCGGCGGCAGACTGTCCAGCCGGCTGCTCCAGTGCGCCTTCGTCTCCGCGGCTGCCTCCGGATCGGCGACGGTCCGCGCGGCGAGCGCCGCCTGGTAATCGCGGAACGTGAGATCCAGCTCAGGCAGCGGGTCCCGGTCGTCGTCCGGGGAGCCGTAGAGGATCCCCCATTCGGTGTACAGGGTGACGATGGACAGCGCGTCGAGGACGATGTAGTCGAGCCCGACACCGATCCGGGTGCGTACCTCGCCCGTGTCGCTTTGATAGCGGACGGCCCGGATGTCGAAGAGCGGCCAGCGGGCGGGGTCCCGGATCTGGTGCGACATGTCCGCCCGCAACCGGGCGAGGACCGGTTCCGCGTCCTCGCCCGGTGCCATCTCGCGGACGGAGATGGCGAAGGGCGGCACCTCGGCGAGCACCCGCTGCGTGCTGTCCTCGATGACGGCGCGCAGCATCCCGTGCCTGCGGACCAGTGCGCGCCAGGCACGTTCCAGGCGCGGCAGGTCGACGTCCGTACCGTCGAACTCGCTGTAGTGCCAGGTACCGACGCCGCCAAGGGTGAATCCCGAACCGCGTCCGGTGGCATAGGCCGACTGGACCTCGGTGAGGGGGAAGGGCTCGTGCGCCCGCGCGGGGTCGGGCTCGGTGCGGAGGGGGAGTGGGCTGGCGGTCGCTGCCGGGGGTGCCGATGCCAGGGTGAGGCGCGCGGCGAACTCCCGTAGGACGGGGGTGGCGAACAGGGCTCCGACTCCCGCCCCGGACACGCCTGCGGCCTTCAGCCGGGAGACCATGCGGGTGGCGACGAGCGAGTCGCCGCCGAGGGCGAAGAAGGAGTCGTTCCGGCCCACGGCGGGCAGCCGGAGGAGTTCGGACCACAGCTCTGCGACGCGCTTCTCGACCGGTCCGGCAGGCGCCTCCGCCCCTTCGCGGCCCTCGGAGGTCTTCCGATGCCGGCCGTCTGCCTCGATCAGCTCCCGGACGGCCGCGCGGTCCAGTTTCCCATTGGGGTTGAGCGGTAGACCGGTCGCTACGAGGACATGCTCGGGAAGCATGTACGACGGGAGTCGTGTCCCGGCCCACGCCACCAGGTCGTCGGGCCGCAGAACGTGTCCCCGGCCGGCAACGGGCGAGACCATGACGGCGAGTCGTCCCGCGGTGCTCTCGGGCGCGTCGATGACGGCCGCCACCGCGTGCAGTACGTCCGGATGGCTTCGCAGTGCCGCCTCGATCTCGCCCAGTTCGATGCGGTGGCCGCGGATCTTGACCTGGTGGTCCGCCCGCCCGAGGAATTCGAGGCGGCCGTCGGGCCGATAGCGGGCCAGGTCGCCGCTGCGGTACCAGCGTTCACCGTCGTGCTCGACGAAGCGAGCCGCGGTGCGTTCGGCGTCACCCCGGTACCCGTTGGCGAGGGCCCGGCCGCCGATCCACAGTTCGCCGGCGACGAGATCGGGCCGGTCGTGCCCACGCTCATCGACGACCCTTGCCCGCACCCCCGGCAGGGGCACTCCGTACGGTATGGACTTCCAGGCCGGATCGACGCCTTCCCGGCCCACCTCGCAGACGGTGGAGTGAATGGCGGCCTCGGTCATGCCGCCGAGAGCGACGAACCGGCAGCCGGGCGCGAGTGCGCGCAGGCGGGCCGGCTGGTCGAGGCCGACCCAGTCTCCGCCGAGCAGCGCCAGCCGCAGCGAGCCGAGCCGCACATCGCCAGCCTGCCCGGGAGCGGCGCCCGTGGCCGCCGCCGCGAGGAGCAGATCCAGCAGTGCTGGAACGCAGTTGAGGACGGTGACGCGGTGCGTTTCCATCAGCTCGGCCCAGCGGCCGGCGTCGCGGCGGTCTTCCTCCCTCACGGTCACCACCCTGCCGCCGACCGACAAAGGCGCGAAGATGTCGTACACCGACAGGTCGAAGTCCAGCGCGGACAGCGCGAGGGTGGCGTCATCGGGGCCGACGGAGAACAGCCCGGCCAGCGCGTCGATGGTGCTGACGGCGGCGCGGTGGGGGACTTCGACGCCCTTGGGGACTCCGGTGGAGCCGGAGGTGAAGATCACATAGGCAGCGTCGGCCGGCCTCACCTCGCGCACTGGTGCCGGCTCGGCGGCCCCGGTCTCGCTCATGCGCACTACTCGCGCACCACGGATCTGCTCGACGAGAGGCGCATGCTCGTCATCGGTGAGTACAATCGCGGCCCCTGCGATCCGGTGGATGTGCTCCCTGCGCGCCGCCGGCTGGTCGAGTCCGACCGGCACATAGGCGGCTCCGGCAGCCAGCACTCCGAGCACCGCGATCAGCTGCCGCACGCCCTTCGGAAGGCTGACGGCTACGGTGTCGCCAGGTCGTACCTCCAGGGAGCTGAGCGAACCGGCCACCCGCCGTGCGGCCAGGGCAAGTTGTCCGTAGGTCAGGACCGTTCCGCCCTCGCCCACGACGGCGGTGCTGCCGGGCTTCTCCTCGGCGAGCGCGAAAAACCTTCCGTGCAAGGACCGCTGAGGCACTTCTTCTGGCAGGCGATCGTCCCGCCGGGCCGCGCGCGCACGGCGCTGAAGGGCGGCCACGGGCAGCCGCGAGCCGACCGGGGAGCGCCAGGCCGCCTCCGACGAGACGAGGTCGTCCACGAGAGTGCGATAGGCAGCGAACGCCGCCTCCGGCACGCCCGGCGCGAACAGGCCACCCCGGACGTCCCAGTTGAGCAGCAGACCAGCGTCGAGTTCGGTGACCTGCGCGTCCAGGACAACCTGTGGGCCCTGCGAGATGATCCACACGGGTCGGCCCAGGACGCTCTGCACCTCCTGCTCGAAAATCTCGCCGAGGCCGATGGCACTGGTGTAGACGACGGGCGCGAGCACGGGCGAGCCCTGGCGCCTGGAAAGATCGCGTAGCACCTCCACACCGGAGTAGGCGCTGTGCGCGAGGGCGGTCCGGATGCCGTCCTGCACGCGACGGACCTGCTCGACGAAGGGCAGCTCCTGGCGCAGGTCTGCGTCCAGCAGCAGGGAACTGCTGAAGTCCCCGATCAGCTCGGCTACGTCGGGACTGATCAGCTCCCGGTCGAAGACCGGGAGGTTGAGCAGAAAGCGCCGACTGTCGCTCCAGGTGGCCACGGCCTCGGCGAACGCGGTGGCCAGTGCGGCGGCGGGGGTGACGCCGTAGCTCCGCGCGCGGGCGATGAAAGTTGCCTTCGCCTGTCCGTCGAGCCAGTGGTGGAGGCGACAGGAACGGGTGAGGTCGGTGTCGGAGGAAGAGATGGGGTGCAGCGGATCGACAGTGAAGGGGAGCCTGGGCGGCGACGGAAGGTCGGCCAGGCGCTCGCGCCACCACTGGGCGGCCCGCTCGTGCTCGACGGCCTGGTGATCCTTGTGGGCGGCGAGGTAGGAGGGGTAATCGAGGGTGAGCGGAGGAAGATCCGACTCGTCGCCGTCGCTGTAGAGCCGCCCCAGGTCACGGAGGAGGACGCGAAGGCTCAGGGCGTCCCCGGCCATCATGTCGAGGTCGATGTGCAAGCGGGTCGCGCCGGCGGGCAGGAGGGTCAGAGCGACAAGCAGTACCTGCCCCGCGGTGACGTCCATACGGGCATGGGTGTAACGCTCACGCACCTGGTCGAGCGTCGCTTCCACTTCGGCGGCGGACGCTTCGCGAAGGTCCCGGACGACGAGTTCGGCGGTGTGCGCCCGCGGGGCGGCCAGGTACTGTCGGCCCTCGTCGTCGAAGCGGGCGCGGAGCATCCCGTGGCGGACCGCGAGGGCGTTCAGGGCATGCCGCAGGCGCGCGGGATCCACCCCCTCGCCGTCCAGCTCCGTGTAGAAGTGGGCGGCGACCCCCCCGAGCGGCTGACCGTCCTGACGGCCGATCCAGTAGGCCTGCTGCATGGTGGCGAGAGGTGCGGTCGGCTCAACAGCCGCGGACATCGTGCCACCAGACCGGGGTGGCGCCTGCCGCCCTCGCGGCAGGCACAACAGCTCAATCCACCGCTTGAGCACCGGCTCGTCCACCAGATCGCTGAACCCGACCGGGCTGCCGTTCCGGCGCCAGCCGCCTACCAGCGACATCAGCGACAGCGAGTCCAGACCTTGCTCGAAGAGGTCGCGGTCGTCATCGAGTTCCTCGTGCGAGACCTCCAGAGTCCGGGCCACAGTCTCGCGGACCTCATCGGGGGTCAGGGCCGGGCGGTCGCCACTCACGGATAGTCCCCTTCGTCAGCATTATCGAAAACGAACATCGTTTTCGTTAAGATCTAACCACACCTGACGCGGGGCCACCAAGGCCGCGGAGTCGGTGAGCAGGACACATCGGAAGGGAAGAGCGATGATCCGGACACATCCGGGATGGCCCGAGGCCGCCGCCGAGGCATACCGCAGAGCGGGTCACTGGGCGGGGCTGACGTTCGACACCTACTTGCGGAACTGGGCCCGGGACCGGCCCGGAAGGGCGGCGCTGATCGCGGACGGCCGGCGCTGGACCTACGAGGAGCTCGACACCGAAGTCTCGGACTTGGCTGCGGGGCTGCGGGAACTCGGGCTGAGCCGTGGCGACCGGATCGTCCTGCACCTGCCCAACTGCGCCGAGTTCGTCATGCTGTGGTTCGCTCTACAACGCATTGGCGCGGTACCGGTGCACGCGATGCCCGCGCACAGAAGTGAGGAAGTACGCCATCTCATACGGGTGTCGGGTGCGGTGGCGTACGTCGTTCCCGTCCGCCACCAACGCTTCGACTACCTCACACTCGCGGCGGAGATGCTGGTGAGCGAGCCCACACTGACCAGGGTGATCGTCCACGGAGAGGCGCCGGCCGAGCAGGGCTTCACCGCCCTTCGGGAACTGAAGGGCCTCGGGGACGCGGACACGCCGCCGCGAGACAGTGGCACGACCGCCTCCGACCTGGCGGTGCTGTTGTTGTCGGGCGGCACCACGGGCACCCCCAAGCTGATTCCGCGCACGCACGACGACTACGCCTATAACGCCCGCGCCACCGCGGCGGCCTGCGGCGCCGACGAGGACACCGTCTATCTCGCCGCGCTGCCCCTCGGCTTCAACTTCACCCTCGCGTGCCCAGGAGTTCTGGGGACCTTCATGGCGGGCGGCACGGTGGTCGTCGCTCCCGACCCGAGTCCGCAGACGGCCTTTCCGCTGATCGAACGTCACGGCGTGACCATCACCGCGCTGACCCCGGCGCTGCTTCCGCACTGGCAGGAGGAGAACCGGAATGCTCCGCAAGCCCTGCGCGGCCTCCGCGTTCTTCAGGTGGGAGGCGCCAGGCTGGCCGACGAGACAGCCAGGGCACTCCACCGCGAGATGAAGCTCACCGTGCAGCAGGTCTTCGGAATGGCCGAGGGCCTGATCTGCGTCACACGGCTCGACGACCCGGAGGAGCTGATCTGCGGCACCCAGGGCCGGCCGGTCTCCCCCGCCGACGAGATCCGCATCGTCGACACCAGGGGGAACGACGTCTCGGAAAGCGGCGAAGGCGAACTGCTGACCCGCGGTCCGTACACACTGCGGGGCTACTATCGCGCGCCGGAACACAACGCCCGTTCCTTCACCTCGGACGGCTTCTACGCCACCGGGGACATCGTCAGGCGACTCCCCTCCGGTCACCTGGTGGTGGCGGGGCGCATCAAGGACCAGATCAACAGAGGCGGCGAGAAGATAGCCGCCACCGAGGTGGAGGAACATCTTCTGGCACACCCGGCGATCAACGCCGCCGCCCTGGTGGCGATGCCGGACGAGAGGTGGGGCGAACGCGCCGTCGCCTTTCTCGTGTGCGACCCAGCCTCGGCCCCGCCCTCGCGACGTGACATCGCGGCACACCTGCGGAATCGGGGTCTCGCCGCCTACAAGGCACCCGACCAGGTGCTCCCTGTCGCCTCTCTGCCCCTGACACCGCTGGGGAAGGTTGACAAGCAGGCCCTGGCAGAGCAGCACATTCGGTCGACGAGCCCGCGCTGACGATCGTTCGAGCAGGTTCTCCGGCTCCCGGCCGGAGCCAACCGAGCCGGTCGCCGGGGCCGCTGGGCCCGGCACCGGCTGCTTCGGTGCACAGGCTCCTCCCGGCGGAGTTGGGCCCAGTCGAGGCGCCAGGTCGAAAAACCGGCCTCGCCCATGTGGAGGGCGCCCGACATGGCTCTCTGCCTTTACCCGACCGTGGTGGTTATTTGACTCGCCTTTCACTACGTTCGACCCCGTCGTCAATCAACGGAGCTCCGGGGCAGTCCAGTTGGCCTCTCTCGGAGCTCCGTCGAAGCAACCGGCGGCATGCGCCATCCAAAGTCCCAAGAGATCCGCGTCATTTTGTCATGATCTTGACATGCGGTGCTGTGGGAGCCGATCCCCCCATGGAGGGCAGTTACTTTGCAGTCGATGAGTCACGGCCGGTTCAGACAGGCCGTCCGCCGCGCCACCCTCGCGCTTGTCGCGACCGGCGCCCTGATCACCGGCGGCCTGATGGCCACCGCGGCGCCTTCGGTCGCCGCGACCCCGGCGGCCACCCATGCCGCCACCAGCCCCACCGCCGGTACCGGCGCCACTGGCCCCGCCGCCGGCTCGACCTCGTCGGCGCCGGCCCAGCACCTGTGTGCCACCGCCAGCAAGGGCTTCATGTCCTGTCTGTCGCTGGTCCGCACCGATGTCGCGCACCACCTGGGCATCAGCCCGAACGCCACCCCGTCCGGCTACGGCCCCACCGACCTGCAGAGCGCCTACGCCCTGCCGTCCGGCGCCGGAGCCGGCGCCACGGTTGGCATCGTGGACGCGCAGGACGATCCGAACGCCGAGGCGGACCTGGCCACGTACCGCGCCCAGTACGGACTGCCGGCCTGCACCACGGCCAACGGCTGCTTCAAGAAGGTGAACCAGACCGGGGGCACCAGCTACCCCACCGCCGACTCCGGCTGGGCCGGGGAGATCTCACTCGACCTGGACATGGTCAGCGCGGTCTGCCCGCAGTGCCACATCCTGCTCGTCGAGGCCACCTCCGCGAGCATGACCAACCTGGGCACCGCGGTGAACACCGCGGTCTCCCTCGGGGCAAAGTACGTCTCCAACAGCTACGGAGGCAGCGAGTCGTCTTCGGACACCTCCTACGACAGCTCGTACTTCAACCACCCGGGCGTCGCCATCACCGTCAGCGCCGGCGACGAGGGCTACGGCGCCGAGTACCCGGCCGCCTCCAAGTACGTCACCTCGGTCGGCGGCACCGCGCTGACCCGCTCCAGCGGCACCTCCCGCGGCTGGACCGAGTCGGTCTGGCACACCTCCAGCACCGAGGGCACCGGCTCGGGCTGCTCGGCCTACGACGCCAAGCCCACCTGGCAGACCGACACCGGCTGCGCCAAGCGGACCAT
>NZ_JBHSBB010000016.1:0-102834 GCF_042650325.1 Streptomyces polygonati | reverse complement strand
ACCGACACGCTCTCGCAGTCGGTGACCATCCCGGCCTCCTGCACGCAGGCGACCTTCAGCTTCTACCTGTACATCGACTCGTCGGAGACCACGACCAGCACCGCCTACGACAAGCTGACCGTCGCGGCGGGCTCCACCACGCTGGCCAGCTACTCCAACGTCAACAAGGGCACCGGCTACGTCCAGCGCACGGTCAGCCTGACCCCGTACATCGGGCAGACCGTCACCCTGAAGTTCACCGGCACCGAGGACTCCTCGCTCCAGACCTCGTTCCTGGTGGACGACACCGCGGTCAACGCCAGCTGATCACCTGACCGGCGGTACACCTGATCACCTGATCAGCGGTACGCAGCCGAGCACGCGGTCCCGACCCGGGCCGGCGCCCCCACCGCCGGCCCGGGCCCGGGGTGGCACGCCACGCCTCAGCGGGCGGAGGGTGACGAGGTGTAGGGGAGCAGGGCCATCTCCCGGGCGTTCTTGATGGCTCGTGCCATCCGGCGCTGCTGCTGGGCGCTGATCCGGGTGACGCGTCGGCTGCGGATCTTGCCCCGGTCGGAGATGAACTTCCGCAGCAGGTCGGTGTTCTTGTAGTCGATGTAGTCGATCTTCGCCGCGTCCAGGGGGTTCGGGCGGGGCTTGGTGGTCTTGCGGGGTTCGGGTCGGCGAGCCATGCGTGTTCCTTGGTCGTTCGGCGGTATGGCCGGGAGGGGTCGCTGGGACAACGGGGTCAGGAGACGGGGTCGAGAAGTTCGTCGAAGGCTGCCGGCAGGGCCCGCCACGCGTCGTGCCCCGCCCCGTATTCGGCATCGGTCAGCAGGCAGGAATTCAAGAGGTCTTCGATGCCGTCCCGGTCGAGTCCTGGTGAGGTGAAGACGAGGTGCTGGCAGCGATCGCCGTGCTCGGCGTCCCAGTCGAGAGCCGCAGCGGCCGTGCGCATCGGGGACTCCATCTCCCAGGCCGCGTCCGGCAGTGCGGCCAGCCAGGGACCGACGCCTTCGACGCAGAGAGCGCCGCCGGCCGCGTCCCACGCCAGGAGCGTGTCGGGCCGGTCGGCAAGCCAGAAGCGCCCCCGGCTGCGGGCGGCGGCACAGACCAGGTCCTCCAACGCGTCATAGAGCCGCCCGGGGTGGAAGGGGCGGCGGCGGCGCCAGACGAAGGTGGAAACGCCCGCCGCATCGGCCTCCTGGGGAAGGCGCGCGCAGGCCGGATGCTGGGCTGCCGCCGCGGCGCCCACGTCGAACCCTGCGAACGCCTCCCCGACCAGGTCCGGGCTCGCGGCCCGTACCTGTCGGGCGGTCGGGTGGAGTTGGCTGAGCAGGGCGCGGTCCTCGTCCGTCACTTCGTCGTCCTGGACGATGGCGAGCACGGGCGGGTATTCCAACTGGTGTGCCCACGTGTCCGCGACGGTCCGCTGGTCCTCGCGGGCGGCGGCGATGCCTGCTTCGTGGAGGTCGTCGCCGTTGGCAAGGCAGGGTAGGTTCAGGGCGGGGTCGACGGCGGTCATGACGCCGGTCAGTTCGAGGAAGTCGGCGCCCTGCCCGGCGATGATCTCGGCCATGGCCTGCGGCTCGACCGAATCCCACAGTTCCACCACCGCGAGCCGGGTCAGGCCGCCTGCGGCCAGACGCTCCAGTTCCGGCACGAGGTCTTCGCGGAGCGCGCAGCAGGCGCAGTCGTTGACCAGAGGGGTCTCACCGCTGGAGAGAATGCTGTCGGCGTCACGGACGGTGCGCCGCACGGTGCCGGCCAACGCCGCGGAGAGATCGTGGTGGAGCGCGACGCTGCCGGCCACCGTCCGGAGCAACCCCGCGACGACCGCCTGCCGGGCATCCCTGTGCAGGCCAGCCACGATGACGACCGGCATCCGGTCGCCGGCGCCCGTCACCGGGTCCCCCGCCGGCCGTAGCGGCGCTCGACGCGTCCGGCGGTGTCCAGGACCCTGGCGGTTCCAATGTAGAAGGGGTGGGTCCGGCCGTCCTCCCACTCGACGGTCCTGGTGCTCGTCGCCGTGGAGCGGGTGAGGAAAGCGAAGTCGGCGGCCTTGTCGCGGAAGACGACGGGGCCGTAGGCGGGGTGGATATCAGGTTTCACAGCAGGGTTCCTCGTCCTTGTCGTGGGCTCTTCTTCAGTGCTGGCCGGCTCAGCGTTCTTCGCGGAAGTCGACGTGCCGGCGGACCACGGGGTCGTCCTTGCGCAGGACCACGCGGTCGGGGTCGTTGCGCCGGTTCTTGCGGGTCACGTAGGTGTAGCCGGTGCCCGCCGTCGAGCGGAGCTTGATGATCGGGCGTACTTCCTTACGGGCCACGCGCCCACTATACGGAAACGATTTTCATATTCAAGGCGGCTTCGCAATGTTCCCGACGCCCATGACAAAGAGCGGCACTCCATCCATCGGACGGTGCACCGCTCTCTGTCGTCGTACCCGCCGGATCCAACCGGGGGCGGCCTTCCCCGTCGGACGCTACACGCGCTGGGCCTCGGCGTGGTGGTGGTCGTGGTTGTGTTCATCTTCGATGCCGAAGGTGTCCCAGGCGGGGAAGACGTCGTCGTACGGACCGGTGTCGCCCTCGGTCAGCAGGCAGGCTCGCAGCGCCTTCTGGAGAGCGTCCGCTTTCAGCCATGTTCCGATGAAGACCAGTTCCTGCCCCTGGAGCGTGTCCGCGTCGCGGGCCCCTGAGGGCTCGAAACGGGCGACCGCTCCGGCCTGCGACCACAGGCCGGTGACCCCCGGGCGGCTGGCGAGCCAGAAGAAGCCCTTGGAGCGCAGGATCTGTCCGAACTCACCACTGTCGAGGCGTTCGGTGACGAAGGCCCACAGCCGCTCGGGATGGAACGGCAGCGGAGAGCGGAAGACGGTGCTGGAGATCCCGTACTCCTCGGTCTCGGGTACGTGGTCGCCGTTGAGTTCCCGCACCCACCCGGGTGCCTGCTGGGCCCGCTCCAGGTCGAACAGGCCGGTGCCGAGGAGTTCTTCCAGCGGCACTTGTCCGTATCGGGCGGTGATCACGCGGGCACCGGGGTTGAGCCGGCCGAGCGCCGCCCGCAGCCGGACAGCTTCCTGTTCGTCCACGAGGTCGAGCTTGTTGAGGACGATCAGGTCGGCGAACTCGACCTGGTCCATCAGCAGGTCGCTGACGGTGCGTTCGTCCTCCTCGTACTGGTCGAGGCCTCGTTCGGACAGCCCGTCTCCGGCCGCCAGTTCGGCCAGGAACCCGGCCGCGTCCACCACGGTGACCATCGTGTCGAGCCGGGCCAGGTCACCGAGGGTGGCACCGTCGTCGCGGGGAAAGGCGAAGGTGGCGGCGACCGGCATCGGCTCGGAAATCCCGCTCGACTCGATGAGCAGGTAGTCGAACCGGTCCTCCCGCGCGAGCCGGTCGACCTCCTCCAGCAGGTCGTCGCGCAGGGTGCAGCAGATGCACCCGTTGGTCATCTCGACCAGCCGCTCGCCGGTCCGCGACAAGGCCGCCTGCCCGCCGCGGACGAGTGCCGCGTCGATGTTGATCTCACTCATGTCGTTGACGATGACCGCGACCCGCATGCCCTGGCGGTTGCTCAGGACGTGGTTGAGCAGCGTTGTTTTTCCCGCGCCGAGGAATCCGGACAGGACGGTCACGGGCAGCCGCCCGCCGGGTGTAGCCACCACTCAGCCTTCCGGGTTCAGCAGGCCGAGCTCGTACGCCTTCACGAGCCGCTGTGGAACCAGGTATCGGGTGCCGTCGATCACGACGGGCATGAGCTGCGGCGGCGACGCCTTCCACTGTGCGCGGCGGTGACGGGTGTTGCTGCGGGACATCTTCCGCTTGGGAACGGCCATGGCGAGGTCCTCCGGAGGTTCGGGTAGGACACCCACGCTATATGAACATGAATTTCATTGCTAATCCTTGGCGCTGTCCTGTGCCTCTGCAGGTCCAGCATCTGGCGAAAGTTCCGACGCGGGCCGGCCGGCCACGTCGGTCCGGCGGGCGTCGTGGAGGCAGTCTCCGCAGATGCCTGTCAGTTCGACGGTGTGCTCGACTTCGGCGAAGTCGGACGTGTCGGCGATGGCCTGGGCCCACGCTTCGACGGCGGTGGATTCCACGGGTGCACTGAATCCACAGCTGCGGCAGAGCAGATAGTGCTGGTGCCCCCGGCTGGGGCGGTAGCGGAAGAGCCGCTCGCCATTGCTGTCGCGCACGACGTCGGCGAGCCCGGCTTCGCAGAAGGCCGCGAGGGTCCGGTAGACGGTGCTCAGCCCGACGTGCACGCCTTTGAGGCGCAACGTGTTGTGCAGGCTCTGCGCGCTGAGGAAGTCGTGTCCCTTCATCAATGCCTCGAGCAGCGAACGGCGTTGAGGGGTCCGGCGGCCGGGTATCCGGGCGTCTTCGGTCGAGCGCTCGGTGGGACTTCGGTAGGTGCCGGGCACGTGGGATCTCCCCTTTCATCCCTGCGCGGTCAGCCAGTGGTGGCAGGCGTCGCACGCCGGTCACGGGGGCCGAGCAGGAAGGCCGCGGCATATACGGATGCGGCGACGGCGACGATGGCGAAGCTGGGCGGCATCTTGGGCACCAAGTAACTGGCGGCCAGGCCGCCCCACATCTCGGCGACCGCCAGCACCGTGGACAGCGCGAACGCCCGTGACGGCCGGCTGGTCAGCCGCTGGGCCGCGCCGACCGGCGCGGCGAGCAGGCCGAGCAGCAGCAGCGATCCCACGGCCTGGGTCGCCTCGGCGGCGGTGACTCCGACCAGGGCGAGGAAGGCGAAGCCGAGGACGCGTACCGGCACTCCGCGGGCCGCGGCCACCGCTTCGTCGACCGAGGAGAACATCAGCGGGCGGAAGCCGGCCAGTACGACCATGGATACGCCGCCGGCCACGGCCGCAGTCGTGACGGTCTGGCCCGCTGACAGGCCGAAGATGGAGCCGAACAGCACCCTGACTCCGGCGCCGCCGTCGGCGGCGCCCCTGGAGGTGGTGTAGAGGGTGAGGAAGAAGGCGCCCAGGCCGGTGATCCAGGCGAAGACGCTACCGATGGCGATGTCATCGGCGCGGCCGGAGGCACCCATGGTGCCGAGCAGGACGGCAATGGCAACGGTGGCCACGTACAACCCGACGCGCAGGTCGATTCCGGCGGCCAGCGCGGCCAGCGAACCGGTGAACGCCATGTGGCTGAGCGCGTCCCCGGTGAAGACCTGCGCCCGCAGGACCAGGAAGTAGCCGACCATGCCGGACGCGGCGGCGATCGCCGCGCCCGCCAGCACGGCATGCAGGAAGAACGGGTGCCCGAGCGCTCCGGGCAGTACGGACGCCGCCGAGACGATCACAGCACGCTCCCCGAGATCCAGGGCTCGGATGCCGGCGTTACGCTCGCCGTCTTGGAGGCCGGACGGCTGTGGCTGTCCCGCAGCGCGCGTGCACCCCAGGACGCGGCATACAGGACGAAGGCGGAGGTCGTCACGAAGAATCCGATGGGGTAGGGCGAGTAGTAGGCCACGGTCAGGCTGGTCCAGGTGACCGTCAGCGCGATGACCACGGACAGGGCCATGCCCAGGAACGGCTTGGAGGTGAGGTTCTGGGCGGTGGCGGCGGGGATCACCAGCAGGGCGAAGACCAGCAAAGCTCCGGTGATCTGGCTGGTCGCCGCCGTCGCCGTGCCGAGCACGACCAGGAAGACGCTGGACAGCAGCCGTACCGGCACCCCTCGCGCCTCGGCGACCGCCGGGTCGACCGAGGCGAACAGCAGGGGCCGCCCGATGAGCGCCACCACCGCGAGGACTGCGACTGCCACGGCGGCGAGCACGTCGACCTGGGAGGTGGTGATGCCGAGGAAGCTGCCGAACAGCAGGGAGTTGACGCCGCCGAGGAAGCCTTTGTAGAGGGCGATGAACAGGAAACCGGTGCCGAGCAGCAGTGCCTGGACGGTTCCGGTGACGGCCGCCTCCTCCCGACCGCCCTCGCGGCCCTCTCGGGGGATGGCGGCGATGATCAGTGCGGCACCTACGCAGAACGTGAAGTAGCCGTACAGCGGGGCGACGCCGGCCAGCGTGGCGCCAGCCGCCCCCGGAAACGCCACGGCGGACAGGGTGTGGCCCGCGAAGCTCTGCCGGCGCAGGACCATGTAGTAGCCGATCACCGCGGCCAGCACGGCGACGACCGTGCCGGCCCGGAAGGCGTTCACCATGAAGGGGAAGGCCCACATCTGCTGAACGTCCGTCAGCGGGTTCCACGACCAGCCCGCGTCAGTGGTCAGCATGGCCCGCCCCCTGCTGCCCGGCCACCGAGTGCCGGTCGGTGTGCACAGCGGCGGGTTCGGGCTGCCCCACCACCATGAGCCGGCCGTCGGAGGTGTGCAGCACCTCGATCGTGGTGCGGTAGAGCCGGGTGAGGGTCTCGGAGGTGATGACCTCTCCGGGGGTTCCGGCGACCGCACCGTCCTCCGCCAGGTACACCACCCGGTGCAGGTGCGGCAGGATCGGATTGGCGTCGTGCGCCACCATCATGACGCTGGCCCCTTCCTCGGCGCAGATCCGGCCGATGAGTGCGGCCACGGCGGCCTGATTGGGCAGGTCGAGGCTGTCCAGCGGCTCGTCGAGGAGCAGCAGCCGTGGGCGGCGGACCAGTGCCTGGGCGATCAGCAGCCGCTGCTGCTCACCGCCCGAGCACTGTCCGATCGGCCGATGCGCGTACGCCGACGCACCGACGAGTTCGATGGCCTCGTCGATCGCCTTGCGGGCCGCTCGAGCGGCGCCCGGCCTGGGCAGGCCCCAGCGGTCGCCGTCCCACCCGAGGCGGACGATGTCCACACCGCGGATAGGCAGGCTCGCGTCGAAGCTGCGGCGCTGGGGCAGGTACCCGACCAGGTGCGCGAGGTGCCCGGGCTTGTGGCCGAGGACGGTGACGTCGCCGCCGGTGATGGGAATGAGTCCGAGGATCGCTTTGACGAGCGTGGACTTGCCGACCCCGTTCGGGCCGAGGACAGCGACGAACTCCCCGGGGGCGATGTCGAGGTTCACGTCCGACCACAGGGCACGTCCGCCGACCCGCACCGAGGCCGCCCGCAGGCAGACCACGGCATTCCGCTGCCGGGCGGCCGGCGTTGTGTCGGCGGCGCGGGTTGCGGACGCGGCGTCGTCGGTCGGCCCGTGCTGGTGCGGTACGCCGGGCCCGGCGGCGTCGCGGATGCGGGCGATCGGACGCACGACTACTTGCCCGTCGCCTTGGCCAGCGCCTGCTGCAGGCCCTTGAGTTCGGCGACCTGCCACTGCTGGAAGGAGGCGCCGGCCGGGGTTAGGGTCTCGGTCACCGTGGCGACCTCGATGCCGTTCGCCTTGGCGGCCTTGACCTGTTCCTGGACGTCGGGCGTGGCGTTCTGGCTGTTGTAGACGTAGAGCTTGATCTGCTTGGTGGCGATCTGGTGGTCGATGGTCGCCTTGTCCTGGGCGGAGGGGTCGGAGCCCTCGCTGATCGCGCTGAGGAAGGAGTACGGGGTGAGCATCTTCAGGCCCAGGCCGTCGGCGAGCGGGCTGACGATGGACTCGGAAGCGCCGATCGGCGTGCCCGCGTACTTGGCCTTGATATCCGCTATGAGGCTGTTGTACTCGCCGAGGGTCTGCGTCTCGAACGTCGTCTTCTGCGCGTCGAAGTACGCGGCGTCGGCCGGGTCGGCCTTCTTGTAGTCCGCGGTGATCTGCTCGATGACGTGGTGCACGTCGCTGGGTGAGTACCAGCGGTGGGGATTGCCGCCGTCCTTGATCCCGACCAGGTCGCCGACGGTGAGAACCGTCCGGCCCGGCGCCGGGTTGGCGTCGACCAGTTTGGTCGCCCAGGAGTCGTAGCCGATGCCGTTGACGATGGCGTACTGCGCCGTCGCCATCTCGCGGGCGTCCGCGGCGGTCGGCTCGTAGTCGTGGGGGTCTGCGTCGGGGTTGTTGATGATGCTGGTGACCGTCACATGGCTGCCGCCGATCTGCTCGGCGATGCTTCCCCAGAAGTTCTCGGCCGCGACGACCTTGATCTGTTTGCTCTGCTGCGTCGTGTCGGCGGACGGGGTCGCCTGGTCGTCCTTGCCCGACGAGGAGTCCGTCGAGCACGCCGTTGCCATGGTCAGCGCCGCAGCGGCGAGGCCGCCGAGTGCGAACGTGAGCGGACGGGAGCGCGCCGTCCGGACGGCCGCGGGAATGGTCATGGTGTTCTCCTCAAAGCGTGCGGGGTCCTGCCGCGGCCGGATCCACCGGCCAGCCGGCAACAGATTAGATGAAAACGACTTCCAATCCCATGACGATCACATCAAGATGAAAATCATTACAAAATCGTGACCGGGGCGTCGGTCGTCCGGCCAGGCGCCGGCCCCGCTCTGACAAGACCCGCGTCGGCGCAGGTCACGGCGATGCGTCCCAGCGGGAGTGAAAGCGTTCCCCATGTTCCTGGGTGCTCGCGAGGGCCTGCGGCCCTGTGACGGTGGGCGTAACGCGGCGGGTGACTGGACATGCTGCTACCGCGTCAGATACCTGACGGCCCGGACGGAAGGCAGTGGCAGACAATGGCAAGTCCCTTGTATCTACGTCCCCGCGTGGGGCCGTCCATGGCATCGCTGCTGGACTCGCCGGAGCTGCTGCGATCACTCGTCGACGCGCTGGAATCACCGCTGAACGTCGTACTTCCCGAACAGGTGGCCGCGAACGCGGCCGACTTCCACGCGGTGTTCGGCAAGCACCGGCTACGAGGGCGCGTGCTGTTCGCCCACAAAGCCACCGGCTCCAGCGCCCTGCTGCGACGACTGGCTGCCGCCGATGGCGCCGCCGGGGTCGACGTGGCCTCTCTCGGCGAACTCCAGCACGCACTTGCCTGCGGGTTCACCGGAGACCGCATCACCGCGACTGGTCCGAAGAACCCGCGGTTCCTGTGGCTTGCCGCCCGGGTGGGCGCCACTGTCGCCGTCGACTCGGTCGGCGAACTGGACTCCGTGGCAGCACTCGTCGACGCACACGCACTCCCCCGCTGCCGGATCCTGATCCGGCTGTCGGGGTTCACCGCCCCCGCCGTCCGTGTCCTGTCGCGCCGCAGCCGCTTCGGCATTCCGGCGCGGGACCTGGAGGACGCTCTGGAACACGTGTCCCGCCACCGCGCCGCTGTCGAACTGATCGGTGTCAGCTACCACTTGGACACGACCAGCCTGACGGAGAAGGCGACCGCGCTTGAGGGATGCCTGACGGCCCTGCGCACGTGCCGGGAGCACGGCTTCGACCCGCAGGTCATCGATGTCGGCGGCGGCTTCGGGATCAGCTACCTGGACGAGCGGGAGGCATGGGAGCAGTACACCAGCGCGCTCTCCGACGCGGTGCTGGGCTCCCGGCCCGCCATGACGTGGGGCAATCACGGATACGGGCTGCGCAACGACAAGGGAACGCTCCGCGGCTCCCTGGGGCTCTACCCGTCATGGCGCCCGACAGCGGGGGCGCAGTACCTGGACGAACTCCTGGCAGCGCCGTCGGCTGCTCACGGCGGACGGCGGCTGGCAACGCTCGTGCTGGAGCACTTGTACGACGTCCACGCCGAACCGGGCCGGGCACTGCTGGACCAGTGTGGCGTGACCCTCGCCTCGGTACTGGAAGTGCGCCCGTCCCTGGCGGACAGCGCGGACTTGTGGGTGCGGCTGGGGGCCAAGGCCGATGACGTCGCTCTTGAGGAACACGGTGTCCTGATGGATCCGGTACTGCTTTCGCCCGCGGGGGCGAACAGCGACACCGACGGCGGCCCGGTCGGCGTGCATCTGTTCGGAAACCTGTGTCTGGAGACCGATCTGATCACGCGCCGCACCGTTTATCTGCCGCGGGCCCCGAGGACCGGGGATCTGCTGGCGTTCGTCAACACGGCGGCCTACTGCATGGACTTCCACTCCAGCCGCGCCCAGCGCCACCCAGCCGCCCGCAAGGTCGCCGCCTGGCGCTCCGGCGAAACCTGGCAATGGTGCCTCGATGAAGCTTACTGGCCGCATACCCAGCAGGGAGAACGAAGTTGAGGTACGACAGCATCACCGACGCCATCGGGAACACGCCGCTGGTACGCATCGATCCGGCCGTGCACGGCCTGCGCAGCATCGACCTGTACGCCAAACTGGAGATGCTCAGTCCGTTCGGATCGGTCAAGGACCGCACCGCCTGGAACATGGCGCGGCCCGAACTGGCCGCGGCAGTCGAGAGCGGCAGCCAGATCGTGGAGCTGTCCAGCGGCAACACGGCCAAGGCGCTGGCCGTCATCGCCGGTATGCACGGCCTGCGGTTCAAAAGTGTGACCAACCGGATGCGCATACCGGAGATCAAGGAACTGCTTCTCCTGCTCGGGGCGGAGATCGAGGAGCTTCCCGGGCAGAGCGAATGCCTGGATCCCACCAATACCGAGGACCCACTCACGCTGTTCCATCAGGCGCTTTCGGGCTCCGACAGCCCGCTGCTCCACACCGACCAGTACTTCAACCCCCGCAACATCCAGGCGCACGCCGCAGGCACCGGACCGGAGATCATCACGGACCTCGGCGGTGCGCCTGACTGGTTCATCGCCTGCGTGGGCACTGCGGGGTCTTCCACCGGAGTGGCCACGGTACTGCGCGCCCATGACCCGTCGGTGCGGGTCGTGGGGCTTGTCGCCGCGAAATCCGACTTCATCCCCGGTATCCGCACCCGCGACGAGGTCCACGAGGTAGGCCTGTTCGACCCACGGACCTACGACAGCATCGAGGAAGTGGACTCAGGCGAGGCCATCGACGGCATGGTGACGCTGATCCGCCGCTGCGGGATGTTGGCCGGCCCGACCGGCGGTGCGGCCTACTTCGGCGCCTTGCGCCATCTGCGGGAGATCGACGCGACGCTGACCGAGCGCAAGACGGCCGTCTTCATCGTCTGCGACCGGGTCGAGAGCTACCTCAGCTACATCCGGCATCGCAGGCCCGAGTTGCTGGGCGGAACCCGCGCCCGGCACGCGATCGGAGACCTGACCGCCGCCGAGGTCGCCGCCGCTCCCGCGATCAGCGTCCAGGACGCACGCCCGTGGATCGACGCGGTGCGCCCTCTCGTCATCGACCTGCGAAGCACCTTCGCATACTCCGCCCTGCACATGGCGGGCGCCGTCAATATCGTGGACGAGATTTTCGGCGAACTCCTGCGTGGCGGGCTGCCGTTCAGCCTCAAGCAGCCCGTGCTGCTGGCCTGTCCCGTCGGTGAGCAGTCCGCCCGCTACGCCGCCCTGCTCACCCGAATGGGACACCCGGACTGCCGCAGCCTGACCGGCGGAATCGTAGCCTGGCGGGACGCCGGCGCCCCCCTGGAGAGGGACTGACATGACCCCTACCGACGAACCCCGGGGCACCGAAGCGACCTTTCGCGAACTGCGTTCCTGGCAGCAGCGCTTGCGCGCGCAGTTCCCCATCCTCGCCGATCCCGACCAGGCGGCCTACCTCGACAACGCCGCCACCTCCCAGAAACCACAGGCCGTCCTGGATGCGACAACCGCTTACCTGTCGACGACCAACGCCAACGCCGGCCGCGGCTCCTACACCTGGGCCAACCGCACCACCGAACTGGTCGAACGCACCCGGGACCGCATCAAAAACATGCTCGACGATCCGTCTCCTGAAAGCTCCCACGTGCTGCTCACCAGCGGGGCCACCGAGGCCCTGCGCACCGTCGCCCGCGACTGGCTCCCGCTCCACCTGCGCGACGGCGACGAGATCGTCGTGCCCTTCGCCGACCACCAGGCCAACATCCTCCCTTGGCAGGAGACCCAGGACCTCCTCGCGCGCCAAGGGGTGCGCGTACGCCTGCGTCCCATGCCATACCAGCTCAGCTCAGGAGATTACGACCACCGCGCACTGGCCGCCGCGGTCGGTCCCCGGACCAGGTTCGTGGCCGTCACCCACGTCCACCACGTCTACGGCGCCGACATGAACATCCACCGCATCCGACAGGCTGTCGGCCCCGACGCCGTGATATGCCTGGACGCGTCCCAGAGCATCGGCCACCAGCCGGTCTCCGTCACCGATCTGGACGTCGACTTCGTGGCGTTCTCCGGCCACAAAGCCCTCGCCCTGCCCGGCACTGGCGCTCTGTGGTCCCGCCAGGTCCGCGGCCCGCGTTTCCGGCCTCAGGGCTGGAGCGGAACCCCCAATACCGCGGGAGCCGTCTCCCTTCTGGCCGCGCTCGACTGGCTCCATGATGCGGGCATCGACAGGATAGAGCGGTGGACGACAGCGCTGGCCCTCCGGCTCACCGACGCGCTCAGCCGCCTTGATGCCTTTCACGTTCTGGGCTGCCAACTGAGCCTCGACACCGCTTCAGCCACCCAGCGTCGGCAGAGCATCGTGACCTTCCGGCACCGCTCCCTGACCTCGTCGGACCTGGGCTTCGTGCTGTTCAGCCACGGTTTCATGGTGCGCAGCGACAACCACTGTCAGGGAAGCGCCGGCGAGAAGACCGGCTCAGTCAGAGTCAGCACTCACGTGTACAACACCCCCGAGGAGATCGACCGACTGGTCGGCGTCCTGGCTTCGCTGGGGTGAATATGGCCAGCTCCGCTCCACACGATTGGAATGAAAACAGTTTTCAATAGTACGCTGTAGCTCCCGGCGACGGGAACCACGAACGGCAAAGGCGGGCAGCGATGGCGTTGAGCACCGACACGGCGCGGGAGTACGTGCGGCGATGGGAGGGCCAGCAGCAGCGCTACGCCATCGCCCGCGAAGAGCGCTTCGACGTCATCACCGACGTGGTCGACCATGTCACGGCCGGCCGGCCGCGCCCTCTGGTGGTCGACCTGGGCTGCGGACCGGGCTCCCTGACGGCACGTCTGGCGGCGAGAATGCCGCGTATCGAGATCATCGGCGTCGACCGGGACCCACTCGTCCTCGAACTCGCCCGTCGCTGCCACGGCGTCGCCGCCCGTTTCGTGGAAGCGTCGCTCGGCACGGACTCATGGATCGCCGCCATGAAACTCGACCGACCGGTCGACGCGGTCGTCTCCACCACAGCGCTGCACTGCCTGCCGCAGGCCGTCTTGCGCCGTACGTACGAACAGATCAGCACCGTCCTGCGCCCGGCAGGCGCCCTGGTCAACGGCGACCACTTCGCTCCGGAGTCCACCGGCCCCGGGGAGATCAGCGCGCGAATCGGTCGCCTGCGGGCCGAACGCCAGCAGGCGTTCGACCACGAGGACTGGGACGCATGGTGGGCGGCCGTCAGTGAGGACCCCGCGTTCACGGACCTCCTCGCCGAGCGCCTGCGCCGGCCACCCGCCTCCGCCGGCACCCGCGACAACGGACTGTCCCTGTCCCGGCACGTGGGTCTCCTGCGCAAGGCGCGGTTCGCCCAGGCCGGGTCCATCTGGCAGTTCGGCACGAGTCACGTCCTGGTCGCCGTGCGCTGAAACGCTGCGCCGCCGACAACCGCAGCTCGGATGCGAGGCCGTGGGGCGATCCAAGGCACCATCCCCAATCGCCCCACGGACGGACGCCCCGAGGCACAAGACCCGGGACAAGAGTGCTATTTCCCAAGAGGACCCTCGCCGACCCCCGCACAGCAACGGCGGCCAGCATCCGCACACAGATAATACATGCTGAGATTGCTATATGCTAATGTACGATTTAACCAGAAAGGGCAAATCGCTCGAAACCACAGAAGGAGTTCTGCCTTGTCCACCGCCACCCATCACCAGCCGCACGAAGCGCACGACCACGTGCACGCCGAGGGCTGCGGCCATGTCGCCGTTCCGCACCGAGACCACACCGACTTCGTCCACGACGGACACCTGCACCGGGCGCACGGCGAGCATGTCGACGAATGCGTCATCGCCGGACATGCCCCCCACGAGGAGCACGATGACCAGCACGGCGACAACTGTGGACACGTGGCGGTCCTGCACGAGAACCACACGGACTACGTGCACGACGGTCACCGGCACGCCGGGCACGAAGGCGCCTGGGACGAGCACTGATCGCAGCGCGGCGAACTCCCGGTAAAGCGCTCCCCAAGTGAGAGCGATTCCCAGATGGTAATGTCTGCATATGGAAGCCAGTGCACGCCCGGACAGCACCGCACCGGATTTGCTCACTGCCAGCGAGCTGCTGCGGGCGCTGGCTTCACCCGTGCGGCTCGGCATAGTCAGGGAATTGGCGAGCGGCGCCAAGCGGGTCCACGAACTCGTCGCGGCTCTGGGCGTGAACCAACCCCTGGTGTCGCAGCACCTGCGCGTCCTGCGCACCTCCCGCATCGTCGCCGCCCGCCGCGATGCCCGAGAGGTCGAATACACACTGGTCGACGACCATGTCGCCCACATTGTCCTGGACGCCATCCGCCACTCGCAGGAGTGACTGTGGCACGGACATTCTCCGACAGTCCCGACATATGCCCCCTAGCACGCTCAGACTGTGCCTCGCACACCATCCGACCGACCGGATCGAGGACAACACTCTCCCTCTCCCTCGCATCGACCGACGCCGTCCCCGGACCTCTCACCGGGCCCGACCTGACCCCAGTCGGTGGCGACAACGCAGCTGGCCGTCCAGCACCCGTGCGCCCTGTGGGGTTCCAAAAGTCCTGCGCAGGCGCTGATGTGGGCGTTTGCCAGCGGTGCTGATCTTCGTCAAGTGGCCTGGCAGTACTCGTGGATGAGTCCGCCGAGGACGTCGTGACGCTGGATGCGTTGTGCGGGGAAGGGGATGACGTTGGGGTCGTCGGAGGGAGCGCGCAGTTGCAGGGCGCGGTGGGGCCGGCCGGCGTTGTGGTGCTCGGCGTACTCGGCGAGGACGTGACGCAGGTGGTGTTCGTTGTAGATCAGGAGCCGGTCGGTGCTCTCGGCTCTGATGGTGCGTATGCCTCTTTCGGCGTGGGCGTTCATCCGTGGGGTCTGCGGTGCGCTCTTCAGGATCTCGACTCCGTCCGCGGTGAAGACCGCGTCGAAGGCCTGGGTGTACTTGCTGTCACGGTCACGCAGCAGATAGCGGAAGCCGACAGCTCGCCGGCCGAGATCGGTCAACAGATTGCGGGCGAGTTGGGTGGTCCAGGCCGCGGTGGGGTGGGCGGTGACGCCGAGAATGTGCACAGTCCGGGCACCGACCTCCGTCACGTAGAACACGTACAGCCGCCTCAGGGTCACGGTATCGACGTGGAAGAAGTCGGCGGCGAGCAGCCCGGATGCCTGCGCGCGCAGGAACTCCCGCCACGTCGGGGCGCTACGGCTTCGTCCGGGTGCGGGTCCCAGGCCGGCGCTGCGCAGGATGCGGCGGACGGTGAAGGCGCCGGCACGGTGGCCGAGGCGTCGCAGTTCGCCCTGGATGCGGGTATACCCCCAGGTCGGATTCTCGCGGGCGAGACGCAGGATGAGGGCGGTGAGTCCCTCGGAGATCGGCGGGCGTCCGGTCCTGGCGGGTTTCTGCTTCCCTTTCCACCGCAGTAGCCGGCGGTGCCACGCCATGAGGGTGCCGGGGGGTGACCAGACGGTGACGACGCAACCTGCCCGGCAGGTGCTGGCTGAGGGCGGCGAGCACGGCGCCGTCCGGCCACATCAGGCACGGCCGGGTGCCGAGATGTCGACGCAGTACCGCGACCTCGCAGCGCAGCGTGAGGAGTTCAATATCCCTGGCATCCTCCGACCGCGACAGCAGCAGGAGCAGTCCGAGGAGCCGGACGAAGATCAGGCAGAGCACGCGCAACGCCATACAGTCCGAACATGCCATGATCATTACGAACCGCAAAGTGCCTGATCAAAGGCCGTGTACCAGTTTTGGCACCCTACAGGCGGCGGTTGAGGTGAGGTCGAACAGTCTGCGCAGGTGGCGGGGGAGGCCGGCCAGGACCAGGTGGTGGGTGGGACGTGCGTCCAGCAGGAGGTTCAAAAGGGCGAAGTCGGCGAAGGAGACCTCGCTGAGGTCCACGATCGTCCGCGTCGCGGGGAAAGCCCGCAGAGGGTCCTGAATCAAGTGGACGGTATCGGCGTCGAAGTCTCCGGCCGCGCGGATCACGAGTATCCGCTCTTCCTGCTCGAGCGTGCACGTGGCGTCGACGGTGGGGGTATCGGCCCGGCAGTTTCGGAGTGCGTCTGCGCGCGCTCCGGCCGGTCGACAGGCGCGAGGGAATTTGGGGCCATGGCCGCCGTTCTTGAAGCCTTGGTGGTGCGCGGAGCCCCTCGTTCCCGGCGGGCGGGAAGGAAGTGTGCGGCCCTTCGGGCGGTCACACGATCGAGGAGCCCGCACCTAAGGCGCCGCTTCTCGATCTGAAAGGATGCAGCGGCACGGGAACCACCAATGGCTGTCCAGGAGTTTACTCCTGCGCCGGGGCTTCGGCGAGAACCCGGTGCCACCGCGGCCCGCAAACCGCGCGAACCGCGGCAAGTAGGCGGCGGTGACCTCCTCTGGACCGACACCCAGCCCAAGCCCGGGATACTTCGCCTGCTCAGGCTTGAGCTTTCCACCAGTGCAATAGCTGCCCAGACCGAACAGACGTCGGCGGGATCACCTCCGCCCGGCGGCCGCCGCCCCGCTCCGCACCCGGCGCCGCCGCGTGCGCGACCGTAGACATCACCGACTCTGCGATCGGCGTGACCACCACCTGCACCCCCGACACCAGTTCCGGGACCGCCGCCGGCAATGGCGCCTCCCGGAGTGCTGAACAGCCGCCGCCGAGACTCTTGACCACTGCCGGGTGAAGCGCCTCCGTCCGTCCGGGTGGGGCACGGGCGCGGTCGGTGCCACCGTGCTCAGCGCGTGACTACGTCGACGCACGAGATGCCGTTCCCGATCGAGGACACCCAGGCGTACGTCATGGCCAGTGACCGCATGATCGTCACGGGCTTCAGAGGCACCGAGGTCACCAAGATCCTCGACTGGCTCACCGACATCGACACAGCGCCCGTTCCCGGCCCGGGAAACAAGGGCTTCGTCCACTACGGCTTCCACCAGGCACTGCAGTCCGTCTACCCCCAGGTCCGCGACACCATCCAGGATGTGCGCACCCAAGGGCAGAGCATCTGATTCACCGGCCACAGCCTCGGCGCGGCGCTGGCGATGCTGGCAGGCGCCCGCCTGTACTTCGAGCATCCGCAGTTGCTCGCTGACGGTGTGTACACCTTCGGCCAGCCCCGCACCTGCGAACGGCTGCTCGCCGGCGCGCACAGCAGGGCGTTCGCCGACCGCTGCTACCGCTTCGTCAACACCAACGACATCGTCCCGCACCTCCCGCCCGAGCCCGGCTACACCCACGTCGACGCCCTGCGCTACTTCGACGCCGACGGCAGGCTCCACCAGGCAATGCCCATGGTCGCGATGCTGCAAGACCGGTCCAAGGGCGTCGGGGCCGACCTGTTCGCCCCCGAGACCGACGCCATCAAGGACCTGCCCAGCTACATCGCCGCGTTCGAGAAGAACCTCGCCACGACCAGCTGATCACCCGGGCCCGCCGCCTACAGCGCCGGCTCCGGTCTGTGCGCTGCCATCATGGCCCGGCAGGGACAACTTTCCGGCTCTGCCGGCGACAACGAAAGCCGCGAACCACCCCGAGACCATCCGATCAGGATTCTTATTCGATCTCCACGCCTGATGACCGGTATGCATACGGCTTCTGCGGGTTCCGTGCCGGGATCATCGCCTCGATCAGTCTGCGGATCAACCAGAGCCGGGCGGCCTTTACCACCAGTTCGCCTGCCGATCCGCGCGCGTGCGGTTTCTAGTCCGCTAAGGGAGTCCTCGCCCTGGGCGTGCTCTCCCGGTCCGTGTCGGCGGTTGTGTTTTCTTAACTGGACAGGCCGGCGCGGCGCAGGACGCTCATACCGCGCCGGGAGGGGCGCTGCTGTTCGCCGTGGAGCGCGTTGAGGACCACCAGGCCGGCGGTCAGGGCCGGTACGACCCACTGCATGACGGTGAGATGGCGCTGGGCCTGGTCGGGGTCGCCGGGGGCCTTCGCCGAGATTTCGCGCTTGTCGGGGTCCTCGGAGGTGGCGAGGTCCACCTTCTTGCCCAGGAGGCGGGTGTAGACGGTTGCGGCCAGCGCGGCTCCGGTGAGGAGGGTCTTGGCCACGGTTGAGGCGGTGACTCCGGGCTGGCTGAGAACCCGGCCCTTGTTGACGTTGAGCAGCCCGGCTCCTCCGACGAGATGCGCTCCTACGGCGGCGGCGCCCAGCGGTGCCCACTTCGCCCAGCCGGTGCTGGCGATCCGCGCGGTGTCCCGCTCGGTACTCCCTTCCTGCTCAGCGGCGCCGTTCACGCCGACGGCACCCATCAGGGCGCCGCCGAACCAGGCGGCCAGCCCGAGGTCATGGACGCTGCGCAGGACAGTGTTTCGCTCGGACATGTCGTTCCTCTTCTTGGCGTAGGGCGGCCGTGGCGGTGCCGGGCTCTCCGGATCACTCTTCGGGAAGATGCGCCACCGCGCGAGGTGGGTGGTACGTCCGGGCACTGTTCGCCGGCCACAGGGGACGAGGTGCGCGTCGGTCGACCCTGCTTCTGACAGGGCCGGGTGTCGCCGGCTGTTGCACAGGACCTACGGCAGCCTCGCCGTCATGATCATCTTTCTCGACGGTCGGCGAGAAGCTGCTGCCCACGTTCTGGATAGCCCCGTTCCCCTGGTCTGGCCGAGTACTGGCCGGGCGTCGACTCATCGCGTATCGGGCGACAGGGAAGATCACTGTGCAAACCGTCATCCTCCACAACGGCCTCAGGATTCCGATCCTCGGCTTCGGCGTCTACCAGATCCCGCCGGAGCAAACCGGGCACGCCGTCTCAGATGCCCGCGCCGCGCCTCGCGGCTGCGTACCGCAACGAAGAGCCCCCTGATGGCTCGGTCACGCTGCTCCGGTCGGGGCGTGGGCCACAGGCCCGCCGTTGTCCACTGCCGGACCGATCCGGCCGGAGCGTCGTCCGGCTGGTCGGTGCCTGCCGGACCCGCTGTCCGGTCAGTCGGCGTGGGCTTCCTCGACGGACACGCGAAAGGTGCCGAGATCGCTGTCGGCGGCGTCGGGGACGACCATGCCCGCGCGGACTCCGCTGCGCAGGTAGTCCACCACGGCCTGGTCGAGTCGCTCACCCGGCAGGGCGGCGGGGATGCCCGGGGGGTATGGGGTGAGCATCTCGGCGCAGATCCGGCCGACCGCCTCGTCGGCGGGAATCTGCTCCACCGCACCGAAAAACGCATCGCGCGGGAGGGCAACCTGGTCGAGGCGGAGGTCGTGGGGGTCGGGGATGTCGACGGGCGGGGCGGGGCGCAGCTGGTCGGCGTGGGCGACGAGGTCGCGCAGGCCGTCGAGCAGCCGTGCGGTGGTGGTCTCGTCGTCGGCGTGGGTGAGCTGTGCGCTGATGCGGCGGTGATCGGACAGATGCAGGTTGATGTGGTGGTGCTCGAGCATCCAGTCGGCGGCGTCGTAACCGCTGAACTTGACGTTGTGCAGGTCGATGAACACCTGGAGCGGGTCCATGTCGAAGGCGCGGCCCGGGGCGCAGAAGTCGTCTCGGCCGTTGACGTGCAGCCCGTCGATGCCCTCGATGGCCGCCCTGACGTCGCGCGCGAGGGCGAGGGTCCGCTCGTAGAGGCCGTGCCCGTGCTCGACCATCTGGCGGCGCCAGCCGTCGAGGCCGGCGTAGATGAGGACGGACGGGCTGGTGGTGCCCAGCAGGTCGGCGCGCGAGGCGAGGGTCGCTCTGGTGATCAGGTCGCCCTGGAGATGGAAGACCGATCCCTGTTCGAGACCGGAGCCCATTTTGTGGACCGAGGTCACGCAGATGTCGGCGCCGGCGTTCATGGCCCAGGCGGGCAGGTCGGGGTGGAAGGGCAGGTGGGCGCCCCAGGCCTCGTCCACGATCAACGGCAGCCCGCGGTCGTGGCAGAGGCCGGCGATGGCGGCGACGTCGGCGCAGGTGCCGTACGGAGTGGGGCTGGTGACCAGGGCGCCGCGGGCGTCGGGGTGCCGCTCGAACGCGGCCCGATAGGCCTCCGGGGCCGGCGGATGGGCGATGTGCAGATCCGGGTCCCACTGGGGATCGACCCAGACGGGACGGATGCCGGCCAGGATCAGGCCGGAGACGACGGCCTTGTGCGCGTCCCGGCCGACCAGCAGCTTCTCGTGCGGGCCTGCCACCGACAGCATCGCGGCCTTCACGGACAGCGAGCTGCCGCAGGTGGAGAAGAACGTGTGGTCGGCGCCGACCGCGTCCGCCATCAGCTCCTCGGCCTGTTCCAGGATGCCTTGCGAGGAGGTGCGGTCGTCCATGCCGGCCACCGCGAGCATGTCGGCCCGGAAGAGGGCGTCGCCGAGCACGGCCCGGACCCGCGGATCGGCCCCGCGTCCCTGCTTGTGCCCCGGCGGGGTGAAGGGCAGCTGGTGCTGTTCCTGGTATGCAGACAGGGCGTCCAGGACGGGAACTTTCGAGTGGTCCATGCTGGTGCGGCTTCCCGGTCCGGCAACGCGGAAAACAGACCGGGGCTCCAGGCCGCGCTGCCGGCTACACGGCAGCGCGGCATCGAAGGTTTGTGCCGCAACCCGGAAAAGCGACCATGCTCTCCAGTAGTACCTCGGTCGCCGTCGCGGCACCGGCCGCATCCCCCGCTCGCCCCAGCCAGTAGGCGATTCGGGGTGGGTGGTGAGAGTGTCGGGGTGGTTGGGGCCCAGCACCCTCAACCGGTCCTCCAGCAGTTCCGCGAACGCGGACGCGGCACCGGCCACATCCCCCGCCCTCCCCCGCCAAGATGCGATTTCGTAGCGGGCGGCGAGGGTGTGGGGGTGGTCGGTGCCGAGGTGACGGGTTGCGGTGGCCGCCAGGTGTTCGTGGTACGCGATGGCGGCGAGGACCTGGCCGGACTCACCGAGACTGTTTCCTGCCCGGAACAGCACCAGGTGGGCGTCCGGCTCGTGGAGCACAGGTTCGGCCTGGGCAGTAAGGGTATTGGTGTTGGCGCGCAGGGCCTGGGCGAAGGCGGTGTCGCGCTCAACCTCAGGCCAGGCTGCGAACAGGGCGTCAGCAGCGGCACGTGCGGTGTGCTGCTGCTGGTCAGGGGCGAGGGCGTCGCGCACAGTGCGCTGGACCAGGGCGTGAACCCACACATTCTGGTGGGGGTCGTCTCGGGTGTGGTCGATGAGGCTGAGACGGTGCAGCACCCGCAGTCCAGCCGACACGTCCGCAGCGCTGACCCCCGAGGCGGCCTGCTTGGTCGCAGGCCGCTCAGCCGTGTCAGCGCGGCGCTCTGCCAGGAAGGCCAACGCCGGTGGGGTGGTGAGGACAATGGCCGGGATTCCGTTGGGGTCGAGCAGCGAGGCCAGGTGCAGCAGCGGCCGGGCCAACCCTGCCGGGCGCCTGGGACAACGCTAGCGGTAGGTGTCCCAGATCCTGCGCGAGGGCCGCCAACTGGCCTGCGCGTCCTATGCGTTGGTGGCCGGCAAGGACGACAGTGAGGAAGGAGACGGCCTCGGCGGGGGTGAACAGGCCGACCTCGATCAGGGTACGGCTGCCGACAGTGATGGCGGCAACGCGGCGCCGGGTCGTGATCAGGGTGCGCCCGTGCGGGCTGGACGGCGGCCACAACCCCGCCAGATCAGCGGGATCGGCCACGTCGTCCAGCACCAGCAGCCACCGGCACACCGCCTGCCCGGTCTTGGGTTCCAGCCACGCGATAAACGCCTCGGCCCCCGCCGCCGGATCCGACGCATCCGCACCCGCCACCTGGACCCCGGCCCGGCCCAGACCCGCCACGACCGCCGCACGGTCCGTCGCGGTCACCCACACCAGCAGGTCCACCTCACCAGCGGCCCACAAGGTGAGGGCGTAGTCGGCCGCGAGCTAGGTCTTGCCGACCCACCCATCCCCGACAGCACCCCACGCCCGCCAGCGCCTGTGCCCTGACGCGCCGGCGGCTGCGGCTGGCCGAGCACGGCCCCCCCACCGGACACCACCTCGCGAAGCCGCGCCTGCTCGGCCCGATCCTGGAACCCACCCGCCCGCGACGGGATCACCCCCACCTGGTACGGCCAGACGATCGGACGGGAAGCGGAGGGGTGAAAGTGGTTGTGTTGGGTGTTGTGGTCGCCGTCCTGGCCAGCGCTTGGGCCATGGTAGGTGTCGCCGGCCACCGGTCAGGACCCGAACGTGTTGGTTTGCGTGGCGTGGTTACCGACCTGGAACGCGATCGGTCCGTGGAAGACATTCCCGTACACCGCGCGAGTCGGCGCAGGCGCCTGCTCAGTGGCAACCAGCACGGCCGCCACCGCCTCCTGCAACACAGCGGCGAAGGCCTCATCACCGGCGACGGCATCCTCGATCGCCAACTACAGGCTCGTGGCGACTTCCTCCTCCACCCGCTCCAGCGCCCGCTGCCCGCACAACCGGCCCGCCACCAGATCATGGACCCGCTCCACACCAGCGTCCAACGCCTGGTCCACCGCCTCGTCAGCGGCACCGGCCACACGTCGAACCTTGCGCACCGCCCACGCGACCACATAACCCACCGCTAACTCCGCATCGAACACGGTAACCCCCACCAACGCGTCGACCCGCTCTTCGGACCGTAGCCCCGCCACACTCACCCCGCAGGCGAAACCGCAGACCCCGCACCAATCCGTCACCCCGCCCCAACACCCCGCCCGCTGCTTAAAGGGTGTTGCAGAAGGGTGCTCGCGGGCGGGTTGGCACCGGTTTCGGCGTGGTGGTGTTCATGTGCTCAGGGCGAGGTTGTGCATGTGGGCGACGGCTTGGACGGCGTGGTGGAGACCGGGGCCTTTCTGGCGGCAGTCACGGAGGATCTTGTAGGTCTTCATGCGGGCGAAGGCATGCTCGACGCGAGCTCTGACCCTTCGGTGTTGTGCGTTGTCGGCTTCCTCGCCCGGGAGCAATGGACGGCCTGGGCGTTTGCGGTGTGGGACGACCAGGCCGGTGTTGATGTACGCGCCGTCGGCGAGCACGACCGCATCCCCGCACTGCTCGGGCAGGCTGGAGGCACGCCAGACCTGCGCGTCGCCCCGGTTGCCCGGAGCCGGGCGGGCTGCTGCCACCACCAGCCGGGTGTCCGCGTCGATGATGACCTGCACGTTCGCCGAGAACCGGTAGTTCTTCGACGATGCCGCGATACTCCGGTCGCGTACCGGGATCAGCGTGCCGTCCACGATCCACAACCGCTCCACCCCCTCTTCACGACGTGGCACCGGCTCCAGCGCGAGCAGTGGACCCAGCTTCTGGATCACCCGGCAGACCGTCGCCGGCGAGACACCGAACAACGGCGCCAACTGCCTCATCGTGAGATTGGTGCGGTAGTACACCGCCGCCAGCAGCACCCGCTCGGCCAGCGGCAGACACCACGGCCGACCAAGCCGCGGCCCCTCACCGCCCCGCTCCCGCACCGCCCGCAACAACCGACCGAACTGCTCAACCCGCAGCCCGGTGAACGTCTCCACCCACACCCGCTCAGCCCTCAACACCCCACCCATACAGGAAAAATGCCCAGAACTAGCCCTTCTGCAACACCCTTTAGAAGTCGTCTCATTTGGTGGGTTCGGTAGTCTGTGGTCGTGGGGATCGTGGAGCGCTTGGTGCCGGATGAGCTGTGGGAGCTGTTCCAGAGGGTCGTGCCGCCTGCGCCGTCGCGGCCGCAGGGTGGTGGTCGGCGTCGGTACGGAGACCGTGAGGTGCTGGCGGCCATCGTCTTCGTCGCCACCTCTGGCTGTACCTGGCGGCAGTTGCCGCCTTCCTTCGGGCCTTCGGGGCCCACGGCCCACCGCCGGTTCGCCGAGTGGAGCAAGGGCCGGGTATGGGCGAAGCTCCACCGCCTGGTGCTGGACGAACTCGGTGCCCGCGGTGGGCTGGACTGGAGCCGCTGCGCGATCGACTCGGTGAACATGAGGGCCATGAGAAGGGGGACCTGACAGGTCCGAATCCTGTCGATCGGGGCAAGTACGGCTCGAAGATCCACTTGATCACCGAGCGGTCCGGCCTGCCCATATCCGTCGGGATCTCGGGGGCGAACCTCCACGACAGCCAAGCCCTCATCCCACTGGTCTGCGGCATTCCGCCGATCCGCTCCCGCCGCGGTCCGCGGCGTCGGCGTCCCGCCAAACTGCACGCGGACAAAGGCTACGACTACAACCACCTGCGTCGATGGCTCCGCTTACGCGGGATCACACACCGCATAGCCCGCAAAGGCATCGAGTCCTCCCAGCACCTGGGCCGTCACCGCTGGACCGTCGAACGCACCATGGCCTGGCTCGCCGGCTGCCGCCGCCTGCACCGCCGCTACGAACGCAAAGCCGAGCACTTCCTCGCCTTCACCAGCATCGCCTGCACCCTCATCTGCTACCGCAGACTCACCAAATGAGACGACTTCTTAGGAAGCCGATGCTCTATCGCTCATGGTGAGCATGGGTTCGAGTGTGGCTTCCCGGTCGGGTGATCTTCGGCCGGGGCGTGATGACGACGTCGCGGTGCTTGCCGCCCGTTTCGATGGCGATGCAGACCTCGGGTAAGGCGGCCGACGAAGGCGCTGGCGAGACGCCGGAGCTCGTGCGGGGTCGTTCGCGCAGGACGTTCGGCCTGTCGGCAACGCCTGCCCGCTCGCAGCGACCCGGCGCGGCTGAGGGACTCGCCGCTGCCGGGTTTCACAGGCTCCCGACCCTGCTCCGGCTCGCTCTGCCCTGCCAGCCGGGGCCCCAGGCTGGAGCCACGGCCGGCACGCCGCGCCCTCCGCGGTTGCGTTGCAGCAGGGCTGCTCCCCGGCAATGGCGGGCTCGACGGCACCTCTTCGCGGCAGGGCCGGCCACGGACACTGCCTCGCGGCGGCCCGTCGCCGGCATCAACAGCTCTGTTGCCCTGTGGCGTTGGTTGCTCGCAGCAAGTTGTCTGACTTGATTCACTGATGTGACCGATTGATCCTTTTGAGCCTTCTGATTTGCCCAGTTCGCATGATCACGAATCGTTACGTTTATGCACCTGTGTGATCTAGAGCACTTCTAAGAACGCTTTTGAGCGGTTCTGCAAGTGCATCCGGCGTCGCCGCAGGTCAGCGCCCTCTGGGAAGAATACTTACTACTGAACGTGCTGATTCATGATCATGGAGTGATTTTTTCAGGTGAAGGGATGCGTGACCGGGCCGGGAAATCGCTTGAGTGGTGCTGAGACCCGGGGACCTCCGGCACCGTGCCGGGGGTCCGAGCCGCCCCTCGCAGAGGATCACGATGACGCCCACGCACCACCGGAGGCCGCTGTGAACGATGACGTTCCGGACCAGGCCGCCGCAGCCCCGCACAGCGCTCCCCCCGTCGGCGCGCTGAAGGCCCTGCCGCTGGACTTCGAAGCCTTCTACCTGGGCCACCAGGAGGCCTTCCACGACTACGCCGAGGTCACCCTCGGGCACCGCGAGGAGGCCGAAGAGGCGGTGCACCGCGGCTTCCTGGAGATCCTGGGCAACTGGACGGAGCTGCTCGCCGACGGAAACCTGGAGCAGCAGGCGTGGGCCATCATGCGCCGGCTCGTCAGCCGGCAGCTGGAGGCCGACGGCCGGCCGCCCGCGCTGGTCATCAACGGGCCGATCCTCCGCGCGCTGCACACCGCCCAGGCTCTGGACTCCGCCCGCGACCGCCTCCACCTGATGGACAGCAGCCGGGGCCTGTACGCGGCCATCGCCCAGCTGCCCACCCGTCAGTTCGACGTCATCGTGCTGCGCTTCGTCCTCGGCTACCGCACCACGCACATCGCCTGGCTGCTGGGACTGAAGAACGAGCGGACCGTCGACTACCACCTGCGCAGGGCCAAGGAGCGACTGCGCGTCCAGCTCGGCCTGCCCGCCGAGACCACCCGGAAGGGAGCACGCCAGTGACATCCGCCGCCCTGGACGCCCTGCTCGCCGACGCGGCCGTCCCGACCTCCTCCTGCGGCTTCGATGTCGCGGCGGGCCTGCGGCGGCTCGCCGCGGAGGCCGCCACGGGAAGCCCGACACCCGAAGTCCTGCGCGCCGCCCAGGCCGGGCAGCGCCTGGGCATCATGTGCCGGTGGGTGCTGAACACCCCCGGCGCCGCTGCCCACGTCGACCGCCTGGTCCAGGAGCCGCCGGAGGACCGCGGCAGCACGGAGGACTCCATCACGATCCTGCCGGCCGCCGAGCGCCACTTCCTGGAGGACAGGCTCGACATCCAGGGCGCCGTGGTCTTCGCGTGCCTGCTGCACCTGACCCGCCAGCCGGAATCGGCCCAGTTCTGGTGGCAGCTGGCCGCGGGGGCCGGCAACCGGATCGCCGCCTACTGCCTGCACCTGCACCACCTGGTCCTCGGCGAGACCCGGGAGTCACAGCACTGGTACCACCAGGTCACCTGGGCTATTGAAGAAGCCGCCGACACCGCGCCGGACGGCGACTTCCTGGAAGGCCTGGGCACCGTCGCGCTCTACGTGCGGCGCAACGGATCAGCGGCCAGCGCCCCGCCCCCCGGCAGCCTGGAGGTCGAGGTCGACCGCCTTGCCTCCCGCCACCCCAGCGGGATCGTCAGCCGCCCCGACCGCCGGCTCGCCGACCGCCTCCACGACTTCTCCTCCCGACACTGAAGGCATCCCGTGGACGGCCGGGCGCCCCAGCAGCCGGGCCGGCGCCGCCGGCAGAGGTGTGCCGCGTACCTGCCCGCTGCCTCGCCGCGGCGGCCGTGCGGGCCTGAGGAGACGGTGGCGCGACGGCGGGACCGGGTGCGGAGACGACACGGCGCCATCGAGTCATTCGATGGCGCCGTGTGACCCAGGTCATCCCAGGGCACCACCCCCGGGGGTCCCTGCGGCCAGTGCTGAATCGGGCCTTGGCAAGCCACCGTCCAGCGAGTGCACATATAACCGCACCCGGACCCCATGTTATCCCCAGAACCATGGAATCAGGGGTCAGACCATTGGTTCGTCCCTAGTTTCAGGGAACTTTCATGGCACCAGAAGCCCTGAAACCAAGTATTACCCGCGAGTAGATGGTGAAGGTCCGGAGAATATCACGAGGGTCCGACACCGGGAAGCAACCAAGTCGCCGATCCTTGCAGGATGTTAATAACAAAAAGATCATATACAACCGAGACTGCGCGCTCTGCGAGAGCAATCCATGACGCAAAGTGGCCGTGAATCACCGGGATTTCTCCGCTTACGATCATGCCGCTCCCGCTGCCGTCGCCGCCGACACCGCCCTGACCTGCCCAATCCCCCTGCACACAGGGCAAATTAACGGCTTCTCAGGCATTCATATATCCTCAGCGGTTACCGGGTTTCACCCGAACGGGACTGCTCACCACAGGCGCGACACCCGTCCGGGCAAGTCCTAGCGGCTTCCGGTGCAAGGGCCTTGGCAAGTACTTCCCAGGAGGTAGCAGAACCCACCGTGTACGCCTATTCGCTGTACCTCGCTGCAGTGACCGCCGTCGTGCTGACCGTCGCGAGCCTCGCGATCGTCATCGTCAAGACGCTGCGGAAGCACCCCGCCCGCGTGGCCGCGGTCATGCTGGCCGGCGGCACCCTCCTCGCGAGCGTGCCCCCCGTGATCGGCCTGATCGCGCCCCCTCCCCAGCACACCGGCCGCCCCGCCGGCCAGAGCCCGCCCGGGCCCGGCCTGTGCGGCAAAGCCATCGGCGCCCTGGCCAGAGCCTCGGCCGGCCCCGTGCGGGGCCGGACATGACCACCATCCCCCCATCCCCCCTTCTGACACCGTCCGAAGCCCGAAGGCTCAGGAAGGGCGCCCGGACGTCCGCCTTCCTCGACAACCTGCCGCCCGGCCTGGCCGCGGCCGTCCTGGGCGCCGCCGTCCGCAAGTCCGTCCGCCGGGGCACCACCCTCAAAGACGCCGGCTACCGGGCCACCCACGTCTTCCTCGTGGAATCCGGGTGCATCACCGAACAGATCCTCTTCCCCGAGGCGGGCCACATGAGACCGGCCTCGCTGAGGTTCCGCCAGGCCGGATCCGTCATCGGCGAAAACGACCTGTCCACACCATTCAACCCTCAACAAAAAACAGAGCACGACGCATCCCTGTACACGACCATTGTCACGTGCCTGACGCCTTCCGTCGTCGACGCCATCCCGATAGTGAAGATGAGAGAGTTCCTCGACTCCGAACCCGCCTTCGGCAAGGCACTCCTGGCCTCCGTGGCGAAAAGCAGCACCGAGTCCCAGATGGTCTACGCCAATTCACGCCTCGCCGCCCTGCAACGCGTGGCACATCTCCTCCTCTACCTCTCCGAATGGAGCCACAGCAGCGAACAGCCACCCCGCCTGACCGTCACCGGACCCACCCAGACCAACCTGGCCGAAGCCCTCATGCTCGGCAGGGCAAGCATCGAAGCCGCCCTCAGGGAACTCCGCGACAAAGAGATCCTCAGCACCAACCACCGCACCTACGCCATCCACAAACCACGAGCCCTGTGGGCCGAAGCCGGCTCCCCCAGCCGCATCCAGCCCGACTACTGACCCCTCCCTCGCCGTTCCGGGCCGCCACAATGCGGCCCGGAACGGCTCCCCCAGCCCCCAGGACCACACCCGCCACCACGCAAGGCGGGACGGCCCGCTCTCCGGCCGGCCCCAGGCCGCACCCTCCAAAGGACGGCCATCACAACCTCAACTGTGCCGCGCCACCCGAACGCACGGCGGCCAGCATAGATCGGTGGGCCGCGGCCAGGCCCCGTCGGCATCCTCACTGACGACGTCCACTCCGAACCCGCGACCGGGGCCGACATCTGGCAGGGCGACTGCCTGCAGCTGGCAGCCACCTCCGGCGTGCCGGGCGCGTCGGCCACGGAAAGCACCGCCTCGGTCAACGGACACTACGAGTACGGAGCCGCGCTCACCTCGGTCGATATCAGCTCTCCGGGTCTCGACCACGCCGTCGGTGTACAGCGCGCTCAGGCTTCTCCCGGTCACTCGCACGTCGACCGACCGGAAGTCTCCCGGCCCGACTCCGATCGGCACCCGGGGGCTGGCGGGCAATGTTCGACCGGGCCATAGCCCGCGTCGCGGGCCGCCGGAGGCGCGCTGAACCCCCGGACGACGGCAGGGGCGTTCGTGCACGGACTACTGTCCGGCGCGAGCGCAAGAACTGCTGGCAGCCGGCCGAGCGGGCCGAACACGACCGTCCCGGTGCGATGCAGCGACTACTGCGAAGCCACCCTGGAACGCCGATGTGGTGCCTGATGAAGTCCGCCCCTACGTCTGAGAGCACCTCGGTGACGACGGGGGTGCCGATCATGGACGAGACAGGCCCCACACCGTGGCAGCTGATAACACATCCCCAATAGGCGTCAGATATGACTGATTACCCCAAAAGGGTTTCCTTTGATGCCCATTGGCCGACTGCTGATCTCTGCATGGCTGTACTGGCGGTATGAAACCCCGCATGTACGCGGCGGCAGCAGCCGCGGCCGTGGCCGCACTGCTCCTGTCCGCCCCTGCCGCCGACGCCCGTCCCACCGCGGAAATCACCTGCCCGGCCGGCTATGTCTGCATCTACCCCGACATCAACTACGGCGGTCAGCCCTGGGTCAAACGGGCCGTCGACGGCAGCGTCGCGGAACTCCCATCCAGCATCCGCGACAAAGGCAGCTCCATCCGCAACGCCTCCAACCGCACCGCCCGCGTCTACCGGCACCGCCTCTACACCGGCTCCCACGTCTGCGTCGTCCCCGGCGGCAGCATCAACGACCTGCGCAGCTACGCCCTCAACGATCAGACACGCAGCTTGCGCGTCAACAGCTCCTACTGCGGCACATGACAGATGTCCGGACTCCACGCGCACCCGCCCGGGCCCGGACATCCACGACGAAGGACAGCGCCGGTCGGACACGAGGCGGCCGGCCAGCGTGACCGTGCCGCCGGCTGCGGCAGCGCCGGTGTCTCCCTGACCGTGCCGGGTCGGCAACGCCTCGGACGGCGCCGCAACCGTTGCGGCCGGGACGAGGCGCCTGTGCCGGAACCCGGCTTCGCCGCCTCGCTGTCCAACCTCAGCATCCGGCTTTTGAAGACGGGACGCCGTGCGGAGACACCGACCGCCACCGAACAGGCGACAGAGATCTACCGCCGCCTCGCCGGAGTCAACCCCACCGGCACTTTCACAACTGATCGCATGAGACTGCTCTTTGATGCCTTATGCAAAAACCGCCGGTTGGGCGCGCACTGTAACACGCCTCAGTATCCAGGCAAGGCTCCGCCCTCTCACCCTTTCGGGTTAAATCGGGGAACGAAAGCGGACTCTTACCGTTAAGCAGGGCGACACTGAGTAAGCACAGTGCCGCCCCACCGGAAAGCAACCGGCGGCCCACACAAAGGTGAGGTGTTACGAGCGCATGAACCGCAGCACCTTGTCCTTCAATGCGCCCATGGTGTGCGGCAAGATGAGAGCAGCGTTCAGGCCGCCGGTCAGCGAGACCGCGACACCACTGGCCTCCGCAGGTGAAAGGCCTCGAAGGGACTCCAGCACGAACGCGACTCCGCCTACTGCGACCAGGAGCATCTGCGCACCGGCCTGCAACAGTCCTCGGCCGGGCCGGTCGGGCTGCGACTGATCATCCCGCTCCCGGGACGGGCATGAGCACGGCAAAGTTGGCGACATAACGCCTCCACTGTCCGGGGCCCTCGCGGCTTGATCGCCCTGAGAAGTTGATACGAGTCGCGAGGGACCCCACCTACACGATTCCGCTAGTGCGGTCTTCACATTCAACGACTGAGCCGCCATTTGCGTATGCTCACATGACTGCAGTTCCTCCTAATGAGTGAGTTCTGCAATGGCGCGACCCTCCCGCCAAGTCGGACGATGGCCGGGCGATATGATAATCAGACCAAGCGTCTCGCTGTTGACTGGGGAACTGAGCCCTATCCAACATGGCTGAGAATCGCAGGGGTTGGCGTGGCAGAACGACAAAGCTCCTGGCAGACGGGTCGTCAACCAAGATCGGCCTTTGCTGCCAGGAGCTTCGCGTGCTTGTCCACCCGTCCGGACTGGACCTGTCCACTTCCCCATTGCGGCTGCCGCGGCAGGAGCGGACCGCTCGGCGGCGACGGATCGGCACCCGCCGGCGTCGACTCACCTGCGACGGACAAGCGTTGGCGACCCTGGCCCACCTACGCTGCGGTCACACCTTCGCCCAGCTCGCGGCCGGGTTCGGCGTCGGCCTGGCCACCGCCCAGTGCTGCGTCACCGAGGCCGTGGACGTCCTGGCCGTCCTCGCCCCAACCCTCCAGCAGGCCACGACGGTTGCCGCACGCAAGGCGGTCGCGATCCTGGACGGAACCCTGCTGCCCAACGACCGCATCGCGGCCAACCACCCCTGCCACTCCGGCAAGCACGGCATGAACGTCCAGGTCCTCACCGACCCGTTCGGGAAGCCCATCCGGGCCTCGCCAGCCCTGGCGGGCGCGGTCCACGACAGCAGGCCGGCCCGATCCCACGGCCTGCTCGGCACCCTCAACGCCGGGCGGCATCCGGTGCTGGGCCGGCACGGCGTACCAGGGCTCCGGCACCGCCGTCCGCGTTCCCCTTCCGCAGCCTCTGGAACCAGCTCTCCGCGGGCAAGAAGGCCGTTAACTGCGCTCCCGCGAAGATCCCCGCGCACTCGGCGAACAGGCTGTGGCCATCCTCAAGTCCTTGTGTCTGCTGAGGAAGCTCCGCTGCAGCACCACCCGCATCACCAACCTCGTCAAGGCCGTTCTCCCCCTGGAGCTGACCGCCTCAACCTGAGGAGAACGTCTCGCTGCCTCCTATACTCCCTGCGTGTCTGATACTTGGAGCCATTTCCACGTCTCCTCCGTGCTCAATCGGCAGTCGATCGCACGGCATGGCCTGGACTGGACCCGGATGGGCGCCGCACCGGGAATCGCCGGCAGCCGCCGCCCCGAGGTGGAGGGGATCTTCGTCTGCCGGGGCGAGGAGGCAGCAGAGTTCTTCCTTCAGATCAACAACACCGGCGGGCCGGTTGATCTCTGGTCCGTGGACGGCATCGATGAGGAGCTGCTGCTCGACAACGGCCACGGATTCGTCTACCTGCCCGGCCGCATACCAGCCGCGCGAGTCCGCCTCGTGCGATCAGACATTCCTCCGCACCTTGGTTTTTGACTTCGCCCGGCGCTATGGCCGGGGGCAGGCCCACGCGGAATCCGGCTGCGAGCTCGGCGAAGGTGCGGCTGCGGCGCAGGGAGTAGACGGGAGCGCCAGGGGGCCGCAGGTCAGCCAGGCGGGGCCCGGCACTCTTCCCGGCGCTCGCATCTACTGCCGGCGCCGCAGCCGGCCGCGCCGCCAGGTGCCGACCCCGCCACGCTGCCGCACGCAGGTTCTGAGGAGGACCCGATCCAGGTAGCGCCAGCCGCCCCGGTCTCCTCCCACCGCACCGGCCCGTACTTGCAGGCCGCCAGTTGCGGGGCGCGGTCGAAGCCGCGGGTGCCACTCGTGCGGGTGGTCTGCTTCACCCCCATGCGTGGAGTTCCCGCAGCGGGTGCGGACGCCCGGCCCGCGGGGGCGGTAAGACCATGGTCATGCGCTCCATGATCCGAACCGTCTTGGCGAGCCTGCTCGCCTGCGCCGCCCTCCTGATGACCGTCCCGGCCCAGGCGGCGGACTCAGCCAGCACCGTGCTGGACATCACCCTGCACCAGGCCGTCGCCCAACTCCCCGTAGCAGCCGAGGACCGCACCGGCTACAACCGCGAGACCTCCTACGGCGGCTGGACCGACGCTGACCACAACGGATGCAACACCCGCGCCGAAGTCCTCCTGGACGAGGCCGTCACCGCCCCCATCGTCACCGGCAAGTGCACTCTGACCGGCGGCAGCTGGTACTCCTGGTACGACAACACCACCGTCGAAGGCCCCAGCGGACTCGATATTGATCATGTCGTGCCATTGGCTGAGAATTGGGACTCCGGGGGTTCGAAGTGGACCAAGGAACGGCGGGTCCGCTACGCCAATTACTTGACGGACCCGCGTCACCTGGTGGCGGTCACCGCCCGCTCCAACCGGCAGAAGGCGGACAAGGACCCGTCCGAATGGATGCCGCCGTCCCCCGACGCGACCTGCCGCTACACCGCCGACTGGATCAGCGTAAAACTCACCTGGCAGCTCACCATCGACCCCGCCGAACACGACACACTCACCCGGCTCGCCGACAGCTGCCCCGACCAGGACATCACCTACACCCCCGCACCCTGACCACGACCCCAAACCAACCCGCCACCACACGCCACCTCCCAGAGCCCTCCTCATGAAGAACTTCCCCCCAAGCCTGCTGCCGCGGCTGCTCTACCGCTTCCGGTCGACGCCACAAGGCTGGAGGAAGGCCACACCGTGTACTGCCTCACCAGCCTTGCGGCGGATGCCGTGGGGCGCACGCGATCGTCCTGGACTCGGCGGCTCCCGCGGCCACCGAGTCCAGGACGGGCACGGAGAGCGGACGGTCAGGTCGCACTCCCCGGACAGGGTGAACGGCTTACATCCACTCGAGCGGAGGTGGTCCGTTCGAGAACGACGCCCTGGCCCTACTGGCTGGCCGGTCTCCGCGCGAGCGGAGATGGTCCGCCCTTCAGGCACATGGTTTCTCCGTCAAGTTCAGCATGTTGAAGTTTTGGGAGTCTGCACGGGCTCTGTCGGGTGGGGCCCGTCCTGGAGGCACCATCTCACCCTGTGACCAGAGGTTGGGATTACTAGCAGAGGTCGGACCAAGGCAATCTCCATGTGGTCTGGTCAGATGGAGCATGGATCGTGACCAGCCCTTTCCGCACGCGTTGGAACCCTCGTGCCGAAGAATGCATCCAGCTCCAGCAATATCAGCGCACCCCCGGCTACAGAGCCGCAGCCGTTCTTGTTGAGTTCCCAACAAGGAGAAGCCGCACGAACATTGCTGAGCTTCGCGTCCTCCCTCGCGCTGCCTAGTCCTGATGCTCAGCTCGTCGCCGTGGTGGTGGCCATCCGGGCCGCCCGTGGTGGTGTCGGCAACCTCTCCGGGACGGACCTGTCCTCTCTGCGGCTCGGCGATGCACGCGAAGCCGTAGACGCCCTTCGCTGTTTGGGCTGGCAGATCGGCGGCGCTCTCCTCGGGGACGATCCCGCGCTTCCGGTACCGATCACAGTCCCCGACCTGACCCCGACAGTTGACCACCCGCTCCCTTTCGGGAAGAACGTGCGCTCGCGGGTTTCCGGATGGACCACGCGCGCCCTGTCCGTCAAGCCGGTCAAAAAGCTTCCTCCTACGGCGCGGCTGGCCGGCTTGTTCCTCGCGGCGCACAGCACGTCCAAGCTTCTCGGGCAGATCCCGTCCGACTTCCCCGATGCCTGCCGAGCCGCCCTGCCCGACCTCCTGCCGAAGGGGTTCCTTACGGAGTTGTCAGAGGATTATTACCGCCTCGACCCGGCTGTACGCCACTTGTCGGGATTGCGCCGTCCCACCGAAGACGGGCGGACGGCGAAGGTCGAAAAGGCCGAAGGCCAGGTCGAGCGCCGCACGAGGCTGGCGGTTCGCTTTGACGCTGCAGCCTGGTCCCAGTGGAAGAACGCGGCAACTCCCGTGTTGAGGCGACACGCCGAGGCCGTCGAGTACTGCGCCGTGTGCGCACTCGAACCGGGTCAGGTCGCTGCGGCGTTCATGGAGCGGGTCCGCCCGCATTTCGTCCCCAAGTGGATCAAGAACGCCTACGGCGAGTGGAAGGAGGCACACCCTGACCGCGGCCAGCAAGCAGCCGAGTTCACCGTGGCCTTCCGGGGCGAGCACGGCCACGGTCCCTCCTTCAACCAGCTGTGCTCGGGCCTGGGGTGGGACGTATGCCGATCCGTGCGCAGCTTCATCGTGCAGCGACTGCTGTCGAACGAGTGGCTGATGGACACGAGCCCAGTGCCGTGGACGCTACGGCCTGGGGTGATGGCTCAGGCTCAGGGCATCTCGTTGCCGAAGGCGCGGACCTCGGCCGTCGCCGTACGTCCTGACGCGTAACCCCGGCGGCCCAGGGCTGTGGGAGGCCCTCTGGTGTGTTCACGGGCCCAATCTCGGCCGCCGACCGTCGAGGGGTTGGGGCCGCACGCCGACAGACATGGGCGACTGGGGATGCGTCACTGTGGGAGTGATTGGTGACGAGACACCATTCGCAGGTCACGGGAAAACCTTCTGGGATGCGTGAGGAGGACGAAGCGATCGAGCAATAGTCAAGAATTGCGGATGGGGCCTTCCGGCGCGGTGATCCCGGCGGCCGCGAGCCGGGCGTCTTCGCGCACCTTCGAGGCGATGTTGGCGGACAACGACGCGGCGGTAGCCCCCAGCGTGACAACATCAACGCATGGGTATCTTCGACTCCATCGCGCGTGGCCTCGGTAGCCTCCGCCCGCTGTCCGATGCGGAACTCGAAGACGAGCGCGAGGCGCTGCGACAGCGTTACGTATCTAGCGGGGATGTCAACGAGGCGTCGAAACTCTACGACGAGCTGCACCGCTACGACGAAGAGATGACGCGCCGTGCAAACGAGGCCTATGCCCGCGAGAACCCGAACCCACCAGAGCCCAGGCATCGCGAGCACGGGTGGTACCTGCCGAACGACGACTAGGCGGGCGTCTTCAGGCGGCGAGTAGGCGCTTCTGCACCTTCGAGACTGTGTTCTCCGACCAGCGTGCTCCGGTAGTCACCGGACACGCTGTCATGGAGTTCTCATTCCTTGGAGGTCTCATCCGCTGCGAGCGCTGAGCCGGGGACCTTCGCCTGATCCTGATGTGATGATCTTGGTGTGGCTGGTGTGATGACGGCTTCGAAGCCGTCCTGGACAGCCCTGCTCTCCGGGCTGAGCCCGCGTGTCTTCGGGAAGCTGGTGACGGTGTGAGGGGTGGGGTGCGGACGTGGTCCGCAGCGGCTGACACTGGAGCCTCCGGCTGGAGGACCGGCCACTGCTGGTTGTGGCCTACTGGCGAACGAACTTGACTACGCGGCAGCTCACGCCGCTGTTGGAGTCTGGATGCGGATGCGTCCCGGGTGATATCTGTTGAGATCGCCAAGCGCAGCAGGGGGATGGCGTGACGGGCCAGCATGACGGTCAGCCGAGGAGTGAAGAGCAGCAGGCACTGACAGTGCTGCCGCCTAGGCTCAGCATGCCGAGGATGGCGACGCCGAAGCAGACGGTCACTTTCCTGATGGACCCCGACGATTTCGAGGAGTTCGTGAAGGAATGGGTGCCGACGCAGGGGGCGAAGTACGACCTCGTTGAGCGGCAGGGAGGCGCCGGGGACCACGGCATCGACGTGGCGGGCTTCCTGACGCAGGCGAAGCTTGAGGGGGAATGGCACAACTATCAGTGCAAGCAGTACAAGCGGGATCTGTCCTGGACCACTGCGGCCCAGGAGATGCGGAAGATGTTCGTGGCCGCCGCGGCCGATCACTTCACCGTCCCCACCCGCTACGTCTTCGTCGCTCTCACCTTCGCTGCCAGCCTGAAGCGCCTCATCTCGAAGCCGTCCGAGTGCCGGGCAAGGTTTCTAGAGGACCTGTCCACAACCAGGGACAAGCTCGTGACCAAGCTCGATGATGACGAGCGCCGCAAGGTCAAGGAGCTGGCGGAAGGCACCGACTTCGGCATGTTCTCATGCGTCGATCTCGATCAGGTGCTCGAAGAGCACATGACCACGCCGCACTGGCTCGCGCGTTTCCCGCACGTCCCGCCTGCGAACGGGCCGACCAAGCTGACTCCTCCCGAGCGGCCCCGGCACGACGAGGCTCGGTATGTGCAGCGCCTCGTCGATGTCTATCGGGAGCGGTTTTCCGACAAGATCAACTCCCTGGAGCAGGTCGAGGACGTGGCTGAGGCCAAAGGGCACCTCCTGCGGCAGCGGGTGGCCTTCTTTGCCGCCGAGTCCGTGCGCGTATTCGCGCGGGATTCGACCACACCGGAATACTTTGACCAGGTCAAAGAGGATATCTACACAATTGTCGTAGAGGAGTCGGAGCGGTCTCACCCGAACGGCTGGGAACGCCACGCAGCCGTCATGGTCTGTGCGGGAACCGTGGAAGTGACCGAGACGATCCTCAAGCCCTACGTGGGGCCGGAGGTCCGCAAGGGGGTATGCCACCACCTGGCGAACGACAACCGCCTTATCTGGTGCCAGGAGGGAGAACAGTGACCCCGCTCAACAGTCCGCTTGAGGTGGGCGTTCGCGCTCTTGTCCTCCTGGCCGAGAGCCACCCCCAGCCCATGGACCTTACCCAGCTCGTCGCGCTGGACTACCTCGTGCTCCACAGCGGCGAGTTCGACGGCCCGCACAGCCTCCACCCCGACCTGCCGGCACGGGAAGGCGAACTAGGCAGGAAGCGAGAACTCCTCGAACAAGGCCTTCTCGTTCTGATCCGGGCCGGGCTGGCCGACCTCGTCAGCAGCGACGACGGCCTCATGTACACGGCCACGGAAAACGGCCCCACCTTCATCGAAGTGCTGGAAGCCCCCTACATCGCATCTCTGCGCGAACGCGCCGAGTGGGCCCTCCGCCACTACGCTTCCCCGGCGCACGCCCGCAGCGTGACCCATCAGATCATCAACCGCGCCGCAACAGGCTCCGCATCCGGAGGGGCTGGCCATGGCTGACCTGCGTCTGACACATCTCACCTACGCCTCCGCGGCCAAGCCACTCGCGACAGTGGACTTCGATCCGTCCCTCACCGTCGTCTACGGCGCCTCGGACACTGGCAAGTCGTTCGTCGCGGAGTCCATCGAGTACATGCTCGGCGGCAGCAAGCTCGACCTCGTCTCCGAGGCCGAGGGATACAGCCAGATCCTCCTCGGCCTCGAACTCGATGACGGCACCCCGCTCACTCTGCTGCGCGTCCCGGAATCCAACATCATCCACGTGCACTGGGCGGACCTGCGGGATCTAGTCACCCGCCCCTCTGACTTCGACGTCACGGCCACGCACACCGCGCGCAGCAAGAACAGCCTCTCCCAGTTCCTCCTGGGCCGCCTGGGATGGAACGACCTGCGCATTCGCACGAACGACGCAGGCGGCACGCGCGAGCTGCGCCTGAGCGACCTGGTGCACCTCTCGGTCGTTCCCGAGAACCGCATGGTCGACAAACGCTCCCCGGCCCTGCACTCCTCCTCGGCCAACGGGAAGACCATGGCGGCCTCCGTCATGCGGCTGCTGCTGACCGGAGAAGGCGACGCCGAGGTCAATACCGGCATGAACCCCGGCCAGCGCCGTGTCAACAAAGGGCAGGTCGGTCTCCTCGACCGGATCATCGTCGACCTGCAGAACAAGCTCAGCACCTCCGAGAACGTTCAGGAACTTCGCGACCGGCACCGGCGCCTGCAGACAGCCATCGACGGCTACTCCCGCGCAGTCGAAACCATCACCCAACAGCACCTGAACTCCGTGGCCGAACGTATGTCAGTCACGGAGAAGCTGGCCGGGATCGAAGCGCGCCTGGCCGAGGCCGGCGACCTCATGTCCCGGTTCACCCTGCTGGAAAAGCAGTACCTCTCCGACATGGACCGGCTCGTCATGGTCACCGAGGCCGGCAACCTCCTCGGGTTCTTCAAGGTCGGCACCTGCGTCTTCTGCGGCGCCGAACCCGAGCACCAACACCCCGACCACAGCGAACGCGAGACGACTCAGCTGCATCTCGCAGTGGAGACCGAGATGGCCAAGACCATCTCCCTCCTAGATGACCTTCGGCCAACCATGCGCCACCTGCGCAGTCAGCTCGAAGAGCTCAGCAGCAGCAGGGAGGAGCTGAAGGTGTCCGCTGCTCGCCTCGACGCGGACATCTCGGTCACCCGAGGACGTCTTGCCCCGCTGCGCGAGGACATGGACCAGCATCTTGAGGTCCGCTCGGCCATCGAACGCGACCTGGATCTTCACCAGCGCATCGAGGAACTGGAAGAACGCCGGTCTAAGTTGGACGGTGCAGCCGCAACCCCCGGCCCCCGGCCGACCGACTACATTCCGAACCGGATACTCTCCGCCTTTGACCAGGTCCTCCAGCACACGCTGGAGGCGTGGAAGGTGCCCTCCGTCGAGTACGCGGAGTACGACCAGTACCAGATGGAGATCAGGGCAGGTAGCCGACTGCGGGCCTCTCGGGGCAAGGGCGTCCGCTCCGTGCTGCACTCCGCATTCACCACGGCCCTGGCCCACTACTGCCGTGAACACGACCGGCCGCACCCCGGGCTCGTCGTCCTCGACTCTCCCGTCGTCACCTACCGCGGCCCCCACAGCGACCCCCAGGACGACGCCCCAGGCGACGACGTACCGATGACATCGACTGTCGTCGATCACTTTTACCGGAACATGCTCACCTTCCCAGGACAGGTGATCATTTTCGAGAACCCTGACCCGCCCCATGACGTCATCGCCCAAGCCCGCACCTACCGGTTCGGCCTGCAAGAAGGCGACCGCGTCGGCTTCTTCCCCTCAGAGCGGGAGAGCTGGTCAGGTCCATGAGGGGCTGAGGTCACGAGCTGCAAGCACATCCAGCTAGGCCAAGACCAGCCGGCTGGTGTGATCCAGGGCCGCGAGCAGGTGGACCGCGTCCCCGGGCCCTGGCGGCTCCGCGAAGCGCCTTCCCGTCGACCGTCAGGCCGGGCATCCGCCCTCGGCTCGGCTGCGGCAGTCGGCGAGCCAGCGGCCCACCGCCAGGTCCAGTGCCTCACCATCGATCCGGGCGGGCCAGCAGCCGCCGAGCCGTCGTTTCCGCAGGCACCGAACGTCGAGGAAACAGAGGGTCGAGCTTCGCGCCAACGTGTTCGAGCATGTAGGGCGGAGCGTCGGTCATGCACTCGCTGACTGCCGGCAGTGACGTTGCCCCCGACAGCGCCGCGCAGGCAGCCAGGGCAGGGACAACGACCAGAGCGTGGCGCACTCCGCGGGGATCACGTGGATCGGGCACCTCAGCGAGGCGCTCCATCAGTCCGGGCACTTCGTCCGGCGCGACCTCCGGATGCCCGCGAAGTTGGTCAAGGGCAGGCGGGATCAGCAATGGCGCTTCGGCAGGCACGGTCTTCCAGACAGGTCACGGGGCGTCGAGAACTCCATGATCTTGGAACACCGTGCCTGTCCCGCTCTCCGGGCCGATCAACCTGGCAGACCCTCATGAACCGGACGCCCACCGACTACTGTAGGTTACGCGGCACCGCGAGCACTGGTTCCTGGGGATACGTCGGAATCCGCGCGAGGTGAGCACAGCTTTCGTCGGCCGGGCATGAGCAAAAAGGCTCGTCGGGCGGTCGATTGCAACCACTGTCGGTAGTCGGACCTAATCGAGCTATGAGACCAGCCCGTGTCGGCCCGATCAGCGACCCCGATACTGCGAGGGCTCTCTAGCCCATCGGTCTCACCACAGAACTTGAACCTGCTATCTCTCACACGCTTATGCCGCGTCAGTTCCGCCCCGAGGCACTCCCGCATGTTCATGGGATGAGCGCAGATAGGCGTGTGAAAAAAGGGCCGGGGGCGGGTCGGGTAGAGCCGGGCGCTGGGCTGGCATCCGGGCACGTTGATGCGAGGTGCTGGTCAGACCTGCGTGGGGTTGTGCGTTTGGCCCTACTGCCCTGGTGTGTGCGGATAGCCTCACGCGACGGTGTTGTGCGGAGCGGGGGCTTGGATGGCCGACGGGCGTAATCCCTTGTTGGTGGGGCTGTTGGCGGTCGAGGCGGGTGCCGCCGCGGGTGCGTCGCTAGCTGGTAACGCCGCCTCCGGTCAGAGCCGGTGGCCCGGTGTGCTTGATCTGCTGCGCCGCTATCCGTGGTCGGCGTTCGGCGGGTTCACGGTCCTGCTGCTCGTAGTGGGTGCTGTGGTCGTGATCTTCGAGAACGGGGCTGGCGCCGGGCGGGAGGACCCTCCACCACCTTCGCCGCCGCAGGTGCCGGGGTGGGTGGTTGACCGGGACGAGGCGGATCAGGTGGTGTCCGTGGTGTGCCGGGGCGGGCGGCGGGCGGTGGGGATCACCAGTACGACGGGCCTGCACGGAGCAGGCGGTTTCGGGAAGACCACCATGTCCGAGTTGGTCTGGGCGAACCGACGCGTGCGGCGCCGTTTCCGCGGGCGCATCTACCGGACCACGATGGGCCGGGACGTACGCAGCCCGGCTACCATCGCCGCGAAGGTTGTGGAAGCCACCCGGTTCATCACCGGAGACGACACCGCGTTCGATGATCCGGACCTGGCCGGCGCGCATCTGGGTCGCCTGCTCGACCAGCGGCCGCCGGTCCTGCTAATCTTGGACGACATCTGGTTCAGTGAGCAGCTCGCCCCCTTCCTCATGGGCGGGCAGCGGTGCGTACGGCTGGTGACCACCCGTGTCCCGGATCTCCTTCCCGCTGATGCCACGCGCGTCCTGGTCGACCAGATGTCCCCACAGCAGGCACGGTTGCTGCTGACCTGGCAGCTCCAACAATGGCCAGGTGAGATCACCGAGGGGCTGCTGCGTGCGACCGGCCGCTGGCCGTTGCTGCTGCGCCTGGCCCACCAGGCGATCGCCGAACAAGTGCATACGGGCGCCGATCCTGTGGTGGCCGCATCCGGGGTCCTGGAGCAGTTGCGCCGCCGCGGGCCCGCCGCGATCGACCCGGGCACGGCAGTGGATCTGGGCGATCCCCGGCAGCGCAGCACCGCCGTACGGGCTGCCATCGAAGCGGCCGCCCATCTGCTGCCCGAGGGCGGTTACGAACGCTTCACCGAACTTGGGATCTTCGCCGAGGACGAGAGCGTCCCGGTCGATCTGATTGCCGCATTGTGGCAGGCCACCGGCGGCTTGACTCCTCAGCAGTCCAGAGCGCTGAGCGCCGCTCTGGGCAGGGTGTCGCTGCTGTCCCTGGACCCGCAGGCCGGCGGGCGGATCCAACTGCACGACGTGATTCGCGACTACCTTCGCACCCGCCTGGGCCAGGAGCATCTGCAGCAAGTGAACAGCGTCCTGGTCGACGCGGCAGCAGCGGACCTGCCCGTGGTACAGCCCCGTTCAGGTGTCAACCCCGCGGTGGGGCGGGCATGGTGGCAGATGCCGGACGGCTACCTCGCCGACCATCTCATCGCACATCTCCTGGCCGCCGGCCGGCAGGGGCAGGCCGAAGCCGTCGCCACCGACCTGCGCTGGATCCAATGGCGACTGGACCACCGCGCCACCACCGCGCCCTGGACCGATCTGGCCGCCATACCGACCCCCACCGCCCGCAGCGCCGCCCGCGTATTCGCCTCCGCAGCCCACCTGCTCGCCCCGACCACTCCAGCGCACGCACGCGCGGCGGTCCTACGCAGCCGCCTCGGCTCTCACGACACCTGGCGTGAGCAGGCTGCCTCCTGGAATCCCGGGCAGCCAACCCTCCGGAACAGATGGCCGCTGCCTGACCTCCCCGATCCTGCATTACTCCGTACTCTGACCGGCCACACCGGTTGGGTGCGGGCAGTGGCGATCTCTCCGGACGGGACCTGGCTCGCCACTACTGGCGACGACGGTGCGGTGCGGATCTGGGACGCGGCTACCGGCCGGACCATCGCCGCCCTGACCGGACATACGGACTGGGTGCTGGCAGTGGCAGTCTCCCCGGACGGGACCTGGCTCGCCACCGGCAGTCAGGACGGTACGGTGCGGATCTGGGACGCGGCTACGGGCCAGACCACCGCGATCCTGACCGGACATACGGACTGGGTTCGGGCGGTGGCGATCTCTCCGGACGGGACCTGGCTCGCCACCGGCAGTCAGGACGGTACGGTGCGGATCTGGGACGCGGCTACGGGCCAGACCACCGCGATCCTGACCGGACATACGGACTGGGTTCGGGCGGTGGCGATCTGCCCGGACGGGACCTGGCTCGCCACTGCCGGCGACGACGGTGCGGTGCGGATCTGGGACGTTGCTACCGGCCGGACCACCGCGACCCTGACCGGCCACACCGATTGGGTGAGCGCGGTGGCGATCTGCCCGGGGGGGACCTGGCTCGCCACCGGCGGCCGCGACGGTGCGGTGCGGATCTGGGACGTTGCTACCGGCCGGACCACCGCGACCCTGACCGGCCACACCGGTTGGGTGCGGACGGTGGCAGTCTCCCCGGACGGGACCTGGCTCGCCACCGGCGGCGACGATCGTACGGTGCGGATCTGGGACTCGGACACCGGCCGGACCACCACCGCGCCAATCGGCAACGATCGCCGGGTGAGCGCGGCGGTCTCTCCGGACGGGACCTGGCTCGCCACTGCCGGCGACGACGGTGCGGTGCGGATCTGGGACGTTGCTACCGGCCGGACCACCGCGACCCTGACCGGCCACACCGATTGGGTGAGCGCGGTGGCGGTTTCCCCGGACGGGACCTGGCTCGCCACCGGCGGCTACGGTGCGGTGCGGATCTGGGATGTTGCTGCCGGCCGGACCATCAGCACCCTCACCGGCCACACCAGCCAGGTGAACGCGGTGGTTTTCTCCCCGGACGGGACCTTGCTCGCTACCGGCGGCGATCGTACGGTGCGGATCTGGGACGTTGCTGCCGGTCGGACCATCAGCACCCTCACCGGCCACATCAGCCAGGTGAACGCGGTGGCAGTCTCTCCGGACGGGACCTGGCTCGCCACTTCCGATGACGACGGTGCCGTGCGGATCTGGGACGTTGCTACCGGCCGGCTCACCAGCATCCTCACGGAGCAGGCCAATTGGGTGCGGGCGGTGGCGGTCTTCCCGGATGGTACCTGCCTCGCCACCGCCGGCGGCGACGGTGCGGTGCGGATCTGGGACGTTGCTGCCGGTCGGCTTACCAGCACCCTCACCGGCCACAGAAGCCAGGTGAACGCGGTGGCGGTTTCCCCGGACGGGACCTGGCTCGCCACTACCGACGACGACGGTGCCGTGCGGATCTGGGACGTTGCTACCGGCCATCCTGCAACCATGATGCGCGTTGAGGGGCCTCTCACATCGTGCTGCTGGCTCCCTGACGGGAGTGGCCTGGTAATGACAGGGTCGGCGGGGGTGTACTTGTTCGCCTTCGAATCGGGCACCGGCCAAACGGGACGCGGACGGACACCGTAATCGAGGTCTATGACACCTTCAACCTGACCCTGGCCGTGAAGGCCGCGACCGATGACCTGCACTCTCGCCCGCCGCGCCGCCGACAACGGGCACTCAGATGGCAAGGCTGGGCGTAGATCCCGCGGACCGCAGGATCCATGTCGGCCAAGAGCAGCCGCGCGAGTTCCAAACGACTCTCGTACGCGACGGCCCCGGCCATCGTCGCCGATGCGTATCGCCCCGAGTAATGTGCCTGGCCATGGACGAATCGGAAGCTCCGCCAGGGAACTGACCAGGTGAAGTCCGACAGCCGCAGGTCTCTCAAGGGGATCTTGCGAACCGACGTGTCGTCATACCGGATCGACGTCGTGGCCGGTGCATGCTTCCCGCTGGAACGAGTTTGACTCTTGAGGCCATGCGGAGGACCCCAGTTACTGATCGCAGTCAGCGCCCACGGAACAGCGGAATTGCCCATCCGGTGTCCATCTCACGCGTGCGTTGTCCATCGAGACGCGGAACCTACAACTACGCCGAAGCCCTGCCGCTCCGCCGACCTCAGAAGAGCATCGAGTCGTCTCGCTTAGAAGCCATCTCATTTGGGTGTTCGCTAGTCTGGCTTTGTGGGGATTGTGGAGCGAATGGTTCCTGACGAGCTGTGGATGTTGTTCGAGCGAGAGGTTCCGCCGGCTCCGACGAGGCCGCAGGGTGGTGGCCGGCGACGGCATGGTGACCGTGAGGTGCTGGCGGCGATCGTCTTCGTGGCCAGTTCAGGCTGTACATGACAGCAGTTGCCCCCGGGCTTCGGCCCTTCAGGGGCGACCGCGCACCGTCGGTTTGCCGAGTGGACAAAGGCCCGGGTGTGGGCCAAGCTCCACCGTCTGATCCTGGACGAGCTGGGCTCTCGCGGAGAACTCGACTGGACGCGCTGCGCGATCGACTCCGTGAACATGCGGGCCCTCAAGGGGGGGGACCTGACAGGTCCGAATCCTGTCGATCGGGGTAAGAACGGGTCGAAGATCCACTTGATCATCGAGCGCTCCGGTCTGCCTGTCTCTGTCGGGATCTCGGCGGCCAACACACACGACAGCAAGGCATTCATCCCGCTGGTCCGCGGTATACCGCCGATCCGGTCCCGACGCGGGCCCCGTCGCCGCAAGCCCGACAAGCTGCATGCAGACAAGGGCTACGACTATGACTACCTGCGGCGATGGTTGCGGGAACGCGGCATCACACCTCGCATCGCCCGCAGAGGCGTTGAGTCCTCGGCGCACCTGGGCAAGCACCGGTGGACTGTGGAGAGGACCATGGCCTGGCTCAGCGGAACCACCCGCCGACTCCACCGCCGCTACGAACGCAAGGCAGACCATTTCCTCGCCTTCACCAGCATCGCCTGTCCTCTCATCTGCTACCGCAGACTCACCAAATGAGATGGCCGATGCCGGGGCTCACCCCGAGGGCGGAACCCGCCGGCGACCGGCTTGCCGTTCTCGGTGCGGGGAATCAGGTCGCGGACGTCGCCGGTGGCGGCCGGGTTGGCCACGCAGTCCGACAGCACCGCGATCGGGAAGCGGCCGTGCCGGGCCCAGGCCGTCATCTTGCGGTGCTGGCCAATCCGGTAGCTGCTGGCGGGCGTGAGGGGACCAGGCCGGCCGCTCTGGCGCCGTCCAGCGCTCCCCCGGCCGATAGCCGGCGTTCTTCGGGCGTTCGGCCAGCTTGCCCACGCCGCCCTCGATGGTGGCCTTGATGGTGGCCTTGATGAAGGAAACGACCTGGGGCCAGGACCGGGGGCGGGATGAGTCGATGGGGTTCTCGGCCGGGTGGCGGCCCGGTGCGTGCTGGCAGCCCCACGTGACGGGGCCGCCTGGCGTCGGGCGACTGCTTGCGCCGGGCCAGGGTGCCGCACCAGTCGGACGACGCGGGCCCGGAGGGTCAGGGCAGGGGGCTGAGCGCGCGGATGAGGACGCCCAGGGCGTTCAGGACGGCGGGAAGGTCAGCGGGTCGTGCCCGTAGGAGCGCGATGCTCCCGAGCACGAGGACGGTGCCGATGACGCTCAGCAGGACGGTCGGCGCGGAACGACGCACGGGATGCCTCCAGGAACGGGGTCGGGGCGCCGGACGACTGCCGGCGGCTCGTCCATCAGAGCGCGCCGGGCGGGTATCCGGCATCCGCCGCCTGGCCGCCGGACGCTCAACTAGCCTGTCCTCAGAGGCGTTTCCGGCGTCCGGAGCATTCCGGCGTCCGGGCGCTCCGGACGGTCCGGAGGGCTGCGGGGAGGCAGCGGCACCTATGGGAGGGAGAATGGGTCGTGGCGCTGAGCGGTTGGGCGAGGAGTTGCGCGCGCTTCGGGCGGCTGCCGGGGCGGGCGCACCGGGCGCGGTGACGGCCCTGCTCAGACGTCGGCGCCCGGGGGAAGGCATCGTGATGCCGAAGTCGTCGACCATTAGCGACTGGTTCAGGGGCAAGAGCGTTCCCGGTGAAGCCAATGAGAAGTTGTTCCTGCGGCTGGTCACCGTGCTGGGCGAGCAGGCCGCCAGGTCGGGGTACGTACCGCGGCCGACCAGGGAGTGGATGGCCCTGCTGACCGCCGCGCGGGGCGGGGTGAACGCGGGCCGCGGCGCGCCCGGCGTGACGGGGCCCGGGTTGCCGATTGGCTGGTCCGACCCGCACGACCTGGAAGTGCACCCCGCTGGCGAACATCGGTACGCCGGCGGTGGGATCCCCCTGCCGGCGTACGTTAACAGGGCGCACGACGTCTTGCTGGCGGAAGCGGTCGACGCCGTGAGGGCGGGCGCTCGCAGGATGGTCGTGCTGGTCGGCGATTCGTCGACGGGCAAGACGAGGGCGTGCTGGGAGGCGCTGCGCCCGCTCGCGGAGGACGGGTGGCGCGTGTGGCATCCCTACTCGCCGGGCCGGGCCGAAGCGGCGCTGGAAGGGCTTCACCGTGTCGCGCCGCGCACCGTTGTCTGGCTGAACGAGACCCAGCATTACCTTGGGGGCCCGGACACGGGCGAACGGATCGCGGCGGCCCTGCACGACGTGCTCAACGGGCCGCAGTTCACGTCGGTGCTCGTCTTGGGCACGCTGTGGCCCGACTACGCCAAGAACTTCACCGCGCTGCCCGCGCCGGGCCGGCCTGACCCGCAGAGCAGGGTGCGTGAACTGCTGGCGGGACGCCTGGTGGACGTGCCACGCACCTTCGACGACGTCGCCCTCCGCGAGGCCCGGCGGCTCGCCGACAGCGACGCGCTGCTGGCCGGGGCGCTCACCCGCGCCAGCCGCGACGGCAGAGTGACGCAGGACCTCGCCGGCGCCCCAGCACTGCTCCAGCGCTACGAGCAGGCGTCCCCGCACGCCCGGGCCGTGCTGGAAGCGGCCATGGACGCCCGGCGCCTAGGCGTCGGCGAGCGCCTGCCGCGGGACTTCGTGACGGCAGCGGCCGTCGGCTACCTTGGGGACGACGAGTACGACCGGCTCGCGGACGACTGGCAGGATGAGGCCTTCGCCGAGTTGGCCGTCGAGGTCCATGGCAAGCGGGCACCGCTGGGGCCGTCGGCGCCCCGTCCGGCGTACGAGCCCCCGGGCGCGGGCTCCGCCCGACCGTCGGCGCCGCCGGCAGTCCGGATCGCGGAGTACCTGCACCAGCACGGGCTCACCGTCCGCCGGGACCAGTGCCCGCCGGCGTCCTTCTGGCACGCCGCCCACCAGCACCTGGGCCGGGCGGACGACCTGCTGGCGCTGGCGGACGCCGCGTACATCCGCGTCCGGCACCGCTGGGCGAACGCCCTGTACGCGCGGGCCGCCGAGGCGGGCAGCGGTGTGGCCCGGATCATGGTGGCCCGCGCGCTGGAACGGTCGGGCGACCTGGCGGGGGCGGCGGCGCTGTACGCACCCGACGCCGATCGCGGCGACCCGTACGCGCTCCTGGCCCTGGCCTACCTCCGGGAGACCCTCGACGGCCCGCGGGGGCCGGACGACTTGTACATGCGTGCCGCCGACGCCGGCAACGACACAGCACTGGTCATGATGGCGCTGCGGCGGGAGGCGGCGGGCGACCCGGCGGGAGCCGAGGAGTACGCGCGGAGGGCCGCGAAGGCTGGGCGGGGCAGGATCCTGACGCATCTGGCGAGGGAGCGGGAGAAGCGGTGCGACCGGACGGGAGCTGAGGCGCTCGCGTGGCGGGCCGCCGACGGTGGGAACGTCATGCCCCTGGCCACCATCGCGTTCGTACGGCACGAAGCGGGTGACCGGGAGGGTACGGACGACCTCGCCCGACGCGCCGTTGCGGACGGCTATGCGGCGGCGGTGACCGCTCTTGCCGATCTGTTGGAGAAGGCCGGGGCCCCGGACGATGCGGCCCACTTCTTCTGGGCCGCTGCGGAGGCGGGCGACCAGGAAGCGGAGAACCGAAAGTACGACTACCTGGAATTCATGTACGACCTCGCCTTCACGGTGCGTAAGAAGCACCGTGAAGGCGATCACGACGGTGCGGAGGCACTGGCCCGGCGGATCGTAGACCCCGACGTCTCCCTGAACGCCTTGATCAATCTGGCCGGTCTCAGGGAGAAAGCGGGCGACGAAGAGGGCGCGGAGCGCTGCTACGGGTTCGCCGCCGACCAGGGCGACCTCCTGTCCCTGGTCGACCTCTCCCGACTGGGGGAACGCTCGGGGGACTCCTACGGGATGTCGCTCGTCACCGCGCGGGTCGCCGACACGCGGAACCGAAGCCTTCTCTTCCGGTCCCGGCTCCGGGGGGAGGAGGGCTGGTTCGGCCTATGGACGCCGAAGGATGAGGACGCGTGCGGCGCCGACCTGGTCGCGCGGGCCCGTGAGCGGGAGCGGGACGGGCGGACGGACGAGGCCGAGGAGCTCTACCGGCAGGTCGCCGACGCCGGTGAGGCCGTATGGATGGGGCTGCTGACGGCCCGCTGGCCGTCGGGCCTCGAACCAGACGGTAGACCGACGCCCGCTGCGGACTGACTCCCGCCCCCGGCGCCGTCACGCGTACACGGCCGGTGCCGCAGGGCAAGCGGTACTCGGTGGAGTTCAAGCGTGATGCCGTCGCGCTGGCCCGGTCCTCCAGCAAAACGGTCACCGAGGTGGCCCGAGACCTGGGAGTGAGCCCCGAGGGGCTGCGGAGCTGGGTCAAGCAGGACCGACCATCACCGCGCCGACTTGGTCGTCGACGCCCTGCACATGGCTCACGGACGCGGTCGCCTGGAACCGGACTGCATCGCGCACAGCGACCGCGGAAGCGAATACACCTCGGCTCAATTCCGCAGCGAGGTAACCAGGTTGGGCATGAGGGCAAGCACCGGACGCACCGGCTCGTGTTACGACAACGCCGCAGCCGAGAGCTTCTGGGCGGTTCTCAAAGCCGAGATCGGCAGCCGGACCTGGCCCGACCGGGCAACCGCCCGCACCGAGGTCTTCTCCTTCATCGAGACCTTCTACAACCGGCGCCGACTACGCAAACACCCCACCTGGGGCTACCTGACCCCGCACGAGACCCGACAGCGGCACACCATCGCCGCATAAGAACGAGTGTCCGAGATCATGGGGAAACTTCAAAGACTCCTACCAGTCTCAACCCCCGAAAACGTCGCGTCCGCCCAGTTAGATGTTCCTTCCGCGTATTCGGTCATGATCCGACTCCGTCCTCATCGAGCTGTGTCCTGCGATTCCCTGCGCTCCCGCGAACCCCTCCCGTTCCCTCGCTTTCTCCCGATTCCTACCATTTACCTGGTTCTCCCTCTTTTTCCCCATTTCCCACGCTGGCCAGTAGGTCCGACACTCGCGCGCGGGAGCCCGGCCCGGGGCCCGGGAAGCGGTCCGGGCGGCCGTCGGCGTACGGCCGGCACACGGCGCCGGACCGCCCGGCGGGAGGGTGGAAAAGCGGGCGGGGCGACAACGATTGGATGGGCGGAAATGTGGTCATAACCATGGACGGGGGGGTACGTCATGGAGGAATCCGCGTTTCGCCGCGCCTGCCGCGAGGCCATGGAGGAGACCGCGGCCCGCACGGAGGCGCTCAGGTCGCGGCTGCGGCTGGCGATCTCGGCGACGGAGGTGTTCGCGGCGGCCGAGGGGGAGGCGTTCGCGCCTTTGGCCGCCGAGGTCCGCGGTGAGCTGGAGAAGGTCGAGCAGGAGCAGTTCGCCGGGCTCGACACTTTCAACGTCGTGCTGTTCGGCCGGACCGGCGCCGGCAAGAGCAGCCTGATCGAGGCGATCACCAGGGGAACCGGGCGGCTGGCCTCGCCCGACGGCAGGCCCGACCACACCCGCAAGATCTGCGGCCGGGTGTGGGGGCCGCTGAAGGTCTACGACTCACCGGGCTTCGCCGGGATGGAACAGGCCGCCATGCACGCGGAGTTGGAGAAGGCCCGCCGGGCGGCCGCCGCCGCTGACGTGGTGGTGCTGTGCTTCGACGACTCCGGCCAGCGGTTCGAGGAGTTCGCGACGGTCGCCCGCTGGATCGGCGACCACGGCAAGGTCGCCGTCGCGGTCCTCAACGTCAAGAACCCGCGCTGGCGTTGGGACGGGTTCGGCGGGCTCGACGCCGCTGTGGCCGGCCACGCCCGGCGGGTGCGCGAGGCGCTGGCGGGGGTCGGCCTGAGCCGTACGCCCGTGGTCGCGGTGCACGCGCAGAACGCCATGTTCGCCCGCACGGGACCCGTCTACAAGGGGCCGGCGCCGGCGGCCAGGGAGGTGTTGCTGAAGAAGTTCGGCGCACCCGGCCTGGAGGAGCTGTCGAACCTGCCCGCGCTGGAGGACCTGCTCACCGAACTGGTCCGGGCGGGCGGCGCCGAGCTCCGGCTCGGATCGGTGACCCGCTTCGCCGAAGCGGCGCTCGACCGGGCCAGGGACCGGTTCCGCACCGCCGCGCAAGAGGCGGCCGACGCTGCCGAGCCGGCCGAACGGACCGTCGCCGAGGTGCTGAAGGTGCTCGGCCTGCCGCCGCCGACCCCTCCCGGCCCCGCCGCCGACCCCACGACCGGCTCCGACGCCGGGCCGACCGCCGGTCCCGGATACGGCACCTTCAGGGCCGACCTGCGCCGGCTGGAGGCCGTGCGCGGCGCCGCCTTCGCCGTGCCCGCCGTCCCGCGCGCCGCCGCCTACGGGCGGGACCTGGCCGTCAGCAGGTTCAGCCCCCTCGAACGTGACACCCTCGCCTGGGCCAGGGAGTACATCGACGAGCGGATCGCGGAGCGCAAGCAGGCCCCCGCGGAGGCGTTCGAGGAGGCGGTCTACGCCCATGACCTGATGGAGGACGCCGCCCGCCGCGTGTTCGAGGACTACGCGCGGTTCCTGCGGCGCAGCCACGAAGTGGTCGTGCACCGGCTCTACGAGGAGTTCCGCGCGGTGCAGGCGGACCCGGTGGCAGTCGCGGGCGGCCGCGGCAAATGGCTGCAGCGCACCTCGGTGGGCGGTTCGGTGGCTGGCATCGCCGGCAGCGGCGCGTTCTTCGTGCTGGCCGGACCGGTCGGCTGGGGCGTCGCCGGCGCGGTCGCGCTGGGCGGCACCGTGCTGGAGGTCGCCGGCGCCCAGGGCCGTAAACGGGCCGCCGCCGCCCGGGAGCAGGGGCGGACCGAGTCGCTGGCCGAGGCCGAGTCGGCGATCTCCGCGCTCTTCGCCCGGCTCGCCCGGCTGGTGGAGCAGGAGCTGGCCGGCATGAGGCGCGCCGCCGTCGCCCAGGACGCGACCGACGGCGTCAGGACGGCGCTGCACCACCGTGGAATGCGGTCGTCCTGCCTGGGGGTACTGGCGGTGCTGCCCGCCCCGGAACCGGACGGCGCCGGCGCGTACGCCCGGCCGCAGCAGCTGGTCGACCGGGCCCTGGACGCCTGCGAGCGGCGGCAGGGGGTCGGGGCCAGCGCGGAGCGGGACGCGCTGTGGCTCGGCGCCGGGGCCAGGCCACAGCGCGGCCTGACCGCCCGCCTGCGGCGGCAGGGCCGGCCGGACCGGGCCGATGTGCGCTTGGCGATACGGGAGTTCGCGGCGGACCTGCCCGAGCCGCTCCCCAAAGGCACCGCCCGGGCCTGGATCAAGGAGGTCGACGCGGCCCTGGGCGAGGTCAGCACGCTGCGCCAACTGCGCGCGCTGGCCGCCCGGCCGGGCCCGGCCGTGGTGTTCTGCGGCGACTACGACAGCGGCAAGTCGTCCCTGGTCCGGCGGCTGCTCGGCGGCTCGGCGGACATCGCGACGGGCCCGGAGCCCGAGACGGACCGGGTCGGCCGGCACCCCCACCACAGCGGGCTGACCCTGGTGGACACCCCCGGATTCCAGGCCACCGCGGCCCGCGCGGACGACACCACCATGCGGGAGATCGTCACGGCGGCGCTGGTGGTGATGGTCTTCACCCCGGGGCTCGCCACCTGCGACCCGACCGACCTGCGCCGGGTCCTGTACGGCGACCCGGCAGCGCACCTGCCCGGCCGGCTGGACCGGTGCCTGTTCGTCGTCAACCGGGCCGACGGCTTCGGCACCGACCCCGAGTTGGACCCCGAGGGCTTCGCGACGCTACGGGAGCGGAAACTCGCGCAGGTGCGCAAGGCCGTTCCGGGGCTGCGGCACGGAGTGGCCCTGGCCGCCGCCCCGTTCGGCACCGAGCAGGCCAGGCCCTGGGACGGCGTGCGGGAGTTCGCCGCCGAACTGACCGCCCTCAGACGGCGGCTGGCCCGCGACGCCGCCGATATCGCGGTGCTGAGCGGCGGTCGCATTTTGCTCGGCGAGCGGCTGGCGGAACTGGTCCGCGAGCGGGACCACGCACATCACCAGGCCCTGATGGCCCGTTCGGCGCACGAGGAGGACCAGCGGCTGCGGGCCGAGGCCGAAGTGCTGTACGGGGAACGCCGGGAGGACCTGCGCCACCGGGTGGGCCGGCTGATCGACGAGGCCGTCTCCCAGACGCTGACCACCGCGTCGAAGGACCGCCGCGACAGCCTGGCGCGGCGGCTGGAACGGCTTGGCGAGGACCCGCAGTTCCGCCGGATCACCGCGGAGTGGGGCCGCCTGACGGACGAGCGGACCGCCGAGTTTGAGGCGGTGTGCGCCCACCGTACGGACCTGGCTGCCGGGCAGCCGGGCGGCCGGGCGGACTTCCCCACGCTCGGCCCGCTCTCCGACGCCCGCACGCTCGGCGCGGAGGACGCCTCGGTGGCCGGGCAAGCGGTCGGCTGGGCGGGCAAGGCGGGGGCGGTCGCCTCGAAGGTGGAACGGTTCGTCAGCGGCGGCGGCAAAGGCGCGAAACTGCTGAAGAACGCGGCGCCCACGCTCTCCGTCCTCGGCGGCGTGCTGTCGAGCTATCTCCTGGTCACAGAGCTGATGGATGCGTCCCAGGACGAGGAGGCCCGCCAAAAGGCGGTGCGCCGCCTGCACGCTCTGGGCGACGCCTGGGCCACCGCCGCCCTGGACCAGGACCCGGCGCTGCGGCGGCTGCACGCGCTGTACAAGACACTGGCGGCACAGGAGGGCGCTGGGGAGACAGAGGCGCACGCGCGGGAGACGGAGGAGCGGACGCTCGCCGCGCGGGCCGTGGCGTGCGGCGCCCTCATCGACCGGGCCACCGCGCTGCTCGGCGCCCCCGCAGGGCCGGACTCCCCCGCGGACCCGGCACCGGGCGGCCCGCCACAAGGCACCGCGTACGGCGCAGCATATGACACACCGGACGGCCCACCGGACAGCCCATCAGGCGGCACATCAGGCGGCACGAATTCGCGGGAGACGACATGAACGAGCAGGACGAGGCCGTCACGACCATCCTCGGCGAGGACGCGGCCGCGCCCGAGCCGTCCGCCGGGCCCCGGCCCCGGGTCGTGTTCTTCGGCTCCTATGACAGCGGCAAGAGTTCCGCGATCCGTCGGCTGCTGACCGAGGACGGCACCAAGGTGCCGTCCTGGCTCACGGTGGGGGCGCAGCCCGAGACCTTCGAGGAGAACGCGGTCGTCTCGGACGGCCTGATCCTGGTGGACACCCCCGGCACGGCCGCCGGTTCGGCCTGGCACGACGAGACCGCCCGGGCCGCGCTGGCCGCGGCCGACATGGTGCTGCTCTTCCTGGGCCCGCAGCGCACCGCCGAGGACCGCACCCAGCTGAGCACCCTGGTGGACCTGGGCTTCACCTCCCGCACGGTGCTCGTGGTGATGGCGCGGTGCGACAGCGTCGGCGACCCGGAGCTGGCCCCCGCGGAATTCCGCGCGGCCCTCGCCGACCGCACGGCCGTCCTGCGCGGCCTGCTGCCCGGGCCGCTGGCCGAGGCTGGCATCCTCCCGGTCGCCGCGGACCCGTTCGGCGTCACGGCCGACTCCGGCGTACCCGGCCCGGCCGCCTACGACCCCTACCGGTCCTGGGACGGCGTGGCGGAGCTGCGCCGGCGGCTGAATGCGCTGCCCGGTCGGCTCGCGGAGCTGCGCAAGGAGGCCGCCGGCCGGGCCCGGCTGGCGCTGCTGGAGCGGGCCCGGGTCCACGCGGCCGACGAGATCGCCACGGCCGAGAAGATCATCTCCGAGGCCGAACTGCGCAAGAAGCAGGCGGCGCTGGTCCGCCCACGCCTCGACAAACTGGACGCGGCGGCCGCGCAGGCGCTGCACACCGCCATCGGCCGTGAACTGGACGCCGTGGTGGGCCTGGCCTCCGGCATGGACGCCGGCGAGGTACGGAGCACCGCGGAGACCCGGCTCAAGGCCGCGCTCACCGCCTGGGACGGCACGTGGAACGGGCGGCTGTCGGAACTGGCCGGGGAGGTCGCGGAGGATCTGGTGGCCGAGAGCGTCCGGCCGTCCTCGGTCGCCTTCGACGCGTGGGCCGACGGGCTGCTCGCCGACGCCGGCGGCTCCGGCGACGCAGCGCAGTCCGCCGGGCGGTTCGCACCGCCGTCGGCCGAGAAGCTCAGCGGGGTGGCCGGCGGCCTGAAGTCGGCGGTGCGCGGCGGCGTGAAGCTGTGGCTTTCGCCGGACGCCGACATGGAGACCACGCTCGCCGCGGCGAAGTCGGCGGCGAGCGCGCGCGAGAACGTCAAGGAGAGCTTCCGGCAGGGCTGGGAACGGCTGCGCGGGCAGACCCCGTTCGCCGGCCTCGACGCATCCGACGACGACTTCGTCCGGTACGTCCACAAGGGCGCGGTGGACCTGCTGGAGAGCGAACGGGAGGAGGGGCTCGCCAAGGCCCTCGCCGACGCCGGGTACTTCAAGACCTTCAAGGACGTCGACCGGGCCAAGCGCTGGCTCGGCAACCTGGACGTCGTCGCCGAGTTCGTCCCCGTCGCGCTCTCGCTGGGCGGATTCCTCGGCGGGCTGCTGGCGGAGAAGCGGGCCGCGACCGCCGACCGGGAGCGGCGGGCCCGGGACAAGGCGAAGGTCACCGCCCTGACCGCCGAGTACACCGACTCCGTCCTCGGCGATCCGCACGCCCCCGCCGAGGGCACCTGGCGGTACGCCGTCGCCCGGCTGCGCGGCCTGCTGACCGAGGACCCGCTGCTCGACCCGGCGGTGGCCGCGGCGCGGGCGCGGGCCGAGGAACTGCAGGAGGCCGTCAGGCTGCTTCAGGTGTGAGCCGGCGGGCCATCGTCCGCCGCGAGGAAGCCCTCCATCATCGCGACGAACCGCGGGGTGTCGGCGTACGAGGTCACCGTGTTCACCAGGGCCCAGCCCTGCCGGAAGGCCGGGCGGCTCATCGCCGCCCGGATCCCGGACTCCCACATCCGCCACACCGCGGGGCTGATCAACTGCTGGCTGTGCAGGTGGTATTCCTCCAGGCACAGGTCGAAGTAGCTCCAGAACGTCCGGCCCAGCACGAGCACTTCTTGCGCCGGCAGCGCCGCGAGGTCGAAGTCCTCGTCCAGCACCTCCGGTGGGAAGGCGGCGACCACCTGCTGGTAACGCTGGTTGTACTGCGAGAAGTTCTGCACGGTCAACTGGGCCCGCAGCGAGCTGAACTGGAACCACAGGCCGGCGACCGCCACCATCAGCGCCAGGACCGCGACCGTGCTCTCCACGCTCACCGGCCGAGCACCTGCGTCTCGGTGAGCGGGTGGGGAACCTCCCGCTGGGGCACCGGACTCCAGGAGGCACCGCCGTCCGTGGAGCGGGACCACACCGGCGGGATCTGTCCGGGCGCCGCGTACCGCTCCTGGTAGCGGACGCCGCCGTGGGTGTAGACGCTGCCCAGGTAACCGCCCGGCGTATCACGCGGGTTGGCGCCGCGCAGCAGCTCCCACACCAGCCCGGTGACGAACTCCACCAGCGGCTGGTAGGCGCGCTCCTCGACCTCGTAGCTGAAGGAGGCGCCGGTCTTCATCAAGCTCGCCCAGTGCTCGCAGTTGCGGCCGGCCGCGTTGTACCCGGCCATGTCCAGGCCGAAGAGCGCCCGTTCCACGACCTCCGAGGCGGGCAGCGCACGGATCTCGGGGTCGCCGCGCCGGCGTTTGCGGCCGGCCACGAAATGCGGCGGATTGCGGGTGACCCAGTCATAGTCGACGGCCTGCGGCCGCCCGCTCTGCGCGAACACCCGCAGGTTCGTCCGCATCGCGAAGGCGCTCCGGCTGGTGAAGCCGGTCAGGTGGGCGACGGTGCCGTCGCCCAGATCGATTCCGTGGTGCCGCCGCCCCGCGGCGATCCACCCGTCGGGTCTGGTCACCACCAGATGGTCCCCGGCCGCCATGGCAGCCCCCCTCCCCCGGTCCCTCTCCCCCTTGGCACGCTACCGCGCGCCCGCGCCCGCCAAACCCGGATCAGGGCCGGTCTGGGCGGCCGGGTCCGGGGCCGCGTGACCACCTCGCCCAGGGGCCAACCGACAATGGCCTGGTGGGGAATTCCTACCTCCCTCCGGTCTCCGCGCGAGCAGAGGTGAACCGATGTACCGGGAGACGGCGCTGAAGCTGGCCGACCGGTGTCCGCGCGAGCGGAGGTGAACCGGATTCGGTGGCGATGCTGCACCGCGTCGTCACCCGGTCTCCGCGCGAGAGGAGGTAAACCGCCACTGCTTTGACTTCTCTGCCCTCGCACACCCCGACACGCCGCCGCGACGCAGCCCTGGCTGGCATGGACCGCATTCGAATCAATTACTGAGCATGCGCTGCCTTCGGTGGCCGGGGCGGACCACTCGAAGGCGGCCCGGGCAGCCTAGAACCGGACGCTCGACCGCTCACTCCGATCCTGGATGGGCCGTCGTTGCCCTGTCTCCTACCGTCCTCGGTCCGACTCAGACTGCGTGTCGCAGGCGGATAGGAGGTGTTCGATGCGCTGGTTGCTGATGGATTGGGGGTCGTAGAGGCATTTGGCGTAGCGGGTGAGGAGGACTTCGACGCTGTTGCCGGCGCGTTGGGCGACTTCGGCGGGGGCGGCGCCGGCTGCGAGCCAGGTGGACAGGGCGGAGTGGCGCAGGTCGTAGGGGCGTTTGCCGAGCGGGGTGGCGGCGAGTTCGGGAGGCAGGGCGAGGGCGCGGGCTTCGTTCCAGGCGCGGTGGACGATGGTGTAGCCGACGATGTTGCCGTGTTCGGTGAAGAACAGTCGCCCGTCCTGTGCGGTCCCGTGGGTTTGGACGCTGTCGCGCCAGATCGCGACCAGGGATGGTGGGAGGGCACGATGCGGACCTCGCCGGGCGGCCGGTTCTTCAGCCCGCGTTCGTCGTGGACCTCGCCGCTGTCGGTCCATTTCTTGCCTGCCTGGGGGCGGGTGCGGTGCAGGACCAGCCGGCCCCACCCGGTTTCTGGCAGGGTGCAGTCCGGCAGGGTCACCGCGACGGCCTCCTCGGGACGGAGACCGGCATAGTACATGCCCGCGAACAAGCCCACGAGCCTGCGCTCTTTGGCCAGTCTGTAACTGCCGACGTAGGAGCGGGCGGCCAGGAGGTCGCGGGCCTGGTGGGAGTTGATCACCGACCGCGGGTCGACCGACCTGGCCTGCTTCGGAACCCGCCAGCGGATCCGGTTCAGCGGATGACTGCCCAACTCTCCTTGCTCCATCGCGTAGTACAGGGCGTTCACCAGGACTTTGCGCTTGCGCCGCACCGTCTCCAGCGCCGCCGCGCTCCCGTCGCGCCTGAGGCGCAGCGCCTCCAGAACACTGCGGGCCACGACCGGGTCGTGCAGGTCGACCAGCGGCCTGGACGCCTTCGCCACCCACGCCAGGACCAGCCGGTCCCGAGCGGGGATGTCGTGCTCGCTCGCGCCCGGCCCCAGGAACGCCCACGAGCGCAGCGCCCGGTGCAGCACATCCTCACCAGGCCGGCCCGGCACGTCCCACAGCAACGCCCTCGTGACCAGAGCCAGAGCCTCACTCGTCTCGTTGCGCGTCGTCGCCGCCCGCCCCACCCAATGATCCCGCGCATAGACGACAGCGAACGCGTACCAGGTCAGCTCCGACGGACCCCGAGACCCGTAAGGCGCGGACCGGACTGAGCCAGCCCCACCCGGAGCGCCCGCGCCAGCTCCGCACCCAACTCCCCCGCCACCGCGGCCAGACCCCGGGCGCGCTCCGCCGGGGCATCGTGCCGGAACTCCCGCCCTCGCTGGCAGCCGATCACCAACCCGCCACCCGCCCCGGCCAACCCGCCCTGCACCAACTGCTGCACCATGCCCACTCCCCTCACGTCGAGGAGGCAGAACTGCCCACCACTCCCAACCGCCATCCGCACCACCCCCCGAACGGCCCAGCCTCGATCCGAGGATGACCGCGTTCTGCCAGCGAAACCAAGGTCACCCAGCGCAACCGGAAAGCATGTGTGCCCGATCGCACTCCTTCACGCCCCCCAACGCTGGTCTCGGCCAGGGATGCCAGCGCACCGGGAAGGGTACGAATACCGGGTGACCGATCGACACGGGGACACCTGACGGTGTCTCAGATTTCAGCTCGGAGCGAGTGGCGTATTTGTGACGCAGAGCGCATGACAAGAAGTCAGATAACGCTCTGACCTGCGGAAATTACGGAAAGAGCTCCGGCCTCCGGAGCCGTTGCTCTTTTTTGCCCCGCCGAGCTTCCTCGGCGTGCGGGCCTTCGCTCTCGACTGAGGTGGCTTGTCACTCTCTCCTCGACGCCGCGCCCACTCATCGCACCGAGGCACCAACTGCCCCTTCTTGGCGTCACGTGCGCGCTTACCAGTTCCGTCCGCTACGTGCCCCGCTGGTGCCACGCTGGGAGTGCCCGGCCGACTGGCAACAGCCTTCCGACGGGCTGATAACACGGAAAATGCCGTCAGGCAAAACGCATTTCCTGATGAAGATGGAAACGAGACCCCGGTTCAGCTGGTGGCTGTTCTCCTGTGGACAACAGCCACCGCCTGGCTGGACTTGGAAGGGCTTCCGCCCATCGTTGGGTCTTGTTCCTGAAGCCGACATCAAGGAAGTGCATTGCCGCAGGACTCCGCCATACCAACAACTGACACGGGCGCGCCCCCGCACCCCGTCGAAGTCGCCCCGGCAAGGCTGCGGGCGTCACCGCTGCTGACCACCGAGGAGGTGGCCCGCCTGCTGCGGGTCGATCCGTCCTCGGTGCGACGGTGGCGGGCCGAACAGCCGCCGCAGGGACCTCCGTTCATCCGCCTGTCCGACCGGGTCGTCCTCTACGACACCGGCGACCTTCACACCTGGCTGGCCGACCGGCGCACCATACCCGTCACCCGGCGAAGGGCGGCCTGATTGCCCTACCGCCACCAACTCCCCACCGCCGTCCCGCTGTCGCACGACATCGAGCACCGCCCCGGCCGCAAGCTCCCCTACAAGGCACGCGTTCGCTGGACCGACCCCTCCACCAAACAGCGCCGCTCCGTCGCCCAGATGCACGCCACCGACGATGACGCGCAGGAGTGGATCGACGCCCTCCTGGCCTCGGCAGGCCGCGGGATCGACCCGTCGGCCGCCACCCAGACCCTGGCCGAATACGGCAACGCCCACATGCAACTCGCGCTGCGCGGACTGGAACCCAAGACCACCGACCCCTACCTGGCAGGGTGGCGGCTGCGGGTCGTGCCCGCGCTCGGGCACCTGCCCATCACCATGATCGCCAACGGTGACGTCGACCGCACCGTCTACGCCTGGATCGCCGACGGAGAGGGCCGCTCCACGGTCAAGAACACTCTCGCCGTCCTCGTGCGGGTCATGGAACAGGCCGTCCGCGACGGCCTCATCACCGCCAACCCCGCCCGGATCAAGGGCTGGCAGCGCCAGTACCAGCTGGCCGAGGACGAACTCGATAACCCCCGCTCCCTCGCCCTGCCCAATTGGAACGCCCTGCAGGACCTCGCCGACGCCCTGGTCGCCCGCTCCCACGACCGGTACCCCGGCTGGGGCGATGTGGTGACCTTCGCCGCCTGCACCGCCGCCCGCATCGGCGAGGTCTCCGGCGTGCGGGTCAAGGACATCGACACCACCAACTGGATCTGGACCCTGCGACGCCAGACCACCCCCTCCCCCGGCGGCCTCGCCGACAAGAACACCAAAGGCAAAACCGCCCGCCGTGTCCCCCTCATCGACGAGGTGCGCCCCATGGTCGCCCAGCGCGTGCTCGCCCTCGGCAACAGACCTGACGCACGCCTGTTCACCGGACCACGCGGCGGCCGCATCACCACCGCCGTCCTGCGCGACGCAACCCACTGGGACGACGCCGTCCAGTCCCTCGGCTACGAACACCTGCGCCGCCACGACCTGCGCCACACCGGCCTCACATGGCTGGCGGATGCCGGAGTACCCCTGCACGTCCTGCGCCTCATCGCCGGCCACGGTTCCCTGCACACCACCCAGCGCTACCTCCACCCCGACCTGCAGTCCGTGGTCCACGCAGGCCGCACCCTCAGCAACCACCTGACCACTACCCCCGGCCTCCCGCCGCCCGCCCCCGGCATGTCCGCGACCCTCCGGAGGTTGTAGGAACCGGACAACCCTGCTCACAGTGGAGACGGTCCCGGCTCCTGACGAAACTGCCCTGACCTGCGGGTTTTCCGCGACCGTGGTCCCCAGGTGGTCCCCAGAAACCTGACGCCCCGTCACATGAAAACCGCTGCCGACAAGCCGAAGGGCCCGCTGACCTGGCAAGATGCCAGTCCAACGGGCCCTTCGTGCACCGTCGGGACGACAGGATTTGAACCTGCGACCCCTTGACCCCCAGTCAAGTGCGCTACCAAGCTGCGCCACGTCCCGGTGCTTGGTCGGCCCGGGGTGGTGGGTCCGGGTGACCGTGCATGAGAAGAATAGCGCACCTCGAGGGGTGGTTGCTCGCGGCGGCGCGGGTGGGGGTGAGGGGCCGGGTGGGCGCGGGCACGAGGGCGGGGGCTCCAGCAGCCGGGGCTCGGGCGGTGAAGGTGGGGGCGGCGGGGGCGGCGGCCGGGGCGGGATGAGTACGGGTACTCATGTGGGGTGGGTCACGGTGGGGGATCGTGGGGGGATGGCGAAGGTGATGACTCAGCAGACGACGGCGGCCTATGCCGCGCAGGCGGCGATTTCGTTCGCCCTGGCGCTAGGGGCGATGGTGGTGGGGGTGGCCTACCTGCCGGTGGGGGGATGGGAGCGGGCGTTCCTGGGGGTGGGGCTGCTGTATGTGGTGACGGCGGCGTTCACGCTGGCGAAGGTGGTGCGGGACCGGCAGGAGGTCGGGCAGATGGTGAGCCGGGTGGATCAGGCTCGGCTGGACAAGCTGCTCACGGAGCATGATCCGTTCAAGGTGGACGGGATATAGCCGGGGCGGGGGCCGGTGGGAAGCGGGCGTCCGTCGCCGGGAGGCGAGGGGCGCCCGCTTCGCGCGACCTGTCCAGTGACCGTTCCCACCGAGATGCCGGCCCGTCCACGCGCGCGCCCCGGGAGAGGCCGTCTCGCCCGACGCCGCGCTCCGGGAGACCAAGGCGCGGCAAGCCTCCCCCGCGCCCTTCCAGCGGCTCCACCGCCGCCGTCCCTCTAACAGTCGGTGACGCCCCCCTTGCCGCGGGTCGCCCGACTCTCTGCGGCCGCTCGGCCTCCGGGCCGGGGGAGGAGGCGGGGCGCGGGCGGCTTTCCGGGGGCCTCGGGGGCGACGGGGGCCTGGGATCTGATGGAGCCGTCTGGTGCGCGCGGTCCGGCCCGCGGCGTCTCGGTGGTCCTCATCCTGGCCACGGTCGGCTTCGCGCCCGCCGTCGCGCTGCTCCGCCGGACGGCTGTACGCCGCGGATCAGCCGTGCCACCGCGACGGCGGCCACCGCCGCCACCGCCCCCCGCCACGACCACGATCAGAGCGAGAGGCCGGAAATCGGCCCGCCGGAGCGTGCCCCGGGGGGCGGTCAGGACGAGGGTTTGCGCCATTTCTGGGTTCCGCCGGGAATTCCGGGGCGGGCATGGTCCCAGCGGTCGGGCGGTGGGTCAAGTGCGCTGCAGGGCAGGCCCCTTGGTTTTTCCGGGCGCCGCGCGGCCGCGCGAGCACCGCGGGATGCACGGAAGGGTGTACGTAAAACCAGCCGGAATCCGTGATCCACGCCCTAGCGTGACGCCTACCTCCTCAGCAGAATCGGATCATCGAAACCGGCCGGGAACCGCCGAGAGACCCGGACCGTCACAGCCGCACCCCCAGGCACGCTCCGGCCCATCCGATCGCTGTCGCCCCACCGTACCCGCCCACCCGAGGAGCAGCCCCATGCACCACCCGCCCCCGTCCGGGACCCTCCCGTACTACGAGGACGTCTCGCCGAGCACGGGAGCGCTTCCGCCGCGGGCCTGGTGGGCGGTGTCCGACGCGCGGCGGGTGAATCTGGGCGGGGCCTGGCGGTTCCGGCTGTCGGGGAGCGCGGCGGCCGAGGACGACGCGTTCGCCCGGCCCGGGTACGACGCGTCAGGCTGGGATGTACTGCCGGTGCCGTCGCACTGGCCGCTGCACGGGCACGGGAGTCCGGCGTACACCAATGTGCGCTATCCCTTCCCGGTCGATCCGCCGCGCGTGCCGACGGAGAATCCGACCGGCGACCACCTGCGGATGTTCGACCTGCCGGACGACTGGCCGGGCGGGGCGGCGCTGCTGCGCTTCGACGGGGTGGACTCCTGCGCCCGGGTCTGGCTGAACGGCGCGGAGCTGGGGACCTTCAAGGGCAGCCGGCTGCCGGTGGAGTTCGAGGTCGGGGAGCTGCTCAGCCCGCGCGGCAACGTACTGGCGGTGCGGGTGCACCAGTGGTCGTCGGGCAGCTATCTGGAGGACCAGGACATGTGGTGGCTGCCCGGCATCTTCCGGGACGTCACGCTGATCGAGCGGCCCGAGGGCGCGGTGACGGACTTCTTCGTGCACTGCGGCTACGACCACACCACCGGGACCGGCACGCTGCGGGTGGACTGCGAGCCCCAGGGCACCGTGACCGTACCGGAGTTGGGGCTGGACATCCCGACCGGCGAGCCGGTGATCGTGCCGGTGGAGCCGTGGTCGGCCGAGCTGCCGCGGCTGTACGACGCGGAGTTGGCCACCGAGGGCGAGCGGATTCCGCTGCGGATCGGATTCCGTACCGTCGCCGTCGAGGACGGGGTGCTGAAGGTCAACGGCCGGCGGATCCTGTTCCGCGGGGTGAACCGGCACGAGTTCGACCCCGACCACGGCCGGGTGGCGGACATGGAGACGATGCGGCGCGATCTGCTGCTGATGAAGCGGCACAACATCAACGCGGTCCGCACCAGCCACTATCCGCCGCATCCCGCTTTCCTGGAGCTGTGCGACGAGATCGGGCTGTGGGTGGTCGACGAGTGCGATCTGGAGACGCACGGCTTCGAAGTGGTGGGCTGGCGCGGCAATCCGGTGGACGACGAGCGGTGGACGCCGGCGCTGCTGGACCGGGCGGCGCGGATGGTGGAGCGCGACAAGAACCATCCCTCGGTGGTGATGTGGTCGCTGGGCAACGAATGCGGCACCGGGCGCGGGCTGTCCGCGATGGCGGCGTGGATACGGCGGCGGGACGCGGCCCGGCCGATCCACTACGAGGGGGATCGCTCGTGCGCCGATGTCGACGTCTACTCGCGGATGTACGCCGACCACGCCGAGACCGAGTTGATCGGCCGTCGGAGCGAACCGCCGCTGGCGGACGCGGAGTCGGACCGGCGGCGGCGCGACATGCCGTTCGTGCTGTGCGAGTACGCGCACGCCATGGGCAACGGGCCGGGCGGCCTGTCGGAGTACCAGCGGATCTTCGAGACCTACGAGCGCTGCCAGGGCGGCTTCGTCTGGGAGTGGATCGACCACGGACTGCGGCGAACCGCCGAGGACGGGACGCCCTACTACGCCTACGGCGGCGACTTCGGTGAGGAGTTGCACGACGGGAACTTCGTCTGCGACGGCCTGGTCTTCCCCGACCGGACCGCTTCGCCCGGCCTGGTCGAGTACAAGAAGGTGATCGAGCCGGTGCGCTTGGTGGGCGACAGCGGGCGCGGCATCGTGACCGTCACCAACTGCTTCGACTTCGCCGACCTTTCGGGACTCACCTTCCGCTGGTCGTACGAGGAGGGGGGTACGGCCGGCGACGGCGGGCAGTTGGTGGTGCCGCCGCTCGGGCCGGGCGAGAGCGCCGAGGTGGAGCTGCCCCGGTTGCCGCGCACCACGACCGCCGTGGAGGCGTGGTGGACGGTGCGGGCGGTGCTCGCCGAGGACACCGCGTGGGCGCCGGCCGGGCACGAGGTGGCCTGGACCCAGTTCGCGTCGGTGCTGGAGTGGGGCGGACGGGCGGTGGCGCACCGGGGCAGGCGACACGCGCCGCGGCTCGCCGAGGGCGGCCTGATCGTGCTCGGGCCCGGCACCTTCGACGCGGCCACCGGTGTGCTGAGGTATCTGGACGGCAGCCCGGTGCAGGGCCCCGAGTTGGACGTGTGGCGGGCGCCGGTCGACAACGACCGGGGGACCCCGCGCCATCCGGACGGCCAGCTGGAGCGTTTGTGGCGCGAGTCGGGACTGCACCGGATGCGGCACCGCGCGGAGCGGGTCTCGCTCGGCGACGAGACCCTCACCGTCGTGACCAGGGTGGCGCCGGCCGCTTCCGACATCGCGCTGCGTGCCGTCTACTCGTGGGCGGCCACCGGCGGCCGGCTGCGGCTGGACGTGCTGGTGGCGCCGGAGGGCGACTGGCCGCTGCCGCTGCCCCGGCTCGGGGTGCGCCTGGGGCTGTGCCCGACGCTGGACACGGCCACCTGGTACGGCGGCGGGCCCGGTGAGGCGTATCCCGACACGCGGGCGGCCTCCAGGATCGGCCGCTACACCTCCGGCGTGGACGCGTTGCAGACGCCGTACGTGCGCCCGCAGGAGAACGGCGCGCGGGCCGATGTGCGCTGGGCGGAGCTGCGCCGGGCGGACGGCTCGGGCGTACGGGTGGAGGGCGCGCCCGCCTTCTGGCTGACGGTACGGCCGTGGAGCACGCGGGCGCTGGACGCGGCCCGGCACACCCATGAACTGCGGCGGGAGGACACGCTGTGGGTGCACCTGGACCACGCCCTGCACGGCGTGGGCAGCCACGCCTGCGGGCCCGAGGTGCTGCCCGCCTTCCGGCTGAGGGCGGCGCCGGCCTCCTTCTCCTTCACTTTCAGCACACTGGGGGCCGCGGACGGCCAGGCCGATCCGGCGGAAGTGGCCGAACCGCTGCCCGCGCCCGAACCGACCACCGCACACGGCGGGTCGGACGATCAGAACGCTTCGGACCGGGAGATCTCATGAATGCCGTGATACGCCCCTACCGCCCCGCGGACCTGCCCGCGCTCTACGACATCTGTGTGGGGACCGGTGACGCGGGTGAGGACGCCAGTGGCGCCTACCCGGATCGGGACCGGGACTTGCTCGGGGCGATCTTCGCCGCGCCGTACGCGGTGCTGGAGCCGGAGTCGACCTTCGTGCTCGACGACGGGCACGGTCGGACCGTGGGTTATGTCCTCGGGACGGCCGACACCGAGGAGTTCGTACGGCGGTTCCGGAAGGAGTGGCTGCCGACGGTGGAGAAGCGCTGGCCCGCGCCGGACCGTGAACCGGTCACGCCGAGCGAGATGATGGCCTGGCTGCTGCACACCCCGGAGCGGCTGGTGCGGCCCGAACTGGCCGATTACCCGGCCCACTTGCACATCGATGTGCTGCCCGGCTTCCAGCGGAGCGGGTACGGGCGGGCGTTGATGAAGAGCTTCCTCGACGCACTGGCCGAACGAGGGGTGCCGGCTGTGCACTTGGGGATGCTCACCATCAACACCCGTGCCCGCGCCTTCTACGACCGGCTCGGCTTCCACGAGATCGAGCTGCCGGACGCGGGAGCGCTGACCTACTTGGGGCGGGCCACCTCGTAACCGTCCTCGCGCTCGCCTTCGCCGCCGCTGCCTTCCTCCACCGCGCCGGCCGCGCCGCCGCCGGCTTCACCGCTGCCCGTGGCGCGGCCGGCTTCGCCGATGTCCCCTCCCCCGGCGATCGTCGCGGTCGGCTGGGCCGGCCAGCCGCCCGCCGGCCGGACCGCGACCTCGCGCCACCACCAGTCGTCCGGCTGCGGGTCGGCGGGCTCGAAGGGCGCGCCGACCCGGGGGGTGGCGATCTTCGCGCCGGCCTCGCGGGCGGCGGCCACCGTGCCCTCCCCCGGTTCGGCCCACGGGTGCTGGGCGAGGTTGAAGGTGGCCCAGTGGATGGGCATCATCACCCCGGCGGGCGCGCCGCCGGACAGATCGGCATGGGCCCTGATGCCCTCGGCCGGGGTCATGTGGATGTCCGGCCAGAATTCGCTGTACGCGCCGATCTGGATCATCGTGGCGTCGAACGGGCCGTGCTGGGCGCCGATGTCGGCGAAGCCCGGGAAATAGCCGGTGTCGCCGCTGTGGTAGATGCGGTGGGTGCCGTCGGTGACCGCCCAGGAGGCCCACAGGGTCTGCTGGCGGCCCCGCAGCCCGCGGCCGCAGAAGTGCCGGGCCGGGGTGGCGGTCAGGGTGAGGCCCGCGACCTCGGTGGACTCGTTCCAGTCCAGTTCGCGCAGGCGCTCCGGCGGTACGCCCCAGTGCTCCAGGTGGGAGCCGACGCCCAGCGGCACCGCGAACACCACGTCGCTCCGGACCAGCGCGGTGATCGTGGGCATGTCGAGGTGGTCGTAGTGGTCGTGCGAGATCACCACGACGTCCAGGCCGGTCAGCGAGGCCAGCGGGACCGGGGTGGGGTGGATGCGCCGGGGGCCGACGAAGGAGAAGGGGGAACAGCGCTCGCCCCACACCGGGTCGAAGAGCACCCGCCGGCCGCCGATCTCGGCGAGCACGGTGGAGTGGCCCATCCAGGTCAGCCGCAGCCCGGAGGCGGGCGGTACGGCGAGGTCGGTGAGGGTGGTGGGGTGGATCGGGATCGGGCGGGCCGGTTTGCGCGGCAGCCGGGCCTCCTTGCGGAGGTTGGCCGGCAGCGACTTGATCAGGCCGCCGCTGGGGACGCTGCGGGCTCCGACCGGGTTCACAAAGGCGCCGTTCGCCCAGTTCGGCGAGCGGAGGATGCGCTCCAGCCGGGCGCCGGCGGGGTCCGCGCCGAAGGGTGCGGGGCGCAGCCTCACGAGGCGGGAGGGCGGTCGGCCGGTTCCGGTCACGGGACCTCCAGGCGGGATCGTTGGTCGGCGGGTTTTCGCCGGTCCCATTATGCGACGGACGGGGCCTCGGTGGCGGGCCCGGGCGTCGCTCAGCGTCAGGTGTCCCGCAGCGCTTCTCGGCCCGGGCCGGGACCGGCCGCCGTAAGAGCGCAGGTGGAGGCACCGACGGCGGTACGGGTGGAGCGGTAGGAGCCCCTTCCGGCGACGGCCGGGGACCCCGCGTCGCCGCCGCCCCCGCCGGAGGGACACGGGGTGGCGGACCCCCTGCCGCTCGCCGTATCCCGCCAACCCTGCTTGCCCGGCCAACCCTGCCTGCCCCGCCGGCCCCGCTTGGCCCGACAGCCCCACTCGCAGTGCCGGCCCCGCTTACCCCGCCAGCCCCCGCCGCTCCAGCAGCGGCTCCACCCTCGGCGCGCGGCCCCGCAGCGCGGCGAACGCCGTCATCGGGTCCACGCTCCCGCCCCGGGAGAGGAGTTCGCGGCGGAAGGTGTCCCCGTTGGCGCGGCGCAGGCCGCCATGGGCGCGGAACCAGTCGACCGTGTCGGCGTCCAGCACCTCGCTCCAGATGTAGGAGTAATAGCCCGCGCTGTACTGGCTGTTGAAGATGTGGGTGAAGTAGGCGGTGCGGTAGCGCGGCGGGATCGCCGGGAGGGCCAGGCCGGCGTCCTGGAGGGCCTTGGCCTCGAAGCCGGCCGGATCGCCGGGGTCGGCGCCGGCCGGCAGCGTGTGCCAGGCCCAGTCGAGAAGGGTGGCGGCGAGGTACTCGACGGTGGCGAAGCCCTGGCCGAAGCGGGCCGCCTCCCGCATCCGGGCCACCGTGCGCTCCGGCATCGGCTCACCGGTCTCGTGGTGGGTGGCGTAGTGGGCGAAGATCTCGGGCCACAGCCCCCACATCTCATTGACCTGGGACGGGTACTCGACGAAGTCGCTGGGCACGCCGGTGCCGGCGAAGTACGGGTAGCGCACGGCCGAGAAGAGCCCGTGCAGGGCGTGTCCGAACTCGTGGAAGAGGATGATCACCTGGGTGAAGGTGAGCAGCGCGGGCTCGCCGGGCGCCGGTTTGGGGATGTTGTGGTTGTTGACGACGACCGGTCGCCTGCCCAGCAGGGTGGACTGGTTGACCAGGGCGTTCATCCAGGCGCCGCCGCGCTTGGACTCGCGGGCGAAGAAGTCGAAGAGGATGAGGCCCAGGCCGCTGCCGTCGGCTTCGAAGACCTCGAAGACCCGTACCTCGGGGTGGTAGCCGGGCAGGTCGGGCCGTTCGGTGAAGGTGAGGCCGTAGAGCTCGTGGGCGGCGTGCAGGACGCCGTCCCGCAGCACCTTGTCGAGGGCGAAGTACGGCCGCAGCTCGGCCTCGTCGATGTCGTAGCGCTGCTTGCGCAGCCGGCTGGACCAGTAGGCCCAGTCCCATGCCTCGACCGGTCCGCCGGCCAGCCGGGCCAGTGCCTCGGCCTCGCGTTCGGCGTTGGCGACGGCGGGCGGGACCAGCCGCGCCAGCAGGTCGGTGACGGCCTGGGTGCTGCCGGCCGTGCGGTCGGCCACCACATAGGCGGCGTGGCTGTCGTAGCCGAGCAGGGCGGCGCGTTCGGCGCGCAGGGTGGCCAGGGTGGCGGCGAGCGGGCCGTTGGTGTCCCGGGCGCGGTTCAGGGAGGCGTCGAGCAGCCGCCGGCGGACCTCGCGGTCGTCCAGCGCGGCCAGCTCGGACTGGTTGGAGAAGTTCTTCAGGCTGATCACCCAGCGGCCCTCGTGGCCCAGCTCGCGGCCGTTCTCGGCGGCGGCGGCGATCTCGGCGGGCGACAGGCCGGACAGCTGGGCGGGGTCGTCCAGGATCAGCGCGTCGGCGGTGTTGGCCGCCAGCACGTTCTGGCCGAAGGCGGTGGAGGCGGCGGCGATCTCGGCGTTGAGTTCCCGCAGCCGCCGCCGGCCCTCCTCGGACAGCTCGGCGCCAGCCCGGCGGAAACCGGTGTGGTAGCGCTCCAGCAGGCGCAGCGACTCCGGATCGAGGCCGAGGGTGTCGCGGGCCTCGTACAGGGCCGAGATGCGGGCGAAGAGCGCCGGGTCGAGGTGGACGGCGTCGGCGTGTTCGGCGAGCATCGCGCTGACCCGCGGCTCGATCGTACGGAGGGCGGGGGTGACATGCGACGACGCCTGGTTCTCGAAGACGGCGCGGACCCGGTCCAGGAGTTCACCCGAACGCTCAAGCGCCACCAGGGTGTTGTCGAAGGTGGCCGGCTCGGGGTCGGTGGCGATCGCCTCGACTTCCGCCAGGTGCTCGGCCAGCGCGCGGTCGAAGGCGGGCAGATAGTGCTCGTCCCGGATCTCGGCGAACGGCGGCAGCTCATAGGGCAGCTCGCTGCGGTGGAGGAGGGGATTCGTCGTCACCGTTCGACCCTACGCCGGGGGCGGCGCGGCACGCCGGGAAAGCGGCCCGCCCGGCGGGGTGCGCCGGGCGGGCGGGTTCCTCCGGGTGGGAGGGGGGAGGTGTCGGACGCGGCCCGCGGTGTCAGCCGCCGCTCTTGCGGCGGAACTCGCGGGGGCCGCCGGCACGGCCGTGGGCGCCGTGGACCTTGGACTGGTCGGGGCCCACGCCGCCGGTGCCGGCCTGGCGGGCGCCCTGCTTGCGGTTCAGCGCCTCGCGGAACTTCCGCTTCACCTCGTCCTCGTCCGGGTCCGGCGGCTGGGGCGCCGTCTCGGGGTCGTCGGCCGCGGCGGCGTCCTGGGGTTCTGCGTCAGCGGCCGGGGTGGCTTCGTGCTCTGGGTCGGTCATGACACCAGCGTCGCATGCCGGGAGCCGACCGCCCACCCGATATCGACTCGCGGGACCGCGCGTGTACGGTTCCGGTCACCACCTCCGAGGAGGAACAGACCCATGACCTGGCTGTTGTACGGCGCCACCGGCTATACCGGCCGCCTCATCGCCCGCCGCGCCGTCGCGCAGGGGCAGCGGCCCGTGCTGGCCGGGCGCAACGCCGCCAAGCTGGTCCCGCTCGCCGCCGAACTCGGCCTGGAGCACCGGGTGTTCGGACTGGGCGAGCCGGGTGCGGTCCGCCGCGGGCTGGACGGCGTGGACAGCGTGGCGCACTGCGCGGGCCCGTTCGTGCGCACCGCGCTGCCGATGGCGTCCGCCTGTATCGACACCGGAACCCCTTATCTGGACATAACCGGTGAGATCGACGTCTTCGAGTCGCTGCACGCGCTGGGCCCCCGGGCCGCGGCGGCCGGTATCACCCTGCTGCCGGGGGCCGGCTTCGACGTGGTGCCCACCGACTGCGTGGCGGCGCTGCTCGCCGCGCGGCTGCCGGACGCGACCCAGCTCGACCTGGCCATCCGGACCGGCGGCGGCGCCAGCCCCGGCACCGCGCGCACCGCGCTGGAAGGCGCGGCCGACGGCGGCAAGGTCAGGGCCGGCGGCGAGATCCGCAGCGTGCCGTTCGGCTCCCGCCAGGTGCGGGCCGCCTTCCCGTCCGGGGCGCGCACGGTGGTGTCGGTGCCGTGGGGCGACGTCAGCACCGCCTACCACTCGACGGGCATCCCGGACATCACCACGTACACCGTGCTGGCTGGCCCGGCCCTGTCGGTGGTCCGGGCACTCCGGCTGGGCCCGCTGCGGCGGGTGGTGTCAGGGGCGGTGGGGCAGGTGGTGCGCGGCCCGGGAGAGCGGGCGCTGGGAGCCTCCCGGAGCGAGGTGTGGGGGCGGGCCAGGGACGCCGCGGGCAACACGGTGACCGCGACGCTGACCGGGCCGAGCCCGTACCGCATGACCGCCGACGCGGTGCTGCGGATCGTCACCCGGCTGCCGGAGCTGCCGGCCGGCTTCCAGACGCCCTCGCGCGCCCTGGGCGCGGACTTCGCCGGCACCCTCGACGGGGTGACGGTGACGGTCGCGGCCCTGCGCTGACCGGACCGGCGGCGGGTCCGGGCCGCCGCCGGGAACGCCGGAGCCGCATCGCGCGCGGCGGCGGCCCGGCCCCGGCTCAGCCCTTGCGGGCCACCCCGCCGTAGAAGCCGACCCGGGCCACGTCCTTGGCCGACTGCGGCTGCTCCGGGCGCCACAACGGCACCTGGACCAGGCCGGGTTCGAGCAGGTCGAAGCCGTCGAAGTAGCCCACGATCTCGTCGCGCGGCCGGGTGTTCAAGGTCGCGGTGGCCTTGGTGTAGATCTTGAAGACCTCGGACATGCTGTCGGCGTGGAAGTCCGCGGTGGCGTGCGAGAGCACCAGGTGGCTTCCGGCGGGGAGCGCGTCGCGCAGTTCCGCCACGATGCCGGCCGGGTTCTCCTCGTCCTTGATGAAGTGCAGGACGGCCACCAGCATCAGCGCGACCGGCTGGCCGAAGTCGATCAGCTTGCCGATGGTGGGGTGGTCCAGGATGCTCGCCGGGTCGCGTACGTCGCCGAGGAAGAAGCCGGTGTTGCCGGCCCCGGTGAGCCGGGCTCCGGCGTGAGTGGCCACGATCGGGTCGTTGTCGATGTAGGCGACCCGTATGTCCGGCGACACCGACTGGGCGATCTCGTGGGTGTTCGGCGAGGTGGGGATGCCGGTGCCGATGTCGATGAACTGCTCGATGCCGCTGCCGGCCAGGAAGCGCACCGCGCGGTGCAGGAAGTTCCGGTTGGCGCGGGCCGCCGGGATGATGTCCGGTAACAGATCGACGACCCGCTGGGCGGCTTCGCGGTCGACCTCGTAGTTGTCCCGGCCACCGAGGTAGTAGTCGTACATGCGGGCCGGGTGCGGCCTGCTGGTGTCTATCTCCTCGAGGGGGAACCCCTGGTCGGTCACGCCGTCCTCGCTCTCGCCGCTTCGGTCCGCGGTCGTTCGGTGGTGGGTGGGCTTCCCCCGGGCGGGCCGGGGGAAGCCGATCATGTCCGGTCGGTACAGGTCGTACGGATGCCACAGGTCGTACCGGTGCCACGGGTGGCACCGGCGGTGCGGAGGGTTACGGCCGGCCGGGATCAGGCCTTGCGGCCGACGCCGCCGTAGACCGAGATGCCGCGCAGTTCGTCGGGGTCCGGCTCGGGACCGTCGGGCCGCCACAACGGCACCTGGACCAGGCCGGGTTCGATGAGTTCGAAGCCGTCGAAGAGCGCCAGCACCTCGGCGTGGGTGCGGGCGGTGAGGCTGGCGGAGGCCTTCTTGTAGACCTCCAGCACCTCGTCCACGTGGTCGAGGTGGAAATCCCCGGTGGCGTGCGAGAGCACCAGCAGGCTGCCGGACGGCAGCGCGTCGCGGTAGGCGGCGATCATGCCCGCCGGGTCCTCGTCGTCCTTGACGAAGTGCAGGACCGAGACCAGCATCAGGGCCACCGGCTGGTCGAAGTCGATCAGCTTGCCGATGGTGGGGTGGTCCAGGATGGTGGCCGGCTCGCGCATGTCGCCGAGGAAGAAGCCGGTGTTGCCGGTCCCGAGCAGCCGGGCGCCGGCGTGGGTGGCCACGATCGGGTCGTTGTCGATGTAGGCGACCCGTACGTCCGGCGACACCGAGTGCGCGAGTTCGTGGGTGTTGGGCGAGGTGGGGATACCGGTGCCGATGTCGATGATCTGCCGGATGCCGCTGCGCGCGAGGTGGCGGACCGCGCGGCCCAGGAAGTCGCGGTTGGCCCGGGCGCTCGCGGGCACCTCGGGGGCGACATCGAGGACGCGGTGGGCGGCCTCCCGGTCGACCTCGTAGTTGTCCCGGCCCCCGAGGAAGTAGTCGTACATGCGGGCCGGGTGCGGCCTGCTGGTGTCTATCTCCTCGACGGGGAATCCCTGGTCGGTCACGCCGTCCTCCGCTTCATCGATATGTGGTGCTGGTCCCACGGGTGCTGCCGGCCGGGCCGGGGGCGCTGGTGGCGCCGCCCGCCGCCGTGGTGCGTGTCGTGCTCGAACGGCACGGGTTCGGCCGTCATGACAGGAGGAAGTCCGCCTCGCCGGCCTTGGCGCCGAGGATGAACATGGCGATCTCGTGGTTGGTGTAGATCAGCGCCGGGCCGTGCGGGTCGGTGGACTGCCGCAGCGCCACCCGTCCGTCGTTGAGCCGCTTGGCCTCGACACAGGAACCGCCGTTCCCGCCGCTCCACGGCTTCCGCCAGCCGTCCACCCCGAGTTCGGTGGCGGGCATCCCGTTGTAGACACCGTCGTAAACTGCTTCGTACAAGTCTTCGTACGCGTACACACCGTTGTATATGGCTGCGTCCACGCGGTCGTTGGTGGTGCGATCCATGGTTCAGATCTCCTTGCGCATGCCATCGAGGATGGCTTTGGTGCTCTGTGCCGGCGCTGCCTGCGCGCACATCCGGTCGAGTGCTTCCAGGAACGTGGAAACATCGTCCCGTTCATCGAAATAGACGCCGCCGACCAGGCTTTCGGCGTACGCGATGTCGGGGATCTCCTGGAGCTGGAACCGGAAGATGTGGAACGGCCCGTACATCGCCGGGTGCGGGCCCGCGGTGAACGGGATCACCTGCAGCCGTACGTTGGCCTGTTCGGTGGCGTCCATCAGGGCGCCTATCTGGTCGCGCATGACCGTGCGGCCGCCGATCGGGCGGCGCAGCACGGTCTCGTCCATCACGACCCACAGCAGCGGCGGCGCGTCACGGCGCAGCAGCAGCGCCTGGCGCTCGGTGCGCAGGGTGACCAGCCGGTCGATCTCGTCCGTCGCGGCGTGCGGCAGCCCGGCCCGCAGCACGGCGCGGGCGTAGTCGGGGGTCTGGAGCAGGCCGGGGACGTAGTGCGGCTCGTAGGCGCGGATGACGGCGGCTTCGCCTTCGAGGCTGACGAAGGCGCTGAACCAGTCGGGCAGGACGTCGCGGAAACTGTGCCACCAGCCGGGGCGGTTGGCCTCGCGGGCCAGCGCGAGGAAGCCGCCGATCTCCTCGGGGGAGGTTATGCCGTAGGTGGTGAGGAGTTTTTCGACATAAGGGAGCTTCAGCCCGACTTCCGCCTTTTCCATCCGGCGGATGGTGGCGTGCGTCACATCGAGAGTGCGTCCGGCTTCCTCATAGCTGAGCCCGGCCTGTTCCCGAAGGTCCTGGAGGCGTTTCCCGAGCACCATGCGCAGGACGGTCGGAGCACCACCCGGCCGCGGGTCCATCACGACTCATCCTCCAACTTGTTTGACTGCCAAGCAGTGTGTCATGTCGTCAGCGCCCCGCGACAGCGTGTTCAGGCGATTCTGTAAATTACAGATAGGAAGCTTGCCATGTGTCCGTCACGAGCCCCATAGTTGCGGAGTGGTTCCTTCACTTGATGCCGTACGGCACGCGAGCCGTGTCGGCGTCGGCGACTACCGCCGCCGAGACGTGTTCCGGCTGCCCGCGATGAACGCGTCCGTGGCGGACGCCCGTGGGCGGGTCCGTATGCGCCTCAGCGAGTGGGGCGCGGACCTGGAGTTGTGCGACGACGCCAGTCTGGTGATCACGGAACTCTTCACCAACGCCGTACGGCACACCGACAGCGAGAAGATCACCTGCGTACTGCAGGACTCGGGTGCGTTCGTCCGGCTGGAAGTCACCGACCAGGGCAGGGGAACCGGGGTCCCCGAGCCTTGCGCCGCCGATGCCGACGAGGAAGGCGGGCGGGGACTGCTCCTTGTGAGCGTCCTTTCGCTGGCCTGGGGATCGGACCCGGCAGACGGCGGCACGGGGCGCGTGGTGTGGGCCGAACTGGCCGCGCACCACGCGCCCCGCTGACTTTCCCGGCCGGCCCTCCCCGCGCCGCCGACACCCACATACCAGTCGGTACGTCGTCACCGTGCTGCCGTATCGTCGCCAGTGCCCCGGCACCGGGGCAGGCCCCAGCCCCCAGCGACGAATGAGGAGCGCCGGTGACGCAGGACACGCGCGAGTCCGCCCCGGACGGATCAGAGCCGGAAACCGGGAGCGAGCTCGCCGGCGTACGCAATTTCCGTGACGTCGGCGGCCTGCCCACGAGCGACGGGCGGCGGGTGCGCCGCGGCGTGCTCTTCCGCAGCGGCCATCTCGCGCACGCCACCGCCGAGGACGCCGCCTTCCTCACCGGCCTCGGCCTGCACACCGTTTTCGACTTCCGCAGCGGCGACGACATCGCGCTGGAGGGGCCGGACACCGTGCTGGCCGGCACCCGCAACCTCAACATGCCGCTGAGCGACCCGGCCGAGGGGGCCGGCTTCTGGCGGGTCGTCCGCGACGGCGATCTGGCGGCGCTGCGCGAACTGCTGGGCGGCGGCAAGGGCGAGGCCCGGATGGCCGAGGCCTACCGCAAGATCGTCCTGGAGCGCACCGGCGAGCACTCCAGGATGCTGGCGCTGCTCACCGACCCCGAGAACCCGGCGATCCCGGCGCTGCTGCACTGCGCGGCGGGCAAGGACCGGGCCGGCACCTCGATCGCGATCATCCTGCTGGCGCTGGGCGTGCCGCGGCCGGCCATCGAGGCCGACTACCTGAGGAGCAACGCCCGCAACCACCGCTACAAGGTGGTGCGCGGCGACGGCAGCACCGGCGCCGCCATCGACCCGGCCATCCGCGAACTGCTCCGCTCGCTGTTCGAGGCCCGGGTGGAGTACCTGCGGGCCGCCTTCGCCACCATCGAGGAGCGATGGGGCTCGGTGGACCGCTACTTGGCCGAGGGTCTCGGGCTCACCCCGGAGCGGCACGCACGGCTCAAGGAGCGGCTGCTCACCGACTGAGCCGATCCCGGGCGGCGCGCCGCTCCCGGCACCTCTTGTCCCGCTATTTGTTGGCGAGCGCCTGCTTGACCAGGGTGCGCCCGAAGTCCCACATCAGGCCGCCCCCGCCGTGCGCGTCGTCCATTACCTCGGTGAAGGCGGTGACGAAGCGGTCCACGTCCGCCTCGTCGATGATCAGCGGCGGGATCAGCTTGATGACCTCCAGGTGGTCCCCGGAGACCTGCGCGAGGATGTGGTGCCGCTGGAGCAGCGGGACCACCACCATCTGGGCGAACAGGCCCTTGCGGGCCGTCTGCAGCATCGTCCAGCGGCTGCGCAGGCCCAGGGACTTGGGGCGGCCGAACTCAATGCCGATCATCAGGCCCCGGCCGCGCACCTCCTTGAGGAGTTCATAGCGGTCGGTGAGGGCGGCCAGCCGCTCGCGCAGCAGGTCGCCGTTGCGCCGGGCGTTCTCCACCACCTTCTCGTCCTCCATCACCGAGAGGGTGGCCAGACCCGCCGCCATCGCCTGCGCGTTGGTGCCGAAGCTGGCGGAGTGCACCAGCACCCGGTCCATCGAGGAGTAGACCTTCTTGAAGATCCAGTCCTTGCCGAGGGTGGCGCCGACCGGTACATAACCGCCGGACAGCGCCTTGGCGACGCACACCAGGTCGGGTTCGACGCCCTCGTCGTGCTGGTAGGCGAAGAAGTCGCCGGTACGGCCGAGGCCGGTCTGCACCTCGTCGGCGATCAGCAGCGCCTTGTGCTTGCGCAGCAACTCCTGGGCGGCGCGCAGATAGCCGGGCGGGGCGATGTAGACGCCCTTGCCCTGGATCGGCTCCACGATCAGCGCCGCCACGTCGCCGCGCTTCAACTCCCGGGCCAGCGCGTCCAGATCACCCATCTCGACCGCGGTGTCGGGCAGCAGCGGGGCGAAGCCGTCGCGGAAGCCGCCCTCGCCGTTGACCGACAGCGAGCCGGTGGTCAGGCCGTGGAAGGCGTGCGTGCAGTACAGCACCCGGGGCTTGCCGGTGGCGTAACGGGCGAACTTCAGCGCGGTCTCGACCGCTTCGGTGCCGCTGTTGCCGAAGAACACCCGGTCCAGGTGGGGGGTGTACGCCAGCAGCTTCTCGGCGAGCAGTCCGGGCAGCGGCTGGCAGTCGAAGCGGGTGAGGTCGGGCAGCCCGGCGTCCAGGACGTCGTGCAGCGCCTTGCGGACCACCGGGTGGTGCCGGCCCAGCCCCATCACGCCGAATCCGGCCAGCATGTCGAGGTAGTCGTTGCCGTCGGCGTCCCAGAAGTGGGCGCCCTCGGCCCGCTCGTAGTACTTGTCGAACCCTATGGTGTGCAGCATCCGCGGCAGTTGGTGGTTCAGGTACTTGGTGTGCAGGTCGTAGCGCTCACCGCTCCGTTCGGCGAGCAGCGTCGCCAGATCGAAGCCCTTGGGCTGCTCGCCGGGTACCGAGGCGGCGCCGCCCTCGGGCGTCGCGTCAGACGATGTCATCGCTCACCTGCTCCTTGCGTGGCTGGATCCGTACCGAAGTATGCGCGGGGGCCGGCGCCGGGCCGCCGGGGGCCGCCGGGGCGGGAGCGCCGGGCGGGGGGACGGACACGGCGGTGGGTACGGCGGCGGTGGGTACGGCGACGGCCGCGCCGCGCGCCAGCGTCGCGCCGATCCGGTCGGCGACCGCCTCCGGGGTCAGTCCGATCTCGGCGAGGATCTCGCCCCGCTTGGCGTGGGCCAGGAACCGCTGCGGGATCCCGAAGTCGCGCAGCGGCACGTCCACTTCGGCGTCCCGCAGCGCCTGGGCGACAGCCGAACCGACGCCGCCCGAGCGGCCGTTGTCCTCCACGACGGCCACCAGCCGGTGGCCGGCGGCGAGTTCGGGCAGCGCGGGGTCCACCGGCTTGACCCAGCGCGGGTCGACCACGGTGACGCCGATGCCGCGGCCGGCCAGCAGATCGGCCGCCGCCAGGCAGACGGCGCCCAGCGCGCCGACCGAGACCAGCAGGACGTCCTGGGCGGCGCCGTCGGCGGGCCGCCGCAGCAGGTCCATACCGCCGATCCGGTCCAGCGCGGGCAGCGGCTCGCCCGCGGTCTCCTTCGGGAAGCGGACGACGGTGGGCGCGTCGGACACGTCGAGTGCTTCGCGCAGCTGGGCCCGCAGCTGATCGGCGTCGCGCGGGGCCGCGATCCGCAGCCCGGGGACGACCTGGAGCACCGACATGTCCCACATGCCGTTGTGCGAGGCGCCGTCCACACCGGTCACCCCGGCCCGGTCCAGTACGAAGGTGACGCCGCACTTGTGCAGGGCGACATCCATCAGCACCTGGTCGAAGGCCCGGTTGAGGAAGGTCGCGTAGACCGCCACCACCGGGTGCAGACCACCGGTGGCCAGGCCCGCCGCCGAGGTGGCGGCGTGCTGCTCGGCGATACCGACGTCGAAGACCCGGTGCGGATAGGCCTTGGCGAAGCCTTCCAGGCCGACGGGCTGGAGCATGGCGGCGGTGATCGCCACCACGTCGGGCCGCTCGTCGCCGATCCGTACCATCTCCTGGCCGAAGACCGACGTCCAGGAGGGGCCCTGGGCGGGGGCCAGCGGGAGGCAGGTCAGCGGGTCCATGGCGCCCACCGTGTGGAAGCGGTCGGCTTCGTCCTGCTCGGCGGCGGCGAAACCGCGGCCCTTCTCGGTCAGGCAGTGCACCAGGACCGGGCCGCTGAAGCGGCGGGCGCGGCGCAGCGCGGACTCCACCGCGGCGATGTCGTGGCCGTCGATCGGGCCGAGGTATTTCAGGCCCAGGTCCTCGAACATGCCCTGCGGCGCGAAGGCGTCCTTGAAGCCCTTCTTGGCGCCGTGCAGGGACTCGTAGAGCGGCTGGCCGATGACCGGGGTCTGCTGGAGGACCTGCTTGCCCCAGGACAGGAAGCGTTCGTAGCCGTCGGTGGTGCGCAGGGTGGCCAGGTGGTTGGCCATGCCCCCGATGGTGGGGCCGTAGGAGCGTTCGTTGTCGTTGACGACGATGATCAGCGGGCGGTCCCCGGCGGCGATGTTGTTCAGCGCCTCCCAGGCCATGCCGCCGGTGAGCGCGCCGTCGCCGATCACGGCCACCACGTGGTCGTCGCGGCCGAGCACCTCATTGGCCTTGGCCAGGCCGTCGGCCCAGCCCAGCACGGTGGAGGCGTGGCTGTTCTCGATCACGTCGTGCTCGGACTCGGCCCGCGAGGGGTAGCCGGACAGACCGCCCTTGCTGCGGAGCCCGGAGAAGTCCTGCCGGCCGGTGAGCAGCTTGTGGACGTAGGACTGGTGGCCGGTGTCCCACAGGATCCGGTCGGCTGGCGAGTCGAAGACCCGGTGGAGGGCGATCGTCAGCTCCACCACGCCCAGGTTCGGTCCCAGGTGCCCGCCGGTCCTGGCCACGGCCTGGATCAGGAAGCCGCGGATGTCGGCGGCCAGTTCGTCGAGCCGGCCGTCGGGCAGCGCCTTCAGATCGCGTGGGCTTGTGATGTTCTCCAGCAACGACATCTATGGACCTCGTTCCCCTGCCGGGATTGCTTTCTATCGCCGACCGCCTGTCCCCGGCCGGCCACGGTACGCCGACGAGCCACCGGCGGCGGCGCGTACGCCGCACCGGTGGCTCGACCGCGATCACTCGTCCGTGATCACTCCTCGTATCTCAGCGGAAGGTCACTTGGCGCGGTTGGACGCGACGGTCTCCCGGACGGCGCGGATGGACTCCTTCAGCGAGGTCATGGTGGCCAGCACGGCGGTGGGCTCGTAGCCGCAGTGCGCCATGCAGTTGTCGCACCGCTCGTCCTTGCCGCGGCCGTACTTGTCCCACTCGGTCTTCTCGATCAGCTCGTCGTACGTCGGCACGTACCCGTCGGCCATCAGATAGCACGGGCGCTGCCAGCCGAACAGCGAGTAGTTGGGGATCGCCCAGGCCGTGCACTGGAAGTCGGCCTTGCCCTCCAGGAAGTCCAGGAAGAGCGGGGTGTGGTTGAGCCGCCACTTGGCCCGGTTGCCGCCGCCGAACGCCTTCTTGAACAGCTCACGGGTCTGCGTCACGCCCAGGAAGTGGTCCTGGTCGGGCGCCTTCTCATAGGCGTAGGCGGGCGACAGCATCATCTCGTCGACCTGCAGCTCGTCATTGAGGTAGTTCATCACCTCAATGATCGTCTGCGGAGTGTCGGTGTTGAAGAAGGTGGAGTTGGTGGTCACCCGGAATCCGCGGCGCTTGGCTTCCTTGATCGCCTCGACCGCCTCGTCGAAGGTGCCCTCCTTCGCCACCGATTCATCGTGCCGCTCCCGCATCCCGTCGATATGCACGGTGAACGCGAAATACGGAGACGGGGTGAATTTGTCCATCTTCTTGCGCATGAGCAGGGCGTTGGTGCACAGGAAGACATACTTCTTGCGCTTGACGAGCTGGCGCACGATCTCATCGATCTGGGGGTGCATCAGCGGCTCGCCGCCCGCGATGGAGACCATCGGCGCACCCGACTCCAGCACCGCGCCGACGGCCTGTGCCACCGGCATGCGCTGCTTGAGCACCCCGGCCGGGTGCTGGATCTTGCCGCAGCCCTCGCATTTGAGGTTGCAGGCGAAGAGCGGTTCGAGTTCGACGATCAACGGGAACTTTTCGCGTCGCCTGACCATTTTCTGTTCGAAGAGGTACGACGCGACACGGACGGACTGACGGAGCGGCATAGCCATCTAGCTCACCTCCAGGGGAGCGCGGTAGTGCGGTGCCAATCATGAAAGGCAGGAACAAGATCTCTCAGCACCCGGAAGGCGATGAATCCGGTGCGCAGCGTACCGACACGGACGAGTTCGAACTCGGGTGTGTCAACGACGACGCGGGCCGCCGCGATGCGGTGCACGCCCTCGGCGAGGGCGGCGCGCCGCATGGCCGCCGACTCCATGTCCACGGCGATGGCACCACTCGCCGCCAGTGCGGTGCGCTCGGCGCCCCGCACGACATGGTCGGATTCCGCCAGGGTGCCGCTGTGCACGGTGTGGCCCGCGGACTTGAGCGCGGCGGCGAGCGCCGCGCTCTCGTGCCCGTCGTCGGAGACGACCACATCGCCCGGCCGCATGCCCGGGGCGAGCCCCGCGCAGAAGCCGGTGGTCAGTACGGCCGCGTCGCGCAGGGCCGGGTCGTGCAGCGCCTGCCGTACGGCCCGGTCCGCGGCTTTGGGTCCCATGCCGGTACGGAGCACGGTGACCGGGTCGGCGACCTTGGCCGTGCCCCTGCGCAGCGCGAACTTCTCGATGCGCAGAGCGCACACCACCAGCAGGGGCGGCTGGGTACGGCCCACGAACTAGGCCCCCTTTCCGGTGCTGCCGCCGGCCGCGGCGACCGCGGCGGATCCGGGGTGGCCGGCGCCGAACGGCTCGTCGCGCACATAGCGGCCGAGCGCGGTCAGCGGGAAGACCATCCGGTACAGGTGGTAGTTGATGGAGAAGTCCCGGGGGAAGCCGGTCCCGGTGAAGTACGGCTCGTCCCAGGAGCCGTCCTCCAGCTGGGTGTCGGTGAGCCAGCGCACCCCGCGTTCGACGGCCGCGCTGTCGCGTTCGCCGGCCGCGAGCAGCGCCAGCAGCGCCCAGGCGGTCTGGGACGGGGTGGAGTGGCCTCGGCCCGCCCACTCCTGGTCGGAGTAGGAGCGCAGGTCCTCGCCCCAGCCGCCGTCGGCGTTCTGCACCGAGCGCAGCCAGCTGACGGCGCGGCGGATCGCCGGGTGCGAGGCGGGCAGCCCGGCGGCGGCCAGCGCGGGCACCGCGGACCCGGTGCCGTAGATGTAGTTGACCCCCCAGCGGCCGAACCAGGCGCCGTTGTCCTCCTGTTCGGCGAGCAGCCACTCGATGCCGCGCCGGGCGTGCGGGTCGTGCTCCAGGCCGAGCGCGGCCATCATCTCCACCACATGGGCCGTGACGTCCGCGGACGGCGGGTCGATGACCTCGCCGAAGTCGCAGAAGGGAAGCTTGTTGGGGAAGGGGCTGGTGTTGTCGGCGTCGAAGGCGCCCCAGGCGCCGTTCCTGGACTGCATGCCGACGTTCCAGCGCACCGCGCGTTCCACCGCGGCGTCCAGCCGGGGCTGGTCGGGGTGGGCGACGCGGCGCAGCGCGAGGACCACCTCGGCGGTGTCGTCGATGTCCGGGTAGTTGTCGTTGTGGAACTCGAAGGCCCAGCCCCCCGGGGCCAGTTGCGGGCGCTTCACGGACCAGTCGCCGGGCCGGTTGATCTGTTCGCCGAGCATCCAGTCGGCCGACTTCAGCAGCGCCGGGTGGTCGGCGGGCAGCCCGGCGTCGGCGAGCGCGATGGCCGCCAGACAGGTGTCCCACACCGGGGACTGGCACGCCTCGATCATCCGGACCCCTTCCTCGGGCCAGACGGCGAAACGATCCAGCGAGTCCAGGCCGGCCCTGACCACCGGGTGGTCCAGATCGTAGCCGAGCAGATGCAGGGCGATCACCGAGTAGACCGCGGGCGGCTGGATGCCGCCCCAGCAGCCGTCGGCCTCCTGGCGCTCGATGATCCAGCGGGCGCAGGCGTTCATCGCCGAGCGGCGCACCGAGCGTGGGGTGACGCGCCGGTAGACGTGCAGCACCTGGTCCAGGCGCTGGAAGACGCCGTCCCAGCTGGTGATGGGCGCCTTGCGCCGTTTGGGGGACGGCTGCTCGGGGTTGATGTGCAGCTCGTCGATGCCGAAGGGCGCCGGGCGGACCGGTCGGTGCGCGCCGACGACGGTCAGCGGCACGATGGTCTGCCGGGCCCAGCAGCCGAACGAGTAGATGTTCAGCGGCATCCACTTGGGCAGGTAGATCAGCTCGGGCGGCAGTTCCGGGAGGTCGTCCCAGCTCCACCAGCCGAACAGGGCCAGCCAGATCCGGGTGAAGACCCGGCTGCCGGCCACTCCGCCCTCGCCCCTGGACCATTTGGCGGCCAGCGACATGTGCGCCTCGTCCGGGTCGTCGCCGGCCAGCCGCAGCGCGACATACGCCTCGACGGTGGCCGACAGATCGCCGGGGCCGCCGTGGAAGGTGGCCCAGGCGCCGTCCTCGCGCTGCTGCGAGCGGATCCAGCGCGCGGACGCCGCGAGGATCTTGTCGTCACGGATGCCGAGGAACTCCCGCAGCAGCAAGTCCTCGGCGTCCATGGTCACGTTGGTCTCGAGGTCGCCCTTCCACCATCCGTCGGCGTGCTGCCGGGCCAGAAGGTGGTCGGTGGCGTGCCCGACGGCACGCCGGGCCGCCGCCTCGGTGGCACCGGGTGGAACAGGGTCCGGTTCCGAGGTGCTGCTGGCCGAGGGTGTCCGGTGGGTTGGCGAACCTGGACTGCCATCGGTCGTCGCTGTCATGGCTTCCCCTTTGCAGTTGAGACGTCTGCGGTGTTGGGGGCGGCCGTCGGCCGTCACATGAAAGGGACTGGCGACGTCAAACGCTCCACTGATTGCTCTTTATTTTTCGCGAACCACCACAAAATCCGCCAGTCCCACGAGCTTGTGTTGGATTTGTTCGGGCATGTCCATCTTGTCAAGTGCTGCGATCGCGGTCGCGTACTGCCTTCTGGCCTCTTGCGAGGTCCATTCCCGGCCACCGGACTCTTCGATCAACGCTGCGCGCAGGGCGAACTCTTCCTCGCTGAAGGCATCGTTTTCCGGATTTTTTGCGTCGGCTGCCAGGAGTTCACCCAGCCGCTCCGACGCGGGGCCGCCGGCGGCGAGCGCGGCCACCACCGGAAGGGACTTCTTACGCTGCCTCAGATCGCTCCAGGTCTGCTTTCCGGTGGTCGCCGGATCGCCCCAGATGCCGAGCAGATCGTCGATCGCCTGGAAGGCGAGGCCCAGATGGTAGCCGTACTCCTCCAGCGCGTCGGCGTCCGCCTCGGACGCGCCGCCCAGCACCGCGCCGATGGAGGAGGCGCAGGCCAGCAGGGCGCCGGTCTTGTTGCCCTCCATCTCCAGGCACTCCTCGACGGTGACCCGCTCGCGGTGCTCGAAGGAGATGTCCTGGGCCTGACCGTCGATCAGTTTGCGGGTGGCGGTGGTCAGCCGACGGGTGGCCCGGCCGGCGTCGGCGGTGCCCTGCTCCAGCAGCACCTCGTTCGCCAGCGCGAACAGCGCGTCGCCGACCAGGATCGCCTGGGCCGGGCCGTGCACCTTCCACACCGTGTCGCGGTGCCGGCGCTGCTCGTCGCCGTCCATCAGGTCGTCGTGCAGCAGTGAGAAGTTGTGCACGAGTTCCACCGCGACGGCGCCGGGGACCCCGGTCTCCGCGGGCGCGCCGGCCGCCTGCGCCGACAGCAGGGCCAGCGCGGGGCGTACGGCCTTGCCGCCGTCGCCGTCCGCGGGCCGGCCGGTGCTGTCGATCCAGCCGAAGTGGTACGAGGCGACGGTGTCCATCGGGGGGGCGAGGCGTGCCACGGCCGCGCGGAGCACCGGAGTGGTCAGGATGCGGCCGTTCTCCAGCAGCCCGATGACGCTGTCAGCGGTCACGTTCTCTCCTCTTGTTGCACCAATAGCACTCATGCCGCCTCCAGGACGCCGTTGTCGAATGGCAGCCCGAGGGCGGACAAAGCTTCTCGGGAGGCGTACAGGCCGCTGCGTACCGCGCTCTCCATGGTCGCGGGCCAGCCGGTGGCGGTCCATGCCCCGGCCAGGAACAGACCGGGGGCGCGGGTGGCGGGACCGGGGCGCAGGGCGCCCACCCCGGGCGCCGGTGCGAAGGTCGCGGTGCGCTCCCGGGTGACGAAGAAGTCGCGGACGCCGGCGCCGTGGGCGGCGGGCAGCAGTCTTTCCAGCTCGGGCAGGTAGCGGTCGCGCAGCTCGGCGACCGGCAGGTCGATCTCGTCCTGCGCCGCGGACTGGGACAGCGCCAGATACTGGCCGCCGCCGGCGAGTCCGGAGGTCTCGGTGCGGTCGAAGACCCACTGGACCGGGCTGCCGAGAGCCGCGAGGAACGGCTGCTCCAGCACCCTTCTGTCGTAGACCACATGGACATTGAGGATCGGCGCGGTGCCGATGCGCAACAGCTTTTCCGGATCTTCCAGCGCGCCGGCCGGCAGCAGCCCATGGGTCTCACGCTGCGGGACCGCCAACACCACGGTGTCGGCTTCGAGTTGCTCGCCGCGGCCGGGTCCGGTCTCCACCAGGACCTGCCAGCGGTCGCCCGGTACCGGCTCCAGCGCGGTGGCGCGGGTGCGCGTCAGGGTGCGCACACCGGCCGCGTCCAGCGCGGTACGGGCCCGCCCGTCGTGCAGCTCGCCCAGCGGGGCCGCGGCCCAGCCGATGTCGGCGGCGCCCGGCTCGGACAGCAGCCCGGTCTTGAAGACCTTGGCGGCCAGCCCGAGCGAGGACTCCCCCGCGGTCGCGTTGAGGGTGGCGACACCGACCAGGTCCCACAGGGCCTCGACGGTCCGCGGCGACTGGCCGTGCGCGGCCAGCCAGCTGCCGAAGTCGGTGCGGTCCAGCGCCGGATCGGCCAGGTCCAGGCCGCGCAGGGCGAGCGCGGCCCTCCCGACCGAGGCGCGTTCGCGCAGCGAGAGGTGCGGGTAGCGGGCCAGGCTCGCGGCCAGGTGCAGCGGCACCGGCAGTCCGGCCCGGCTGATCCGGCCGAGCCGTCCGGTGTCCGCGTCGCGCACGGGTACGTCGAGCCGGTCCTGCAGGGTGATCAGGTCGCGGGCGGCGATGCGGTCGACGAACCACTGGTAGGCGGTGCAGCAGCGCAGGAAGACGTGCTGGCCGTTGTCGACGGTGAGTTCGCCCCGCTGGAAGGAGAAGGCGAGCCCGCCGAGCCGGGGCCGGGCCTCGGTGAGGGTGACGCGGACGCCGGCGTCGGCCAGCGCGAGCGCGGCGGTGGTGCCGGCCAGCCCGCCGCCGACGACCACCGCGGTCCGTGGGCCGGGGCCCGTGTCGGAGCCGGCCGCGGTGCGCGTGCCGTCGCCGGTGTGTGTGCTGCTCATGCGCCCTCCCCCAGCGCGGTACCGCGATGGGCGCGGTGAACCGGCACCGAAGGTGACGCCGTGCGGGGAGCCGGGGTTGCCTGGTGGTGTGCGCTGGATGCGGCTGGGCCCGCCTCCTCGCGGGTGGATCTCACGCGTCCCTCCGCGGCAGGCGTGCGGTACGCCGGGCGTCGAGTCCGCTGAGACCGCGCATGGCGACGTACGCCTTCTCGCGTCCGGGCAGCGAGACCCGGCCGCGCAGTACGGCCTCGGGGTCGGCGGCGATCCGCTCCAGCAGCCGGCGGTAGATGCCGGCCATGGCGGCGACGCAGGCACCGCTGCGCCGGTCCAGCATCGGCAGCAGCCGGTAGCCGGTGGCGAACAGCGCCCGGGCACGGCGTACTTCGAACTCCACCAGTCCGGTGAAGTCCGAGCCGGACGGCGGCGTGTCGGTATGGAAGCCTTCCGCGCACCCGAACTTGGCGAGGTCCCGTGCGGGCAGGTATGTCCGCCCGTTGGCGGCGTCCTCGCGGACGTCGCGGAGGATATTGGTGAGTTGCAGGGCGAGGCCGAGAGTGTCGGCGTATTCGGCGGCACGTGCAGGATCGTGCCCATCCACGGTGCCGAAAACGCCCAGCGAGAGCCTTCCGATGGCACCGGCCACACAGCGGCAGTAAATGGCCAGATCATCCCACGTTTCGTATGTCTCCCCCCGAACGTCCATCTGAACTCCGTCGATGAGTTCGTCCAGACCTGCGAGCGGAAGCGGGAATCTGCGCGCGGCGTCGGCGAGGGCGACCGCCACCGGGTCGATGTCGTCCTCGGCCACCGCGCCCTCGCGGACCCGGGCGAGGGTGGCGCGGGTGGTGTCGAGCCGGCTGACCTTCTCCGCGGGGTCGAGGTCGCCGTCGCCGATGTCGTCGACCCGCCGGGAGAACGCGTAGAGAGCCGACATGGCCTGCCGCTTGGCGGTGGGCAGCAGTCGGATTCCATAGGCGAAGTTACGAGCCTCGTGGCCGGTCACGGTCTCACAGTACCTGTATGCCGCAAGTACCTGTCCGGACGTCTGGGCGGAACCGTTCACGGTCCGGCTCACCCCTCTCTTCGCAATGTCGAACCCACCTCGCGGAGCAGGCCGGGCTTGGTGGCCTTGGGCGATACCGCCAGCACGTCGTAGCCGGCGTTCTGCACCGCCTTCAGCGCGGCGCGACCGCCACCGACGAAGCCGGCGAGCAGCAGCCGAAGCCTGCCATGAACGCTGCCCACCAGGGGAGTGCCCTCGGCCAGCAGCTCACGAGCGCGTTCGGCCTCGAACGCGATCAGCTCGCGGACCTGCGGGCCGGCGCTGGGTGCGGCGAGATCGTCCTCGTCCACCGCGAAGCGTTTCATGTCCTCCGCCGGCAGGTAGACCCGGTCCCGGCCGAGATCCTCGGCCACGTCCTGGAGGTGCTCGACGATCTGCAGCGCGGTGCACACCGCGTCCGAGAGGCGGACCCGCTCCGGCGTCGAGGTGCCGGTGATGGACAGCACGAGCCGGCCCACCGGATTGGCGGACAGTTCGCAGTACGCGAGCAGGTCGTCGTAGGTGCCGTAGCGGCGGATCCGCTGGTCCTGGCGGTTGGCCGCGATCAGGCCGAGGAAGGGCTCGGGCGTGAGGCCGTGGCGCCGCACCGTGGGCTGGAGCGCGGCCAGCAGCGGGTGACTGGGGGCGCCGTCGAAGACCCGCCCCAGATCGGTCTCGAAAGCGTCGAGCATGGCGAGCCGGTCGCCGGCCACGGCCGGGTCGAGCCCCAGCCGCAGCGCGTCGTAGCGGCCGCCGCCCGCGAGGTCGCCGTCACCGATGTCGTCGACCAGCCGGGCGAAGCCGTAGACGGCCATCAGGTCGCGTCGCCAGGCGCGCGGCAGGAACGCCGGTGCCACCGGGAAATTCTCGCGCGCCGCCTTGTCCAGGACGGCCCGGGACGAGTCGTCCCCGGTCACCGCGGGGTTCCCGGCACACAGGCGGCGAACGTGCCCCGGAGCAGGATGGTCCCGATCATCATGGCCGCCACATACCCCGTTCTACACCGCCCCGTCGAATCTTCCCATTTCGGACACGCCGCACCAGGCATCCCGCACACCCGGTATCGATCATCAGCAGGCTCCCAGCACCGGTACAGCTTACGTCGGGCCATCCCCCGGCGTACGCGGGGGGCGTGACCGGTAGGACAGGTCCGTGACCGGTCGGACCGGTCGGACCGGTCACGACAACGCACAACACACGACCCCCGCCGGATCATCCGGCGGGGGTCGCCCATCATGCCCTGGAATTGTTGCAGTTCGGTCACTTGCCGCTGTGCGCCTCGTAGGCCTTGATCACGTCGTCGGCCGGGCCGTCCATCAGCAGCTCGCCCTTCTCCAGCCAGATCGCCCGGTCGCAGGTGTCCCGGATGGAGTTGTTGTTGTGGCTGACCAGGAAGACCGTGCCGGCCTCCTTGCGCAGCTCGCGGATGCGCTCCTCCGACCGCCGCTGGAAGGCGCGGTCGCCGGTGGCCAGTGCCTCGTCGATCATCAGCACGTCGTGGTTCTTGGCCGCCGCGATGGAGAAGCGCAGCCGGGCCGCCATACCGGAGGAGTAGGTCCGCATCGGCAGCGAGATGAAGTCGCCCTTCTCGTTGATCCCGGAGAAGTCCACGATGCCCTTGAAGCGGTGGCGCACCTCCTCCTGCGACATGCCCATGGCGAGACCGCCGAGCAGCACGTTGGTGGCACCGGTCAGGTCGTTCATCAGCGCCGCGTTCACGCCCAGCAGCGACGGCTGGCCGTCGGTGTAGATCTTGCCGCTCTCCGTCGGCAGCAGCCCGGCGATCGCCCGCAGGATGGTGGACTTGCCCGAACCGTTGGAGCCGATGATGCCGATCGCCTCGCCGCGGTAGGCGGTGAAGCTGACACCGCGCACCGCGTGCACCCGGCGGACGTTGGGCGAGCCCTTGCGGGACAGCAGCCGGTACAGCGCGGCGGTCGCGGTGCCCCGGCCGGTGCCCGCGCCGTACACCGTGTAGACGATGTGGACGTCGTCCACGATCACAGTGGGCACCCGGGACCCGGAGGCCGGTGTGCTTACCAGGGTCTGCTGCTCAGCCACGGCCATACTGCTCTTCAGCCTTCCAGAAGTAGATGTAGCCGCCGACACCGACCACCAGCGCCCAGCCCACCGCACTCGCCCATACGTGCGGCGGCATCTGCGAGCTGGTGACGCTGTCGATCAGCGCGAAGCGCATCAGGTCGATGTAGACCGCGGCCGGATTGATGTCGAGCAGTATCCGCACATAGCCCGGCGCGCTCGCGGTGAGCTTGTCGATGCTGTACATCACGCCGGACATGTACATCCAGGTGCGCAGCAGGAACGGCATCAGCTGGGCCAGGTCGGTCATCTTGCTGCCGAGCCGGGCCACGATCAGCGCCAGGCCGGTGTTGAACACCCACTGGGTGAGCAGCGCGGGGATGACCAGGAACCACGACATGTCCGGCGTCTCACCGGTCATCAGCACGATCGTGAACAGCACGAACATCGACATCAGCAGCTGCTGGAGCTGCATCAGCGTCAAAGCGATCGGCATCGAGGCGCGCGGGAAGTGCAGCGCCCGGATCAGGCCCAGGTTGCCCGCGATCGCCCGCACCCCGCTCATCACCGAGGACTGGGTGAAGGTGAAGATGAAAACGCCGGTGACCAGGAAGGCGATGAAGTTGTCGATGCCCTTGCTGGTGCCGATCAGCAGACCGAAGATCAGGTAGTAGACGGCCGCGTTGAGCAGCGGGGTCATCACCTGCCACAGCTGGCCCAGCCGTGCCTGGGTGTACTGGGCGGCGGTCCGCGCCTTGGCGAACTCATTGATGAAATGTCGGCGGCCCCACAACTGCCGCGTGTACTCCGCCAGCCCAGGACGGGCGCCACTGACGGAAAGGCCGTACTTGGCCGCAAGTTCGGCGGGGCTGAGGCCGTCATCGGCCGAGGGTGCTGGTGGGGCACCGACGGCGACCGCACCATTGTGCGTTGTCTCGCTCACAGTTGACACTTTCGTCCTCAAGGTGCGCGCCGGGTAGGGGGATTCCCCGGCTGCGCCTGATGCTCTCAGGTCCGAGCTTTTCAGATGATCGGGGGTCGGCCCAGCCGGGTCAACCGCCAGACGGTACGCCAGCGCATCGGGTGACGTTTCCCGCAGGGAGTCGTCAGGCCCTCCCAGAATCCGCCGAGCCAGGCGCGCAGCGCCTTGCCGGACGGCCGGCGCACCAGCGTAAGTGCGAACCATACGCCGAGATAGACCGGAACAAGGAGCCATGGCAGATTGCGACGGGCCAGCCACACCCGGTTACGGGCCACCAGGCGGTGGTAGACGGCGTGCCGGGCCGGTGACGTGGCCGGATGGTGCAGTACGAGGTCGGCCCGATACTCGATGTGCCAGCCGGCGTCAAGAGCCCGCCAGGCCAGATCCGTCTCCTCATGCGCGTAGAAGAACGCGTCCGGCAGCGGGCCCACCTGCCGGAAGACCCTGGTACGCACCGCGCAGGCGCCGCCGAGGAAGGAGGTGACCCGCGAGCTGCGCAGCGGGTCGGAATCGCCCAGCCGCGGCACGTGGCGGCGCTGGGTGGTCCCGGTCGCGGGGTCGACGATCCGGAAGCTGATGATGCCGAGCCTCGGGTCGGCCTCGAAGGCGGCCCTGACGTGCTCAGCGGTCTCCTCCGAGGGCAGCAGGCCGTCGTCGTCCAGGAACATCACCGCCTCCACCTGGGAGCCGCCAGGACCGAACAGTCCGACGCCGACATTGCGGCCGCCGGGGATGCCGAGGTTCTCCGGCAGCTCCACGGTGCGGACGTCCCCGGACAGCGGCGGCAGCGGCGAGCCGTTGCCCACCACCGCGACCTCGACATCGGGGCCCTGCTGCTTGGCCACCGAGTCCAGCAGATCCTGGAGCTCGGCGGGCCGGGTGCCCATGGTGATGATCACCGCGCCGAGTTTCAGCGGTACGTTCACCCCGGCCCTCATTTCAGTCTGCTCGACGCCAGGATGCTGACCAGATGCAGCACCGTCTGCACGACGGCGACGCCGGCCAGCACCGCCACCGCGATCCTGCTGAACAGCAGATCGCCGTGGTAGTAGTCGGCGACCGCGGCCGCCAGGATCAGCAGCGACGCCTCGACGCCGCCGACCAGCCGGTGGAACTTCAGCGCGGACGCGGCCCGGCGGGCCAGCGCCACCCCGGACGAGCGCGGCACATTCGCGCTCTCCTCGGCGGCGGGCAGCCCGCGGCGGGTCCTGGCCACGTCCACCAGGTCCGTCTCGGCCTTGATCAGGATCGCGCCCAGCGCGGCCAGCGTGCCCAGGAACGCCCACTGCCAGCGGATGGACGCGCTGTCGTGGTGGAACACGTCGGCGGCCCGGACGCCGAAGCCGACCAGCAGAGTCGCCTCGGACAGGTAGTGCCCGACCCGGTCCAGATAGACCCCCACGGTGGAGGTCTGCTTCCGCCAGCGGGCCAGCTCGCCGTCCACGCAGTCCAGCAGCAGATAGAGCTGGATCAGCAGGGCACCGAGGATGCCGCCGGCCAGCCCCGGGATCAGCAGCGCGGCGCCGGCCGCCATGCCGGCCACGATCATCAGATACGTGTACTGGTTGGGGCTCAGCGGCGAGTCGATCAGCGCCCGGGTGCAGCGCAGCGAGATCTCCCGCATGTACAGGCGCCCGGCCCAGTGCTCGCCGTTCTTCCGGTCCTTGATGCCACCGGGGTGCACGACCGGGCGCAGTTCAGCTACTGATGGCTTTGGCATAGTCGGCGTATGCGTCCCTGATGTCGGTGGCGGGCAGGTCCAGGTGTTCCAGAATCGTGTAGCGCCCGGGGCGGGTCTGCGGCGCGTAGACCACCGCCTCGACGAACTCCGTCTCGGTGAAGCCGATCTCGGCCGGCAGTACGGGCAGCCCGTGGCGGCGCAGCGTGTCGGCGATCAGCCCGGACTCCTCCCCGGCGCCCCGCAGGTGCATCGCGAAGGCGGCGCCGAGCCCGACCTGCTCGCCGTGCGCCGCGGCGCGCCGCGGGAAGAGCAGGTCCAGCGCGTGGCTGATCTCGTGGCAGGCGCCGGAGGAGGGGCGGGTGTCGCCGCTGATCGACATGGCGATGCCCGACAGCACCAGGCCTTCGGACAAGGTGACCAGGAAGTCGTCGTCACCGATGCCGCCGGGGTGGCGCAGCACCGACTCGCCGGCGCTGCGCGCCATGGCGGCGGCCAGCCCGTCGACCGGCTCGCCGGTCTCGCGGCGGGACAGCTCCCAGTCGGCGATGGCCGACAGATTGGAGACGGCGTCGCCGATGCCGGCCCGGACGTAGCGGGCCGGTGCCTCCCGGATCACATCGAGGTCGATGACCAGCGCCAGCGGGGTGGGGACGCCGTACGAGCCCCGGCCGTTGTCGTTGTCGAGGGTGGACACCGGCGAGCAGATGCCGTCGTGCGACAGATTGGTGGCCACCGCGATCATCGGCAGGCCGACCCGCGCGGCGGCGTACTTGGTGACGTCGATGATCTTGCCGCCGCCCAGGCCGACCACCGCGTCGTAGCGCTTGCCGCGCATCGCGTCGGCCAGCTCGACGGCCGCGTCGATGGTGCCGCCGGGCACCGGATACCAGTCGGCGCCCGGCAGCTCGGGGGCCAGCCGCTCGCGCAGCCTGGCGCCGGAGCCCTCGCTGACCGCGATGGCCAGCTTGCCCGAGGCGGAGATCCGCCGGTCCGCCAGCACCTTCGACAGATCGGCGAGCGCCCCGCCCTTGATGTCGACGACGACCGGCGAGGGAATCAGCCGGGTCAGTACTGGCACGCGATCTCCCGGCCCTTGGCGAGATCGGCCTGGTTGTCGATCTCGACCCAGGGGACCTCGCCGATCGGGACCGCGTCGATGGTGAAGCCGCGGTCGATCAGCTCCTGGTAGCCGTCCTCGTAGTAGAGCTGGGGGTCGCGCTCGTAGGTCGTCCGCAGCGCGTCGGCGAGCGCGGTGGCGGCCTCGGCCTCGATGAGGGTGACGCCGATGTACTCGCCGGCCGCCTCGGCCGGGTCCATCAGTTTGGTGATCCGCCGCACACCCTCGCCGGGCGCGGTGACGACCTTCATCTCCTCGTCGGCGAGCTTCTTCACCGTGTCGAGGGCCAGGATGATCCGGCGCCCCTGACCGCGGGCGGCCAGCAGGGTGCGCTCGACGGAGACCGGGTGCACGGTGTCGCCGTTGGCCAGGATCGCCCCCTGCCGGATCACCTCGCGGGCGCACCACAGGGAGTAGGCGTTGTTCCACTCCTCCGCCTTGGGGTTGTCGATCAGGGTGAGGGTGATGCCGTACCTGGCCTCCAGCGCGGCCTTCCGCTCGTAGACGGCCTCCTTGCGGTATCCGACGACGACCGCGACCTCGGTCAGTCCGATCGCGGCGAAGTTCCCCAGGGTCAGGTCCAGCACGGTGAGGCTGTCCTCGGCGCCCTCCGGGCCGACCGGCACCAGTGCCTTGGGCAGGGTGTCGGTGTAGGGGCGCAGACGCCGTCCGGCGCCGGCCGCCAGCACGAGGCCGATCATGCGGGTTCTCCTGTTTCGTCGTGTACGGCGGGAGCCCCGGAGGACACCCAGAAGCGGATGCTCTCGCTGAGGACCAGCAGCGCCAGCACGGCGGCGAGCACCGTCAGCGCGACCTGGAAACCCGAGCGGTGCCCGAGGGCGGCCGCGAGGACCGTCACCAGCAGCACCCGGCCCTCGTGCCCGCCCGCGGCGCGCACCAAGGCCCGCGGCGGGGTCCCGGCGCCGCCGCGGATGCGGTACACCGTGTCGTAATGATGGTAGGCGACCGCTGCCACCAGCCCGTAAGCGAACGGCAATGATCCGTTCATGTTTGCGGCCGCGAGCGCGAGGACCGTTCCGTATTCGGCCGCCCGGAAGGCCGGCGGCACCAGCCAGTCCAGGGCGCCCTTGAGCGGACGGGCCACCGCGAGCCCCGAGGTGACGACGTAGCAGGCGGCGGCGAGCACCGGCCAGCCGCTGCCGTCCGGGGCGAGCGCGGCGGTGGCGGTCACCGCGGCGGCGCCGGCCAGGGCGAGCGCGGGCGGCGCGAAGGCGGGCAGCCGCCGGGCCGCGGGGGCGGCGGCGCGGGCCACCGCTTCCGCCAGGAAGCCGCTGTCCGCCAGGTCGGCCAGCGCCAGCGCGGCGCGGTCGGTGCGGCGCGCCTTCCTGGTCAGGGACCGCAGCACCCGGCCGGCGGTGGTGTAGCAGGCGGCCAGCCCGCAGCCGACGAGCAGGACGACGAAGGTGGTCCGCGGTGTGCCGGCCGCGGTGAGCACCGCGATCAGCGCCCAGCGTTCGCCGATCGGCAGCACGATCATCCGGCGCACCCACACCGTCCAGCCCACGCTGTCCAGCCGCCCGGAAAGGGCCGCGGTGGGGCTGGTGTTGGCCTCGGCGTCGTGGTTGGCCTCGTTGAAGGCGAAGTCCACCACATGGCGGCAGGTCTGCAGCGTCATCGCGCCCAGCGCCAGCGCCCATACGTCGTCGCCGTGGCGGGAGGCGCCGAGCGCGAGCCCGGCGTAGAAGGCGTACTCCTTGACCCGGTCGAAGGTGGCGTCCAGCCAGGCGCCGAGGGTGGAGTACTTGAGCGCGTAGCGGGCCAACTGCCCGTCGGCGCAGTCCAGTACGAAGGAGGCGAGCAGCAGCGCACCGGCCGCGATGTAGCCGGCGCGGGTGCCGGTGGCCGCGCTCGCGGCGGCGATCAGCGCCACCACCAGTGAGGCGGTGGTCACCTGATTGGGCGTCAGGCCGCGGCGGGCGCACCAGCGGGCCAGATAGCGCGAGTACGGGCTGATGAAGTGGGTGGTGAAGAAGCCGTCCCGGGACTTCACCGCGCTGCGCAGCCGGACGGCCTCCTCGTCCACCGCGCCGATCGCCGCGACGACCGCCGCCCGTCCTGCCTCGTCCGCGGGTACGGCGGCGACGAGGACGCCCAGCTCGGGGCGGTGCGGGGCGGCGGCGCCGGTGTCCAGGGCGGCGGCGAGCCGGTCGGGGAGGGTGTCGGCGGCGAGTGCGGGCGCGGCGCCGGGGCCGGTGTGCGAGAGCAGGGCGCCGGCGACGGTGCCGTTCGGGAGGGCGCTTTCCCGCTTCGGGGCGGCCGTCGCGGCCGGCGGCTCATGGCCGGAAAGCGACGTCCGCCCGGCCGGGTGGCGCGCGGCCGACTCCAGGGCGTCGGCCAGCGCGGGGCGGGCCGGCGGCTGGACGGACAGCGCGCCCGGGATAGCGGCGGCGTCGAAGCGGGGGTCGGTCAGCGCCAGGCGCAGCGCGTGCCGGTGGCCGAGGAAGCGCGGGTCCACCACGGCCACCCGGTCGGCGGCGGGTACGGCGGCGAGCCGCGCGGCGGCCTGCGTCGCGGTCGCCGCCTCGACCACCTGGAACCCGAGCGCCCGCAGGTCGTCCGCCAACGGCGACGGCGCCCCGGTGGCGGGGCCGGTCAGGATTGCGGTCGGCAGCGGAACCCACTCCCTCGAGGCGTGCGGAGGCGTAGCCTGGACGGTCCGGCGGCGCCGCCGGGCCAGGCACGATCGCGAGGCTATCGGATACCCGATGACCCCAGTTCATCGCGCGTTCGCCGGGACGTCGCACATCCGATGCGATCGTCTGATCGTCGACAGGACGCGACAGACCGCAGCCCGCCTCGCCCGCTCCCTCGTACGGGTGAGGCCCACACCGCCCGACTACCCCCTCGGCGTGCCTTATCACCGCAGGTCACCGCACATGACAACGGTCTCCAGTACCGGCTTGCCCACGATGCGTGACCGGTGTTGACTGGCCGCCGCGGCGACCGGCCGCACGGGAGCCGGAGACACCGAGGCCGGACCCACCGAAATGGGGCCGCGGCGGCGGGAACGTACCCGACAGGGCGGACCGCAGCAGATCGGGGCGGGTCGGGGCACGGTCGGGCCGGAGCCGAGTCGGGGTCGGGTCGGGCCGGTCGTGGCCGGAAACGAGCGGCCGGGCCCGGGACAGGACGGACCCGGCCGGAGCGGTACGGACGAGCCGGCCGGACAGAAGGACTACGGACCGGGACGCCGGGACCGGGGCGGACCGAGCGGAAGGAGACCGCGTCCATGGGGGCAGGGCACAGCCACGGCCACGGACCGGCCGGCGCCACACACCCGGCCGGGACGGCGGGAGCGGCGTACCGCGGCAGGCTGCGGATCGCGCTCGCCATCACCCTGCTGGTGCTGGCCACCGAGGTGGCCGGAAGCCTGGTGACCGGCTCGCTGGCGCTGCTCGCGGACGCCGGCCACATCGCCACCGACGCGGCCGGCCTGGCCATGGCCCTGGTCGCCATCCACTTCGCCGCCCGGCCGCCGAGCGAACGCCGCACCTTCGGCTACGCCCGCGCCGAGATCCTGGCCGCGGTGGGGAACGCGGTGCTGCTCTTCGGCGTCGGGGGGTTCATCTTCTACGAGGGCGTGCGGCGGCTGATCACCCCGCACACGATCCACGGCCAGGCCACCGTCGTCTTCGGCCTGATCGGCCTGGTGGCCAATTCGGTGTCCCTGGTCATCCTGCTGCGCGGCCAGCGGGAGAGCCTGAACGTCCGCGCCGCCTTCCTGGAGGTGATGGCGGACGCCTTCGGCTCGCTCGCGGTGGTGGTGGCCGCGGTGATCTTCCTGACCACCGGGTGGCGGCAGGCGGACGCGGTGGCGTCGCTGCTCATCGGGGCGCTGATCGTGCCGCGCACCTGGCGGCTGCTGCGCGAGGCGGTGGACATCCTGCTGGAGGCGGCGCCCAAGGGCGTCGACATGGGCCAGGTACGCCGGCACATCGAGGAGCTCAAAGGGGTGGAGGGCCTGCACGACCTGCATGTCTGGACGATCACCTCGGGGCTGCCGGTGCTGTCGGCGCATGTCGTGGTCAGCCAGGACGTACTGGAGGCGGTGGGCTACGAGAAAATACTGCATGATCTTCAGGGCTGCCTCGGCACCCACTTCGACGTCGAACACTGCACCTTCCAGCTGGAGCCGGTCGGCCACGCGGAGCACGAGGCCCGGCTCTGCCACTGAGCCGGGCCGCTGGTGGAGCGCCGCCCGGCGGGCCGCGCTCCGCACCGCACCCCCACCGCACCCGCCGTGCCCCCGAGCGCCGAGGGGCCGGGCGGTGCGGGCGCGGGAGCAGCCCCCGGGGTGAGGCAGACTAAGGTCTTGTCGTCGAACGCGAAGGATGGACATGCCCACCACTCCTGCCACCGGCCGACCCGGCGCTGTCTCCGTGCCGCCGTCCCCGAACGGGGTAGCGGAACCGATCATGCTGGAACTCGTCGACGAGAACGGCGTGACCATCGGCACGGCGGAGAAGCTGTCGGCGCATCTGGCGCCCGGCCGGCTGCACCGCGCGTTCTCGGTCTTCCTGTTCGACGACGAGGGCCGGCTGCTGCTCCAGCGCAGGGCGCTGGGCAAATACCACTCCCCCGGTGTGTGGTCCAACACCTGCTGCGGGCACCCGTACCCCGGTGAGCAGCCCTTCGTGGCCGCGGCCCGCCGCACCGCCGAGGAACTCGGCATCGCCCCGGCGCTGATGCGCGAGGCGGGCACGGTCCGCTACAACCACCCGGACCCGGCGTCCGGGCTCGTGGAGCAGGAGTACAACCACCTCTTCGTCGGTCTGGTGCGCGGCGAGCTGCGGCCGGACCCGGCGGAGATCGACGAGACGGCCCTGGTCGGCCCGCAGGCACTGGCCCGGCTGCGCTCGGACGGTCCGTTCTCGGCCTGGTTCCAGACCGTGCTGGACGCGGCGCTGCCCACGGTGCGCGAGGTGACCGGCGGTACGGGCGGCTGGTGAGGCCGCCCCGCCGGACGGTCCGCTGCGGCGGTCAGTCCGCTTCGGCCGCGCGCAGCGGCAGGGTCGCCCAGATCACCTTGCCGCCGCTCGCGGTCGGCGTGCTGTCGCAGGAGCCGCCGGCCTCGTCGGTGACGCTCTTGACCAGCAGCAGCCCGCGTCCGCCGGTACGGGCGTGGTCCGCCGCCAGCGCCTTGGGCCGGTAAGGGTGGTTGTCCTCGACGGCGACCCTGATCCAGCGCTCGCCGACCGTGAGCTCCACCGAGATCCGCGGTGACAGGACCGCGGCGTGCTTGACGGCGTTGGTGACGAGTTCGGAGACGATCAGCAGCAGTCCGTACCGCAGATCCGCGTCCAAGGGCACACCCAGATCGGCGATGAGTTCGCGTACGGAGTGCCGGATCTGAGGTACGGACGCGTCGATCGCCGGGGCCGTGAACCGGAACACCCCCTCGTACGGTCTCGCAGCCGGAGCCTGATCTGGCGGAACGCTCCCGCGGACCTCCATGACCGCACCCACCATCGCTTTCACCTCGCTGTTTCCCCGCGTCCCCTGCCGGCAGTCCGGCAGCTTCCGCCTCACGGGTAGGAGTGTCTGCGTCCGCCGCGGGTGCACGTGCGGGAAACCGTAAGTCCGCACCTTTCCGCGAGATTCGACCGCCGCCGACCGTTTCCGCCGCCGTGGTGACCGATTCCGGCGCCGCGCGGTCCGGATAGGATCACGGCCCGACCCGTCCCCGGGGGCCGGACCCGTGGGGCGGGACGGCACAGCGGCCCAAGGAGTCACCATGCCCCCGCCAGACCCCGATCCCGGCTCTGATGCCGGCCCCGGGCTGCTGGTCGCCGTCCAGGACGGCACCGCGACCGTCACCATCAGCAATCCCGCCCGGCGCAACGCCATGACGCTGGGCATGTGGGCAGCGCTGCCCCGGCTGCTGGCGCCGCTGGCCGCCGATCCGCGGGTACGGACGCTGGTGCTGACCGGCGCGGGAGAGACCTTCTGCGCGGGCGCCGACATCAACGACCTGGCGGCGCCGCGGGGCGCCCGGGACACCCAGGAAGCGGCGGCCGCGGCCGAAGAGGCGCTGGCCGCCTTCCCGAAGCCGACCCTGGCGGTGGTGCGCGGCTTCTGTGTGGGCGGCGGCTGCCAGCTCGCGGTCGCCTGCGATCTGCGGTTCGCGGCGCGGGGCGCGCGCTTCGGGGTGACGCCGGCCCGGCTGGGCATCGTCTACCCGGCGGCCGCCACCCGCCGGCTGACCGGGCTGACCGGTCCTTCGACCGCCAAGCACCTGCTGTTCTCGGCCGAGCTGATCGACGACGAGCGGGCGCTGCGCACCGGCCTGGTGGACGAGCTGCTGGCGCCCGACGCGCTGGAGCGGCGGGTCCGCGACTACACCGCCCTGCTCGCGGCCCGCTCGCAGCTCACCCAGGCCGCCGCCAAGGAGTTCGCCGCCGGACCGCCGGACGCGGCCCGGCTGGCCTACTGGGCGGCGCAGGCCGGGAGCAGCGGCGACACCGCCGAGGGCACCGCGGCGTTCCTGGAGCGCCGGGAGCCGCGTTTCACCTGGTCGCCCGGGGCCGGCTGACAGCGCCGGGGGTCCGGACCGTACGACAGCTCCCGCACGGGCCCCGGCTGCCCGGCGCTGTCAGTCGGCCTCCGACGCCCCCACCGTCTCCGACACCGGCACCCCGGCCGGCATCGCCGGATGGCGGCCGAGCAGGACGACGCCGAACACGATGGCGGCCAGACCGAGCGCCTGCCAGGTCAGCGCGCCCGTGGTGAGCCGGATGCGGTCGCCCAGGAAACCGATGCCGCAGGCGATGCCGGCCAGCGGCTGGGCCGCGGTGAGCGAGGGCAGCGACATCCGCAGCGGGGCCATCTCGAAGGCGCTCTGCACCAGCAGGATGCCGGTCAGCCCGATGACGCCGACGCCGTAGGGCTGCCAGTGGGTGAAGAGGTTCGCCGTGCCCTCGTCCTGGACGATCTCGCCGCAGACCCGGGTGAGCGCGTCCTGGAGGCCGTAGATCAGCCCGGCGGCCAGTGCCACCAGGGCCGCTTTCGCGGACGGCCTGAGTCTTCGGGCCTGGAGGGTGAGCAGGACGGCCAGCCCGGCGACGATGCCGAAGACCAGCCAGTGCCGCAGTGGTCCGGCCTCGTTGGGGCCGCTGTGCGGCCGGCCCGCGACGATGAAGGCGGTCACGCCGAGCGCCAGCAGCCCGACCCCGCTCCAGCCGCTCCAGCTGAGCGGCTGCCGGGTGAGCCAGCGGGACAGGGCCATCGCGAACAGCAGATTGGTGGCGGTCAGCGGCTCGACCAGGGTGACCTCGCCGTAGGCGAGCGCGACCGCGCCCAGCGCCTGGCCGCAGATCATCAGGAAGAGGCCGACCAGCCAGTCCGGCATCCGGACCAGGTCCAGCAGCAGCCGGAAGGACAGGAAGTCGGAGATGGGCGCGCGGGCCGCCGCGCGCTGCTGCAGCACGAATCCCAGTCCGAGGCAGCAGGCGGCACCCACCGCGAGCAGGAACACGGCCACGCGGTCACTGTAACGCCCGATTCGTCCGGACCGGGTGGTTCGGCGCGGAGCGTCCAGCACCGTCCAGCAGGCGTAATGTCGCGCGCCGCCGACTACTTGCGGGTGTCGGAACAGCCCTCGCGGGAGTGGGCCAGGCGGGTGCGGGTGACGCAAAGCACACCGCCCGTGTGTGTCCGGGACATTGCCGCCCGGTCCCGGCCGGGCCGGCCCCGCCGCGCGGCACGGCCTTCCCGAGGTGCCGTCAGGGACCGGCCGCCGGGACCGTCTCGGCGCTGTCCCACACGGTGAGGAAGGCCAGCCGCAGGCAGGCGGCGAGCGCCGGATGCTCGATGTAGAGCGCGGTGGTGGCACCGGTGCCCGCCACCGGGTCGGGCATGTCGCACAGCACCAGGGACGCGTCGGCGACCACCAGTTTCAGCGGCAGCCGGGCGGCGAAGCGGCTCTCCTCCCCCGCGGCGCCGAATCTGCGCACGTTCTCCAGGACGTCGAGGTCGTCCAGCGCCTCATGGGTGTAGATCGCCCGGACCGAGCCGCCGGCCCGGCGCAGCCGGCGTACCGCCTTGATGCCGGGGGTGTTCAGCGCCCCGGCGACGAAGGGCGGTTTGCAGAAACTGAGCAGCTCGCTGCGGGCCTGCGCCTGGATGTCGGTGAAGGCCTCGGCGATGGACTTCGGGTCGCGCAGGATCTCCACGTAGTCCAGCGGGACGGTCTGGGTGCGGCCGTCGGCCCAGACCGGGACCAGGGCGGCGGTGAGCGCGGACGAGACCCGGTCCAGGCGCTCCAGCTCCTCGCGCTGGAGGGTCATCAGCCGGGCCACCGCGAGTTCCGGGGCGATCGCGGAGAAGGTCGCGACCCGGCCGGGGTGAGCGGTGGCGAGCCGGCGGCGGACCAGCGCGTCGAGCACGTCGTAGACCCGCTGCCGGGGGACGTCGGCCTCGCGGGCCACTTCCGCCGCCGTATACGACTCGCGGCGCACCAGAGCGAGGTAGACCCGTGCCTCGTAACGCGCCAGGCCCAGTGCGACGAGATCGCCGACCGGGCCCTCCTCGGTCTCCATGGCGCATCAAGGTATACGGCGGACGTCGAACGGCGGAAGGCGAGGCGCCGCGGTGAGCGGTGGATCGCGCCACAGGCCCGTTGGCTCTACGCGCGGAGAACTATGGCCAACCCAAGGGCAATCCTTTACCAAGACCCGGTGGTCCCATGGGCCGCGGCTCACTACCTTCAGTCCGGTCACCACTCAACGGGGTGGCAGTTAGCAGCAGTTGGCAGTCGTTGACAGCCAGATCACCAGTGCACGTGCGCCACGAGAAGTCCCAGGCGATGCCGTACCACCGTGATCGGTTGTCACGGGTCATACGACCTTGATCGGTTGTCATGATCCTGACATATTCGACCGCCGGTGCGGACGCCCTCGGGAGCCGATCCCCCCATGGAGGGCAGTTACCTTGCAGTCGATGAGTCCCGGCCGGATCAGAACGGCCGCCCGCCGCGCCATGCTCGCGATCGTCGCGACCGGCGCCCTGGTGACCGGTGGCCTGGTGGCCACCGCGGCACCTTCCGTCGCCGCCGCGCCCGCGGCCGGCCACGCCTCGCAGCAGGCCGCCGCCCACACCACCACGAAGGCGGCCACCGCCGCCGGTGGTTCGGCCGCCCCCGCCGCTTCCGCGGTACCGACCCAGCGCCTGTGCGCCGCCGCCAAGCCGGGCTTCATGTCCTGCCTGGCGCTCGCCCGCACCGATGTCGCGCACCACCTCGGGATCAGCCCGAACGCCACCCCGTCCGGCTACGGCCCCACCGACCTGCAGAGCGCCTACGCGCTGCCGTCCGGCGCCGGCGCGGGCGCCACGGTGGCCCTGGTGGACGCCCAGGACGACCCCAACGCCGCGGCCGACCTGTCCACGTACCGCAGCCAGTACGGACTGCCGGCCTGCACCACGGCCAACGGCTGCTTCAAGAAGGTCAGCCAGACCGGCTCGACCACCTCGCTGCCGAGCCCGGACTCCGGCTGGGCCGGTGAGATCTCGCTCGACCTGGACATGGTCAGCGCGGTCTGCCCGCAGTGCCACATCCTGCTCGTCGAGGCCTCCTCCGCGAGCATGGACGACCTGGGCACCGCGGTGAACGAGGCCGTCAGCCTGGGCGCGAAGTACGTCTCCAACAGCTACGGCGGCGACGAGGACTCCAGCGACACCTCCGCCGACTCCTCGTACTTCAACCACCCGGGCGTCGCCATCACCGTCAGCGCCGGCGACGAGGGCTACGGTCCCGAGTACCCGGCGGCCTCCAAGTACGTCACCTCGGTCGGCGGCACCGCGCTGACCCGCTCCAGCGGCACCTCCCGCGGCTGGACCGAGTCGGTCTGGCACACCTCCAGCACCGAGGGCACCGGTTCGGGCTGCTCGGCCTACGACGCCAAGCCCACCTGGCAGACCGACACCGGCTGCGCCAAGCGGACCAT
>NZ_JBHSBB010000015.1:0-46320 GCF_042650325.1 Streptomyces polygonati | reverse complement strand
AACCGCAGATCAGCACGTCGGGTGACGTGCGAGGTTAAACGCCAAGCTTAGTCGCTGTTGTCGTTCCGAATTTGAGGGCGGCGTTTTCACTGGTCAGGCATGGGTTGGGTAGTTCGGTGGGAGGGCTGGCCTGTCGGATTGTCGCTCGCTGGGGAGGCCGGGATGCCGTCGGTTGTCGGACTGCTGGAACAGCACGAGGTTGCTGCTCGTCGTCGGGTCGACGGGCTGCGGGAGGAGGCCGATCGGATCCACGCCGAGCTGGCCGAGGCCGAGCAGGAATGGCAGGAGTGGTCGGTCGCCCGCAGGCGAGTCGACGCGGTGCTGGCTTCCGGCGGCGATGACCAGGCGGAAGCCTCCCAAAGCTCGCGGGATGCGGTGCAATCGAGGCCACAGGTGCCTGTGTGGCGCGAAGGGCTTGCCCGGTCGGTCCTGTCGGTGGACTACCAGCGGATCGTGCAGGCACTCGCCGACCGGTCCCGGCTTCATCAAGGGCCCTTGACCTGCCAGGAGATGGCCGCGGTGTTCGGGATGGATGTGGTGCCGGCGCGGGTGGAGGCTCTGCGAGCGAAGGCGAAACGCCTGGTCGCGCGGGGATGGCTGACCGAGCCCTCACCGGGCCAGTTCACGCTGGCGAAGGGTGTTGCCGTGCCAGTCGGCGCGTCATGAGCAGGGTCATCGACCAGTAGACGATCGCCTCGGCGCTGTTGGTGCGGCGTTCGTAGTCGCGTGCCAGCCGACGGGTGCGCATTAGCCAGGCGTTGGTGCGCTCAACGATCCACCGCTTGGGCAGGACCACGAAGCCCTTCTGGTCGTCGCTGCGTTTGACGATCTGCAGGACCAGCGCGAGTGCGGCCAGGCAGTGCTTGACGAGGCTGCCGGTGTATCCGCCGTCGGCCCAGACCAGGACCAGACGGTGATGCGCCTCGGTCACCCGCTGGAGCAGGACCTTCGCGGCGGTGCGGTCTCCGACGTCCGCAGCGGTGACCATCACGCCCAGCAGCAGGCCGAGACTGTCGACGACGATGTGCCGTTTCCGGCCATTGATCAGCTTCCCGCCGTCGAAGCCGCGGCTGTCGGAGCCGACGACCGCGTCGGCCGTGACCGACTGTGAGTCGATCACGGCGGCCGTCGGCTCGATGTCCCGCCCGGCACGAGTGCGGACCCGGTCGCGCAGCCGGCCATGGAATTCCCCGATCAGGCCGCGGTCGCGCCAGCGGCGGAAGAACGCGTAGACACGGTCCCACGGCGGGAAATCGGCTGGCATCGCGCGCCACTTGATCCCGTTGTCGACCAGATACCGCACCGCATCCAATATGGCCCGGTGGCAATACGCCTCCGGCTGTCCGCCGCGACCCCGCATCCAGCCCGGCACCGGCAGCAACGGCCGGACCACTTTCCACTCCGCGTCCGTCATGTCCGACGGATACCGAGGCCGGCGTGCGCCGTTGTCGGCGGCGTTCCCGAACCGGTGTGCCAGGCAGTCACACCCCGGAGTGAACGAACTGGACTGCCCGCCCATCGACACGGAACACTCCAACACCGGGGCCTCCTGACGTTGTTCGTTGATTCGACACCATCGAACTGTTCAGAAGGCCCCACTCTTATGCACCGACCATGCCGCCACCACCCAAACGGGAACCCCGGTTCGAAGCCCACTCCCCAAGGCCGGAACGGCAACAGCGACTTACAGCTGCCAGGGGTTGCGGATGCCCTGCCGTCCGGAGGACTTCAGGGGAGGGAAGTGCGGGTTGTGGGACTGGCAGGTGGCGTCTTCCTTCATCCGGGGCGGGCATGGGAGGCGGTGTGCATCCCATGGTGCGGAGAATCCACGGTTAGGCGAACCGGGGATGCCGTGCTACAGAGCGCCCGGTCCGTCAGGATGGGATTCCTGTTGGAGGCCGGCGCAGGAGGGGGTGGGTTGTGATGGGGTTCGCATCAGGGACGACGGTCGTGCGGCGGGACGTGTTTCGCGACCGGGTCTGGAGCGCGCAGGCGCTGCGGGTGGTGCAGGACACCGATGAGGCCCTGGTCGCTGCCTGCCGGCCGGGCGCCGAGGCGACGGCCCCCACCACGTGGATCGCCTCACGGCTCACCGGTGACGAGACACTGCGCAAACGTGCCCTGTCCGACCTCGCCGGCGGTGAATGGCAACTCGGCCCCTACGCCTGGCGGAGCACTGTGCTGCTGCTGTGGAATCCGCCGGCGGCGCACTTCAGCGTCAACGCCTTCTATGACCCCGCCGACGGACATCGGCTCGACCGGTGGTACGTCAACTTCCAGCGCCCGCTGAACCGTACGCCGATCGGCTTCGACACCTTCGATCTGCTGCTCGACCTGGTGGTCGCCCCGGACCTGTCACGGTGGCAGTGGAAGGACACCGACGAGTACGCCCAGGGCCGCCGGCTGGGCGTGGTGAGCGATGCCGACCACCGGGCGGTCGAGGCGGCGCGGGCGCAGGCGCTGGCCATGATCGAGGAGGCGGCTGGGCCCTTTCCCGCTGACGCGCCGTGGAGGGCCTGGCGCTCGGATCCGGTCTGGCCCACCCCCGTGCTGCCGGCCGACGCTCTGACAGCCGTATGGGGTTACTGAGATTTGATGCGTGATGTCGCTGGGTCGACGCCTTGAACTGCGAAGACGAGGGCCCGCCCCGCGGCATCACGCGAAGATCACCAGTAACACCCTGATGTCCCCCACCGTGACCAAAAATCGTAAATCGCGGAAGAGCCCGTAGCCCAGGTGTCCCTCTCGACCGCCCTGGTAGCGTGCGCCGACATGTCATCGGAACTGGAACGCCCCCCGCGCCAAGCGGACGAACGCACCGCGCTCATCGGCTGGCTGGACCTGCAGCGGCAGATCCTGCGCTGGAAATGCGAAGGGCTGAGCGACGAGGACGCGCGCCGCCCGGTCATCCCGACATCACCGGCCATGACGATGGCCGGTCTCATCTCCCACATGCGCTGGACCGAGCACATATGGCTGGAAGTGCTGTTCCTCGGCGGCGACAAGAAGCAGAACCCCGCATTCGACGAGTCAAGCAAGAACGCCGACTGGCACACCGACGACCGCCCCCTCGCAGAGCTCCTCGCGGAGTACGAGGCCCAGAGCGCCCGCAGCAACGAGATCGTTGCTGCGGCTGACCTGGACGACGCCGGCCGCCACCCCGATTTCCGCGACGGCAGCGCCAACCTCCCTGGATGCTGATCCACCTCGTCGAGGAGACGGGGCGGCACGCGGGGCACGCGGACATCGTCCGGGAGCTACTCGACGGCACGAAGGGCTACTACTAGCGCAGCTCCGCGAAGCGGGCCGTTGCCTCAGGAGCAAGGCCAACACCCCTCACGACCAATGCGGGAGAGCCCGTTACTGCTGATCTTCGCATGATGCCGCGCGGCGAACCCTCGTCTTCGCAGTTCAGGGCGCCGACCCAGCGACATCACGCATCAAATCTCAGTAGAGGGCCCGCGAGGGATCGGCGTCAGGGATTGAGGAACGCTGGTGCTCGCGGTACCGCTCGCCGCGACTCTCTGTCCTCTCCAGTTCCGTCCGCAGGCAGTCCTCGGCCTTTTGCGCGGACAGGTCCAGGATGAGCACGTCGTCGTGCAGGTACTCGAAGCCGAGCCGGCCGAACATCTCCGCCAGCCGGGCGAACCCCGCCCGGTGGTCGGCCTCGGTCGGGACGCTGCCCTCGACCGGCCAGGGCTCAACAGCGACGACCGCGCAGCCGCCGGACAGACGTCGGATCGCCGAGCCGATGACGGCCGGCCCGAGCCCGAAGCCGCGCCAGGCTGAATCGAAGACGGCTTCGGAGACCACGAGCAGATCTCCGGTCGCGTCCTCTGCCATGGCTTCGAGGTCCGGGGACCAAAGGCTGTTGGAGTCATCGCGGCCCAAGACATGCTCGGCGAGGGAGGCGAGCCGGGCGCTGTGCTCATCCATCAGCAGCCACGGACTCCTGGCGCTGAACATCGGCACGCGGATGAAGACCATCTCGGCAACCGACAGGTCCACCTCCACGTCGTTCTGGGCTTGCTCGCCTGCGGTGGGGCGGAGGATGTCCATGGCTTCGGCCCGTTCCTCGCCGCTGATGTCGGCGTTTACGAACCAGGTTTCCAGGGCGTCGATGGGGTCGGCTGGGGCCAGGCTGTGTTCGTTGCGGTAGGTCAGGCGGATCAACGTCGGGTCTTCAGACGGCAGCTGGGGCTGCAAGGTGGTCACGCGCGGCACCGTATCTCGGGGCCCCGGTGCTACGTCAGCAGACAGCAGAGGAGGTTGACGACGTTATCTGGTTGGCCTGATCCGCCAGACCGTTCGCCCCTGGCGAGGTAGCCGTTCCCCTTCGCCGTCATCTGGGAGACAGCGGGCGAGGCATTTTTCGCCAGGGCAGACACGTCGTCTCGGAGGCGACCAGGGGGACGTAGTCGGCGGTCTTCGCCTGGGAGGACTGGCAGGCCGAGTAGGCGTCTTTCAGTCCGCCCAGCGCTGAGGGATGTCAGTGATGGTGCCGTTCGGGGTGTCCACGTCCCCTGTACGGAGTCTGCGTCTCCCTGTGCCGTGTCGGCATCCCCACATGCCTCTGCGCTTCCGCGCAGCTCCTTCTTCGCCTGCGCCGCGTCGGTCTGCGTCTGGGCCAAGTCGTCCTGGGCAGAGGCGGTGTCGTTCCTGAAGGAGGAGTAGTCCGCGCCGGTCCCCAGGGCGCTTTGCAGCGCCCCATACCGCGATCTGGCGCGACAGTACAACTGGCTGTCCTTGCCTGAACGCGGCACCATCCTCGGCTACTTCACTGTCCACCCTGCCTGGAAGGATGCCTGCGTCCTCGCCGCGCCACCTGTTCTCGAGGACACTCCGATCGGCAGGCGCCCAGGCCCTGCTCCGCCCTACCATCTGGTTCACCGTCGGCGCCGATCCTCATCGAGAGGTTCGTATATTTGTGCGATTTACAGTTTCGACTTCCTGGCTCCGTTGTCAGTGGGGGCGTCTAGGCTGCTAGATGTTGGCGAACAGGCAGGTGGAGGCGGTAAGACGAATGGCCTCAGAGTTCCAGGTGGGGAACCTCGTACAGTTCACGGGGGCCCCTGGAGTCGGACGCGTGGGAGCCGTCGAGGGGAGTTCGCTTCGCATCGACTACTTCGAGTCCATCGTTGAGCAGGTTGTCGATTCTCGCGTGGTGTCGGCGAAGAGTTGCCGTCGGGCGCGGCTGGAGGCGGAAACGCGGGTCTATTGGTTTGACGCCAGTACCGGGGACTGGTTGACGGGACGCGTGCAAGCTGACCGGTTTCCGGAATACTTCGTTCATTTTCCCAATGAGAAGTGGGTTTGCCGGATCCAAGAGCGTGAGCTGCGGGTGCGTTGGGACCGCCCGGTGCGGGACCCACTGCAGGTACTGGCCACTGGGGGCAACGAGTCGGGATATTTCCGCGACGCACGGCAGCCTCTCTTGCGCGAGTTGGTGGCGCAGCGAGCGGCCAGCGCCAGCACCGCCGCGCTCCTGTCATCCGCTGTCGAGATCTACCCGCACCAGATCAGGGCGGCCATGACGGTACTGTCCGACCCCGTGCAGCGGTACCTTCTTGCCGACGAGGTCGGTCTCGGGAAGAGCATCGAGGCTGGGTATGTCATCCGTCAGACGCTCTTGGACAACCCTCATGCACGGGTCACCGTCCTTGCTCCCGGACCGTTGCGACGGCAGTGGGACAGGGAACTGAGGGATAGGTTCTTCATTGACGACTTCCCTGCGGCCCGTGTCGTGATCACCTCGCATGACACCCCGGAGAAGTGGAAGGCATACCACGGCAGCGATCTTGCTGTTGTGGATGAGGCTCATGCACTAGTCAAGGGCGGTGACGAGGCGGCCACGCCCTACCGCGAACTGGCCGCACTGGCGCACTCCGCACCAAGACTCCTGCTGCTTTCCGCTACGCCAGTTACTTCGCAGCACACGACCTACCTCGGCCTCCTGCACTTGCTCGACCCTGACCTGTACAGCTGGCACGATAGGGAGGCTTTCGAGCGCCGATACGAACTGCGCTCCGAACTGGCCGACTGTGCCTACTCCTTGGATGCCACGTTCACCTTTCTGCTGGGATCAACGCTAGATGACATCCGCCGACTCCTTCCAGAGGATCCGCGCTTCGAAGACCTCGCCGCGCGAGTCGTCGCGTGCCTCACGCAGGACGACGAGCTGCGGGAGGAAGTCGAGCCTGCCGAGCTGGCTGTGCGCGTGGAGGAGTTGCGCGGTCATATCAGTGAGACCTACCGTCTCCACCGCCGGGTCATTCGGCATCGGCGCGCCCAAGTACTGGTCGAGGCTGAGGATTCCCCCAGTGAGCCGTATGCGGTGCGCGGTCGTGCGCGTCCCGACGTTCTCGTAGGCCCGTCCCACGCCGACTCTACGCAAGAGGCCTTGCAGGATTGGCGTACCTGTGTGTGGAGCTACCTGCTCGACTCCGGCTTCGAGCAGCAGGCGGCAAACTACGGACTCACCCTTGGCGTGCTGGCCTCGCGGACCGGAGCGGCGGCTATGGATTTTGTAGATGCCCTGCGCTGGCGGCTCCGAAGTGACGCCGATGCGGCCGAGAGGGCTGGCCTGAGCGCCCTGGAGCGCGCTGCCCTTACTACTGCGCATGTCGTTGAGGCAGAACAAGAGGTCCTCGCCGACGTCGAGAGCCAGCTTGCGGCCACGGACAGTGACCTGCAGCTCAAGGGTGTGGTCCACACCTTGCTCCCGGTCTTCAAGCTGGGCGGCCGGATCGTGATCTTCTGTGGCCCAGGAGTCCTCGCGCACCAGTTGGTGCAGCGATTGCATACGCAGTTCCCGACAGAATCCGTCGCCGAACACACCCGCCAGGCTGGCGTCGAGGCATCCGAGCAGGCGGTAGTGGCGTGGCGCTCCTCCAACGGCCGAGCCTCCATCCTCGTGGTCGACGACACAGCAGAGGACGGCCTCAACCTCCAGGTTGCCGATGCTGCCATCCATTTGCGCATGCCCTGGTCACCGAATCAACTCGAGCAGCGGATCGGGCGAGTGGACCGCTACCGCGGGACCGAGTCCGTCAGGCAGTCCTCACCTGCCCGACAGTACGTCTTGGGACTCGGAGAGGAGCACGAGGCGCTCAGCACACAATGGCTTTCGCTGTTGTGTGACGGGTACGGGGTCTTTTCGACGTCGGTTTCGACGCTGCAGGACGCCATCGCCGAAAACCTGGCCACGGTGTGGTCCAGCGCCCTTCGCGAAGGGCCGGTCGGCCTTGCCGCCGCAATCGATGAGGTGCGGTCCGACCTGCTCGATGCCCGCAAGCAGATCGAGAAGATGGACATGCTGGACAGCATTTACGAAGGCGCCGAGGACGAGTTGGATGTCAGCGCCGCCCTTCGTGAGCTCGAAGGCGACTGGCCAAGCACGCGCACCGCGATTCTGGCCTATACGGGGCACGGAGCCGGAGGCATCAGCCTGCACCACGCCCGCCGCACCGTCGATGGATGTGCCCTGGACGTCTTCGACCTTGCCGCTTCAAGGCCCCATGTCGCACCGCGGCTCTACCTGTCGCAGAGTGCATCCATAGGCACGAGCCCCGTCCAGGGGGTCTTCAACCGATCCACTGCGCTTCGCTTTCCAGGAGCCCGCCTGTTCCGAATCGGCAACCCGTTCGTGGACATGCTCGCCTCCCTAGCTGCCATCGACGACCGCGGACAAGCGACCGCCTTCCAACGGATCGATACGGGGTACCAAGGCGATCCGGCCCCCTACTTCGGCTTTGACTTCCTTGTTGAGGCCGATATCACGCCTGCTGTGGCGGCAGCATCGCTTGATGACACCGCAGCCCTGGCGTTGCGTCGCCAGGCCGACCAGCTTCTGCCACCATTCTCACTCAAGGTCTGGGTACCGGCTGGCGCTCCCAAAGCCCTGACGAGTTCGGCCGCTTGCGCATGGCTGGACATGCCCTACGACAACCGCCGGGACCAGAACTACAACCCCCAGCAAATTCGTCACCTTGTACGAATATTCGGCGGCTGGCCGAGCTACAGGGGCTCTGCGCAGGCCGCCGTGCAGACAGCACGTGATGAACTCCACCGGGTCACCGACCTGAGCACGCACTGCGCAAGGGCCCAGGAACAGGCCGCTCGACGGCTGTCCGTGCAGAGAGCCCAGGCGCAAGCGCGTCGTGCTGCCGGCCGGCTGCTGGGGGACACCGAGAGCTACGTGCTCGACGTCGACCTGGCAGACCGCCTCGTCGAAGGGCTGGCACGGCCAACCGTACGACTCGCCGCTGCCACGTGCGTGGTACGCAGTCGGCCCGGAAAGAGGAGGGGCGATGCGTGACACGTGGAGCGGAGCTCAGGAACTCCTAGACGCTTGGCCCCAGGTGCCGCCGATGCCGACTGCGGGCGGAGCACTGCGACGGCTCCGGGACGCGCTCGCGGACCTGGCCGGGAGCGGCTCCGGATGGCGTGATCTGGCGGCTCTTACCCGCCAGATTCTTCTGGAAGCCCAGGCTGGTGGGAACACCGCCGGCCTGACTGCCCCCCTGGGCAGACTTCTGCCCACCCGGGCCCAGTGGGAGGAACTGCACTGCCAGGCACTACCCGCCGCGCAGGGCCTGCACCTGACGGCCCTGCCCTGGCATCCCGAAGCCCGGACCGGGGACGCCGCCCTGGCCGCCGAACACGACATGCGGCAGATCCATCGCGGAGAGAGCCTCGCGGACCAACTCCGCCTGGAGCCCTGCCAGGCCGACCCGTTTTGGACCCAGGCTCTGGGCGAGGGCTACTCGCACTACAAGTCGATCGGGCAGCGACAAGCGGCACGTGCGGTAGCACTGGCAGAACCGGGCAGCACGACCATCGTGTGCCTGCCGACCGGTCACGGCAAAACAGCACTCGTGCAGGCACCAGCGCTCCTGGTAAGCAAGCGCAAGGGTGTGACCGTGGTGGTAGTCCCGACCACGGTGCTGGCCCTGGACATGGAGCGCCGCACACAAGAACTGCTCCGCGGGCACGGAAGACAGAGCCCCACCGGTTGCTACGCCTACATCGGGGGCCTGGAGGAGAGCCTCAAGCACCGGATGAGGGAAGATATCCGGGCGGGCAGCCAACGCCTGATCTTCACCTCGCCGGAGGCACTGGTGTCGAGCCTGAAGGCGCCGCTGAACGACGCCGCCCAAGCTGGCCTTCTGCAGTACTTCGTCATTGACGAGGCCCACATCGTCGAACAGTGGGGCAACGGCTTTCGCACCGAGTTCCAGACGCTGGCCAGCCACCGCCGCACCTGGCTGACCAAGTCACCACCGGGCCGTGAGCCCGCCACGATCTGCATGAGCGCGACCCTTACCGAACAGCAGGTGGCCACGCTGGAGACGCTCTTCGCCAGCCCCCGCGCCGCCCGGATCGTCTGGGGCGCCCAACTCCGCCACGAACCGAGCTACTACATTGAAAGTTTCGTGGATGAGGCCGAACGCGAAGCCGCAATCCTCCTGGCAGTCGATCGCCTGCCACGGCCTATGGCGCTGTACGTGACACAGCCCAAAGACGCCAAGGCATGGGCTGCCCGACTCCGCAGGGCCGGCTATGGGCGGGTTACCCACGTCGCCGGCGACTCGACCCCCGACAGCCGGCGCCAGGCCGTAGAAGGATGGGGCGGCCGATCAGCCCTCGGCTCAGTCCCGACCCGGTACGACATCGTCGTCGGCACCTCTGCCTTCGGCCTCGGCGTTGACCTACCTGATGTCCGAACCGTTGTACACGCCTGCCTGCCAGACAGCGTGGACCGCTACTACCAGGAAGTCGGCCGAGGCGGCCGTGACGGACGTCCCTCTCTCGCCTACCTGGCGTCCACTCCACAAGACCAGCAGGTAGCAGACCGCATCAACCAGCAAGCCGTCATCGGCCAGGACAAGGCATGGGATCGATGGCAGGGGATGTGGGTCCTGCGCGACAAGACCTACGCACGCCCCGGTCACTCCCTCGTCGACCTGGACTCCGTTCCGGACAACGTCTCGGACACTTCAGAGACCAATCGCTCATGGAACATCCGGGTTCAGAACCTCATGATCAGGGCCGGCCTTATCACCCAGCACCTGCCGCAGCCTCCTAGCCAGCGAGAGGACGAGCCGTACAGCCTCTTCGAGGAGCGGCTCGACCGCTTCTACGAGCTCATCACCACCCATGCAGATGTCTCCTTCGCCGATGCTCAGGCCTACGACGAAGCGCATTTCCGGCTCCGGTTCGAAGGTGTGCGCCGCAAGCTGATCCGTGCGCAAAAGACTGCACTGGCCGACCTCCGTACCGCACTGAATGGGGAGCAGTGCATCGCCGAGGTCATCAGTAACTACTACCGCCTCCGGCAAGGGAATGCATCGCTGCGGACCGGCGTCAACTGCCGCGGCTGTCCCGCTTGCAGGTCAACAATCCTCCCAACCGACGCTGATTTATACCGCCTGGCAGGAGACGCGCACCCGGCGGTACCCTCGCGGTCGACCAAAGCGATGGACCCCCTGGCACGCCACCGGGGCACCTCCTCCTACCTTGGCCTGTGGTGGACCGCAGACAGTGAGCGACTCGGAAGGCTCCCCCGTCTCCTGGAACTCCTAGCTCGACGCGGCATGCCGGTGCTCGGGGGCCCAGGCGTCAGTGCGCAACTGGTCGATGCCCTCCAGAAGGAGGTCGCACCGCACCGCATTGTCTGGGACTACGACCTGGACCTGCTCCGCTTCTACGCTGACCCCATCATCTGGGTCCTTGACGACGAGCACACGCCGTTCGACGACGCACTCTTGTCACGGCTTGATTCGCCGGATATCACCTACCTGATCCATCCGAGCAATACGCGAGACCCGCACCGCCCCGACCTTCCCCTGACTACCCTTCACCTTGAGGAACTCTCAATTCGTGCCGCGTTGGAGGCGTTGTAGTGGCTCTCATTAACGTGGGATCACGTCCTGCTCCCATGTGGGCTGTTGTCCGTTTCCTGGCCTACTCCGGCAGTGCGGTGCCGCTGGAGCGGGCGCGAGCGCTCCTCAGCCCCCCGACGCTCGCAGGGGAGAGCCAGAGCCTCTCGGACATGTTCGACAAGGCCATCAAGACCCTCCAGGAACTGGAGTTGCTCAATATCACCGATGACGGCGCACTGATGCTGGCAGGCGCCGCTGCTGGGCTGGACGGCATCGATTCGAACGCCTTTGCTGCGGTGCTGCGAACCACCGCGCTGGCCCGCAAGCACAACAACGGACTGGCGGACACGGACGAGCAGACCGGTGCCCGCGACCTGACCCGGGCCCTTTCCTGGTTTCTGAGCCTTGACCCCATGGGCCCAGCCATCGACTGGGACCAGGCCCAGAATCTCCGACAAAACGCGCTCAAGCCCGAGGCCGGGCCGGCCATCGTCAACCAGGAGCGGTGGCAGCCGTTCGGGGACTGGTCTCAGGCGCTCGGACTTGCGGCGCGTCCCCTGCTCCAGACCCGCGGCGCCAGCCCGCTGACCCCCGACTGCACCATTGCGATCCGACAAGTGATGCAGGAATTGTGGAGACCCGGCCAACAGGTCAACGCGGTGGAGGCCGTCCGAACCCTGCGCCAGCACCTGCCGGTGCTTCCCGGAGGCGAGTACTCGCGATCTCTGATGATCAACGACCCCGGAGAGAGAGTCGCCGGAGCCGCACTGTCCTACGCACTGCTTCGTGGCCACGACGAGCAGTGGCTGCGCCTGGAACTAGACTCGGATGCCGCGAGGGTGCTGCAGGTCACTGATCCGGAGCAGCCATCAAGCCCGCGGTACGCAAGCGATATCACCATCCTGGAGCCTGCTCGTGCCTGACTTCCGTGGCACCCTCTGCTGGGATCCGGCCACCGTGGCCGACACCGTGGGGACGGAGGCCATCTCCCTGTCCGCCGCGGTATTCAAGGCGACTCACGCGCCGTTGCGGATCAAACGGGCACGGCTGTTGGACGAGCGCCAACTCGTCCTTGACGACACGCCGGTCGATGAACATGCCGTGCTTCACGACTTCCTTGGCCACGAGTCCAATACCGGTGCCCTCCTCCTGCCGATCGTCGGGGAGTCCGGTTCGGGAAAGTCGCATCTGGTCCGCTGGGTCCGCGAACACCTCGCTCTTGTCGATGACCGATCCGCCAGCCGCGAGGTCATCTACCTGGAGAAATCAAAGACAAGCCTCAAGGCAGTCATCAAGAGCCTCATCGCGCGAGCTGACAGCGACCGTCTGAACCAACTCAGTTCTGAGGTCGACAGGTTCACTGCCGATGTCGACGAGGCATCCCTCGCACGTCGCCTCGTCCACGCTCTGAGCGAGACCTTGGCTGCCGAGACCGGCACGGGGATCTCGGGTCCCGCCAGGCAACTGTTCGGCACCAGAGGCCTCGCGGCCCTCCTGGACGACCCGCATGTCAGCGCCTACATGCTGGGCTCCGACAAGTTCATCCCCCAACTGGCCAGCCACCTCTTGCGGGACCGTACGGCGGGAGAGGGCGAGCGCCCTCTCAAATTCACCGTCGACGACCTCCCCCTGGACATCACCGATGTCGGCAAGGCATCCGATATCGCAAAGAAGTGGGTGCAGCATCTGACCTCGAAGGCGGACCTCCAGGAAGTCGCGATCGGTCTGCTCAACCAGCACCTGGACTCGGCCGTCAACCGCAGTTTCAACCTGGGCATGGGGCGCCTGCTCGAGGCCATGACGCTTGTCCGCGAGGAGTACCACAAGCAGGGCAAAGAGATCATCCTCCTCATCGAGGAGTTCGCCCTGATCCAAGGCGTCCAACGAGATCTCCTGGATGCTCTGGTCGAAGCGGCCCACCGGGAGGGGACCACCATCCTGGCTCCCATCCGTACATTGATGGCAGTCACCACGGGGTACTTCCGGGACTCCTTCCCCGAGACCGTCCTCACCCGCATCCGGGCGACCATCGGCTACGCCTACGACCTCGATGTCCCTTTCGGCCCCGACGACGCCGGGGCCGAGCAGATGGCTGGCTTCGTAGGCCGCTACCTGAACGCGGCACGCATCGGACGCCAGGAACTGGAGCGAAGCGGTGACAGCGGTATCCCCAACGCCTGCGACAGGTGCCCCCTCCAGTCGCGCTGCCACGACTCCTTCGGCGCATCCGGCCAGGGCTTCGGCCTCTACCCTTTCAACAGGTCAGCTCTCCTCCGCACGGTCCACGCAACCGCACCCAAAAACGAGCCGTGGGCCTTCATCCCACGAACGGTTCTAGGCAGCGTCGTCCGCCCTGTACTGATCGAGCACGCCGGAGCGCTCCGACGCGGAGAGTTCCCGGACCCCTCGTTCAAGGCCCAGTTCCCGGCATCGGCCATCGACGAGCCCTTGGGGACCCAGGCGCTTGAAGCCATTGAACAAAGCGATCTAGTTGACGCCGACCGCCGTAAGATCGTTCTTGAGGTTTGGGCGGACGCAGCCGCACGAGGGCTGGAAATCGACCCAGTACTCCTGGAGGCGTTCGCGCTACCTCCCTTGCTTAAAGGGGTTCAGGTGCCGATGGCGCCCGAGCCTGCAGAGGTGCCCACGAACACTGCAAGCAAGCAGAAGATCGCACCGTCGGTGGCCACCCACCTGGCGAACGCCGAGAATTGGGTGACCCGCGGAGACGACCTCCAGCAGGATCCGGCCCGAATCGTCCGCAAAGCCGTCGCCACTGCGGTGGCACAGCGCTACCGGTGGAACACCCCACTCATGCGCCAGCAGACGAGCCCCAAGGACAACGGATGGCCCAACAACGCCACCGTCGTCAGCATCGAGGGCGCGGGCGTCGAGGGAATCACCGGCGCCGACACGGCCCCCATCCGCTTCAAGCGCAGCGCGACGAACAGCCGCTTCTTCCGAAGCCTCATCCGGGCAGAGAGCAACCTGAACGAAGTCCGAGGCGAGGACGTCCGCCGACTGGCCACCATTGCTGAGCGCCACTCCGAGGATTTCGCAACGCGGATCCAGAAGCACCTGGAGATCACTGACCAGGACCTAGTCCTTGGGATGCGGGCCTCACTCATCGGAGCGGCCCTGGCTGGCCGCGCCTGGCCCGGGATGAAGGATGAGCAACTACTTGCAGCCATAATCGATGACGGAACCGGGTGGCTGCCGTCCAGCAGCGCGGCAATGTCCGAGCGGTGGTCCGGCATGCTCTCGGAGCACCTCAGCCAGCGCACCACCCTCGTCGAGCGGATCAGAACTGGAATCGGCATCGCACAGGGGACGGGTGCTGTGCGGATGCTCGATGCTGCAAGGGCCCTGCCTCTCGTGGAGAAGGCTGCCAGCGACTGGTCGTGGCAACTGCCCCCCGGCACCGCGCTGCCCGCGTGGGTCAGACCGGCGGTGAAGCGCTTCGCCACCTGGTCCACGGTGATTGACGGACAACTCAGGATGCTTGAAGAACTCCTTGAGGAGATCCGGAAGAGGCAGCCGCGAGGAACCCCTGGAAAGCACACCCACGCAGCCATCCGGAGCGCCCTCACCACGGCACGCGAGGGCAACCTCTCCCTCACCACAGAGCGCGATCGAACCCTCCGCAGGCTACTCGACCGTGTCGACGACGCCGACTGGGCGGCGGTCACGGCCCTGGAAGATGACCTTGAACGAGCTCTCGGCGCGGGTCGGCCCCCGGCGTCGCGGGCTGCTGATCACATCCGCGCCGCAGTGAAGGACCGGGGGTCCTCGCTCACCGTCATCTGCGACCTCCTCACTGCGGCTGACGACTGGCTGGACGAGGCTTTGAAGGGCGCCCAGTTGCGCGCGAGCTCGTCGGCGGCCACAAATGCGGCAGCCGGGATGCAGGAACTGGCCGCTGACTGGCGCTCCTTGGGCGAAGGGACTGGGGGCCAATGACCCGGCCGTCCGTGTACGAGAAAGCCAAGCAACTCGAAGACCACGCGACGCGGATCGCCGATGGTGAGGAAGCCGCGAGACATGCCACACGCGTGTCGTCGCGCCTGCTCGAACTGCGTGGAGACCTCAACACCCTCAAGATCCACGTGGGGGTCGCGCGCGCTCTGCAGAAACAAGGGGCCGGAACCGGGATCGACCTTTCCGGTCTCGACGACGGAAGAGCCGTTTTCGAGCGGGGCCTTGGCCACAGCGGCCTTCCCACCAATCAGCTCTGCAACTCGGCCAGGAAGAAGATCCAGGCCGTGGCCGAACGCATCCGTGAGGCAAATCAAGTCGCTTGGTCCGCGTGGACGCGAGAACTCCTCGACGACCTGCCCGTCCCACGCATCGCCATGCTGGCGCCGGATCTCGAGCAGGGAGCCACTGGCCGTTTGGCCGAGCTCGAACGCCTCGCGAAAGGCAAGGTCGCCAAGGACGTCATGACCGCCTTCGCCACCACCCACGCCGGATTGGCTGAACTGCTCGCCGAGGAGGCGGATCCGCCCGAAGCCCTGGCGAGCCTGCTGCGCAGGCTGCGACAGCAACCAGGCCTAGCGCTGGCTGACGTGAGCGACAGCGAAATCGCGCTGCTGCGCGAGTACAGCATGGACAAGCACATCACACTGAAAAGGAAGGGCTTGTGACCCGGCGCATGCTCGAGAGTAAGTTCGCCAACGAGCTCCTCAATCGGCTGGAGGACCTCGAGCTTCCACTGCTCGCCTGGGGCATGACGGAAGGGGCACTCTCGCAAGACGACGTCCTCGACACCATCGAGGAGGTGCGCGGTGAAGATCTGCCAGGCACCCCGGTCGGCACATCCGCGCAGGAAATCCTCAGCGAACTCCGGAGCCTGGCCCTCATCTTCAGGGTTCCCTCTGCGGCGGACTCATCGCATCGCTACCGCACGAGGTTGGCGGAGACCCTTCGGCTGGCGGTTGGCCTACGTCAACTCTTCCCCCCCCGCCGGGGACAGGATTGGTCGGGAGACGCGCCTCCCCCCGGATGGTGGCGACAGTCCCCCAGACTGGTGGCGGATTACCGACTCCACGTCCGCCACCGCCGCTACCCCACCCGCAACATCGACGTTGCCGACGCACTGAAGGAGTTGCGGGCACTGCCCCACTGGGGCGAACTGCAGGAGCGGGTCGCAACAGCACAACTGCAAGGTTTCAAACTGGCCCGCTTCCAGATGGAGGCGACGCAGGCCATCTACACCTCCCTTGCGAGGCGCGCTTCCCGAGGTGTGATCGTCGGGGCCGGCACGGGCAGCGGCAAGACGCTCGCGTTCTACCTCCCCGCCTTCGCCGCCATAGCCGCCGGGATCCGCAGCGGAGCGCCCGGGCGAGTCCACACCCTGGCCCTCTATCCACGCAAGGAACTGCTGCGCGACCAGTTGAGAGAGGCCGTCCAGGTCGCGTCCCGGGTCGAAGACGTACTGCGTGAAGGGGGCAAGCGGCCGATCCGCATCGGCGCCCTGTACGGCGACACGCCATGGAACGCAAGCGACGACCGGCTCACCAAGTCCGCGGCGCCTCGTGCCTGGACTCGTATCGGCGACAGCGTCGTCTGCCCGTTCCTCCCATGCCCCAACCCTGAGTGCGCGAACGGAGACCTGCTGTGGTACGACCAGGACCGCAACGCCGGCAAGGAAAGGCTGAGCTGCAACCGGTGCCGCTACCAGGTGCAGGACGGGCGTCTGGCCCTGACCCGGGACTCACTGAAAAGGAATCCACCGGACCTGCTGTTCACCACCACTGAGATGCTCAACCAGTGCAGCTCGGACGGCTACCTCGAGCACCTGCTGGGCTGGAGAGGGGGTGCAGTCCCCTCCCTGGTCCTGCTGGACGAGGTCCACACCTACACAGGGGTGCACGGCGCCCAGGTAGCCCTCCTGCTGCGCCGGTGGCGCGAAGCGGCGAAAAAGCCGGTGACCTTCGTTGGCCTCAGCGCCACCCTGCGGGACGCCGATCGCTTCTTCGCCCAACTCGTCGGCCTGCGCCAGAGCGACGTTGAATCCGTCGCCCCCCTGGACGACGCTCAGTCCATGACGTCTGAGGGGCGCGAATACGCCATCGCACTGCGCGGTGACCCCGTGTCCGGAACCAGCCTGCTGTCCACATCCATCCAGGCTGCGATGCTTTTCGGCCGTACGCTCGACCCTGAAGGCGACTCATTCCTCTACGGGTCCACCGGCTTCCTGTTCACCGACGACCTTGACGTAACCAATCGCTTCTACAAGAACCTTCGCGATGCAGAAGGGGGCCAGAACCACCGTGGACAGCGGACCAACAGGCGCAGCCCCGGAGTGCTCGCCGGTCTTCGCTCCCGTGAACTGCCCGAACCACAAGCCCGCTACGAGGAAGCTCAGTCCTGGGACATCGTTGAGGAGATCGGACATGAACTCGACCCAACCCTGCGCATCCATCCGCTCCGCATCGGGCGTACCTCATCACAGGATGTAGGCGTCGATCACGCAGCCAACCTCACGGTCGCCACCGCATCCCTGGAAGTCGGCTTCAACGACCCCCGCGTCGGCCTCGTTCTGCAGCACAAGGCCCCCCGCAATGCGGCCTCGTTCATCCAACGCCGCGGCCGAGCAGGTCGCGAGCGCGGGACCCGCCCGCTGACGGTTGTCACCTTGTCCGACTACGGTCGCGATCGCCTGGCCTACCAGGGATACGAGACCCTGTTCGCACCCGAGGTCAGCGTCACCAATCTTCCCTTGCACAACCGCTACGTCTTGAAGATCCAGGGGGCGCAGGCGCTCCTGGACTGGGCGGGGCGCATGATGCGTACCAAGGGCATCTACCGAGGGGATCCGCGAAAACTGCTGACAGCCCCCAAGGGAGGTTCCGTGTCGGCCAACTACGTAACCGAACACGAAGCGCTCGCGGCCATCCTGGCGGAACTGCTCAGTGATCAACGCGCCCAGGACCACCTAGCCAAGCATCTGGTCAGGGCCCTACAGATCAGCCCGGATGAGGCCCAGGCGGTGATGTGGGAACAGCCGCGCTCAATCCTGTTGGCAGTGGCGCCCACCGCACTGCGTCGCCTGCGTAGCAACTGGAAGCCAGTAAGAACCGACCCCGGTGCGTCCGAGGGCGCCATGCTGCCCGAATACATCACCCGTGCCCTGTTCGAGCCGTTGAACCTTCCGGAAGTCAGTCTGGCACTGCCCTTCGAGCATGGGGGAGTCGAATCGATGCCGATCGGGCGCGCGCTCGCTGAAGCGGTACCTGGGCGCGTGAGCCGGCGGTTCGGCCACGCGCGCGACGAACACCGGACCTGGCTGCCCCTGCCCCCAGAGGGAAGCAACACGATCGACCTGAGGGACATGGTTGCAGATGGGCAGCCTCAGGGATCCTGGCAGCCACACGGCCAGAGCACCACAACATACGCAGTGGTCCGGCCCCAGAGGATCTCCCTCCTGGAGCCTCCCCGCGACATCGCGGACCAGTCCCAGGCGACGCCGGTATGGGGTACCCAGATCGTGATCCCCGATGATGTCCCTCTGGGGGACGGCCCTGTACCTAAGCCGTCGGCCTGGCAGCAACGGATCGATTCAGTCGGCTTCGCGACACATGCCGCGGGGAACCCGATTGAGGTCCGGCGCTTGACCACGGGCGCCAAGTGCGAGGTCCGTTACGAGCATGGCGGCAGCGAGAACCGGCGCGTGCAGTACGAGTTGAGGGGAGAGCCGGCCGCCCTTGGTTTTCGCCTCGGCGTGGACGCTGCCCGATTCCAACTCAAGCCGCTCAATTTCCGCGATCCGGAGGTGGGACGGTTTCTCGCCTCGCCGCAGTGGCGTGCCCTGGCCTTCACCCAGACGGTCGCCGAGGACCCGGACCTAGCCGGGATCTCCAATACCTTCCAGCGGGACCGGTTGGCCCAGATTTACCTCACTGCCTTCGCACTGGTCGGCTTCGAGACCGAGGGCACTGCAACTGAGGTACGAGCAACCCTCATGAACGGCGGCTGGAGCCAGGACCTCGCACAGGTCTTCCAGGTCCTCTACCGTGATGCCGACGTGTCGGAGCAGGCCGTGGACAACGACCGACTCGTTGCCGGTCTCAGCGCACTCGCCCACGATGACACCGTCATTGCGGCTGTTGATCGCGCCTCTGAGTTGCTGGTCGCTCCCGATATCACTTCCGCCACCGCGGCCCTGGCACAACGTGCCTACCGCGACACCGTGGCTGCCGCGATCCTGTCCGCGACCCAGCGAGCGTGCACGCACGCGCAGGACGGTGACCTGATCGTCGACACCCTCCCCGGCGATCACCCCGAGGCGCTATCCGAAGTGTGGCTCAGCGAGACCTCCGTCGGAGGCCTCGGCCTTGTGGAATATCTGGTCCGCTACTACTCCGAGGACCCCCGGCGCTTCTGGGAATTGGTCACCAGCAGCCTGGCCCCCAGCGAGTACGAGTACGTCGACGCCACCCTCACCAGACTCCTGCGCCATGTCACCGCACAACCCACAGGAACTGCTGCACAGGCAATGGAGGCACTGCGCAGCGGCGCATCGGCCGCAGATACCCTTGCGGCACTCGAGCAACTACGCCAGGAATGGACCCGATTGGACGGACCGCCCCGGCACGCGGCAGTGGCGGCACTGTCCACACGCCTGCTGAGGCCGGGGTCCGGACCCGCAACAGACATGGACGCCTTGGCCCTGGTGAATGCCTGGACCGACCTCGAGCGCCGCTTGGGCGTAGAAGTCGACGCCCGTGTTGTGGCCTACGCCGTGGGCTCCGGCCGCCTCAGCCTGCCCGGTGGTCGTGCGCTGAACGCTGACCAAGTCTCCAGCATGCTGTGGCCGCGGGGCCGCCAGGCACGCATCCAGGATTTGCAGCACTACCAGCCCTACGCGGCATCACCCGTGCTGGAACGGCTACTAGTGCAGGCCGCCCACGACGACCGACTGCCACGCATCGACGTCACCGATCCCACCTGGGTACAGAGGTACCAGGCTGAGTTGACGGTGAACTCGGCCGTCGAACTTGTCTGTCCCGGCGGGAATGAGGCGGCAATGGCGCAGGCCCTATCTTATGTCCCGGTTATCCGTGTTGATCGTGATGTCCTCGGCATTTATGGAGAGGTCCGCGGAATCCTTCGCCAGGAAAATCAAATTCGGGTACGCGTCGAGTTGCGGGAGGCCTCCCAGTGAAAGCCATGGAACGCAAGATCCGCACTGGCGAGCACACAGGAGTCAAGGTCGACTCCGTACTCGCCGCTGCCATGCTCGCGGCCCTCATCGCTCCCGACAACCATTTGTGGCTGGTGTCCCCGTGGATCACCGACGTGCAGGTGCTGGACAACAGTGACGGTGCCTACGACTCGCTCTTCGGTGGCACTCCACCGCAGAGCTACAGGCTTTCGGAGACCCTGAACCGTATTGCCGCTAACGGTACCCGGGTGCATGTCGTCACACGGGCAGTCCCTCATAATGACGATTTCCTTCGGCGGCTCCACAGGACTTCATCAGATATTGAGATCCATATCGACGAGGACCTCAACATCCATGAGAAAACACTCTGTGCGGGCGAGTGGATTATCGACGGTTCGATGAACTTCACCATCCGTGGGATGGCTAAGAACGACGAATCCGTTACATACAAAGTGGGAGGTGTGGCAGCCGCGCAGGCGCGTCTGGACCTCTCCGCGCGATGGGAGGGCGGCGCATGACGCAACTGGGAGAGCGGACGGCAGAACGGGTCGAGGCGTTTCTCGACGCATTCTTCGGACCCGGTAATGACGCCTGGCCCAATAGGAACCCCGCCTTTCGCCACAAGGACCGCAGCGAACGATTTGTCAAGAATCTGCAAGCTGGCGTCGATGCCCCCGTCGTGCTCCCGCGCTGGAATGAGGAAAACGGCGAGTACGCCGTCTACGTGATCACCCGCGACGCGGCGGACGCCGCCAAGACCGCTGAGCTGATCGAATCCTTCGCAGGGCCTACCTATGTCAAGTGTGATGAGTGGCGAGGGCTTCGCCCGGACCGGCTGGACCCGGACGATCCCGTGGAGAGCGCCATCCTCGGTTTCGCGGGGGAACGCGTCACCTTTCGCCTCAGGACGGGTAGGCACCAGAACTACCGGCAGCAGCTTTCCGACGCGCTGGGGCTGATGCAGACCACATTGGCGGCGAGGCCGCCCCGACTGTGGCGGGTCGTCAAACCTGTCGGCCGTCTCCTGGCTGAGTTCGATGCTGCTCTCGCAGCTGGCGGTGAGGCTGCCTCCCGCGACATCCTGGACCAGTTGATTGCTGTCGGCGGGATTACCGCGACAAACCTCGCCCATCTGGCCCTCAAGCGGCTGGACCGGCTCGGGCAGAGCCGCTCTGTCCTGGAATTTCCCGGGATCCACGACGTTGTACGCCAGGACCCCCCGTCCCCCGTCAAGGAAGCCATCCTCAACGCCGTCTACACCGTGGCGTTGGAAGACCCCCTGGCGGTGCGCGACCTGTCGGCTGCCAAGGAACGGCTGATCGAACATGGCCGGGCGGTCCCAGGCCTGATGCACGGCGATCCCCGGACATACGGTCCCCAGGCGATGACTGTGCTCCTCCTGGCGGCGGTGATCCGCGACGACCCCGCCACGGCCCAGCGCGTGATCACGGCGGCTGAGGAACTGGGACAGATGCCTCAGATCCCAGCCGTGGTCCTGAACGAGGCCAGAAGACTCACCGCAGAGTCTTCCTCCTCGGCTGAAGAGCAGGAGCCCGGCAACGTATGCGTACCGGCGACGGAGATCGGCTCATGGCCAGCGCTATTTTCTGCGCTCGCTCAGGGGTCCCCCGCAGCGAAGCAAGCCCTGGAAGACAGGACCTGGTCGCTGTGGCCCTCACCGGCAGAAAGCGACCAGGCCCTCGCTCAATTCCTCGACGGTGTAGGCAATGCGGCCGCCGGCGAGCTGTGGCGCGGGGTTGGCTCTTTCCTCGACGCGGTCGGCTACGACCAGCCAGCCGCCGAGTGCGCGCACGCTTTCATCCGAAATGCCGTGGCATTCGACCGCTACAGCCCTGGCGATCTGGCCGTCGTGCAAGCCCTGATGGAGATCGCGCTTCGAGCAGCGCCCGCTGCTGGCACCTACGCTGAGATCCTTGAGGATGTCGGTGCGGAGTGCAGCCGCTGGGTCGGTCCCGAACGTGCCTCGGCAGTCCTGGACTTCGTGGATCGCCTCTTCCTGGCCGCATGCCCCGACACGGCGGCACGCAGCCGCCTCGTCAGCGTGCTGCTGCATCCCCTGTGGGTCCACAGGTTGCGCCTTGGCGACGCCGACATTGCCTTCGCCCGCCGGCTTTCGCAAGAACTCGGTATCGGCTTCGACTGGGCCACCTCCACCGACACAAGGGAGGAAGCATCCTTCTCCACCGATGCCGAGATCCCTCAACTGACGGTGTTGCTGTACTCACTGGATGAGGCCGTGCTCGTGAGATGCCAGGAAGAGGTCAAGAAGCTCGCTCCGGCAGTGAAGGTCACCACAGCGTACGACCACGTCGCCACGCCCCAACTGCGGAATAAGGCCCGCCACGCCGACGTCGTCGTCCTGGCTACCCGCTGTGCGAAGCACGCAGCGACCGGCTTCATCACCGAGCACGCGAAGGCCGGAGCACAACTTGCCTACGCTGACGGAAGCGGGTCGGCATCGATGCTGCGCGCAACGATGCACGGCCTGCGCCAGGCTGCGGACACACTGTAGAACCGTGCATCGGTGGCCGCCCCCAACTACGCGGACGGCCACCAGTCGTGATCAACTAGACCCTTTATCCCTGAGTGAGCGGCTTCAGGAAGTTGCTGAGCAGACGCAGGTCAGTCGGGGTGTTCTGCAGACTGTTCCAGGGGCGCTCACCGTCAGTGAACTTCCACGTCCCAGAGGTCCATGCCACATGGTCGTGGAGACTCTCTAGAACTTCACGCACCCGGTCCCAGTCGACCTCCTCAACAGGGGTTTCCGCCGTGAGCCGGTCCATGACGAATCCCATCGCCTGCAGACCCACACCATGGGTGAGTCTCGACTCCTTGGGGGGCAGGCGCCACGCGTCCCGGAAGGTCTTCCAGACCAGGCACCAGTACGCCTGGAAGTGGGCGAGCATCCTCTCCACATCGCCAGAGCCATCAGAATTGCGGTACTGGTACAAGGCGCCTTCGTAGAGGCTGTGCTCGAGAACCTTCAGCAGGCTGTTGTCTTTGATGTAGCCAAGCGGGGCTGTCGGGCTGCTGACTCTACCGTAGAACGCGCCGTTGCCGTCGGTGTTCAAACGCGTCATCAGACGGGCGGGGAGTTGGCGCCGAGCGTAAGCGGGCGGCAGATGGCCGCTCGTGTCGGGAAGGAGCTCATTGACGAGGCCCTTGGGCAGCGGCTTGGTGGAGTTGACCAGGATGAACTGGGACCTCTGCTCCGCCTGGCCGTCTGCGATGAACCCCACAGCGGCAATAGGGAATGACGCCAGATCTGCGTCCCGGATGGCAGCGCTTCGCTGCTGCCCGTCGACCAGCCACGCTGGCTTCTGGTCTTCGGGCAGGGATTCGTCGACCTCGATTACGAGTTCACCGGGGACGGAGTACTGCTCCGCGGCACTGCTGCCCCGAGATCTGGTCTGCGCGGTGGGCTCAAATCTGACGCTCGTATCGAAGGCCAGGACGATGGCGTTTGGGAGAATCGCACTGTCCGACTCGAGGTAGCGGCGGATCGCACGGATATGACTGAGTGCCTCGGGGCGTTGGTACCCTTGCAGTTCCTCGTCGTCGTTCCTGTGGATCCGTGAGACGGCGGTGAATTCGTGCAGCCTTTTCCCGTCCACAGCGAAGCAAAAGATGCTCCTGGCACCTTGGCTGACCTGAAGCGCTGGAAGCCTCAAGGTGTATCGGTCGGCCACGTCGTCTCCTGATTGGTTAATAGTCGTCTGTGGTGGAGGGCTGTAAAGCTATGCGAGAGCGAGCATCCGCATTTTTGCTTCGAGAACCGTCATGTTGTGAAAGCCTCGCCGTTTGTTTCGCTCGGTTCCACGGAAGATAGCGATTTCGATGCGGTCGTCCCGGCATAGCTTGCACGGGCAGAATTGCCAGGGCCTGTCCTCGAGTGTGCGCCTGTATCGGGGGAGGTACTTCTCGATCTTCGAATCGTCGACAATGGTTTGATAGGCGCTTACTGCAGCCAAGGTGGGCTCCAGGTCCGCCTCTCCTTTATCGTATTGCCGGAGCTTACGTAGACACTCCCTTTCGGCCTTGATGGCATCCGATTGAGAGACCTTTCCAGCAAGGATCAGCCTCTTGAGTATCGGGTTTCCGTCGACCTGGGGAATTCTGATTGCCGTATAGGCGCCGTTTGGCGAGTGATAATTGTTGCGCTCGTCCATGAACGCCTGTCGGAATGCTGAGGTGCTGTCAAAGCTCCTGACTCCGTGCTTGAAGAACTCCTCCATTCTGTCGATGCGTGTGATGCCCAGCAGGTGGAGTTCGGTTCCTGCGGTGCGCACTTCGCTGATACGCTCCAGGCAACTCACGATCTCGTGCGATTTCAGGGGAACCATGCCGCCCAGGGCGATCTTCTCGTAGCCCATTTCCTGGAGTTGTTTCACACTGTCTGCGTAGCTATCGGGACTCCATCCCTGAGCTGCGCCGAGAGGTGTCATCTCCATACCCCGTGTCTTGACACCCGCAATGAATTCCTCGGCGAGCCCCAGTGAGATCTTGCGGCGCCGAGCCCACGCCTCATCAACGGTGGCTTCGGAAGCGTTCGGCCGGTATCCGAAGATCACATGGTCTATGCTCACGCCGGCATCGAATCCGCAGCCCTCGTAAAAGTCGAGGACTTCTTCCGTGGTGTAAGGGGGATACTCCTCATTCACGTAGTTGAAAGCCCCGCAGTCTCCCAGGCTGTGCATTTCCTTAGGCAACCTGAAGAATTCTCGGACGCCGAGCCGATAGAGTCTTTCGCGCTGAGACTCCTTATATTTTCCGGAACCTTTCACTGAACCGTCGACAATAGCCTTGCTGACCAGTATTCCGTCGTATGGTGCTGGGGTGACGGCTTGGTGGGCGTAGATATCGTCGCGCTGACGGACCCGGAAATCTGTGTATTCATCGCGCATGAAATTATAAGTAGGACTCACCTGGTCTTGGCTGTCCGGGAAATAAAATTTCATACTCATGACGCGCTCATCCTAGAATGCAAGTAGTTCCGGATCAAAAAGTTCGACAGGGTACTGATGTGGCGGGGGGTGTTCTGCAGCTCATTCCAAGAGATGTTGAGCTCGAGCCAGCGGCCTTCAGTCCAGTGGCAGTTCGGTTTGACGAGTGCCAATTCGGCCATGGCCTTGTCGTAGGCGTCCTTCGAGTTGATGTCGGCCACCGTCAAGACTCGATCCATGACCCGGTCCATGAGCCGGCCTATCGAGCGGATCCCGACACCGTGCATGAGGCGGCTTCTCGTAGGGGGCAGTCCCCAAGCCTCGGGAAAGGTGTCCCGCACGGCGGTCCAGTAGACAACCAGAATGTTGCGGATGGTCGTAGTGTCGATAGTCCCGTTGGAGAGGTTCTTGTAAGGGAATAGGACGCCAGAAGGCAGCAGAGACTCTTCGATTGCCGAGATGAGACTGTTGTCTTTGACGACGACGTCTGACTTCTTGTCAGGGGTGGTTGACGCTTGCTTGATGAGCCCCTTGAAGGGGGAGTCGCTGTCCTGGTTGAGTGCGTTGACCAGGATGGATGGGAGCTTGCGTGCCGACAGTTTCGTGGGAAGTTTGGTGTTCACTTCTGGGAGGAGTTCGGACACCAGGTTCGTCGGGAGGGGGGAAACGGTATTGACACGAAGAAACTGGTCGCGCTGGACCGCGAGGTCCTCGGCCACGAAACCAGCCACCGTGATCGGAAGCTTTGACTTCTTGGTGAGCGCGAGTGCGAGGCTGCGCTGCTGGCCGTCAACGATGAGGGCGGGGCGGGGCGCGTCGCGGGAGGCAGGGAGGGGAATCTCCAGCGTCCCGATGGTCGACAGTCCGTCCGTGCTGTTGGGGCCGCGGCTCCCCCTGAAGCGAACGGTGGAGGGAAGGGCGAGGATGAGGCCGTTTGGGAAGAGCACGTCCTCGCTGTCGAGGTACTCCAAGATCTGCTTGACGTGCTGCTTCTTTTCGGGGCGCTGGTATCCGAGGAGCCGACCTGCCTCGTCGCGGGAGATGCGGGCAACATCGGCTACAAGATCCACTTCGCCTGCCTCCAAGGCGAAGAGGTACAAGGGGATGCTGGGATGCTGTTCGATGCGCAGTGCGCGGCGCTTGATGACACTCTCGGTCACTGTTCCCCCGCTGTGCAGGAGGCGTACAGGCTGGCAAACCGGCTCTGCTCGCATGCTTGACCGCCGTCGCGCAGGGTCCGCAGCAGCCGGGTTCGAGAGATGCCCGGATGCGCGCTGCTTTTCCGTTTGATGAACGCGATGACGTCCTCGTCGGTCAGGGCCTGCCGGCTGTAACGCTCGGCGACGGTGACACCCGAGGCCCATCGCTGCCAGGAGTTGCGCGTACCAGGGGCGGTCAACCTGCCGTTATGACAGTGCTCCAGCCAGGAGGCGGCCATGCGAACGTTCAGGCTCGTCAGGGTGCCGCCGAGAGCACGCCGCAGTCCCGCATTCGAGGGGACCCTGTGGATACCGGGCATCTCGGATGCGCCGCCGATCAGAAGAGTCTCGCCGTCCATTCCTGCTAGTGCTCGCAGTTCGTTGTCCATCGCGCCGGCGTACACCTCGGAGAGTGCCAGCAGGACCGGTCCGCGTTGGCCGAGTTCCCCCAGAGTGACCCTGCTGATCCCCTCCTGTAGTTCGCTCCACCACATGGAGTTATCCGCTGCGCAGGTAGTGACGGAGTCTGTGTGACGCACGCTGAAGGTGGCCGCGTAGGGCGGGGCCGACGCCGAGAGCGGCCCCACCGGCTGCAGGCCGAGACCCGCGGAAGCCACCCACAACTGCGTCTCGAATCCCGACCGGGCCGCTGCTTCAGAGAGCCGGCAAGCCTGTGTCCAGTGGTCCCCGCGGTAGAGATCCGAGAGTGGTCGTGCGTTGGAGGCGGCACTGATGCGGTCACGCCAAACTGCGGAGCGTTGCCTTATGGTTCCGTCGGGTAGCGACCTGGCGTGCAGGGAGGTCTCCGGCACGGCAACCTTTCGGTCCGAGCAGGTGACCACCAGCGATAGTTGCCTCACGCGCCCCGACTCTCCACGGCATTAACTGGGTACCTTGTTGCGGTTACTCTACCTGTCAGTTCTCACGCTAGGCTGCACGAATAGACACGGACCTAACTAGGGAGCACCCCATGGGGCGTCCAGCGATCGTTCTGCTCAGTGGTGGCCTGGACTCGACGACTGTCCTGGCCATCGCCAAGGAACAGGGCTACACCCCCTACGCGCTGAGTTTCCGTTACGGTCAGCGCCACAGCGTTGAGTTGAAGGCCGCTAGTCGGGTTGCTGCGACCCAGGGAGTGGCTCGACACGTCATCGCCGACATCGACCTTCGGATCTTCGGCGGCTCGGCCCTTACCGACGAGATCGCTGTGCCCAAGCACGAGTCGCTGGAGGACGCGGGCGGCAGCGGCGTTCCGATCACCTACGTCCCGGCGCGCAACACCATCTTCCTCTCGTTCGCTCTGGCCTACGCCGAGACCGTCGGAGCGAGTGACATCTTCACCGGCGTGACGGCCGTCGACTACAGCGGCTACCCTGACTGCCGCCCCGAGTACATGGATGCATACGCCAAGATGGCGAACCTGGCCACCAGGGCCAGCGTCGAAGGCACTCAGGAACTCAAGCTCCACTCCCCCCTGATTGCCATGTCCAAGGCGGACATCGTGCGCGAGGGCCTGCGCTTGGGCGTCGACTACTCGCAGACGTCCAGTTGCTACGACCCGGACGAACTGGGCCGGGCCTGCGGGCACTGCGAGACCTGCCTGCTGCGTCTGAAGGGCTTCGCCGAAGCGGGCGTGGCCGACCCCGTGCAGTACCAGGACGCGTGAGAATGACTTACCTGATCAAAGAGATCTTCTACACCCTGCAGGGTGAGGGGAGTCATGCGGGCCGACCTGCAGTGTTCTGCCGCTTCTCGCGGTGCAACCTGTGGACAGGGTTGGAGAAGGACCGCAGCCGGGCAATCTGCCAGTTCTGCGACACCGACTTCGTAGGAACCGACGGCGAAGGCGGAGGTCGCTTCGCCTCGGCGGAGAGTCTCGCCAGGGCAGTTGAGCAGGTCTGGCCGTCCACCGCCATGGAACACAGATTCGTGGTGTGTACGGGGGGCGAGCCGCTTCTTCAGTTGGACGATGGGGCCGTCCAAGCCCTCCACGCGAAGGGCTTCGAAGTTGCCGTGGAAACCAACGGCACCCGGGTGCCACCGCAGGGGATCGACTGGCTCTGCGTCAGTCCCAAGATCGGCTCTGACCTTGTCGTCACGAGCGGGCAGGAACTGAAGCTGGTATACCCGCAGTTGGGCGGCGAACCCAGCCAGTTCGAGCACCTCAACTTTCAGAACTTTCGCCTCCAGCCTATGGACGGCCCCGACATAGAGGCCAATACTCGCGCGACCGTTGAGTACTGCATGAAGAACCCGCGCTGGATGTTTTCCCTCCAGACGCACAAGTATCTGGGAATTCAGTAATGGAAATCTTTCGCGAGTTTACGTTCGAAGCCGCTCACCGCCTCCCTAAGGTCCCCCACGGCCATAAATGCGCACGACTGCACGGGCACTCTTACAAGGTCATCGTTCATGCCGAGGCCCCTGTCGACCCCGAGGCAGGCTGGGTCATGGACTTCGGGGACCTCAAGCGGGCGTTCAAGCCGCTTGAAGCTCAACTTGACCACTATTACCTTAACGAGATCGAAGGTCTCGAGAACCCGACCAGCGAGGTTCTAGCGCGCTGGCTCTGGGAACGGCTGCAGCCCAGCCTCCCAGCGTTGTCGGCCCTGACTGTCCACGAAACGTGCACCTCCGGCTGTACCTATCGGGGTGAGTAGCCGTGCATGACATTCAGAAGGAAGTGGACGCCCGCGGCATCGAGATCGATCAAGTAGGTATTAGCGGCCTGCGTTATCCGCTGACCTTCGAGGACGGTCACCTTCGCCAAGACGGCATAGCCGACATCGAGGTAACCGTACGACTTCAGCACAACCGCCGCGGTACCCATATGAGTCGTATGGTCGCCCTTGTGCACGACCACCTTCGGCGCTTCGACCCACGGTCACTGCCGCAGGTCCTCAAAATCGGTGCCGATCTTCTTGAAGCACCAGCGCTCGCAGTGACCATCTCCATTCCCATCGGCACCACCGTCATTGCTGCGGCCAGTCGGGCAGAATCGTTCCAGGTACACGATGTTTGCGTCAAAGGACAGTGGGACAGCGGCAATACAACGGTGATCACATCAGTAACCAGTGACGTCACAAGCCTCTGCCCATGCTCGAAAGCTATTTCCGACTATGGCGCCCACAATCAACGCAGTCGGGTCACGCTTGCCGTCTCTGGCTTCGGAGAATCGCCTTACCCCCTACCGGTAAACGATGCAGTACGGCTTCTCGAAAAATGCGGATCTGCCCCTGTGGTGCCACTAGTCAAGCGGCCCGACGAGCGAGTCTTGACCATGCAGGCTTACGACCATCCTGTTTTCGTAGAAGACATGGCTCGCGGGTTGAGTATTGCCTGCCGCGACAGAGGGCTCAGTCACACCGTGAGCATCCGGAATCTCGAGAGCATCCACAGCCACGACGCTATCGCCCAAGTCTTTGGCTAACTGATGGTTGAAGCGTATTTATCGATGCGGCTGGAAAACGTCGTCCGAGCGAGAACAGGGTTTGAACGAAGGTGAGTCGAGTCTGCTTCGCGCGGGCGCCGACATGGTTCGACCAGCCCGCAAGGGGCGATCCGTCTCAGGGGGAAGATTGTCAGCCGTGTCGGGCACCATGGTCCCATGAGGATGCCGCGGACGACGTGCCCCACCTGCCAGCGAACCGGTTTGGCTGCCATACCCGCAGGGGTCGGGCAGTGGAAGATCGTCCGACACGACGCGCCACAAGTCGGTCACCGACGCGAGGGGTACTTGATCAGCTGTGCAGGCTCTCTGCGGCCCGTGGAACTGGGAATGGTCCACCAATTGCACCTTGAGTTGCCGCTAGGTCAGGAACCCCTCTTCGGGTAGAGACGGCTGAGTGCGTCGAGGCCAGTGCTGCGGGTACTGGGGGCGGTGCAGAAGCCGCTACCATCGGCACGCGGTCCGCGAGATCCGGCGCTGCATCGACTCGGTCCGCTGCAGCATGTTCGGCACCGGCCTTCTAGGCCTTGGGTCGGTCGGGCCGCGGCCCAACCGAGGTGCGAGAGGCAACTCCGGTTGGGCCGGGCGCATGCCGAAGGCGCAGCTGGTCGAGGGCGCGATCGGCGAGTTGCGGGCCGGCCTGGACGAGGTGCTGGTGTCGCTGTCCAAAGACGTGCGGCGGACCGATCGCAGGCAGGACCGGGCCGACCGGCGGTTGCGGAAGATCGCCTGCGTCGGCCGGGGCCGGCACACCGAGGTGCTGGTCTACCTGCGGGCGGACCCCAAGGCGGTCGACCTCGTCCCTGGGTTCCCCCGGGACGTGACCGGCTTGGACTATCACGGGACCGGGGACCTGGAGGTCCGCCTGCGTGCCGAGAAAAACCTGGAGCGCGTCGGCGCCCTGCTGCGCAGCGGGGAAGCTCAGCTCGGGAAACCTGTCCTCCCGCAGCCTCTTCGGCCGGGCGCGCAGCTACAAGACCGGCCACAAACCGGGGAACAGGCTGACATTGATGTAGCGGCGAAAGTCGGCGGCTTCGGCGGTCTCCCGGTTGATGGTCTCCTACAGCCGGCGCCGGGCTTTGTCGTCGGTGAGGTCGTAGCGGTGTTGTTGGGACCAGTCCACCGCCACGAGCAGGATGACGTGTGCGCTCGACGGCCCCGCCAGTTCACTGACTGAGCCGGGTAGTGCGTAGGGGCGCGGGTCGGCGTAACGCCTCCCGGCAGCCATGTACTCGAGTATGCCCGGGGCGTGCCTGCCACGCCCCGGGCAACGGCGCGCGGGGTGAGTCGGCCTCCCGATGCTGTGACTCTGCGAGGATCGGCCAGACGGGAGTGGGCGTCTGGCGGTGGCTGCCGTGTCCGTAGCTGGTGCGGCTCGGGTGATGCCAAGGGCTGCACGGACCCGAGGCTACCCTCGCGATCGGCCTCCGGCGCCGGTCGCAGGTGGGCACGGTCCGGTTGACGGGGGCAGGCTCACCCGCGCTTGCGCTGGCTCGTCCTTCGCAAGTGTTCCCCTGGGGTGATCGGCCAGGCGGGCTGCGGCTTGCCACCACACCCGGACCAACTCGGTTGATTGGCTGAGGGTGTGGCACTGCGCCCGCTGGTCGCCCAGTCCGCTGGTGAGCGGGACCAGTGTGTGTGGCAAAGTTTGCCGTAGCAATTCGGCGTAATCTCTGCCGCCCAGAAAGATCACGTGGGCGTCGTCCAGGTCGAGCGCGGCGGTGTGCCGGGCCATCTGCTCAGGTGTGATGGCGTCCATGTCGCCGAGTTGCGTGTCGTAAGGGTGCAGTGGACGTTCCAGGGTGACCAGGCCGTGCCGGGCTGACATGATCCGGATGAGGGACTGGTCGGTCAGGGCGTCGGCGGCGCGCCGCAGCGACTTGTGATACGTGCCGGTATAGAGCTGTCCGGCGGGGATGACGTCCCGGTAGCCGAATTCCTCCCAGGACGGCTCGGCCTTCTTCGAACCGCGGGAGATGATCACGATGCGGCGCCGTCTGGAGGGGATGTTGCCCCGCCGGCGAGCGTACTCGCGTCCGGCCGGAGTCAGGTAGAGGGCCCGGCCGGACTGCTCGTAGGTGCCGTGGAGGATCCCGTATTCGCAGGGTCGTCGGCATAGTCGGCGGCGTGGACGGCAGCTAGGGTCCGCTGGTTGAAGAAGCCGGGCACGTGGTCATCGACGCCCGGCACCAGGTGGTCGGGGCGGCGGGCAGCGGCGAGTACCGCGTCGTGTTGCCGTTCGGGGAGCTTGGGCAGCACACCGGATGTGGGAGGTGGCGCGGGCGGGCCGTACTCGCTCTTCCACTGTTCGTACGCTTCCCATCCCGCATCGGTGATGCGATGGGCGCCACCCCGGATGGGGTCGGAGGTGATCAGGCCGTCGGCTTCGAGGCGGGCCAGGGCGGCGGGGTGTCCGGAGACGTCGCCGAGGGTGTGGGCGGCCAGGATGCGGGCCCCGGTGGGACTGAGCGCGGTCAGATACTGCCTTTCGCTGGTTCGGTCGGCCCCCGGGTCGGGTTACCGGGTGATGGCGCGGAACGGTGTAGTGGTGGTCAGGGCCGGGGGACGCGGTGACGCGGCCGGCGTGGCGGTACTGGGTGGGGGTGCGCGGCGGCGCGCGTGCATGCGGGCGAGTGGAGCGAGGGCGCGGCGGGCGGCGGGGATGAGGTGGTGGGGTGTGTGTGCGGGGTAGTGGGTGAGGGCGGTGATCTCGCGTCCGGCGGTGCGGGCGATGGCCAGCAGGGCGCGGGTGTAGATGTGTTCGGCCCAGTGCTCGGCGGAACCGACGGGTTGCCGCAGGAAGTCCAGGACGTGGGCGGGGCCGGCGCCGTTCAGTACGGCGTGCTGCTGGGCTTTCCACAGCACGGTGATCGGGTCGATCGGGTCGCCTCGCTGGGCCATGGCGGTCAGGCACCGGTACAGGCCCTGGTGCAGGGGGAGGCGGAAGTCCTCGGGGTGCAGCCAGCCCAGGGCCGCGAGGTCTTGGGGGCGGGCGGTACCGGCGGCCAGGAGGAGGCGTTCGGCGTCGAGGTCTTCCTCTGCCGGTGCTTCGTTCGCCGCCGCCGGAACCGCTCTGGGCACGTGTCCGGGCTGGCGCGGCCACTGGGGTTCGGCGAGGTCGAGGAAGCGCCCGAGGGCATCGGCCCGCTCCAGCACCACGGTTGCCGGTTCGGGAAGCGTGCTGTCTTCCGCGAGTTGTTCCAGCCGGACGGCGTGCTCGCGCAGGGTCCGCCGCGTGTGTTCGGCGCGGATCATCTGGGCGTAGACGGGGGCGTGTTCGGGTCTCGGGCAGGCGTTGATGAGGGTGTGGAGGCAGGGGGGTATCCAGTCCCGGCGCCGTGATCACCGCGGTCTTCAGTACGGCCATCAGCCACACCGGGCTCGCCCGGTGCACCTCCGGGTCGGGTGGGGTGAGGGTGCGCATCGCCGCGAACAGCGCGCTGTGGGAGGGATTAGCGAAGTGCTCGGGCAGCAATTCCGGCACGCCGGGGAGCTGGGCGGGTTCGAGGAGCAGGGCGCCGAGGAGCGCTTGCTCGGCGTAGTGCAGCGGTTCCGGCGGGGGCAGGTCGTCGTAGGGCCCGTCGAAGTCGGTGGGATGGTCGGGGGTCATCAGGCGGCCAGGGTGAAGTCGTCGCGGCCCAGGGTGGCGCCGAGGTGCGGGGCGAGCAGGTGGGCGGCGAGCCGGGGCGGGACGGCGTTGCCGATCTGGCCGAAGACCTGGCCCTTGTTGCCGGCCCAGGGGAAGCCGGCGGGGAAGGTCTGCAGGATCCCGGCCTCGACCGCGGTGATCCGGATCGGATCCGGGACCTCGCCCGGGTCCTATTCTGCCGGAGGTTCGGCGCCTGGTCGGGGTTCGGCGACCCACAGGCATTCGTTCGCGCGGTGGCCGAAGAACAGCGTGCCGGCCAGCTCGGTGGCCGAACGGACGGTGGCGTTGGCCTGGTTGTTGCTGCGCAGCGACCAGGCCCACCGGTGAGCCTCGGCGGTGAACGTCGGCGCGGGCGGGTCGGCGGGCCGGTTGTCGCGCGGCCCGTGCTGGGCCCAGCCGGGTCCGTCCCGCCGGGAGCGCAGCACCAGGTCGGCCGGGGCGGGGTGGGTCTTCCAGGTGCCGCGGGTGCGGGCGTCGGTGAGGGTTTTCCTGGATCCGGAGGGGAAGGGCTCGGGCCCGCCTCCGGGTCCGCCGCCGGCGCACACGGTCGGCACCGGCCGGTCGGTCGCGCCCCAGCCCAGCGCCTCGGCCATGCTGACCCACCGCTCGCGGCCCGGGCCGAACAGCGACTCCGGCTCCGGGACCGCCGCGTGGGTCGGCTCGGGCGGGACGGCGGTGCGGACCCAGGAGGCGATCAGGATCGCCCGCTTCCTGGTCTGCGGCACGCCGTAGTCGGCCGCGTTGAGGATGCCGCACCAGGTGGAGAAGCCCCAGGTCCGGAGGATCGCGGCGTACTGGCGCCACAGCGGCAGCACGTCGGGCACCTCCTCCATGAGCACCCATTCGGGCTGCCCGGCCTGGTGCAGGGCGTGCAGGTAGCGCATCGGTTCGGCAGCGAGCAGGGAGCGTTCGTCCCGGCACGCGGTCAGCAGGCGGGCGCGGGTGTCACGGCCGGCAGCGAGGTCGGCGACGGCCTGGTGGACTAGCGGCTGGTCGAGCAGCCCGAGCCTCTTGCCGGCCATCGACCACGCCTGGCACGGCGGGGAAGCGATCAGCCCCCACGTCTTCCCGACGAACGGCCACACCGGATACATCGCCACGTCCGTGCGGACGGTCAGCAGCCCCGCAGCCGCCCTCGTCCGGCACGCCCACAGGTCCCACTCCAGCCCGATGTCCCGCACACCGAGCACAGCTGCCGCGTGCGACCAGCCGCCGGGGCCGGCGAACGCGTCGAGCACCAGGCCGCGGCTCACGCCGTCAGCCCGAAGTCACCCTGCCCGGGCTGCTGTTCGTCGCCGCGGCACGCCCACGGCGAGCAGCCGCCGGTGACGCCGTCCTCCAGCTCCTTCAGGCGCTCACCGGCCGCCCGGGTGTCCAGGGCGGCCTGCCGCTGGGCCCATTCGCGGGCGGTGACGTGGTCGATCGGCGCCTGGTCCAGCGGGACGCGGGAGCGGTGCAGGAACGCCTGCCCCAGCAGCGGGCGGCCCGACGCGTTCGCGCGGGCATTGCCGGCACGGATCGCCGCGTCGAACGCGACGACGTCCTCCCACTCCTCCGGAGAATGGTCCCTGATATTCCTCCACTGCTGATTTCCATGGAATGGACAGCCCAGGCAGCTCGATTTCGGGGTATCTGCGAGGCCGCGTGATTCGAGGTAGGCGGTGCAGTCGGCGCGGGACCAGTCCAGGTCCACGATGAGGGGGTGACGGTTGTGCATGTAGGCGACGTCGGCGTCCTTCGCCCGGTGGAACTCGTCCGTGGAGATGCCGACCCACTGCTCGACGAACATCCCCTTCGGGATGCGCTGCGGGTAGGGGTATCCCAGGATTTCACGGACTTTCTTTTTTATAGGCTTTATTTTATATTCGCCGGTGCTTCTCTGCACTTCACTCTCATGGGTGAACGGGGGTATGTGAGTCGTCAAAGGGCCTCCGAGATGGATGAGTTGGGGGGTGGGGGTGGTGGCGTCGTCGGCGACCGCCCGGCAAGTCGCGGGGCGCCGGTAAGATCGGCGCCCTCATGGGGAGTGCGATGCGAATTTCAGGGCGGGGTGGCGAGGGGCAGAAGTGCGCGCTGACCTCGGACGAGGACGATGCTGACTTCTGGGGTTCTGCTCACGAGGCCGAGGGGTTGTTCACGCCGCTGGCTGATGAAGAGGGAGCACGCCGAGTGCACCTCGCGGGTTGCCTGCCGCAGGGCGGCCTACTGAAGAGCGTTGACCACGTCGGCGGTCGTCGTGCCTTGGCGGGGAACGCCTGGTTCGACCTCCTCGACGGCGACGGCGCCACCATGGGGTCCTACTTCGTCAACGAGGTCACGGTCGTCAGCGTCAAGCCATCCGCCCGTGGAGCCGGCCTCGTCGACCTCACGGTGGCGTTGTGGTGCGAGAACGCCTTGGCTGGAGCGGAACGGGTGTGGGACTTGATCCGCGCGGGGCACCTGACTCGCACCGGCATGTGGCACGATCTTGCGCCCGAAGACCGCCAAGCGTGGCTGTCGGTGGCGCTGTGGTCTCGGGAGTACCAACGTCAGGGACGGCCCGACACTCCTGCAGGCCAGGTGTTCACCTTGGACGGTCGGCACATCGTTGACAGGGACAGCTTCTACTGCGCGATCGGTGAGGCCATCAATGGGCCGGGCGGTTACTTCGGCTGGAACCTTGATGCTCTGAACGATTGTTTGAGGGGCGGCTGGGGCGCCACCGCTCCGTTCACCTTGCACTGGGATTCCTCGGCCGAGGCCAGGGCGAGGTTGGCAGAGCGCGTGTCCACCGGCGATGGCGAGGCTTCGCTGTTCGACCTGCTCCTGGAGATCTTGGAGGAACGGGGCGTGAGCGTCATCCTTCGGTGATCGATGGTCGGTTCCAGGAGTCGGCATGGGGAGGGTCATTCCGACTCCTTCGGACGGCGGCGTGCAGGGATGCCGAGGTCGACAGCGGGTCGGCGTGCCATGCGCTGGGACTCGTCGCGCTTGGAGCGGAGAAGAGCGAGGGTGAGGTTCAGTCCTTCGATCTCACCGGCCCAGCCCTCCCGCTCGGCTCTGTCCCGGCGGGCGAGGAGGTCCTTCTCGAGTTCGTCGAGGCGGGCCAGCATCTTGGGGTTGACGTGCAGCATCGGGCAGCGGATGCAGGCGTGTTCGTGCTGGCAGGGGGTTCCGTAGGGGCGTCCGCAGGAGCCGAGTTCGACTTTGCGCTTGTCGAAGTGCTCGGTGAATTCGTCCCACTCTTCGGGGCTGGCGGGGCGGTATTCGTCGCTGGGGCGGATCTTGCGTCGGTTGTCGAGGTGAGTGACGTAGTGGCGGATGACGTCTTCGTCGAAGACCGCGACGTATCCGCGGGTGGTTTGGATGTTGAGGTGGCCGAGCAGGGCCGCTCCGATGTGGATGGGCAGTCCGCTGTTGACCAGTTCGGTGGCGAAGATCCGGCGGAAGTCATGCGGGGTGAAGTGCAGGTCCCGGAAGCCGGGGTGTGTCTCGCCGAGCGCCTCGCAGCGGCGCCGGATCATGTTGAGGACGGTGTTGGTGCCGATCACCTCGCGGTTCGCGCCGATGCGGCGCTGGAACAGAAATGGCAAAGGGGTGCTCCAGAGCTTGTCGTGCGGGTCGTAGCGGCTGACCAGCGGGATCGGTTGTCCGTCGCGGGTGTGGCGGCGGATGAGGCAGGCGATGACGTGGAACAGGTCGGGCGACATGGGGATGACGCGCTCGCGGTCCGTCTTGGACGGTGCGATGACCAGCAGGCCGACGACTTCGCCGCTGGGGCGCTGGTATTGCCGGATGTTGAGGTGGCTGAGCTCGCACAACTCCTCGATGCGGATGCCGGAGTGCCGCAGCACCTCGATGCTGGCCCAGTCCCAGAACGCCGTCTCCTCATCGGTCGTGATGTGGATGAGCCGGCCGGTTGCCTCGTCGGTGACCTTGATGGGCGGAGTTTCGTGGCGTGCGATCTTTCGGTCGGACTCGGTCACGGTCCGCCGGTAGGTCCTGCTGTCCAGGACGAAGCTGACGCCATCAGGTGTGCTCGTCGCCTGTTCCAGCAGCCTGCGGGCGTGGTCGTAGCGGTTCTCGACGTGCTCGGCGAGGACCGGCAGAAGAGGCTGGCGCTGACGGGTTCGGTCAGCAGTGCGCTCATCGTGGCGGCGTCGGCGCTTGCCCAGACCTCGTAGTTCTCCGGGCGGGATGGGGCATGGGACGACCCAGCGGGCCCATCGTTCGGGTTCCTGCGCGGCCCAGGTGTGCAGGTCGAGGTAGAGGCTGCGGACGGTGATGATGATGTCGTCCTGTTGCCGGCGGGGCTTGCCGTCGTCCCGGACGGTGATCGCTTGGCGCCAGGCCGCATAGGTCTCCGAGGTGAGGCGCAGGTCGGCTTGGTCGGGGTTGATCTGCTCGACCTTGCGCCAGAACATCGATCCCAGCAGGTAGCAGATGTGCGACAAGGTGGCGTAGTCGGTCTCGACCATGCGGCGGCTGCAGTAGTCGATCAGGAGTTGGCGGATGCCCTGATTGCGGATCGGGTAGCGATCGATCAAGTCCTCGACGCTGAGCTGGCCGCGGGTGAGCGCTGCCCGCAGCGTCGTTGGGGTGTCGAGCGGGAAGTGCCCCATGGCATGCAGGACGTTCCAGGCACAGATCCCAGGAAAGACGACCTTCCTGGCCTCGCCCAGCCCGAGAGCGACTGCGGCGCGTCGACTCTCGTGCCCGTGGTGCAGCATGGCCGCCGGGGTGACATCGGACAGCGAGACGCCCTGGACCGCGAGCAGGGCGCAGATGTCGTTGAGAGCGTTGCGCTTGTGCTGCCAGGACATGTCATGTGCCTGGACGCGGTCGTGGAAGGCGTCGAGCAGTGGGTCGTTCTGCGCCTCATGGAACGGAGTGGCGAAGCTGGGGAAGGTCTGGCTGCGGAAGGCCCTCAAGGACGGCTGGATCACCCGCAGGCAGATCAGGGAGCGCAGGCCGGTGTTCAGATCCCGGCCGAAGCCGAGCTCCTGGCTGAGGTCGCTGGAGTTGACGCCGCCGGGCGCGATCGGGCAGGCGTCCCATCGTTCTTGCCAGGTGGCTCCCGGAAAGTCGCTCAGGTAGTCGAGCATCGTCCGTGTCACCTGGACCCGCTTGCTGCGGGTGTTGGCGGACATCTGCCCGATGCCGCGTACGACTTCAGCGATGCTCTGCGCGGACGCCGTGCTCAGGTCCCCGTGAGGCTGCGGGAGCGTGGCCGCGAGCGCGGGTGCCGCTTCCAGGGAGCCGGAGATGAAGCGGCTGGGAAAGCTCAGTTCCTTGTCGGCGTACTCGTGTCGACGCGTGCGGCCCGTGGCCGGCAGGGAGGTCGTGGTCTCAGGCACCGAACACCGCCGCGATGTCGGACGGGTCGTAGCCGACCGCGTAGTGGGTGGGTGTGCGCGGCTTGGCGTAGTGCGCGGCCATCACGTCGAAGAGCTCCTCGACGCGGACGGTCAGGTACCGGTTGGTGGTCTGGATGTTCGCGTGCCGAAGGACGGCCTGGACCTCTTCCAGCTTGAGCGTGCCGCCGTTGGCCATGCAGTAGGCGGCGGTGTGCCGCATGTCGTGCAGCGACCAGTTCGTCCCGAGCTTGGCGTTGGCCCGCTGGATGACTCGTCGCATCGCCCAGTAGCTCAGTGGCCGGTCCTGTCCGTGCCGGGTCCGCCAGACAGGCTCGCCTGGGGGAGGAGTTCCGCGTTGATCGAGGTAGCTGGCCAGCCGCAGAAAAGCGGCCGGGGAAGCGGGCACCGCCTCGCGGGCCCGGGTGCCCTTGGAGATGACGTAGATCTTCTGGCCGGACCAGTCGATGTCCTCCAGGCCCACCCCGAGGAGTTCTTCCGCCCTTGCGCCGCTGGAGACGTAGGAGTCGAGCAGAGCCCGGTCGCGCTCGCAGCCCATGGCGGCGAACAACTCGTCCCAGAGCAGGTCCGGGATGGACCGCGGCGGCCGGTCGGCGACCTTCTGCCGCAGCCGGGCCCTGCCCAGTACGGGCGCCGGTTCCAGGGGGCTGCGATGGCCGAGCACCCGCCGACGCTGCGGCGAGGCCGGCACTGGGTTCACGACCGGCCCGCGGCCCTGATGGCCGTGGAACTCGTAGAACCCGCTGACGACCGACAACGCATGGTTGATCGTTCGGGGCGCGTACCCAGGGCCGAGACTCGCCTTGCCTGTACGGATATTCACGGCTCCCGCCGCACTGCTCTGGGGCGAGCGCCGCTGACGCTGCGGATTGCGGGCCGACCGTAGCCATCCGGCAAGGACCGCGACTTCGGCCTCCGTCGCCTTCTCCCATGCCGTGCCCAGCAGCCACAGCAGCCGGAACCAGCGCAGGAGCCCGTAGGCGTAGCGCCGCCCGGTCAGTGGGCTGCAGTCGCCCAGGGCCAGGTCTCGCAAGTACGCGGTCACTGGCTCCACTTCGCTGCTGAAGCCGTTGACGACGATGTACGGAGGGTGCTGCCCTTCGGCCGGGACGACTGCCCCGGCCGAGGGGACGACAGCACGTCCCTCCATCAGTTCCTGTCGGAGATCCACTCCACACTCCTTGATCGCGTGAGTCGGTCACGCGATCAACGAGCCTGAGGAGGTGCAGATAACGGAGCACTGCCGCCGCGTCATCCCAGGCCGGCCGTCTTTGTTGAGGATGTACAGGGGCATCGACGCGAAGCGGTGATCCGGGTCGAGGGCATCATTCCTGATGTTGCCCGTGGACACGCGCAGGATCGGGATCCCGGCAGGTTCGGCTATCTCACGCTCGATCCGGTCCAGGTGGGCGTATACAGCTTTGGGTTCCCAGCCAGTGTCGGCGAAGATAGCGCAGTCGATTTTCGGGAGAACGCCTTCTGCGGAAAGACTGAGCGGTGTTGTGGACTGCACGCCGGCGCCGAGCGAGAGGATGCGGAGTTCGGGTTCTGCCAAAGGTGCGGGGTTCCTTCCGATGGGGGAGTTGAAGTCGAGGGCGGGTCAGCGGCTGGGGCGGAGTGGGCCGGGGTCGGACGGTGGCGTGGAGGCTGCGCGTGCCGGCTGGTTGGTTCGCGAAACCGTCGCGGGAGCGTGTTGCGGATGGGGATCGGGTGGGCCGAGGAAGCGCATGGAAAGGTCGGCGTGGTACAGGCGCCGGCCGATGAGGGCCAGTTCGTCGGCAGCGTCGTTGAAGTCCTGGGCGAGGTCAGGGCCGTTGTCGGTGTGTGCGGCCATGGCCTGTTCGGCCGCGGCACGGAAGAAACGGCCGTGGAGGCGGAGGATGCCGTCGAAGTCGTGTGTGACGGCGTTGACCAGCGAGGCTGCTACGCGGTAGGTTCCCGCGCCGGTCATTGCGTCGCTGAGCGCGGTGACCTGCTCACCGAGTTGCTGGATGCCGTCCGGTCCGGGGGATGTCCGGGTCAGGTGCAGGGCCGGGTCGAGGTCGATGCGGTATCCGGCCAGGGTGAGCAGTTCCGCCGGGCGGGACGCCACGGCGTTTTCGTGGTGCTGGCCCTGGCCACTGGGTACCTCGCAGTGTCCGGCTCGGCGGGCCTCGAATCCCGTCCGTTCCAGGAGGGCGTGGGCGAGGCTGTCGCCTCCCCGGGCCTCGATGATCCCGGAGGGGTCCGGGAGATGACGATGCCTGGCTGTTCGTGCAAGCGGGCTCCGGTCGGTGTGCGGGTTCGGCGCGAGTTCAAGCCCCGTGCGGAGGGAGCCGGTTGGGTGCGGTTACCGGCCGGGGCGTGCGGCTGACGGGCCGGAAGGCAGACCTGGGATGGCGGGCGGCGGCCGGTGAGGGCGGGAAGCTGTGGTCGCTGAGGGCGCTTCGGGGAGGCTCTTGCCTTCGGCGAGTTCGGAGGTGAGTTCCTGGAGGATGGATGCCGGTGTTGCGGGGGAGAGGTGGATGGCCCAGGCGGGGTGGTCGGCGCTGTTGCCGCCCCAGACAGTCCAGAGGTGTTTCGCGCTGGGCTGGAAGCGGAAGGTGAAGGCGTCGAAGTGCAGGCCGGCGGGGGCGTGGTCGGGTGGGGTCCAGAACGTTCCGTGCCCGTCGGCCGTGTGCTTCCATCCCTCGTCGACCAGGGCCAAGACGGTCTCGGTGATCGCCCTGTCGGTTGCCGGCGGGCCGTCGGTGACGGCCTGCTCGGTGTGCCAGGCGACGGCATTGAGGAGGCATGCCACGAGCTGGATGGGGGTGGCTGCGGTGGCGGTGGCGTGCCAAAGGCGTTCGCCGACCGGGGATTCGTAGGCCGCGATGGTCCACTTGGGTTCGGCGGGATGGGTCTCGTGCACGAATTCGAGCCGGAGCGCGAGGTCTTCGTGGTTGGCGATGGTGGTCTCGTCGTGCGGGCGGTACTTCTGCCACTCGCGGTGCTCGTCGAAGAAGGCGTTGAGCAGTTGCTCGTGGTCGCCTGCCCCGGCGGCGTAAACAGGCACGAGTTCCTCTTGTGTCGCTGGGCTCTGGCCGGAGGTGTCCGCAGAGGCGGACGGTTGAGCGGCCGGGGTAGTGCCGGCGAGGACGCGTGCGGCGTATGTCTCGGTGTCGGTGGCCGGGGCGTACGGCGTCGGTGTAGAGGCGGTGAAAATCCGCGATGGCTTCGCTGGGGTCGTCGTAGACGCTGGTCTCTTGCCGCAGGTGGTTCTCGCCGTGCAGGTGGACGCTGTCCCCGCCGAGGTAGGTGCCGACCGCGACGGTGGTCCAGCCGTCGCTTGCGTGGTGGTGGATGACCAGCCGCCCCGAGGCGATGTCGTCGTGGATCTTCTGCGCGACGGCGCTGACCTCGCGGATCTCCTCCCGGCTGCACTCCATGGGGTAGTTGTCCCAGGTCCACTCGGTGCCGATCTCTTCCTGCAGGTCCGTGGTGATCTCGACGAGGAAGCCGGCCGCGCGCAGGGCGCGGGCGGCCTGGCCGGCGTAGTGGGCTTCCTCGCGGTCAATGCGGGCCAGGACCATCGTGTCCTGCCGCAGCGGACGGAAGGTATGGGCGGCCAGGATGGCCCGGGCCAGGACCGAGTCGTTGCCGGAGATCGTGGCGATTACCGCAGGAAATGCCTCGGGGTGCTGGGTGAGGTGGGTCTGGGTGGTGATGCTCGGGGGCACGGGCCTCGATTCACTGGGTTCGGGTTGGGGGTTGTGCGGCTGCCGGTCTAGTGGTGGGGCCGGCGGGTGGGTGGTGTGCGGGATGGTGTAACTGACCGTTTCAGAATGAGAGCGGCGTAGCGGCTGGCGGGCGGTTGATGGTGTGTAGAGGCAGAGGACCGGGGTACCCATCGTCCTCGTTCCTGACGAACCAAGGGATGGTCTGGCCTCGTTGCTGCCGACGCACCCGATCCGTAGGCGCAGCGTGGGGTGGCTTCGGCCCTTCGGATCGGGCCTAGTACTCCAGCAGGATTTCGCGGCCTGACCTGCGGGTTTCGCTGGGCGGGTGGAGTGTAGCGGGTCGTTGAATGGTCAGGGGCGGTCTTACGGAGACCGCCCCTCGATCGTGTGACGGCGCCGCAGGTAGTGACTGGGCGTGGGGCAGTCTCCCCCCGTGATCACCGAGCGTGTTGCCGAGCAATGGGACCTGGAACTGGACAGCCTCTTCGTGACCGTCGGCCATCGATTCGGCCGTGTGGAACTTCGCCGCCGTATGCGCGACTACGTCCGCGGGCTGCTTGCCCCGGTGGCGCGCAAGAACAGCTGGCAACTGGCCGAGCAGGCAGGTCACTCCACCCCCGACGGTCTGCAGCACCTGCTCGCCGGTGCGAAGTGGCAACCCGATGACATCCGCGATGACCTGCAGAAATACGTCGCCGACACGCTTGGCGAGGACAGCGGCGTCCTCATCATCGACGACACCGGGTTCATCAAGAAGGGCACCACGTCCGCCGGGGTCCAGCGTCAGTACTCCGGCACTGCGGGCCGCACCGAGAACTGCCAGATCGGGGTCTTCGCCGCCTATGCCTCGTCCCGGGGCCGTGTCCTGGTCGACCGCGACCTCTACCTACCCAAGTCCTGGGCCGAGGACCGGGAACGTTGCCGGGCGGCCAAAGTCCCTGACGAGCGCGCGTTCGCCACCAAGGGCGAGCTGGCCCGGCACATCGTCCTGCGATGCCTTGCCTCGCCGCTGCCCATCACCTGGGTCACCGCGGACGCCGCCTACGGCCAGGAGAGCCGGTTCCGCCGGATGCTCGAGCAGTCGGGCGTCGGTTATGTGCTGGCGGTGCCCAAGTCCCAGTTCACGGTGGGCTGCCCCCGCATCGACGGCCTGTTCGCTCAGGCCCCGGCCGAAGCCTGGGAGAAGATCTCGTGCGGCGACGGCGCGAAGGGCCCACGTGCCTACCACTGGGCGGCGGTCCGGCTGCCGGCCGTCGCCGAGTTCGACTACCAGGGCGAGGTGCCCCACCGCATGCGTTGGGCACTGGCCCGCCGAAGTATCAGCAAGCCCGACGAGATCGCCTACTACCTCGCCTACGCCCCCTTGGACGCCACCGTCAAGGAGCTGGTCCGGATCGCCGGCACACGCTGGGCGATCGAGGAGTGCTTCCAGGCCGCGAAGAACGAGTGCGGTCTCGACCAGTACGAAGTCCGCCGTTACGTGGGTTGGTACCGGCACATCACCCTTGCGATGCTCGCGCACGCCTTCCTGGCCGCCACGGCGCACCAGGCCCGGAAAAAGGGGGCGGGACCGGTGAGGCAACCGGGGCAATCGGGCTCACAGTGGCGGAAGTCCGGCGACTCCTGGCAGCTTGTCGTCCCCAGCCCCCGCACCTGCGGGGACGCCGAGGCCGACACCACGCGTTGACCTGGTCGAACTGGCGCAGACGACGCCAAGCGGTCGCCCGCCGCTGTCACTACCTGCGGCGCCGTCACACGATCGAGGGGCGGTCTCCGTAAGACCGCCCCTGACCATTCAACGACCCGCTACACTCCACCCGCCCAGCGAAACCCGCAGGTCAGGCCGCGAAATCCTGCTGGAGTACTAGGTGCAGGGCGGCGGATGACACCGGGCAGTGTCGCGAGAGCGGCGCTACTGTCGGCGAGGGTTTCGCTGATGTCGCCCAGGTGCTGGCTGGCTCTGCCCAGGTCCTGCCACAACTCGGGCGCGCCACCGTGTCGTTGCGCGTAGCGGGACGCGGACGCCAGCAGGTCCGACAGGCGGGGGATGACGCCGTCGTCGGGATCGAGGACCGGTGCGACAAGCAGAGGGGCGGAGACCGTGCCCCTGTCCAGGAGGGCGGTGATCGCCTCCAGCGCGCCTGGGGTCTCGAGGATCGCTGCCGGCGGTACCCAGTCCTGCGCCCGCCCAGGCTCGGGAGCGGTGGCCGGTCGTGCTTCGGCGGGGGTGGTCAGATCGCGCAGGATCTGGGGTGCGCGGTGAAGGTCGGCGGCCTGGGCGTCGAGGTTGTCGGAGGCGGCGCACAGGAGGTGCCACAGCGTGTACACCGCCCGGTCCTGCATCCGGCCGGTGGCCTCAGCCTGCTGGTCGACGAAGTCGAAGGCGGTGCCCAGGAGTTCGCGGACCGCGTCGAGGACGCCGCCGTCGGCGAACACGCCAGCCAGCAGGCCGGCGGCTGCCGCCGGTTCGGCCTGGGTGATGCGGGCGGTCAGTTCGTGCAGGTGCCCGGTGACGGCAGAGGCGGGCTGCTCGGGGGCGGGGTCAGTGGTCAGCGGGTCGTCCTGGTGGAGATCGGGGCCGGGGATATGGCGGACGGAGGGGCGGGGTTGCCGACGGTGCGGGTCGAGCCTGTTCCGCTGTTGCCGCGGGGGCAGGGTCCGGTAGTGCGCGCAGGATCTGCGGGGCGTCGCGGAGTTCCTGTGTCTGGTCGTAGAGGTGTTCTGTGGTTTCGGCGAGCTGGTGGTACAGCGCGTACCCGGGCTGGTGCTCGCCCCATTTGCCGGCCGGGGCGGCGGCGGTGATCAGGTGGCGGGTGGCCGTAAGGACCTGGTCGAGTTCGTCCAGGACGCCGCCTTTGGCGAAGACGTCCGTCAGGAGGTCGGCGGCCTCCTCGGCGCCGGCATTCTCTAGGGTGGTGGCCAGGTTCCGAAGGGAGGCGGCGATGCCTGCTGCGGTGGTCGGATCGTGCCGGCGGGTCACCGGTCCTCCTCGCGTCCAGGCCGCGGCCGGGGCCGGGGCCGGGGTGGGGGTTGGTCGGTGCGGCGGTGGGCGCGGGCGCGCAGCAGGGCCAGCGGTGTGATGCGGGCGCGCGGCCTGCGCCGAGGCGGCGGGGTATCGGTGTGGTGAGGGTGGGTCATCGGCTCCTTGGCGGGTGAGCGGGGCGGGGCGGGGCTGCCGGGCGGGGCGGCAGCGGGACCGCCTGCCGGATCCGGGCCGGGCGTGGGCGCAGGCGGGCGGTGGCGCGGTTGCTGGCGGAGCGGGCCCAGGCCGCTGCGCGTCCCGCGGCGGTACGGGTCTGGCGCCAGGCGGCGAGCTGGGAGGGCAGCACCGGGTACGCGGTGGTCGCGGCGTGCGGGGCGGCGGCGAAGGGGATCCGCCCGGGCGGGCGCAGGACCGGTTGCGGGTCGGCGAGCGCGGCGGCGAATGCTTCCACCGCGTGCAGCGGGGTGTGCTCGGAGAAACCGGCCCGCCACAGCGGAATACTGTGTCCATCGGTGCCAGGTGACCACATCGCGGTGCCGCCTTCGCGTCGGTACTGCAGGGTCGCGGTGCTGTCCGGGTGGTCGGCACCGGGGTGCTCACCCTTGCCGGGCTTCCAGCCGCGGGCCGTCAAGCGGCCCAGGACATCGGGTGCGTGGGCGGGGCGGGGGCCGGCGAGGACGTCGGTCAGGCCGGCAAGGATCTCCACCGGGACCGCGGCGCCGAGACTGGCGTTCCAGGCGGGCCGGCCGGGCGGGGTGCCGGAGATGACCCACATCGGCGGCCTGGTGTGGGAGTGGTAGCCGACCCGCACGGATTTGTCGGGGCTTTCGAAGGAGAGCGGCGAACCGGACCTCGGGGTGCGGTTCTTCCAGCCAGCGCCGGTCAGGTAGCCGGTGATGTGGGTGAGGCTCCAGGGTGAGGACGGCTTTGGTGATGACGGTCATGCGGTTGGGGCTGATGCGGGATCTGCGGAAGA
>NZ_JBHSBB010000014.1:629752-874214 GCF_042650325.1 Streptomyces polygonati | reverse complement strand
AAGAACGGAAGCTGCCATCGTGACCGTCACCGGCCCCTCCGGGCTTTCCCTTCGTTGTGTCTCCGACTCTATCAGACGCTTTCCAGCGTCTGACCCCCAGTCAGCGGGGCTGTCTTTCCGGCCCTTCGGCCGTTCCGACGAGTGAGACTTTAGTGGAAGTCCTCCCGCCTGACCAAATCGGCCCGGCGATTCGAATGACCACCCGCATTCCGCAAAAACGCGCGACAACTCAACAAGGCGACGAGTCGCGCATCGAGTCGAAAGGTTCCTGCGGGATGGCTGTCCGGGGACCGACCGGGGTCGGCGCTCACGTCGGACAACCCGGAGAACATTACGCACCCGTTCATCGGGTGTCAACCCCAGGTGATCCCGGATGGCCCCCGCCGCCGGAGACGGTGTCAGTCGAGATCTTCCAGGCGGCCGCCGGCGTCGGGCTGGCTGGACTCCACCCGGCGGAGCAGCCGGGTGAGGATCTCGCCGAGCGCGGCGCATTCGACGGAAGTGAGGTCCTGGAGGAGCTTGTCCTCGAAGGCTGCGGCCATCCGCATGGTCTGGAGCCACTTCTCGCGACCTTCGTCGGTCAGCTCCACGATGACGCGTACCCGATTGGCCTCGTCGCGGTCCCGGGTGACCAGGCCCTCGGTGACCATGCGGTCGATCCGGTGGGTCATGGCGGCCGGGGTGAGGCCGAGGCGCTTGGCGAGGTCGCCGGGGCCCAGGCGGTAGGGCCGGCCCACGACGACGAGGGCCTTGAGAACTTCCCACTCGGAGTTGCTGATGCCGAGGTCGACGAGCTGGCGGCCGTAGGCGACGTTCATCCGGCGGTTGAGCCGGCCCAGGGCGGTGACCACCTTCTCGACCTGCGGATCGACCTCGGGGAATTCGCGCTGGTAGGCGGCGATCTGGGCGTCGAGATCCAGCTCGTGCGGTGCTCCGTCGGAGCCTGCGGCGGCGGTCATGTTCCGAGTATGACACGGCAGGCCTTTGCGCTAAAGCCCTTCGGTATGTACTCTTTAGCTTCGAACTCTAACTCTCTGAAGTCTTCTGCCTCGAAGTTCTGTACGGCCGAAGGCTTCCACGGACCAAGTGAGGTGACCGTGAGCACCGCGATGGGCGCAGCCCTGCGCCGGATCCAGCTCGGGAACGCGCTGAGCGCGTTCGGCAATGGCTTCACCGTGCCCTTCACGTTCATCTACGTGTCGCAGGTGCGGGGACTGGGCGCGGGCGCGGCCGGCGCGGTGCTGGCGACCTTCGCCGTAGCCGCGCTCTTCGTGCTGCCCTTCACCGGCCGGATCATCGACCGGCGGGGCCCGGTGCCGGTGGCCGTGCTGGGCACGGTGCTGGCGGCGTCGGGTTCGCTGGGGCTGGGGATGTCCGGCAGTGAGCCAGTGGTGATCGCCGCCGCCGGCGCGCTGGGGGCGGGCATGGCGGTGGTGCAGCCGGCGCTGGCCACGATGATCGTCTGGTGCTCGACCACGGCGACCCGGTCCCGTGCCTTCGCTACGCAGTTCTTTCTGAACAACCTGGGGCTGGGTGTCGGCGGCCTCATCGGCGGGCTGATCGTGGACACCGCGCACCCGGGGTCCTTTGTCCGGCTCTTCGCGATCGAGGCGTCGATGTTCCTGGTGCTGGGCGCGGTGATCTCCCGGGTGCGGCTGCCGCGTGCCCCCCGGATGGCGAAGGTGCCCCTGCGCTCGGAGGCCGGTGCGCCGGCGAGCGGCTGGCGCCCGCTGGTCGCGGACCGGGCGATGGTGCTGGTCTGCCTGCTCGGCTTTGTGATGTTCTTCGCCTGCTACGGGCAGTTCGAGTCGGGCCTGTCGGCGTTCGCGGTGCAGGTGACCCGGATCTCCCCGGCCACGCTGGGGATCGCGCTGGCGGCCAACACGGCGGTGATCGTGCTGGCGCAGTTCGTGGTGCTGCGGATGGTGGAGCGGCGGCGGCGCAGCCGGGTGATCGCCGCGGTCGGCGCGGTCTGGTCGGCGGCCTGGCTGGTGGCCGGGGTGTCCGGACTCGTGCACGGCCATCACGCGGCGGCGGTGGCGGCGATCATCTCGACCTACGCGCTGTTCGGACTGGGTGAGGCGATGCTGTCGCCGACGGTGTCCCCGCTGGTCGCCGATCTGGCTCCGGACCGGATGGTCGGGCAGTACAACTCGGCGTTCGCGCTGGTGAAGCAGCTGGCGCTGGCGCTCGGACCGGCGATCGGCGGTCTGATCGCCGGCGCGGGCGCGTACGGCCTCTACATCGTGATGCTGGTCGTTAGCTCCCTGGCCATCTCGGTCACCGCGCTGTTCCTCGGTCGCCGGCTCACCCCGGTGCAGGAGATCCCGTTGCGTCACTCCCGGGTGGTGGCCCAGTCCGTGCAGGGCGTCCCGGTCGGCGAGCGGATAACCGCCTGAGCCGCCCCGCGAGGCCGGGCACCGGCCCCGGCCGGACCGCCCGCGCTCCGCGAGCACGCATGCCCGGCCGCTATCCGGGCAGCGCGAACTCGCACCAGACGGCCTTGCCGCCGCCCGGAGTGCGGCGGGACCCCCAGGCGGAGGCGACGGTCGCGATGATCGAAATGCCGCGGCCCTCCTCGTCGGCGGGTTCGGCGCGGCGGCGGCGCGGCAGGTGGTCGTCGCCGTCGGTGACCTCGATGATCAGCCGGCGATCCGTGCGGCGCATCCGCAGCCACATCGGCGGGGTGCCGTGCTTGAGGGAGTTGGCGACGAGTTCGCTGGCGGCGAGGACGCCCAGGTCGATCAGTTCGACCGGGAAGCGCCAGGAGGCGAGCACCCCGCTGGCGAAGGCGCGGGCACGGGGCGCCGCCTCGACACCGCCGAGGAGTTCCAGGGAGGCGTTGCGGAAGAGTTCGGCGTCGGTGCCGGTGTGGTCCGGATACTGCAGGACCAGTACCGCCACGTCGTCGTCGTGCTCGGAGGTGACGCCGAGGGCGCGCATCAGGCGGTCGCAGATCACCTGGGGTGCGCCGGTGGCGCCGGCCAGGGCGCGGGTGAGGGCGGCCACGCCTTCGTCGATGTCCTCGTCACGGCGTTCGATGAGGCCGTCGGTGTAGAGGACCGCGGTGCAGCCCGGGCCGAGCGGGATGCTGCCGGAGCTGTGCACCCAGCCACCGGTGCCCAGCGGCGGGCCGGTGGGCTCGTCGGCGCGGCGGACCGTGCCGTCGGGGTCGCGGATCAGGATGGGGGGATGCCCGGCGCTGGCGTAGGACAGCCGGCCCTCGCTCGGGTCGTGGACGGCGTAGACGCATGTCGCGATCTGCGTGTCGTCGATCTCCGAGGCCAGCCCGTCGAGGAGCTGGATCACCTCGTGCGGGGGCAGGTCGAGGCGGGCGTAGGCGCGTACCGCGGTGCGCAGCTGTCCCATCACCGCGGCGGCGCGCACCCCGCGGCCCATCACGTCGCCGATGACCACGGCGGTGCGCCCGGCCCCGAGGGTGATGACGTCGTACCAGTCCCCGCCGACCGCCGCGTCGGTGCCGCCGGGCTGGTAGGTGGCCGCGACCCGCAGGTCGTCGGGCTGTTCGAGCCGCTGCGGCAGCAGGCTGCGCTGAAGGGTGACGGCTGTCTCGTGCAGCCGCCGTTCGCTCTCCCGCAGCCGTTCGGCGGACTGCACCTGGTCGGTGACGTCGGCGGCGAAGACCAGGACGCCGCGGCGTTCGGGGTCGGGGTCGTCGGCCTGGACAGGAGTGCAGGTGAAGGTGAAGTAGCCCTGCCGGGTGGGCGACGAGCCTTCGGACCAGGCGACCTTGCGGGCCTTGACGGTGCGCGGCTTTCCGCTGCGGTGGACCTGGTCCATCAGGGGGAGCAGGCCGAGTTCGTCGAGTTCGGGCAGGGCGTCACGGGCCGGGGAGCCGGTGTCGCGGGGTCCGAAGACGTCGGTGTAGGCGTCGTTGACGAAGCCGACACGGTGACCGGGTCCGTAGGTGACCGCGATCAGGGCGGGCAGCAGTCGCAGCACACCGCGGACCGAGGGCTCGCCGCCGGGTGTAACCGGGGTCTGGCCGCCCGCCGGGGCGGGCGGCCGGTCGGCGGCGGGAAGGTTTCCGGGGAGGGTTCCGGCGGCCGGGACCGTGGCGTCGCCTACTTTGCCGCGTGCCGCTGGCACGGCACCGCGTCGCTGCGTTCCGGGGAGCCGGGCGCTCCAGCGCGTAAGGTTCAAACGTCCGATTCCTCGTATCTTGCACTGTTCGCCAGTGCTGGTGCACGCGTGGTCACCTACCCAGTGTGGCCGACGGGCGCCCCCGGGGGGAATCTCGGCGACGTGGGGCGGGTCAGGGAGTGTCGGGTTTGCGGTCGGCTCCGGCGGCGAGTTCGAATTCGGCGCGCGGGTGTTCCAATGAGCCGAGCGAGACGATCTCCCGCTTGAAGAGCCCGGCGAGGACCCACTCGGCCAGCACTTTCGCCTTGCGGTTGAAGGTCGGCACCCGGCTGAGGTGGTAGGCGCGGTGCAGGAACCACGCCGGATAGCCCTTGAACTTGCGGCCGTAGAGGTAGGCGACGCCTTCGTGCAGTCCGAGGGAGGCGACCGAGCCGACGTACTTGTGCCGGTACTCCGTCGTCGGACGGCCGCGCAGTGTGGCGACCAGGTTGTCGGCGAGCACCTTGGCCTGGCGGACGGCGTGCTGGGCGTTGGGCGCGCACTCGGTGCCCGGCTGCTCGGCGGTGAGGTCGGGTACGGAGGCGGCGTCGCCCGCCGCCCATACGCCGTCGGCGTCGATGACCCGCAAGGTGGCGTCGGAGCGCAGCCGGCCGCGTTCGTTCAGCGGCAGTCCGGCCGCGGCCAGGATCGGCGCGGGTTTGACGCCGGCCGTCCACACCAGGGTCCTGGTGGGCAGCCGGTCGCCGTCGGAGAGTACGGCGACCCGCTGTTCGCAGGACTGGAGCCGGGTGTCGAGGCGGATGTCGATGTTGCGGCCGCGCAGTTCGCGCACCGCGTACTTGCCGAGTACGTCGCCGACCTCGGGCAGGATGCGGCCGGTGGCCTCGACCAGCACCCATTTCATGTCCTCGGGGCGGACGTTGTGGTAATAGCGCACCGCGAAGCGGGCCATGTTCTCCAGCTCGGCGAGCGCTTCGACTCCGGCGTAGCCGCCGCCGACGAAGACGAAGGTCAGCGCCGCCTCGCGGACGGCCGCGTCGCGGGTGGAGGAGGCGATGTCGAGCTGCTCCAGCACGTGGTTGCGCAACCCGATGGCCTCCTCGACGGTCTTGAAGCCGATGCCGTGTTCGGCCAGGCCGGGGATCGGCAGGGTGCGGGAGACGGAACCGGGAGCGAGGACCAGATGGTCGTAGGAGAGTTCGAGCGCCTCACCGCCCTCTTCGGGGGTGGCCGCGGTGACGACGGTGGCGATCCGCTTGACCGGGTCGATGCTCCGCGCCTCGCCGGGCACGATCCGGCACTTGTCGAGGACCCGGCGCAGCGGTACGACCACATGCCGGGGCGAGATCGAGCCGGCCGCGGCTTCCGGGAGGAAGGGCTGGTAGGTCATGTACGGCTGGGGCTCGACGACCACGATCTCGGCCTCGTCGCGCCGCAGCTTCCGTTGCAGTCGCAGCGCCGTGTACAGGCCGACATAGCCGCCGCCGACGACAAGAATGCGCGGTGTGCTCGTTGTGGCCAAAGCTGCCGACTCCGTCATTGCTCCATGAGGCAATGGACCTGAGCCGTTTGTCCACAGGCCGGACACGACGTTTCCGGGGAATCCCCTGCCGAGCGGTCCGCCGGGCGTCCCAACACCGGTCAAAGCGCGCACCGCGGGGCGTCCTCCGGCGGTCTCCCGGCCGCCCCTCGACCCTCCTGCGGCCCTCCCGGGGCCGTCCCGGGCCGGGCGCCGCCGGGCCCGTGCGCCCCACAGGCGCTGTCCTGCCCCGTTCGCCCCCTTCTTTCTTGACGCGCACTCAACTATGTTTGTATCTCGTAGTACTGCGCGGTATGCGCAGCAGCTTCGCTAAGGGTGGGGAGTCTCCGGGGGGAGACATGAGTTTTTCCGGGGGATACACAGATGCACATTCAGGACTCTCGGCGCATCACGGCAAACGGTTCCGGAGTACGGGGGGGTGCGAGCGGGTCGGCCCCGCTGCGCGTCGACGCCCAGCGCAACCTGGAGCACGTGCTGCGCGCCGCTCGTGAGGTGTTCGGCGAACTCGGCTACGGCGCGCCGATGGAGGATGTGGCCCGGCGCGCCCGGGTCGGCGTCGGCACCGTCTACCGCCGCTTTCCCAGCAAGGACGTACTGGTCCGGCGGATCGCGCAGGAGGAGACCGCACGGCTGACCGAGCAGGCGCGCACCGCGCTCGGCCAGGAGAACGAGGCGTGGTCCGCGCTCGCCCGCTTCCTCCGCACCTCGGCCGCCTCCGGCGCCGGCCGGCTGCTGCCGCCGCAGGTACTGCGGGTGGAAGGCCCGGCGACCGAGGCGTACGACGCGGGCGACGAGGGGGTCCGGGTGCCGCAGCAGCGCAGCCGGACCGTCCCGGCCGGGGCTGCGGCGCCTTCCGGCGCCGAACACACCGAGCCCACCGAGCACACGGCCGGCCGCGCGCCGGACGGGTTCGACACTGTGCCCGGCGATCGTCGAGGCCGTGGCCATGACCAAGGCCTGGATCACGGCCCGGACGGCGACGGGGACGGGGTGCGGACGCTGCTCGACGTCGTCGGCCAGCTCGTCGACCGGGCTAGGGAGGCGGGCGAGCTGCGCGGGGACGTGTCGGTCGCCGACGTACTGCTCGTCATCGCGACAGCGGCGCCGACCCTGCCGGACCCGGAGCAGCACGCTGCGGCGTCCTCCCGGCTCCTCGACATCCTCCTGGAGGGCCTGCGCTCCCGCCCCGGCGAGCGCGCGGCGTCCGCCAACGGCCCGCGATGAGGCCCGCCCCGCCCGGGAGCCGCTCCCGGGCGGGGCATCGCGACGGAAGACCCGATCGGGTGAAAGCGGCGGATTGCGTGCGCGGCGTGCCCACTGATGAGTGGTTCCTTCGGATGGTATGACGCACCACCCCGCTCCTGTGCCAGTCTTGCGGCGTGGACGAGGGAAACGGGGAATCCGGCGGAACGGGGCCGGGCGCCGAGGCGGGGGCCGCGACACCGCGGCAGCGGGTGCCCGGACAGCGGGATCCGGTCGCGCGGGGCGACGCCGTACGGGCCGAGTCGGCCCGCGCACATGTGCCGGCACAGGGCGGGGAGCCCCTGGTAACGGCTCCCGGGGATGACGATGTGTTCGCGGCCGGGCATCCGGCGCCGCGAGGTGATGGCCAGGCGGGTCTCTCCGACACCGAGTTGCTGGCTCAGGTGCGGGGCGGGCAGGACAGCGCGTACGAGGAGCTGTACCGGCGCCATGCCGAATCGGTTCGCCGCTATGCACGCACCTGCTGCCGCGACGCGCACACCGCGGAGGATCTGACCGGCGAGGTGTTCGCCCGGACGCTGCAGGCGATCCGCGGCGGCAGCGGGCCGGAGACATCGGTCCGCGCCTATCTGCTGACCACCGTGCGGCGGGTCGCGGCCACTTGGGGCAACACCGCCAAGCGCGAGCACCTCGTCGAGGACTTCGCCGTTTTCTCGGTCTCCGCGGCCGGTTCCAGTGCCACCGAGGAGATCTCCGACCTGGGCGCCGACGTGCGCGCGATGCACGAGGCCGAACGGTCGCTGGCCATCCGGGCGTTCCGCACCCTGCCCGAGCGCTGGCAGACCGTGCTGTGGCACACCGCGGTGGAGGACGAGTCGCCGAGCGACATCGCCCCGCTGCTCGGCCTGACCCCGAACGCGACGGCCGTACTTGCCCATCGGGCCCGGGAGGGCCTGCGGCAGGCCTATCTCCAGGCGCATGTCAGCTCGACGCTCACCGCCGAGGGCGCGTGCGCGCGCTACGCCGACCGGCTCGGCGCGCACGCCCGCGGCGCGCTGCGGAGCCGCGCGGACCGCGAGCTGAATCGTCACCTCAAGGAGTGCGCGCGCTGTTCGGCCGCTTCGCTGGAACTGGCCGATCTCAACTCCACGCTCAAGGGACTGCTGCCGGTCGCGTACATCGGCTGGTTCGCGGCGGTCGCGGCGGCCAAGACAGGAGTGGTGGTGGCCGGCGGGGCGGTTGCCGCCGGAGCCGCGGGAGGCGCCGCCGCGGCGGCTGCCGGAACGGGCGGCGCGGCGGGCACGACGGCGGGCACGACGGCGGGCGCGGCGGCTGCCGGGGCCGGGGCGGGAGCCGCCGGCTCGGGTTCAGGCGCGGGCGCGGGCGCGGCGGCCGAGGGGCTGGGTGCGCCGGTGAAAGTCGGTATCGCCGCGGGCGTAGTGGTCGCCGTCGCCTCGGCGGCGCTCGCCTTCGCCCTCACCGGCGGTCATGGCAAGCAGCCACCGGAGCCGGTCGCCGCCAAGCCCCCGGCCGCGGGGCCGGTCGCGTCGGCATCCGCACCCGTACCCCCCCTACCCCCCGCTCCCGTTCGACCGGGTTCACCGGCGTCGCAGCCGCCGCAGAATCCGCTGAATGTCGTACCGCCCGCCGCCACGGACCCGGCGGCGCCCGGCGTCACCCCGACGCCCACCACCCCTGCGCCGCTCCCCTCGGGCCCGACGCCCACGCCGAAGGCCCCGGTCCCCCCGGGGCCAGCGCCGAGCACCAGCCCGAGCCCCGCAGCGCCCGTGCCCCCGTCGCCGTCCGCCAGCGCGACCCCTACGCCCTCACCGACGCCGACCCAGGCGCCCCCGCCTCCTCCGCCGCCACCTCCCACAACTCCCCCGCCCACCACACCGCCGCCTCCCCCGCCCGCGCCGGTGGTCTACCAGGTCAACTCACTGCCGGTGGGTCACGGCGGGCGGACCGCAACCGGGCCCACCATCCGTGCGGGCGGCAGCAGTTGGTGGTGGGACCGCTGGGGCCTCCGGATCGACGGCACCCGTTACGCCCACGGCATCACCGTGCACGGCCGCTCGACGGTGATCATCGACCTCCACCGCGCCTGCGTGTCGTACGACGCCGACGCCGGAATGGACGACCTGAGCAGCCGGCTGGGCGGCTCCTTCCGCTTCTCGGTCTACGGAGACGGCAGCCGCCTGTGGTCCTCGGCGGCCCTGCGTCGCGGCGACCCGGCGGTCCCGGTCCATGTCGGTCTCAAGGGGGTCGGGACCGTCAAGCTCGTCGTCCAGCCGGATCGGGTCCTCGCACTGGGGACGCTCGCGGACTGGGCGGACGCCGAGATCACCTGCTCGTAGCGGGAGGTGGGCCGCCGGGTGCGGGTGGTGGGTGGGCCGACGCGCGGCCGGCCCACCGTCAGTGGCGGTGGGTGGCCGGGGCCTCGCAGACACCGTCCGCGCAGGCGTCGGCCGGATCCACCGCCAGGGCCGGGTCCTCCGACACGGCGGCCGTCTCCTTGGCTATCTGCTCCAGCACCTGGAGGAAGGTCGACGTCTCCTGGCCGCCCTGGACCGCCCACTGGCCCTCGAACACGAAGGTGGGGACGGCGGTGATGCCCAGGTGACGGGCCTCCTCGATGTCGGCGAGGGTCTCCTCGCGCAGCGCGTCACCGGCGAGGAAAGCGGTCACCGCGTCGCGGTCCAGGCCGACGGCGACCGCCGCGTCGGTGAGCTGGGCGGGATCGCCGATGTCCATGCCCTCGCCGAAGTGGGCGGTCATCAGCCGGCCCTTGAGGCCGGCCTGAGTCGCGGCACCGTACTCGTCGAGGGCGAAGCGGAGCAGTCGGTGGGCGAGCAGGGAGTTGTTCTCCAGCACCGTGTCGAAGTCGAAGGCGACGCCCTCTTTGGCACCCAGCTGGGCGAGGCGGTCGTCCATCGCCGTGGCCTGCGGGCCGAATTTGGCGGCCAGCACCTCGCGGTGGGGCCGCGGCCGGGGCGGCGCGGAGGGGTCGAGCTGGAAGGGCCGGTAGACCACCTCGACATCGGCGGCCTGCGGGAAGGCGGCCAGCGCGCGCTCGAAGCGGCTCTTGCCCAGATAGCACCAGGGGCAGGCGATGTCGGAGTAAATCTCGACCTTCACGGCTGACTCTCTTCCGGTTCGATTCCTCGCGCCGCGCCACGCGAACGGACGCCATCCGGGAAACCCGGCCGCCGACCGCCGCTATTCCCGGCCTGCGCGCGGCGCCCGCTCCCAACGCCGCCCGGGCGGGCCTCAGCGGGGGCGGCGCGGGCCGTCCGAGTCGTCGTCGTTGTGCGGGCCGAGGAGTTCGTCGGCGAGGGTGGGGAGGTCGTCCAGCGGCGTTTCCTCGGCCCAGTCGGGGCGGGGGCGGGTGCGCGGCTTGGGCTGGGGCTGGGGCTGGGGGAGCTCGCGGGTGCGTTCGACTTCGGCCGGCTCGGGACGGAAGATCCAGTCCGGTACGCGGTCGGTCGGGGAGCCGGTGTCGTGGACGGCCGGGAGCACGGCGGTGTCGTCCGCCTGGGTGCCGCGCGGCCTACCTGGCTGCTGGGGCTCCTGGGGCCGCCGCGGTGCCTGAGGCTTCAGCGGCTCCGACTCCTGCGGTACGACCGGCGGCAGCACCCTGGTCGTCTCGGACGAGTCGTGCGCGTCGCCGGAGTCGGGCTCCGGTTCGCGGCGCGGTTCGGCCCGCCGTTCGCGCTCGGGCGAGATCTGCGGCACGGGGGTCATGACGGTGGTGTTCTCGGACGCGGGCACCGCAGTCATGACCGTCGTGTTCTCATCGGACCCGGACCGGGACTCCGGACGTGATCCGGAATCGGTCACCGGCCCCGTCCCGGCGCCGGACACGGAATCCGCCCCGGTGTCCTCCTCGTCCGTGCCCGCCGCGGGAACGGCCCGCAGCACCGCCGTCGTCTCGGCGGACCCGGAGGCGTCGTCGGCCTCGGCCGGCACCTCGGGCGAGACGGCCGGCAGCACCGCCGTCTCCTCCCCCGATCCGGCGGGCCCGGAAGCAGCGGCAGCGGCCTCGGCGGCAGCAGCCTCGGCGGCAGCGGCAGCAGTCCGCGCCGCCTCCGCCCGGAGCAGCGCCTCTTCCGCCTTGCGCTGCTTCTCACGGCGCCGCTCGTCCGCCTCCGAACGCAGCCGCGCCTGCTCGTCCGCGAGGCGCCGCAGCCGTGCCTGCTCGGCGGCGCGGGCCGCCTCCTCCGCCTCGCGGCGGGCGGCCTCCTCGGCGGCGATCCTGGCCGCTTCCTCCTGGCGGAGCCGGGCGGCTTCCGCCTCCTGTGCGGCCTTGCGCTCGGCGACCTCGCGGCGGGCGGCCTCCTCGGCTTCGAGGCGGCGTTCCTCCTCCTCGCGGCGGAGCTTTTCCAGCTGGGCCTGGCGTTCGCGCGCGGCGCGCTCCTCGGCGGCCTTGCGGGCGGCCTCCTCGGCGGCGAGGCGGGCCGCTTCCGCGGCGGCCCTGCGCTCGGCCTCGGCCCGGGCCGCTATCTCCTGTTCGGACAGCGGGAGGAGCTGGTCGAGCCGGTGACGTACGACGGTGGTGACCACGTCGGGCGCCTGCCCGGCGTCCACCACCAGATAGCGCGCCGGGTCGGCCGCGGCCAGTGTCAGGAAGCCGGCCCGCACCCGCTGGTGGAACGCGGCCGGTTCGGATTCGAGCCGGTCGGGTGCCTCGGTGAAGCGCTCGCGGGCGGTCTCGGGGGCGACATCCAGCAGCACGGTCAGGTGCGGGATGAGGCCGTCGGTGGCCCAGCGGTTGATCCGGGCGATCTCGGTGGGGGCCAAGTCGCGGCCGGCGCCCTGATAGGCCACCGAGGAGTCGATGTAGCGGTCGGAGATGACGACCGCGCCCCGGGCCAGCGCGGGCCGGACCACGCTGTCGACGTGCTGCGCGCGGTCGGCCGCGTACAGCAGCGCTTCGGCCCGGTGGGAGATCCCGGTGGAGGAGACGTCGAGCAGGATGGAGCGCAGCCGCTTGCCGACTGCGGTGGCGCCCGGCTCCCGGGTGACGACGACCTCGTGGCCCTTGCTGCGGATCCAGTTGGCGAGCGCCTCGACCTGAGTGGACTTGCCGGCGCCGTCGCCGCCCTCGATCGCGATGAAGAATCCGGTGGCGGCCGGCGCGGCGGCCGGTTCCCCGCCGCGCAGCGCCTCGCGCAGGTCACGCCGCAGCGGTACGCCGCTGCGGTCGTCGGTCTTGCCGAGGACGAGTGCGGCGATCGGCAGCAGCAGCGCGCCGATCAGCATCAGGGTGTACTCGGCGCCGCCGTGGTCGAAGGTGAAATGCCCGTGGTGGATGCGGTGCGGGCCGATCGCGGCGGCCAGCAGCGGCGCGCAGATCGCGGCGACGGCGACCACCGCGCGGGCGACAGCCTGCAGATGGTCGGTGGTACGCGCCCGGCGGGGCTCCTCGGCCTCCTGCTCGATCAGCACGTGTCCGGTGTTGGCGGTGACGCCCGCGCTGACGCCGGAGAGCAGGGCGAGCAGCAGCACCGTCGTCTGGTCGGCGACGATGCCGGTCAGCAGCAGGCCGAGCCCGGTGACGCCGATCGCCAGCGACAGCAGCCGGCGCCGGGACAGGCCGGGCAGGACGCGCGGGGCGGTCCGGATGCCGATGACCGTGCCGGCGGTGAGGGCCAGCACCAGCAGCCCGAAGCCGACCGGGCCGAACCCGAGGTCGCGGGCCTGCAGGATCGAGACGCCGACGGCGGCGCCGATCGCGCCGGCCACCCCCGAGGTGGCCAGGACCAGCAGCGGCAGCGCGCCGCTCCTGCCGCGTTCGGCACCCGCCGGGCCCTTGGGCAGCCGCAGGCCGTCCAGCGGGGAGCGCGGGCTGGCGGCGGTCTCGGCGGGCAGTTCGAGCAGGAAGAGGACGGCGATCGAGGAGGAGAAGAGACCGGCCGCGACATAGGACGCCAGGGCGACCTGGTGCAGGTGGAACCAGTCGACGCCGACCGCGATCAGCGTGTTGACCAGGGTGATGACGACGAGCGCGACGGCGGCCAGCGGCAGCGCGACGAAGCTGGTGCGCAGCCAGAGCCGGTGCAGCGTGGCCAGGTGGTCGGGCGCGGGCCGTACCGAGGTGTCGCCGGGCGGCGGCAGCAGCGACGGCGCGGCGCCGTCCTTCGCCACGGCCCACAGCCGCTCGGCGAGGCCGGTGACGAAAGCGGAGGCGAGCAGCCAGAGGTGGGCGGAGCCCGGTACCCAGGTGATCCACAGCGGTGCGACGATGAAGACCGCGAGCCGTACGCCGTCGGCGCCGATCATCGTCCAGCGCCGGTCGAGCGGTCCGCCGGCGTCGGTCAGCGCGGACAACGGGGCCAGGAGTACCGCGCCGAACAGCAGGGTGGCGATCAGCCGTGCGGCGAACACGGCGGCGGTCGCCAGGGCGATGCCCCGGTAGCCTCCGCCGAAGGACCCCGAGGAGGCGACCGCCTGCACGGTGAGCACCAGCAGCGCCAGCAGCCCGAGCCGGTCGGCCACCGCACCGGTCAGCTGCGCGCTCCACAGTCTGCGCAGCGCCGGAATCTTCAGCAGCGCGCCGACGGCCCGCTCACGGGAGTCCGCCGCGAGATCCTCGGCGAACGCGTCAGTGACGTCCGCGGGCTGGTTCGGCTGCTCGGAAGGCGTCATCCCGACAGCCTATCGGCCACGTACGACACGTCCGGCGCGGGTTCCGCGAATCTCCCCCACCCGAGCGGGTGCCTCCCGCCCGGCCCCGCCCCGGCGGGGCGTTTCCCGCCGTATCCGGACCTCCCGCCCCGGTGGCCGGTCGCCCGCGCAGTTCCCCGCGCCCCTTCGGGGCTGGGTCGACTTGCCGGGTGGAGGACCTGGCCCCGTTAGGGGCGCGAGGAACTGCGCGACCAGCCAGCAACCCGCCCGCAGACCGCCATCACCCCAAGGCGCACCCCCGTAACGCCCCGGCCCCCCAAAAGCACCCAGCCCAAAGGGGCGCGAGGAACTGCGCCACGAGCCACCAACCGCCCCGCGGATCGCCACCGGCCCAGCGAGGCCGCCCGGGTCGCAGCCGGGCCGCCGGCCCGGTGGCCAGCTATTCCGCCGAGCTGGACTGCTTCTTCGTGGGCGCTTTCTTCGCCGCCGTCTTCTTCGCCGGCGCCTTCTTCGCGGCGGCGGCCGAAGCCGCCGTCTTCTTGGCCGGGGCCTTCTTCGTGGGAGTCTTCTTCGCCGGGGCCTTCGCCCGCTTCTCCGCGAGGAGTTCGTAACCGCGTTCCGGCGTGATGCTCTCGACCTCGTCGTCGCGGCGCAGCGTCGCGTTGGTCTCGCCGTCGGTGACGTAGGGACCGAAGCGGCCGTCCTTGACGACGACGGGGCGTTCGCTGACCGGGTCGGTGCCCAGTTCCTTCAGCGGCGGCTTGGCGGCGGCCCGGCCGCGGGCCTTGGGCTGGGCGTAGATGGCCAGCGCCTCGTCGAGCGTGATGTTGAAGAGCTGGTCCTCGGTCTCCAGGGAGCGCGAGTCGGTGCCCTTCTTCAGATAGGGGCCGTAGCGGCCGTTCTGCGCGGTGATCTCGACACCCTCGGCGTCGGTGCCGACCACCCGGGGCAGCGACATCAGCTTGAGCGCGTCCGCCAGGGTGACGGTGTCGAGGGCCATCGACTTGAAGAGGGAGGCGGTTCGCGGCTTGACCGCGTTCCGGCCGGTCTTCGGGGTGTCCTCGGGCAGCACTTCGGTGACGTAGGGCCCGTAGCGGCCGTCCTTGGCGATGATCGGCCGCCCGGTCTCCGGGTCGTTGCCGAGCTCGAAGTCGCCGCTGGGTCGGGCGAAGAGCTCCTCGGCGAATTCGACCGTCATCTCGTCCGGCGGGAACTCGTCCGGGACGTCGGAGCGCCGGTGGTCCTCCTCGCCGCGCTCGCCCTTCTCGACGTAGGCGCCGTAGCGGCCGACGCGCAGCATGATCCCCTCGCCGACCGGGAAGGACGAGATCTCCCGGGCGTCGATGGCGCCGAGGTCCTCGACCAGCTCCTTGAGACCGCCGAGGTGGTCCCCGTCGCCGTTGCCGGTCACCGCGACGGGCGGGCCGCCGTCGGGCTCGGCGCCGAAGTAGAAGCGGCGCAGCCACGGCACGGACTGTGCCTCGCCGCGGGCGATCCGGTCGAGGTCGTCCTCCATCGAGGCGGTGAAGTCGTAGTCGACCAGCCAGCCGAAGTGCTTCTCCAGCAGATTGACGACAGCGAAGGACAGGAACGTCGGGACGAGCGCGGTGCCCTTCTTGAAGACGTAGCCGCGCTCCAGGATCGTGCCGAGGATGGTGGCGTAGGTGGAGGGGCGGCCGATCTCCCGCTCCTCCAGCTCCTTGACCAGCGAGGCCTCGGTGTAGCGGGCCGGCGGCTTGGTCGCGTGGCCGTCCGCGGTGATCTCCTCGACGGTCAGCGGGTCGCCCTCGGTGACCTGCGGCAGCCGGCGCTCGCGGTCGTCCAGCTCCGCGTTGGGGTCGTCGGCGCCTTCCACGTACGCCTTGAGGAAGCCGTGGAAGGTGATGATCTTGCCGGACGCGGAGAACTCGGTGTCCCGGCCGTCGGCGGCGGACCCGCCGACCCTGACGGTGACGGACTGGCCGACCGCGTCCTTCATCTGGGAGGCGACGGTCCGCATCCAGATCAGTTCGTAGAGCCGGAACTGATCGCCGGTCAGACCCGTCTCGGCGGGCGTGCGGAAGCGGTCGCCGGAGGGGCGGATCGCCTCGTGCGCCTCCTGCGCGTTCTTCACCTTGCCGGTGTAGACCCGCGGCTTGTCCGGCAGGTAGTCGGCGCCGTAGAGCTGGGTGACCTGGGCGCGGGCGGCGCGGATCGCGGTCTCCGACAGCGTGGTGGAGTCGGTACGCATATAGGTGATGAAGCCGTTCTCGTACAGCTTCTGGGCCACCTGCATCGTGGACTTCGCGCCGAAGCCCAGCTTGCGCGAGGCCTCCTGCTGAAGGGTGGTGGTGCGGAACGGGGCGTACGGCGAGCGGCGGTACGGCTTCGACTCGACGCTGCGGACCGAGAACCGGGTCTCGGCGAGCGCGGCGGCCAGCGCCCGGGCGTTCGGCTCGTCCAGGTGCAGGACGTTCGCGGTGTCCTTCAGAGCCCCGGTCGAGGCGTCGAAGTCGCGGCCCTGGGCGACCCGGCGGCCGTCCACCGCGATGAGGCGGGCGACGAGCGTCGACGGGTCGGAGGCGTCGCCGGTCCGGCCGGTGTCGAAAGTGCCGGTCAGGTCCCAGTACGAGGCGGAACGGAAGGCGATCCGCTCGCGCTCGCGCTCCACGACCAGGCGGGTGGCCACCGACTGCACGCGGCCGGCCGACAGCCGCGGCATGACCTTCTTCCACAGCACGGGGGAGACCTCGTAGCCGTAGAGGCGGTCGAGGATACGGCGGGTCTCCTGGGCGTCCACCAGCCGCTGGTTCAGCTCGCGCGGATTGCGGACGGCTTCCTGGATCGCGTCCTTGGTGATCTCGTGGAAGACCATCCGGTGCACCGGGACCTTGGGCTTGAGGATTTCCTGCAAATGCCAGGCGATGGCCTCGCCCTCGCGGTCCTCGTCAGTGGCGAGAAAGAGCTCGTCGGAGTCCTTGAGGAGATCCTTGAGCTTCTTGACCTGAGCCTTCTTGTCTGCGTTGACGACGTAGATCGGCTCGAAATCGCTGTCCACATTGACGCCCAGCCGTGCCCAGGGCTGGCCTTTGTACTCGGCCGGCACTTCGGCGGCCCCGTTGGGGAGGTCGCGGATGTGCCCGACGCTGGCCTCGACGACGTATCCAGGGCCGAGATAGCCCTTGATCGTCTTCGCCTTGGCAGGCGACTCGACGATGACGAGTCGCTGGCCGCTGTGTGCGGACTCGCGGGTCGGGGACAACTTCGCTCTTCTCTCCGGGTCGAAGGGGTGTCGCTGCGGAGTGTGACCGTACCTCCTGGGCCCGTGTCAAACGGGAAAAGTCCGCAACGCCACTCGAACGGTAACCCGATGTACGTTCTATCCACAGTGTCGGGGTCCTCCAGCAGGCTACGTCCCCGGGCTTGATCCCGCCCGAAAATGCCGCTCCTCCGGCCGTGCCAGCGGCCCCGCCGCCGCCCGTCGCGGGCCCGCGGCGGGCCCCGGAGCAGTACGGGAATCAGGCCCGGGCTCTTGTCGGCCCCTCGCGGGGACCGGGCGGAGAAACGGCACGGACCGGCCGGGGGACATCGCCGGAATACGGTCCGGATACGACCGAATCCGGTGCCGTCCGATCGTCGATCCGACCGAAACGGGACGCCCCCGGCGCACCGGGATCCCCCGGATCAGACCGTGATCACACTCCGATCGCGCCGCGGAGTCACCGGTTCCGGTGGAGGTCCCCACCGCGGGTGACCGCCTTGCCCCACGACCTGACGCCCAACCGGGACGGACCGGCATATCGACTGCAAGGATGTTCCTAAGAGCATCGCATCATCAGGGGGGAACGGCCTTGTCCGACCAGAATCCGTACGGGGACAGCCCATACGGGGAGAACCCGTACGAGAAGAATCCGCACGAAGAGACACCGCGCGAAGGCACACCGCCGCCGCCCGGCTACGGGTACCCGCCGCCCGCTGCCCCGGGTTACGGCTACCCGGCGGGCGACAGCGGCCCTGTCCCGCCGCCGCCCGGTTACGGCTATCCGCACGGCGCCGGACCCGTCCCGCCGCCGCCGCCGCCGGGCTACGGCTACCCGCCGCCGCCCGCCGGGTACGCGCCGCCGCCCGGCACCTTCACCGGCGACCCGAACGCGCCGTACGGCTACGACCCTTACGGGCGACCGTACTCGGACAAGTCGAAGATCACCGCGGGAGTGCTCCAACTGCTCCTCGGCGGCTTCGGCGTGGGCCGGTTCTACACCGGGCACACCGGTATGGCGCTCGGCCAGCTCTTCACCTGCGGTGGCTGCGGGATCTGGGCGCTGATCGACGGCATCATCCTGCTGGCCGGCAAGGACCAGACCGACGCGCAAGGGCGTGTCCTGCGTGGCTGACCACACCCGGCGGGCCGGCGCACCCTCCGCGGTGCGCCGGCCCGCCGGACCCGCACGGCACCCGGCTGTCGTACCGCTGGCGACGCTGGCGGCCGGGATCGCGGCGTCCGCCTACCTCTACGGCACCGACCCGCACCAGAGCGGGCACTGGCTGCCGCGCTGCCCTTTCAACTGGCTGACCGGGCTGCTCTGCCCGGCCTGCGGGGGCACCCGGCTCGCGTACGACCTGCTGCACGGCGAGCCCGCGCGGGCGTTCCACGAGAACGCGCTGATGCTGCTGCTGCTGCCGTTCGCCGCCTTTTTCGGCGGTCGGTGGTTCGTCGAGGGGCTGCGCGGACGCCGCCGGCCGCTGGTGCTGAAAGCGCGGACGCAGTACGCGCTGCTGGCCGTCACAGTGGTGTGGACGGTCGTCCGCAACGTGTACTGAGAGGCCCATGCGCCGGTCCTGTCGAGGCCGCTCATCGCACCGGCGCGAGGAACCCCTGCTCGACCAGCAGCCGGATCGACTCGGGTGTGCGGTCCCGCAGTATCACCGGGTCCTCCCGCAGCAGTTGCGCGATCGCGTCCACGATCCGGCCGGCCGGCAGTGTGCCGTCGCAGACGCCGGCGAACCCCGCGCCGACCGTGTCCACCTTGGTGGCCCGCCGCATGCCGCGGGCCGAGCGCAGCACCACGTGTTCCGGGTCCTCCGCCCCCGGCAGTCCCACCTGCTCCTGGAGGACATCGGGCGCGAGGACGAAGCGGGCCTCCATCAGGGCCGCGTCGTCGTGGGCGCGCAGGAAGTCCTGCCGGGCGAACCAGTCCGCGATGTGCGGCCCGAGCGGCTGCTCCACGGGGTGCGGCCACTCCTCCACGGTGACCGCGGGCTGCTCGGCGCCCGACTTGCGCAGCGTGATCCAGCCGAAGCCGACGCCGTTCACCTTGCCCTGCTCGAACTCCGCCAGCCACGCGTCGTACCGGGCGGCGTACTCGGCCGGGTCCCCCCGGTGGTCGCCGGCGTCCCGCAGCCAGAGCTCGGCGTACTGCGCCACGTCCTGCACCTCACGCTGCACGACCCAGGCGTCGCAGCCGGGCGGCAGCCAGGAGGCCACGCGCTCCCGCCAGTCCTGGCCCTCGACGTGCTGCCAGTTGGCGAGCAGCTGGCACCAGCCGCCGTCGTTGAGATGCTCGGCGGACTGGCCGACCAGGGTGCGGCACAGATCGTCCCCGGCCATGCCGCCATCGCGGTAGGTGAGCCTGCCGGGGCCGGAGCCCGGCCGGGGGCCGGAGCCGTCGCCATCGCCATCGCCGGAGTTCGGGCCGCCGGGTGAGATCACGAAGGGCGGGTTGGAGACGATCAGGTCGTACCGCTCCCCGCCCACCGGTTCGAAGAGGCCGCCCAGCCGCAGGTCCGCCTCCCGGACGCCGGACAGGGCGAGGGTGAGCCGGGCGAAGTGGAGCGCGCGCGGGTTGACGTCGGTGGCGGTGACCCGGCTGACGTGCCGGGAGGCGTGCAGCGCCTGGATGCCGGAGCCGGTGCCGAGGTCCAGGGCACTGTCATAGGGCTGTCGTACGGTGATCCCGGCCAGCGTGCTGGACGCCCCGCCCACGCCCAGGACGAGATCGGCCCGCTCGACACCGGGCGCGGCGCCGATACCCGCAGCCCCGCCGACCGCGCAGCCGAGGTCGGAGACGATCCACCAGTCCTCGCCGCCGTCCCCCGCGTAGGGCCGTACGTCCACGGTGGCGCGTAGGGCGCCCGCTCCGTCGGCGCGCAGCCAGCCGTCGGCCTCGTAGCGGGCCAGCCCCTTCAGCGCGGCGCGGGCCCGCTCCCGTGGGACGGACCGCTGGAGCAGGAACAGCCGGACCAGCGTCTCCAGCGGGCTGCCGCCCCGGGTGGCGCGCAGCGCCGGGACGGTCTCGGCCCGGGACAGGGCCGCGTAGGCGACCGCACCGAGCAGTTCGAGGCAGCCGTCCGCGGTGAAGGCCGCGGCGAGCAGTTCGTCGCGCAGCGGGTCGGCGGCGCCGGGGGCGGGGAGGAGGGGCGTACTCACAGGGCCATTGTCGCGGACGGGTTTGCGCCCGGCGCCCCGAGTGGGATGCCGGGCACCGCGCGCGGTCGCTAGGAGGCGGAGGGGGAGGGCGTACTGGAGACGCGCTGGCAGCCCGGCTGCCTGGCCAGCGCCTTTCCGGTGTCGCCCTGGTCCAGCGTGCCGAGCGAGGTCTTGGCGTTGGTGGTGGTCCGGTTGAGCGAGTCGGAAACGCCCTTGAGACCGTCGGCGAACTTGGACTGGTTGGCCGTGTCGAGCCCGTCGACCTGCTTCTTCAGGCCGGCGTACTGCGTCGACAGGCTGGTGAAGACAGACACGCCGTTCTGCTGGAACTCCTGGCCCTCGGTGCCGCCGGGCGCCGGCCCCGCCGTGCTGAAGATCCCGGCCAGTGACTTGTACGCGGTGGAGATCGTCTGGAAGACGTCGGAGTCGGCCTTCTGCACGTCCCGCGGGCTGCCGGCGCTGTTCACCTTGCTGATCGCGATGTTGGCGTCGTCGATCTTCTGGAACTGGCTCGCGGCCTGATCGCAGACGCCCTTCGCCCAGGCGTCGCGCTTCTTGCCGGTGTCGTCGCTGCTGCAGCCCGACACCGCCAGGAGCACGGCCGACGCAGCGCAGAGCGCGGTCATGAGCTTGGTGTTCACCTTCACCGGATGGTTCCCTTCCGTGGCCCTACCGCGGCCTTACCGCCCCGGAACTTACACGGATGAGGGGTACCCTCCGCCAATTACTGACCTGATCCGATCGGATTCGTCCGATATTGAAGCCATTCGTAGCAGCTGTGTTGTCAGGTGTGTTGGCGTGTGTGGCCGGTCGGTGATCACAACTGACAGGGTGGCGGCGGGCGACCGGCCTCGACCGGTCGCCCGCCGCCACCGTGATGGTGCGTCAGGTCGCTGTAGGCCTGAGTGAGTGTGTGACCGTCATACCGCCGGGGAGCCGGACGGGTAGGCACCCACCGGGGAGCCGTCAGCGCCTTCGCCGTCGGCGCCCGCGTCCATCGCGATGCCGCGGCGCTTGGAGACGTACACCGCCACGACGATGATCAGCGCGGCCACCACCGCCACCGGTATCCGCACCGCGAGATCGGCGTCGACGCCGTAGCTGAACTTCACCACGGCCGGGGCGATCAGCAGCGCCACCAGGTTCATCACCTTCAGCAGCGGGTTGATGGCCGGGCCCGCGGTGTCCTTGAACGGGTCGCCCACCGTGTCGCCGATGACGGTCGCGGCGTGGGCCTCGCTTCCCTTGCCGCCGTAGTGGCCGTCCTCCACCAGCTTCTTGGCGTTGTCCCAGGCGCCGCCGGAGTTGGCCAGGAACACCGCCATGAGGGTGCCGGCGCCGATCGCTCCGGCCAGATACGACGCCAGCGAGCCGACGCCGAGTGAGAAGCCGACCGCGACGGGCGCCAGGACGGCGAGCAGACCCGGGGTGGCCAGCTCGCGCAGCGCGTCCTTGGTGCAGATGTCCACCACTCGGCCGTATTCCGGCAGCTCGGTGCCGTCCATGATCCCGGGATGTTCGCGGAACTGCCGCCGCACCTCGTAGACCACCGCGCCCGCCGAGCGCGAGACGGCGCTGATGGCCAGCCCGGAGAAGAGGAAGACCACGGCCGCACCGAACAGCAGCCCGACCAGGTTGCTGGGCTGCGAGATGTCCAGCGAGAGCCAGCGCGCGTCGGAGGTGGACGGGTGCGCCTTGGTCACCGCGGTGTCGACCGCCTCCTTGAAGGAGCCGAACAGGGCGGTGGCGGCCAGCACGGCGGTGGCGATGGCGATGCCCTTGGTGATGGCCTTGGTGGTGTTGCCGACCGCGTCCAGGTCGGTGAGCACCTGGGCGCCCTCGCCGTGCACATCGCCGGACATCTCGGCGATGCCCTGCGCGTTGTCGGAGACCGGGCCGAAGGTGTCCATGGCGACGATGACGCCGACCGTGGTGAGCAGCCCGGTGCCCGCCAGCGCCACCGCGAACAGCGCCAGCCAGACGGAGGTGCCGCCGAGCAGGAAGGCCCCGTAGACGGACAGGCCGATCAGCACCGCCGAATACACCGCGGACTCCAGGCCGAGCGAGATGCCGGAGAGCACCACGGTGGCCGGTCCGGTCAGCGAGGACTTGCCGATGTCGCGCACCGGACGCCGGCTGGTCTCGGTGAAGTAGCCGGTGAGCTGCTGGATCACCGCGGCCAGCACGATGCCGATGGCCACCGCGACCAGGGCCAGCACCCGCGGGTCGCCGTGGTGGGTGGAGATGTCGGCGCCGACGCCCTTGAGGTCGGCGTAGGACGACGGCAGGTAGGCGTAGACGGCGACGGCCACGCCCACCAGGGAGATCACCGCGGATATGAAGAAGCCGCGGTTGATGGCCGTCATGCCGCTGCGGTCGGAACGGCGCGGGGACACCGCGAAGACGCCGACCATGGCGGTGATCACCCCGATCGCCGGGATCAGCAGCGGGAACGCCAGCCCGGAGTCACCGAAGGTGACCTTGCCGAGGATGAGTGCGGCCACCAGGGTGACGGCGTAGGACTCGAACAGGTCGGCGGCCATGCCGGCGCAGTCGCCGACGTTGTCGCCCACGTTGTCCGCGATGGTCGCGGCGTTGCGCGGGTCGTCCTCCGGGATGCCCTTTTCCACCTTGCCGACCAGGTCGGCGCCCACATCGGCCGCTTTGGTGAAGATGCCGCCGCCGACCCGCATGAACATGGCGAGCAGCGCCGCCCCGAAACCGAATCCCTCCAGCACCTTCGGCGCGTCCGCCCGGTAGATCAGGACGACGGCGGAGGCGCCCAGCAGTCCGAGCCCGACGGTGAACATACCGACCACGCCACCGGTCCTGAACGCGATCCTCATCGCCCGGTGCGAAACGGTGGTCAGGTCGGCGGCGGGTTCACCGGGCGCCGGTGTCGCCGCCCTGGCCGCGGCGGCCACCCGCACATTGCTGCGGACGGCGAGCCACATTCCGATATAGCCGGTGACCGCGGAGAAGATCGCGCCCACCAGAAAGAAGATCGACCGGCCGATTCGCTGCGACAAACTGTCGGCCGGCAGCAGCATGAGCAGGAAGAATGCCGCGACCGCGAAGATCCCCAGGGTACGGAACTGCCGTGCGAGGTAGGCATTCGCGCCTTCCTGCACGGCAGCGGCGATCTTCTTCATGCTGTCGGTGCCTTCGTCCGCCGCGAGTACTTGGCGTACCAGCACCGCGGCGAGCCCCAGAGCGGCCAGGGCGACGGCCGCGATGATCCATACGAGCACCTGATTACCGCTGGTCAATACCGGCTCGGCGGCAAGCGTTCGGTGCGTGAGTGGCCCCGCCATACGTCCTCCTTGACGTTTGGCGCATGGGCGTGCGGCTCCTACGGCTCACAAGCCGCCACGCTCAGGCGAGCTGAGCAAGATGGACGGGATTGTAGGGAGGAGCCAAAGATCAGAAAAGGGGCCGGTAAAGAATTCCCACGCAATGCGCGGGAATCCCGTGGTAAATGAAGGCCGGGAATCCGGATGATCGGCGTTCAGGCGGAGACGGTGGGCCAGCTCATGCGAATGGTGCCGCCGGTGTCCCCCTCGATCACCTCGACGTCGTCGACCAGGCCGCTGATGACGGCGAGGCCCATCTCACCCTCGTCGTCCGCGGCCGTGTCGTCACCGGTGTCGGGGGCCGAACCGGTGGCGTTGCCGGGCACCTCGTCGACCACCTCGATGGAGAATTTCTTCTCCTCCTCGTTGAGCAGCACCCGCACCGGCTCCTGCACGCCATTGCTGCGGTGCAGGCCGACAGCCCGACTGCAGGCCTCGCCCACGGCAAGCCGCACCTCGTCGAGAGCCGCCTCGTCCACCCCCGCCCGGCGCGCCACTTGTGCCGCTACGAGCCGTGCGGTCCGCACGTGCTCGGGCTGGGCGCTGAAGAGCAGTTCTACGGTGGGCATGGCCTGGCCTCCCCCTCGGTCCTATGGGTGGGCATCACGGGGGCCCGGACGGCGACCCCGCCCGGTGCCCCTCTCGGCGAAAGGTCAGTCGGTCGCCGCGACAGCCTCGTCGACCGAGGTGTGGATGGGGAACACCTTGGTCAGACCGGTGATACGAAAAATCTTGAGGATGCGCTCCTGGTTGCACACCAGACGCAACGATCCTTCATGAGCACGCACCCGCTTGAGGCCGCCGACGAGCACACCCAGGCCGGTGGAGTCGAGGAAGTCGACCCCCTCCATGTCCACGACCAGGTGGTAACTGCCGTCGTTCACGAGCTCCACCAGCTGCTCACGCAGCTTGGGCGCGGTGTACACATCAATCTCGCCGCCGACCTCGACGATCGTTCGATCGCCGACGGTTCGGGTCGACAGGGACAGGTCCACGGATCCTCCAGCACCTTGCATCGACGCGGCTCCCCCCAGAGCCCCTCCCACCGAACGGTAGTAGGGGCCTCCCCACCGAAGGTAGGGGATGGTTGGCAGCCGCGATGGCATTCAATCACTTCGCGGTGGGCGAGCACGACGCCTTACTGCGATTGTCGGTCACACCGGTGACACACTGAGTGCCGATGGCCCAGGAACATCTTCCGCAGTCGGCGCACGGTCGCCCGTCCCCCCGGACCGCTTTGGAGCGGCTCGCCGAGGGGGCGGACCGCGCCGTACGCATCACCCATACGGAGCACGTGCCCGCGCGGGTCGGTCGCCATGCATCCTGGCCGGCGGCCATCCGGCCCGAGGTCATCGAGGCGATACGGGCGGCCGGGATCGACCACCCCTGGGAACACCAGGCCCTCGCCGCGGCCCACGCGGCCCGCGGTGAATCGGTGGTCGTCTCCACCGGCACCGCCTCCGGGAAGTCGCTGGCCTACCTCGCGCCGGTGCTCAGCGCCCTGCTGGACGGCGCGGACGCCGGTCCCCGGGGCGCGACCGCGCTCTACCTGTCGCCCACCAAGGCGCTGGCCGCCGACCAGCGGCGCGCGGTGAGCGCGCTGGCCGCCCCGCTGGGCACCGCGGTCCGCCCGGCCGTCTACGACGGCGACACGCCCTTCGAGGAGCGGGAGTGGGTCCGCCAGTACGCCACCTATGTGCTCACCAACCCCGACATGCTGCACCGGGGCATCCTTCCCGGCCACGCCCGCTGGGCCTCCTTCCTGCGCGGACTGCGCTATGTGGTGATCGACGAGTGCCACACCTACCGCGGGGTCTTCGGCTCCCACGTCGCCCAGGTGCTGCGCCGGCTGCGGCGGGTGTGCGCCCGCTACGGCGCCGACCCGGTCTTCCTGCTGGCCTCCGCGACCTCCGCCGACCCGGGCCGGGCGGCCGGGCGACTGACCGGGGTGCCGGTCGCCGAGGTCACCGAGGACACCTCGCCGCGCGGCGAACTGGCCTTCGCCCTGTGGGAGCCGCCGCTGACCGAGCTGTCCGGCGAGCACGGCGCCCCGGTCCGCCGCACCGCCACCGCGGAGGCCGCGGAACTCCTCACCGACCTCGTCCTCCAGGGCGTGCGCACCGTCGCCTTCGTCCGCTCCCGGCGCGGCGCGGAACTCATCGCCCTGATCGCCCAGGAACGCCTCGCCGCGATCGACCCCTCGCTCCCCGGCCGGGTCGCCGCCTACCGGGGCGGCTATCTCGCCGAGGAACGCCGGCGCCTCGAACGCGATCTGCACTCCGGCCGCCTGCTCGGCCTGGCCTCCACCTCCGCCCTGGAACTCGGCGTCGACATCTCCGGCCTCGACGCGGTGCTGCTGGTCGGCTACCCCGGCACCCGCGCCTCGCTGTGGCAGCAGGCGGGCCGCGCGGGACGCTCCGGCCAGGGCGCCCTCGCCGTCATGGTCGGCCGCGACGACCCGCTGGACACCTACCTCGTCCACCACCCCGAGGCGATCTTCGAGCAGCCGGTCGAGTCCACCGTCCTCGACCCGGACAACCCCTACGTGCTCGCCCCGCACCTGTGCGCCGCCGCCGCCGAGCTGCCGCTCACCGACACCGACCTCGCCCTCTTCGGCCCTGAGGCCCCCTCCCTGGTGACGCAGCTCGTCACCCGCGGGCTCCTGCGCCGCCGGGCCGGCGGCTGGTACTGGACCCGGCGGGAGCGGGCCGCCGATCTCACCGACATCCGCGGCGAGGGCGGTACGCCCATCCAGGTCGTGGAGTCCGCCACCGGGCGGCTGCTCGGCACGGTGGACGCCGGCGCGGCCCACACCACCGTCCACGACGGCGCCGTCCACCTCCACCAGGGCCGCACCTATGTCGTACGGCGGCTGGACCTGGACGACCACGTGGCCCTCGTCGAGCGGGCCGAACCGCCCTATTCCACGATGGCCCGCGACACCACGGAGATCAGCGTCCTGTCCGACGAGCTGGAGGAGCCCTGGGGCGAGGCCCGCATCCACTTCGGCTCGGTCGAGGTCACCCACCAGGTGGTGTCCTTCCTGCGCCGCCGGCTGCTGACCGGCGAGGTGCTGGGCGAGACCAAGCTCGACCTGCCGCCGCGCACCCTGCGCACCCGGGCCGTGTGGTGGACCGTGACCGACAGCCAGTTGGACGCGGCCGGCATCCACCCCGAGGAGCTGCCCGGCGCCCTGCACGCGGCAGAACACGCCTCCATCGGCCTGCTGCCCCTTTTCGCCACCTGCGACCGCTGGGACATCGGCGGCGTCTCGATACCGCTGCACGGCGACACCGGTCTGCCCACCGTCTTCGTCTACGACGGCCACCCGGGCGGTGCGGGCTTCGCCGAACGCGCCTACCGCACGGCCCGCAGCTGGCTGGCCGCCACCCGCGAGGCCATCGCCGCCTGCGAGTGCGACTTCGGCTGCCCCTCCTGTGTCCAGTCCCCCAAATGCGGCAACGGCAACGACCCCCTCGACAAGGCCGCCGCCGTCCGCCTGCTGGACTGCCTCCTCTCGGCCGCCCCGGACGACAAACCCGGTGAGGTCGGCGGCATTGGCGAAGTCGATGACACCGACGACACCGACAACATCGGCGAGGTCAGCGGTGCCGATGAGGCGTCCCGGGGTGCCAGGACCCACGGGGGCGTCGCGGCCGAGGGCACCGCCGACCCGGGAACAGGGCCCTGGGCGGCCCCGCAGGACGACCCGGACCCCGGACGCCTGGTGGACCCCGCCGGCGCGTAGGAGGTCGTCTGCGGCCCTCCCGGCGGCGAGCGACGGTCCCGCCCGCGAAGCGACCCGCGCTCCTCCGACCTCGGCCACGACATCCGCCACTTCCCCGGTCAGCCGGCAACCGCTCAGCGATGCTCCCTGGGCCGTGGCCACCCGGGCGGCGAGCCCGCAGGCCGTCTCCTCGCCGTCCAGGGCATGATCGGCGGCGGCCAGGGCCGCCAGGTCGGCCGCCCCGCCCGCGCGGTGCCGGGCGATCACCACCCGGTCCAACTGGAGCAGGGTGCCGAAGAGCGCGAGGAGCACCCCCACCAGCCCGAGCGACCACACGGTCGCCGAGCCCCGGTCCGTCCGCCGCACGGCACGGTTCCTCACGGCCCGCCACCTCCGCCCGCGCGCTCGACGGCGCTCTCGTCCAGCGCGGCCGCCTCGGCGGCCAGCGCGACCGGGAAGCGCGGCATCGGCACCGCCACCTTGACCCGCACCAGATCCCCGTCCCGGCCGACGCTCACCTCGGCGCCGGCGGGGGCGGCGGCCCGAGCCACCCGCAGCACATCCGCCGCGGTCTCGGACCGGGCCGCCGCCCGCGCCCCCGCCCGGGCCGCGTCCACGCACCGCAGCTGCGCGGCCCCCGCCATCAGGCCCCACACCAGGAACGCCGCCAACGCCACCAGCGTCGGAATCACCACCGCCGCCTCCGCCGTGACATACCCGTCCTCGCCGCGGCCGGGCGGCCCGGCCCGCTCAGAACGGCACATGGAGGGCCTTCTCGATCACCCCGGTGAGCGCGGTCCGTACCAGCCCACTCGTCACGATCTTGTAGAGCACCGCCGCGAAACCGCACGCCGCGATGGTGCCGACCGCGTACTCCGCCGTACTCATCCCGGCCTCCGCCGCCCGGCACCGCCGCACCCGCCGCGCCAAGCGGGGGGTCAGCGCCCCGCCTCCCGTCGCCCGCTTCGACGCGCCAGCCGGGCGCGTCGTGTTCACCGTGTTCGCGGTGCTCGTCGTCCTGATTGTCTTGTCGGTGCTGGTCGTCCTGGTCGTGTTCATCGTGTTCGTCATCGGGGTCCTCCCGTTGTGTCGGTTCTCCGGCTCGGCTGCCGGATCGAAGGTTCTGGTCGAGAAATGGGCAGGCCGGAACTCGGGGTGGCCTGCTGGGTGGATTGCTGCAGAGGTGCGCGATGCGAGATGCGGTCGGCCGGTCAGCTCATCGGTGCTCCCAGGACTGTCCCGGCCAGGCCCATCACCACCGGGGCCACGCCGACCAGCAGGAAGGCGGGGAGGAAGCAGACGCCCAGCGGCGCGGTGGCAAGTACCGCCGCACGCCTGGCCCTGGCCAGGGCCGAACGGGCCCGCAGAGCCCGGCAGTCGGCAGCCAGCCGGGCCATCTCCGCGACCGGAGCGCTGCCGGTGGTGGCCGCCCTCGCCAGGCAGCGGCCCATCTCCCCGGCCGCCGGCAGCCGACCGAACCGGTCCCAGCACTCCGACGGTTCCGCCCCGAGCCGCAACTCGGCCCGTGCCTGTATCAGCGCCTCCCCCAACGGCCCGCCCAGACAGCGGCCCACGGCTCCCGCCGCCTCCCCCGGCGTGGCCCCGGCCGCCAGGCAGGCAGCCATCAGGTCGGCGCACAGGGGGAGTTCGGCATCCTCACCCTCCCGGTCTCCCCCGAGCCGCTCAGCCGCCGCCTGTCGCCGCCTGAGCCACCTTCTGGCCCCGAGCCCCGCCCCGGCTCCTGCCAGGGCGCCCAGCGGCCCGCCGATCAGCACGGCGAGCCCGACCCCGGTCGCCACCACCGGGCCCCACTCCCCCAGCCGCCTTCGCAGCCGTCGGAACCGGTCCGTCGTCACCCGCGCCCGGCGCCCGGCTCCCAGGGCCTTCCGCAGCCGCCGGGCACCGCGGACCCGCCGCTGCACTTCGCCCAAGGCGAGCAGCCCCGCGGCCACGGCCGCCGAAACAGCTCCGGCTGTCCCCAGGCTGTGGACAGCCCAGCCCGCTCCGCCGTTCATGACGGCCCCCTCCCGGTCAGTACCACCACCGAGCCGCCGACCGCCTCTCCCCGGTCCTCGCGTTCCTTCGGCGTTCCCCCGCCCGGGCCGTCCTCGGCTGCTCGGATGATCCGCGCCGTCCAAGCGAGCCCCGCCCATTCCAGGGCCGCACCCGCCAGCAGGCAGGCCGTCCCGGCCGGGGTGTGCAGCAGCATCGCCGAGGGGTGCGCGCCGAGCCCCGTCCCCAGGACGAGTCCGAACAGCGGCAGCAGGGCGAGCAGTACCGCGGTCGAACGCGGGCCCGCCAGTTGGGCGCGCAGGTCCTCCCGTTGGTCCGCCTCGGCGCGCAGCGCGGCGGCCACCCGGTCCAACGCGGCGGCCAGCCCCGCGCCGCCGTCCACCGCCACTTGCCAGCAGGCGCCGACCGCAGCGAGACCGCGGGTACCTTCCTGGAGCCGAGAGGCCGCGCGCAGGGCCCGCGGGACGTCCCCGCCGAAGCGCGCGGCCGACAGCAACAGCGCGGCTGACCCGGCGAGTTCCGGCGTCCGGGCCCAGCCCGCCGACTCCACGGCATCGGCCAGCGCCGCATGCGGCGGTCGCCCGGCCCGCAGATCCCCGGCCACTCTTGAGCACAGGGCGCCCACCGCGACGGCCCCGCGCTCCGCCGCGGCCCGGTCGGAACGCCTTCTCAACGCCCGCGCTGCCAAGGGCGCGCCGATCGCACCGGCAGCCAACGGCAGCGGAGACCGGGTCACCAACCCCAGCACCAGCCCTGCCGCCACACACAGCGCGCCGGGGCGCTCGGTCGCTGATCGGCGCAGCCGCTCGGCCGGCTCCCGCAGCCGCTCGCCCACCGGTCGGCTGACCCGGTGCTCCGCCTCACCCACCAGCCGCAGAGCCCGGCGGCGAACCGACGCTCGCGGGCGCGGTGCCCGAAGGAGGAGCGCCGCGACGCACAGAGCAGCGGCCCAGCCGAGAGTCATCGGGGTGGGTCCGGGGTTCATCGCGCACCTGCCGCACACAGGTCGGTCAGCCGCTGCCAGCCGGGGCCGCGGTCGATCCGGCCCTGTCCGTCGCGGACGAGGGCGGGAACGGTGGTGACCAGCCCGTCGGATCCGCGCCGCAGGACGTGGACCTCGGCCAGGCGGCGACGCCCCGATCCGTCCCTCACCAGATGGACGACAACCGACAGAGCGGCCGCCAACTGGCTGTGCAGGGCGGCCTGGTCCAGGCCCGCGGTCGCACCGAGCGCTTCCAGCCGGGCCGGCACATCCGCCGCCGCGTTGGCGTGCACGGTCCCGCAGCCGCCCTCGTGCCCGGTGTTCAAGGCTCCCAGCAGATCCAGGACCTCGCTGCCGCGCACCTCGCCGACGACCAGTCGGTCCGGACGCATCCGCAGTGCCTGCCGCACCAGATCCCGCAAGGTGACCTCGCCGGCGCCCTCCTGGTTGGCGGGCCTGGTCTCCAGCCGCACCACATGCGGGTGGTCGGGGCGCAGTTCGGCCGAGTCCTCGGCGAGCACGATGCGCGCCGCCGGATCGACCAGTCCGAGCAGGCAGCTCAGCAGCGTCGTCTTCCCGAAACCGAGACCGGGGCACATCTGAGTGTCATGCTGGGGGCATGAGCCCAACTCTCCGGTCCGCGATTGGTGTTGCCGCAGGCGTCCCGACCCGCGCGGTCATCTACGTCCGGATCTCGCAGGACCGGACCGGCGCAGGCCTCGGCGTCGAGCGGCAGCGCGAGGACTGCGAGGCCCTCGCCGTCCGGAACGGCTGGGAAGTCGTCGAGGTGTACGTCGACAACGACATCTCCGCCTTCAGCGGGAAGAAGCGCCCGCGGTACCGGCAGATGCTCGCCGACCTCGACGCGGGCACCGCCACCATCGTCATCTCCTGGCACACCGACCGGCTCCACCGCTCGCCGACCGAGCTGGAGGAGTACATCGCCCTGTCCGAGAAGCGGGGCGTGGCGACCCATACCTGCCAGGCCGGGATCATCGACCTGTCCACGCCGTCCGGCCGGATGACCGCTCGCATCCTCGGCGCGGTCGCCCGCCAGGAGTCGGAGCACAAGGGCGAGCGCGTCGCCCGCGCCCGGCTCCAGAAGGCCCAGGCCGGCGAGTGGGCCGGCGGCATCCGCCCGTTCGGCTGGGGCCTGCCCACCGGGGAGACCCGGAAGCTCACCGACGCCGAGAGCGGCGAAGAGTACGAGGTGCCGATCCTCGACTACGACAAGGCCGTCCCCGACGAGGCCGCCCTGGTGCTCCAGTCCAGCGAGGACATCGTCGCGGGCAAGTCACTGCGCGGCTGGGTGCAGCTGCTCGCCGACAAGGGCGTGCTCTCCACGATGGGCAACCCGATCGGCGCGATCGAGTGGCGGGACATCCTCCTGCGGCCCCGGAACGCGGGCATCGCCGTCTACAAGGGCCAGGAGATCGGCGAGGGCAAGTGGGACAGGATCGTGCCCGTCCCGACGTTCCGGGCGGCGGTGGTGGTCCTCAACGACCCAGCGAGGCGGACGACCCCAGGCAACCAGCCGCGCTGGCTGGGCAGCCTGCTCTACCAGTGCGGCAAGGAGGGCTGCCTCTGCCCCGGGCCGATGAAGGTCTCCGGCACCGGCAACAGGGACCACCGGCCGGCGTACCGGTGCCAGCTCGGGCAGGTCACCCGAAGGGCTGACGTCCTGGACGCCTTCGTCCGTGACGTGGTCCTGGAGCGGCTGTCCCGGCCGGATGCGGCGGGGCTGCTGCTGCCCCTGGCCGACGAGACCGCGGTCGCGGAGTTGCAGCGGCAGCATGTGCTGCTGCGGCAGCGGCTCACTGATCTCGCCGCGGAGTTCGGCGCCGGCCGGGTCGACGCGTCGCAGCTCGCCACGGGCTCCGACGTGATCAACGCCCAGTTGCGGACGACCCTCGCGAAGCTGGCCGCCGCCGCGTCCAGGGACCCGCTGGTGGACCTGGTGGGCGCGGCCGACCCGTGGGCAGCCTGGGAGGGCATGGAGCTGGAGCAGCGCCGCAACGTGCTGCGCTCCCTGGTCACCGTGCGGGTCAGGCCCGGCCGCAAGGGCCGCATGCCCGACGGGTCGTACCAGGATCTGGAGAGCATCGACTTCGAGTGGAAGCGGTAAGCATCTTTATTTTTTATCCCTGAATTCCAAAGTTTCAATCCGCTCACCCCGAGCCGCCCGCATTGTGTCAATACGCCCAAGCAGATAATGATACTCGCGTTCCAGCTCAATCTTCTCGGTATCAAATTGATGAAACATTGCTTTGGCCATTTGCTCAGACCGATGCGCATCCTCGACCTGACGGCGGGCAGCTTTTAGCATTTGATTTGCACTATTTAGACTGCTGCCGACCTCAAGGATCCGTCGCTCGATAGCCTTAGCTTCCGCTTCTAGTTCAGATTCATTCGGGGGCGCCAGTAGCGCAGGATCGCTGTCTGGCCGGAAGGCGGAGGACAACAACCACTCAACGGTGACGTCGAGCGCTCGGGCGATAAGCTTGCCGTCAGCCATCCGCAGGGCCCGCGTGCCGTTCTCCAGGCGAATGATGTCGTCTTCCACAAGGCTTCCACCCTGTTCGACAACGCGCTTGGCCAGCTCTCCAGCAGATACACCCTTCAGTTTGCGATATCTATGCATTTGTTGCACGAACAAATTCTCGGCCATACGCCCCGAGTGGGCTGGATCAAAATCCTCCGGACTCAAAAGCCCTGGGATTGGCTTAAATTCGAAAGTTGACCCCCGATCATTCTCCGAACTCCCCCGCCTGACAGGGGGAAGTGTTCCTGGAATTCTCTTATCATCTTCCTCGAAGAGATATACCTGGTCGTCAAGGCCAGCAATTCCGCCACCTGCCTCAATATTAGTCCGGCGGCGTAGTGAGGAATCCAAGATTTGCCTAGCGTTGCCTTCCGCCCACCCCAGCGACCTCTCGATGGGCGCAAGGGACCCGGGCCAGCGGGACGGCACTCGACCTTCCTCTGTGATCTGGATGCTCTTCTCGGAGACCCCGGAAACCTCAGCCATTTTTCGCCGACTCCATCCCCGAGCCTCCCGGGCAGCCCTGATCCGGCGGCCTAGGTTCACCCAGTCCTCGGGCGAGAACTCCGTGCCTGCCGACGCCATGGCAACTCCTGTCAATGATTGGCAACGTTCCCCCAACCATAGGGACGGGGTGCCTGGCAGGCAATGACCTGGCTTCGGCTGGTCGCATCTGACTCAAATCTGGCTACCTTTGGTAGTTACCGATGAGTATTGCTTGGCCATTGCCAGATGATGCCATAGCCTCTGGTCATGAAGACGAACGGACCTCTGATCCGGCGTCGTCGGGTAGCACTCGGCCACGGCATGAACCGCTTCGCGGAGATCGCCGGAATCAGCGGCCCGGCCTTGAGTCGGATCGAGAACGGCCAGCGCAACCCGAGGCCGGAAACGCTCAAGAAGATCACTGACGCGCTCGGCTGCCAGATCACAGACGTGGCAGCCGACGCAGACGGCGATGCCGGGGTTGCAGCCCCGGCATCTGTCGAGCGCACCACCGCACCTACCGCTAAGTAACGGGACGGAACACGCTCATGTCCAATCTTCCCACGGCGCAGCCAGCGCCGCTCAGCCCTACACCGCAGCAGGTCGCCGACGCCGCCGAGATCACCCGCATCGTGATGGAGTCCGCCGACCCGGCGGCCACTGCGGCCCGGGTGCTCGACCTGATCGCGGCCGAGAAGAACCAGCCCCTCGTCGGTCACGCCGCGATGAGGTGCGGCGTCCTCGCCTGGTGCGTCCAGACCGGCGACCACGAATGGCACGAGTCCGCCCACGTCCAGGTCGCCCAGGAGTGCGGCTACGAGAGCAGCGGGCACGACCACGCCGCCAATCCGTACATCGACGTCAAGCTGATCGCCGAGGACGACCGAGAGACCGGCGTGCGAGGCGCGGGCGCCACCGTGGCTCTCGGCGACTGCGACCTGACCGCTGACGGCCTGCGGCGCGAGGCCGCCAAGATCCTCGCTGCAGTCCCCCGCCTGCTGGCCATGGCCGCCATGCTCGATGGGAAGCCCGCGTACGTCCCGCCGACCACCTGGATCGACGCGGCCGAAGTGCGCACGGCCGGCGCGAACGGTCCGGTGTTCTCCGCGTACCTGCACACCCCGACCGAGCACGAGACGGGTACGGCGGACAACGCGACCAGCCTGGTCGTCGTCCCTGGGGCGACCATGGACGCGGAACTCGACGTGGACGGCGGGCGGGACCTGCGCGAGCAGCTGGTGACGTTCCTCCCCCGCCTGGACGCGATGATCGCTGTCCTCGCCGCGAAGGCGCGGGTGAGCGCGTGACGGCCGCCACTGCGACCCAGGCGCGTCGCGGTCCGTCCACCTGCCGCCCGGCCCGGCCCGGCGGCGCCGCGTACTGGGAACGTGTCGAGGCCATCGTTGACCAGGCCCCGCCGCTCACGGACGAGCAGCGCCTCGCCATCCGCCTCGCCATCTGGGGCGGCGTCACGCGGAAGGCTGCCGCCTGATGGCCACCGCCGACGGCGCCGCATCGATCCGGCCCGGCGGCCCGCTCCTGCGTGGCGTGGTCACCATGCGGCTGCCCAATGACCACGGCAGCGTCACCACCCCGCAGCCCACCATGGAATACGGCGGCCTGCCGTACTGCCCGGTCGGCTCCATCGTCCGCATCGACATCGGCGACGCTCAGCGCTGCCTCTCCTGGGACGCCGACAAGGTGGCCGGCGCAGTCCGCGACGCCGCCGAGGTCGAGATCACCGGCACCGACTGGCAAGGCGTCGCCGAGATGCGCACCGAACTCGCCGCCGCCCTCGACCGCCTCCAGCGGCGCCGCCCCGGATAGGGCCCGCGAACGCGCGGGGCCCGGTACGCCACCCGGCGCCGGGCCCCGCGCGCACCACGAACCATCACCGGCGCGGACAGAAAAGAGCCACCGTTCGTGAAAAGCACCACCGCGGGGAAGCTCTCCCTCTTCACCATCGGCGAAGAGCGCGCCGAGAGCCCCACACCGACCGCCGGGCCCGAGCCCGAGCGCACCCCGCTGGGCATCCTGGCCGCCACCGCGCGCCTCGTCGCCACCACCAGTCCGGACCGGCTCGACCGGCAGCAGCGCCCGCTCGTGCTGCTCGTCATCGACTGCCCGTTCTGCGAGCACCGCCACGTCCACCCAGCCGGACACGCCGACCGGCCCCGGCTGTGCCCGCGCCGCTCCCGCTGCGTCGGCCGGCCCGGCGGGACGTACTACTTCCCCGAGGTGCAGCGGTGACGGACACCTCACCCGGCGCACCGCCGGTACGAGTCCGGAAGATCGCCGAGGCGCAGAAGTACGCCGTCCGCGGCTGGCGGGTTCTGCCCCTGCACCACATCGCCAACGAGCGCTGCACCTGCGGCAACCCGAAGGAGATCGCCGATCACGACTACCGCCAGGGCGGCAAGCACCCCGTGCACGCCAGTTGGCAGAAGGACGCCACCACCGACTGGGCGCAGGTGGCCAGCTGGTGGCAGAAGCGCCCCGAGGCGAACGTCGGCATCGCCACCGGAGAAGCCTCCGGGATCTTCGTCCTCGACGTCGACCCGGACAGCGGCGGCCTGGACAGCCTGACCGAGCTGGAGAACGAGCATGGTCCCATGCCCGCGACGTGGCGGGTGGAGACCGGCTCCGGCGGCATCCACTTCTACTTCGCCTGGCCCGGCTTCAACCCCCGCAACTCCGCCGGGAAGCTCGGCGCGGGCCTCGATGTCCGGGCAGACGGCGGCCAGGTCGTGGCGCCCCCTTCGGTGTCCGCCAAGGGCCCATACACCGTGCGGGACGACACGCCCCCCGCACCGGCGCCACCCTGGCTGGTTGACATGCTCCGGCCGCCCCCGGCCGCCGCACCGCGTCCGGCCGGTTCCTTCACTCCCGCGGCCGGTAACCAGGACGCGTACACCCGCAAGGCTGTCCAGGCCGAGTGCGACGCGATCGTCGGCGCGCTCGACGGCATGCAGAACGACACGATCAACCGGGCCGCGTTCAACCTCGGCACCCTTGTAGGTGCCGGCGCGCTCAGCGAGAGCGAGGCCCGCGAGACGCTGCTCTCCGCGGCGATCGCCGGGAACCACCCGGAAGGGCGTGCCCGCCCGACGATCGAGTCCGGGCTGCGCAAGGGCATCATGCAGCCGCGGCACCCCTGGCCCCCGGTGAGCCGACGCGACGAGGCGGCCGAGCTGCGGGCGCCCATCGTCCCGGACGACGCTCCGCCCGTCGACTGGAGCGATATCGGCCAGCCCGCCGACGCGACAAGCGAGCAGCATCCAGACTGGTCGTCCGGCATCCACGCCGAGGACAGGCTGGGATGGGACGAACCCGTCCCCCTTGCGCCACCGGCACCGCTGCCGCTCGATTCTGCGCGGCTGCGCGGCATCGGGGTCATGGCGCAGGCGGTATCGACCAGTCTCCAGGTCCCCGTCGATCTCCCGGCCTGGCTCGGGATGTCGACTGCGTCCACAGCGATCGGCGGCCGGCGAGCGGTCAGCCCGAAGCCTGACTGGACTGAGCCGGTCACCCTGTACACGATGCCTGTCGCCGCCCCGGGAGAGATGAAGTCGCCAGCCCTGAGCCTCATGGGCAAGCCGATCTACGCAGAGGAGAAGCGGCGCCGAGAGGCCGACAAGGTCGCCGTGGTCAAGGACCGGCGAAACCGGAAGATGGTGGAGTCCGCCGTCACGGAAGCCGAGAACCGCGTGATCAAGGCGAGGGATTCATCCGCCCGCGCCAAGGCCAAGCAGGACCTGGACGCCGTCTACTCGGAACTGGAGGAGCTCGGCGACCCTCTGGTGCACACACAGCTAGTGGCCGACGACACTACAGCCGAGGCGGCCGTCGAGCTCATCGCGCAACAGGGCGAACGCCTCGCGGTGCTGTCCACCGAGGGGTCCTTCCTCGGAAACGTCGGAGGCCGCTACTCCAAGCAAGCCAACCCCGAGATCGTCCTGAAGGCATGGAGCCACGAGACGCACTCGGTCAACCGTAAGAGCGGCCCGCCCATACTTCTCGAACGCCCGAACCTTAGCCTCGGCCTGGCCGTCCAGCCCGGCTTCCTGACTGGTATGGGAGAGACCGGCGACGTCTTCGAGGCCCGCGGACTCATGGCCCGGTTCATCTTCGCCATGCCGACCAGCCGCGTCGGCGACCGGTCCTACGACAGCGAGCCCATCCCGCTAGAGGTGAGCGCCGCCTACAACCACGCCATCATCCGCATGATGCAGGCCATCCACGATGACCCCGAGTACCGAGTGATGAGCCTGGACCCGGCGGCGCAGGCCCTATTCCGCGCCTTCTGGGAGGCCCTGGAGCCACGGCACAAGGCACATGGCGACCTTGCCGCAGTCGAGGGCTGGGCGAAGAAGCTGCCGGGGCAGGTGCTGCGGATTGCCGCAGTCCTGGCGCTGTTCGAGGAGCCGACGACGCTGATCGTGAGCGGCGGGGTGATGGACGACGCGATCTCCCTCGTCCCGTACCTCATTCAGCACGCACGCCTGGTCGCTGACCTGATGTCGGAGGAACGACAGTCCAAGCTCGGCCCTGCTCGCGCTGTCCTGGACTGGGTACGCCGAGCCGACCAGCGCGGCCGGTTCGCGGCGAAGGATGTCGAGAAGGCTGTGCGGGGCCAGAAGTGGTGTACGGCGATGGACGACGTGGACGCGGCGCTCGGTGTGTTGGAGCACGCGGGGTGGGTCCGCAGGATCGACCCGCCGCCGAGGCCGGAAGGTGCCCGAGGAAGGCCGCCGAAGGCCCGTTTCGTCGCACACCCCGAGGCGTTCAGGGCGAAGAGCAGTTGACTTCTTTCCATTAATTCCATGTCTCGGAGGGCGCCCAGAACCGCCGTTGATTACTTACAGGTCTCATAAAAAGCCATTTCTAGACTAATTATTACTCTCTGTAATTAAATGAAGGAGTGATCATGCACGGTCCGTGGACGGAGGCTGGAGCGAACGCACTCCTCTGCCCCGCACGGCATGGAAAAAAGGGAAACAACCCGCCCCGCTGCTCCGAGAGGAACCCTTCGTGATCGAGTACGTAGCCCGCTCTGGGCCGCCCGAGGCCATGAACTGCCCCGCCTTCATCTGCGACACCTGCCGCAACCAGGTCGTCGCCGAAGGGATCGTCACCTGGGCCACCACAATCGGCCGCGACGGCGACCGGGGCCCACACCAGCAGACGCCCGTCTACGTCGCCCACAAGGGCCGCTGCGGCCGTGGCCTGGAGCTGTGGATCGAGCAGCACTACCCGGCGGCGGACGGCTGGATAGACCTCTGGGACGACCTGGAGGACTTCGTCTGCCAGCTCACCCACAACCTCACCAACGCCTTCGCCGACGACACCGAAGGCACCTACCACCCGCACCGCCTCGTGCACCCGAAGGAGCGCCGATGACCAAGCAGCTCACCACCCAGAACGCCACCATCACCACCGCGAGCGTCGAGGTGAAGACCCTCACCATCAGCGGCAAGCAAGTCACCCTCGCCGTCTTCCGCCAGCTCCGCGAAGAAAACGTGCTGCACCCGCTCAACGCCACAGTCGACGGGGACCTATGGGGCACCGTGAACTACCACCCCGACCGCTGCGCCGATGCGCCCGAGCACCTGCACGTCGTCTGGCAGAAAGGCAGCGAACTCCGGCGGGCACACATCCCAGCCCCCAGCCACGCAGCCTTCCGGCACCTGTACGCAGGTCTTCACGTCGAAGCACTCATTGCAGACGGTCTCGGGCCCGGCGACATCCGTACCAAGGCCGGACCCCAGTGCATCCAGGTAGTGGGCAACAACCGCCCAGGCACAACGGGCTTCGCTCGCTTCACCCACCGCGGCGTGCACTTCCACGGCCCCGTCCGCAGCGAGTTCATCGATGCCTACTACCGCAGGGAGAAACTCCCCACGGATGAATTGTGGGGACGGATCCGCCATGTTGCGGGCCCCGAGGCGACGGCGGAGACCATCGCCGACAAGCTTCCGGCCTTTGCCTACACCGAGGCGTGGAGGCAACTCCGCGCCCTGCCCCAGCTGTTCATCGCAGTCTGATCGCCGGCCCCGTCCGAACCGGGGCCGGCAGCCACCAGCATCACATCGAACGGAGCCCGACATGCCGCTGCCCGACGCCTGCGATCTCGAACTCAGCCCCGGCGACTTCTGCAACCAGCCCGTCACCCACATCGCCCTGTCCGCCACGGCCCCGGAGATGTGGCTCGGCCGCGAGGACGCCAACGCCTGCCTCGCCGGCTTCTGCTCCCCCGAGCACGCCAACGCCGAGCCCCGCCCCACGCTCGCCGCCGCCAAGCACGCCCACGCCACGGTCGCCGACATGTGCGACGAACAGCCCGTACTCGACGCCTGGCAGCGCGCCATCGTCGCCTACCCGGCGCCGGTCGAGCTGCACGAGAACGCCCCAGCGAACTGACGGCGCCGGCCCGGCCGTCACCGCGGCGGCCGGGCCCGCGTAGCTACACCCACGAACGGAGACCCAGGTGCCCTCGCGCATCTACCGCAACCTCATCCCCGGCGAGCAGTGCATCCATGTCGAGCTGACCGCCCACGACATCCTCGACATCCTCGACGACGACCTGCGCGCCCCGCGCTTCGCCGCCGGCCGCCAGCTGCTGCGGATCCTCAACGAGACCGCGGACGTCTTCGGCGTGGCCGCCACCGGCACGGCGCCGGGAGGCTGCCCCGGTCATGAGGACTGCCCCCGCTGCGACGTGACGGACCCGTGCCCGTGCTGCGGGCTCCACTACGTCGGCGCGGGCCGCTGGGCTCCGGCACTGAAGCTGTGCGGTGCGCAGCACATTCGCTGGCCCGAGACCGTGTGCACCGAGCAGGCAGGGCACGGTGCGGGGGCGCCTCACGCCGGACCGATCGTGGCCGACGGACGGCGGATCGACGGCGGGGTGGCCTGGGGCGGCCCGGTCGCACCCACACCGGACCGGACAGAAACCGGTACGACAATCCACAACCCGCAGGTCAGCCATCCCGGATCTGTGGACAACCCGGCGGACACCGAGAAGGCGGAGGCATGACCGACGACTTCCTGCCGCTGATCCGCGGCATCTGCGCCCGGCTCGGCATCGAGACCCCCATCGTCACCGACGCGTTCGGCCTGCCCACCGCCCTCATCGACCGGGTGGGTATGGAGAAGATCCGCGACACCGCCCGCGCGACGGGCTTCCCCGACCTCGCCGACGGGATCCAGCAGATGCTCGACAAGGGGGGCCGCCAGTGAACCAGTGCGAGCTGTGCTCTGCGGAGATCGAGGGGTACCTGCTGTGCTCCGGGTGCGCACGGGCGACGCTGGAGCGGCTGCACGACATGCCGAGCCTGTACCGGGCGCTGGCGATGCTGCTCCCGCCGGCCAGCCGCGCGCAGGGCCACGGCGGCACGCACTCGGCTGAGGCCCCGATGCCCATAGCCGAGTCGGTGCTGACGATGCGCGGTCCCGGCGGGATCGTCGGTGTGCTGGAGGACTGGTACGCCGCACTGGCGGAAGACCTGGAGGACCGGCGCGGCCTGCCGACCGCTGGCCGGCCGGTGGCCCTGGGCAGCATCGAGTCGCGGATCAGCTTCGCCGTGGGGAAGCTGGTGGCCAATCTGGAGTTCATCGCGGCGTCCTGGCCGGCGGCCGGGGAGTTCGCCCGGGGGATCCGGGACCTGGAGCGCGATGTGCTGACGATGATCAGCCCGCCGGAGCGGCCCGCGGTGCGGATGGGCAAGTGCCCTGCGACGCCCGGTGGCGTGCTCTGCGGCGCGATGCTGAGCCTCTCCGCGGGGGAGACGGTCCTACGCTGCGCTTGGTGCCGAGCCACCTATCCGACGGGCACCTGGGCGGCGCTCCGGCAGGAACAGCGGGCGGTCAGGCGGTCGGAGGTGGAAGACGATGCAGCGCGAAGCCCTGCTATCACACCCTCTGTGTGATACTCTCGTTCCGATGGACACGAAGCCCTGGCGGGACCGTGTACGCGAGGAAGACGCGCTGCTGGAACAGCTCCAAACCCTCACGTCACAGTCCGCCGCACGCCGCGCCGCCGCCCTCATCGAGGGCGTCGCGGAACTCGGCAGCGTCTACGCCGTCGCGAAGGACGTCGGCAAGAGCTGGACCGCCGTGGACAACGCGATCAAACGCAACAAGAAGAAGGGGCCCACCAAGGCGGACCCCACCACAACCGCATAGCAGCGAGGGCCGGACAGCAGCTCCCGGGGACTGGAATCCCCAGGGCGCGCGCGCCGCCCGACCCTCTGACCAAGCACTTCCTGACCTAACCAGGAGGACTCGGCCATGCCGAATCTTATGCCGTACGACACAAGTCGTCCGCCCGGCCGTCGCCTCGTCGCGGCCGGCATCATCCGCCGCGCTGGCGGTCGCACCACCCGGGGCACCATCACCCAGGCCGGCGTCACCGGCAGCATCCGCCCGGCCGGTGCCTGATGACCGACCCTGCACCCCTGACCCCGCGCCAGCGGCTGACCGAGCTCTACGCGCTGGCCGGGTACGGCCGCCGTTCCGAGCAGCTCGCCGCCGACCTGCTCGCCGAGCACGAAGCCGAGACCGCCGCCGCGAAGGTCAGCCCTGCCGGGGCCGAGGCCACGTTGTCCAGCGACGTCCTGGCGTTCCTCACCGCAGTGCGCGATGCCCTCACCGTCCCCCATGCCGCCCGGGCCGCCGACCTCATGGAGACCCTGGAACGCCGGCAGCGCCGCGACGAGCTGGTCGCCGACCGGGCCGCCACGGTCCGCATCGCCGCCAACGTGGCCATCGACCTCGCGGGCCGCCCCGCCGACGGCGACCTCCTCTGCTACCTCACCCAGACGATCCGGGACGGCATCGCCGCTTTCCCTGTCGACTACCAGGTGCGGCAGGACAAGCAGCCCGCCGGGGGTGAGCAGGCATGACCGAGCCCCGCCTCATCGAGATCGACACCCGGGACCACGGCATCGTCGTCCTGCCGGAGCCCGAGTGGTGCACCGGAGTCATGCATGAGACGTTCCAGCCCGAACCCCTGCGCGGATGGCGGCGCCTGCGGGCCCGCCTGCGCCGCACCCCCGCCGTGGACTACCGCCCGCGCCGTAGCGAGATCGTCCACCAGGGCCCCGGCATCGACATCACCGTGGACACCGGGGACGGGCCGCAGCGGCTGATGGAACTCACCCTGTGGCAGGACCCCTTCCCCGAGCCGACGTGGGAGCAGGGCACCGACGTCTACATCAACGCGTACATGCTCGACGACGGCAGCGCCGACTACGACGTCGACGGCCTTCAGCGTCTGGTCACCGGGCTGCTGGAAGCCGCCGGGCAGGTCCGCCTGGTCGCCCGCCAGCTCGCCGACGAGCGCCGCCGCGGTGGCCGGTGAAGCCCCAGCAGTGGGCCGCGGCCGGTGCGGCCACCGCCACGGTGCTGCTCACCGGCTTCGCGTTCTGGCTGTCCTACGAGCACCTGCACGACGTGTCCGCCGGCAACGGCCTGAGCGGTGCCCGCGCCTGGGCCTGGCCCGCGTGCCTCGACCTGTTCATCGTCATCGGCGAGCTGCTCATGCTCCGCGCGTCCCTGCTCCGCAGCGGCATGGACTGGTGGGCGGTCGCCCTGATGGTGACCGGCTCCGGCGGCTCGATCGCCCTCAACGTCGCCGGGGTCGGCTCGGGTGCGCCGAAGCTCACCTACGTCGTGGCCGCCGTGCCACCCGTGGCCGCACTGCTGGCCTTCGGCGCCCTCATGCGGCAGGTCCACGACCACCTCGCCGTCGAGCCGGAACCGGCCGTGTCTGGAGTTCCAGACACTTCGGAACTGATCGAGGTTCCGGCGGGACCGGCACCGGAACCGGTGGTGATCGAGCGGGTCACGGAGACCGAGGACGCTGGTGCCAGATTTGCACCAGCGCTCACCCTCGGCCCGCTCGTCCCGGTGGCGGAACTGCTCGCCGGAACCGGCCGTGAGCAGGGCGATAGGGGTTCGTTCGCCGGTACGAACCCCTACGCGGAACCGGTGGAACCATCCGCAGCACGGACGGAACCCGAGCCCGTGGCTCCGGAACCCGAGGCGAAACCGCAGACCAGTTCCGGCGGAGTTCCAGCCGAGCGCATCAGGGCCGCCCGCGAGTGGCTGGCCGCCGAGCCGGAACTGACCGGAACCGAGATCGGCCGGCGCCTCGGAACCAGCGACAGCTACGGCCGCCGCGTCCGCACCGCCGCCCTGGCCGCCGGGTGAACGCCGCAGCGCTCGCCGTCTTCCTGCTGCTGATGCTCGGCGCGTTCCTCGGCCTCGCCCGAGTCGACCGCCGCGCCCTTCCGCCCGCTCTGGGCACCGCCGCGCTGCTGATCGTCGCCGCGGCCTACGTCGCCTTCCTCTTCGCGCTCTAAGGACTTCCCGTGCCCCTGCCCTACGCCGTATCCCTCGGCGGTGTCACCGTCGGCGCCGCCATCTTGATCCTGTTCCTGCTGCGCTGGTGGTTCCGCGAGAAGCACCGGCCCGCCGCCCTCGTCCCGTTCCTGCTGTCCCTCGCCTACGGGATGCTGATCATCCTGTCCGCTGGCAGCGCCCTCAGCCTGCTCGGCGTCGGCGGCTGGGTGGTCCTCTGGGCCGGCAACCTGGCCGGATACGCCGGGCTCGTCTACGGCGTCGGCGGCACCTCTCCATCCGTCACCCGCCACCACGCCATCGCACTGAGCGAAGGCGGCCACGTCGTGGTTCTCCTGCTCACCGTCGTCCTGGTCGGCCTGTGGGTCTGGGCCAAGAAGGTCCCCAACGGGAAGATCGCAGCCGGGATCTCCAGCGGCATCTGCCTCGCCCTGTCCGGCACCCTCGCCGGGATCGCCGCCGTCCCCCTCGGCTCCGGTGCCAACCTCCTGGGCCTCGGCTTCACCCGGAGGTTCTCGTGAGCGACGACGAACTCACCGCCTGGGAAACCCGGATCGGTGCCGGCTGCTCCAAGCTCGGCCGCTCGTGCACCGCATGGCTGGCAGCGGGGGAGTACGAAGGCCGCAAGCGCGCCGGCGCCGTCCTGGGGCGTGCCGCCGGGGGAGCGGTCACGACCTGGTTCGTCGGCGGCATCGCTTACGCGGTCGGCCCTTGGGGCTGGGCGGTCGAGGGCGCGCTGCTCGCCGTCTCCGTCTGGGGCGCTGGGCGCCCCGGTGCGGACGACGAGGAAGAGCCGCTGGAAGAGGAAGGGATCGACGTGGACACCTTCCTGGAGCTGGTGCACGACGTCGCCCAGGGCGGCAATGTCCACCTGTCCGCGATCCGCGCGCAGCTCGCCGAGGAGTTCCCCGGTACCGACTGGCACGGCCCCGCAACGACCGCGCTCTGTGAAGCCGCCGGCATCCCCCTGCGGAAGGGAGTGCGCGTCGCCGGCGCCAACCCGCCGGTCACCACCGGCATCCACTGGGCGGACCTGCCCCCACTCCCCCAACTCCTCTCGGAAGGGGCTGTTGACGATGTTGCCGCAGGCCACGGCGACAACAACAACACCAACACCCCGACCGGGCAGCAGTCGGAGGCGGTCACGATCGTGCCCGACATGATGCTGAAGGCAACCCGGTGATCCGCCGCCTGGCCCGCCTCGCCAACACCTACTGTGCCAAGTGCGGATGGTGGGTCACCGGCTGCAAGCATCAGCAGTAGACCGCCCCACGCCGGCCCCGGGCCGCATCACTCGCCTTCAGCGCGTAGGTCCCAACGCTGAGTTGTCAGCGCCGGCAGTAGCGTGGCGAGAACAGCCATACCCACCAGCAATGCGAGTTAGGACCACCATGACCGACCAGCAGCCCGACCCCGAGAACGAAGCCCGCGACGAGGTCTTCAGGCAGATCGCCGCCACCGCAAAGAGCACGGAGGACTTCACCAACCAGGCGAGCCGGGCCGAAGCGCTGAAGAACCTTGCGGAGGCGTGGGCGTTCCTCGTGTCGCCGAGCAACTCGCACTGACCGAACTGCCACCAGCGCCCCGTCAGCCCACCGGCCGGCGGGGCGCAGCGCTGCCACACTGAGCCAATGGAACCGCTCATCCTGCCGCCCGGCTACATGACCGCCCACCAGACCGCCCGGACCCTCGACATCACCCTGTCCGGCGTCCGCGACCTCGTCCACCGCAGCAAGCTGAAGCGCGCCGGCGGATCACCCCGGCAGCCCTGGTACGACAGCGAAGCGGTCCTCGCCCTGCGGGACGCCCGCCAGCCTGCTTGACGGCAGGTCACAGCGGGTGCGACGATCTCTCCGCAGACGTATGTCCGGACAAAGGACAGCAGGCCCCGGCTCAGTGAGCACGGGGCCTTCGTCGTCGGCCACAGTTGTCCCGCACCGGCGTCCGGCTCTCCTGCCATGTGGTGCACCCGGGCGCGCGGCGGGATGCGGTATCCGAGAGGACCGTGGCGGCGCCCCGTCCTAGGCAACGGGGCGCCGATCAGCCTCAGTGGAGATAGCCGACAGTCGACTGGAACCGCGGGCAGTACAGCACGGCGGACGCCTTCGTGAAGTAGTCCGCATCCGACATACCGACCGTTGCTCGATCCATCTCCGCACGCCATACGTCAGCCAGCGACCTGTGCGCTGCCAGATCGGCGCACACCGCCTTCGCCTGAGCAACGGCGCCCGCCTCGGTAACTGCCGCCCACCCGGAACCGCCGCCACCGTTCAGCGGATCAGCCAGCCCCTGCATCAGCAACGCGCCCCGCGTGTCGGCTGGCGACGGTACCGACTCCGGTGTCCTCACTGTCGAACCACAGCCGGTCAGCAGTAACACCGCTGCCACGGCAAGACCTATGCGCATGTCCACCCCTCACTTAGACCCATCACCGTAGGGCTGACGAGGTGACCACCGTGGCAAGACGAACAGGTTGGCGGGTGTGCTCCGTACCCGGGTGCCCCGAGTTCACCCAGACCGGCAGGTGCGACGAGCACCGCCGTGAGGCAGAGCAGCGCCGCGGCACCGCCCGCCAGCGCGGCTACGGCCAGCAGCACGAGCAGCGGTTCCGGCCGGGCGTCCTGCGGCGCGACCCCGTCTGCACCTGCCCCGGGTGCGCGAGCTGCCTGCGCACGGGCAGCGGGCGCTGCAACCGCGAGAGTCTCCACGCCGACCACTGGCCCCTGAGCAGACGCGAGTTGGTCGCCGCTGGCGATGACCCCGACGATCCTAAGCACGGCCGCGGACTGTGCGGCCCGTGCCACAGCAGCCACACCGCGAGCGAGCAGCCAGGAGGCTGGCACCAGTGAGCGAACCCACAGCACCCCGCACCCACAAGGTCAGCGTCCAGGGCACCGGGCCATTTCACCACCGGGTGATCGTTGACGGTGTCGACCTCAGCCGTGGCCTCACCGGCCTCAGCCTCCGGATCGGCATCGGGAGCGTTCCCGAGTTGACCTTGGACGTCCAGCTGATCGACATCAGCGAGCTGAAGGACATCGAGGCCAAGGTGCTGATCGCCCCGGCCACCCACGACGCCCTCGTGACCCTCGGCTGGACACCGCCCGAGGAGACGTCAGCGTGACCGAAGACGACTCCGCTGCGCCGATCGGCCAGGTGCTCGACAGCCTCGGCATCGTCGCCACCGTCGGCCCTGACGACCTGGTGGCCGGCGCGGTCGTGCTGCTGAAGGTCATCGAGACTGACGGCTCCGAACGGCTGTCCCTGGCCGTGAGTGAGGGCCTGGGCTGGATCGAGAAGCTGGGCATGATCCAGGTCGCCAGCACGGTGGAGAACGCGGCCTGCGCCGACCGGCGGGCTGACGGCTCCTGACGATCACGGATCGTCACCACCCCTGGGGGGTGACCCCCAAGATCAAAAAGACGGCGGACCGCCGGGGAGGGCGCCGCCCGGTCTGTCGGGTTCAAAGGCTTGTTGATCAAGGTCGCCGTCACGCAATGTGAGGGCGGATTCGGCCGCGCAACGCGGCAGTTGGAGTGATCGCTATGCCGAAGGGCGGAGCGCGTACCCGGTCCGGACCGGCCCCTGACCCGACCGCCCTGCGGCGTGAGCGGGACGCCGGCGAGTGGACCATCCTGCCCGCCGAGGGCCGCCAGGGCGCAACGCCCGACTGGCCCCTGACGGACTCGAACCTTCGCGAAGGCGAGTTCTGGGAGCGCCTGTGGTCCAAGCCGCAGGCCCTGATGTGGGAGCGGTACGACCAGGGTCTCGAAGTGGCCTTGTACGTCCGGCGGTTGTGTGAGGCGGAGAAGCACGACGCGTCGGTGGGGCTGTCCACACTGCTGCGGCAGATGGCCGACAGCCTGGGCCTGACGACGCCCGGCATGAGGGCGAACCGGTGGAAGATCGACCGGTCCGAGGACGAGGCGGAAGAGGCCGGCGCGGCGCCGCTGGTCGAGCCGAACTCGGCGCGGGCCCGCTTGAGGGCGGTGCCCGGTGGTAGCGGCTGACGACGGCACCTGGCCGCTGGACTTCCCGACGCTCTACGTGGTGCCAGACTGGATCGCACGGCACTGCCGGATCAAGTCAGTCGGCGGACTGGTCACCGAGCCGCAGCCGTTCGAGATGTACGACTGGCAGCTGCGGTGCACTGCCCAGTTCTACCGGGTCAAGCCGGAGGCCGAAGTCGGTCAGCTCGCGTCGGCGTTTCATTTCCGCCGGGCGCAGGTGGTGGCGCCGCAGAAGTCCGGCAAAGGGCCGTGGACCGCGACGATCGTTGCCGCCGAGGCCGTGGGCCCGGTGCTCTTCAACGGATGGGCTCGGGGCGGGGAGCGGTATGAGTGCCGGCGGTACGGTTGCGGCTGCGGTTGGGGCTACGTCTATGAGCAGGGCGAGCCGATGGGCCGGCCGTGGGGCGAGCCACTGTTGCAGATCACGGCGACCAGCGAGGACCAGACCGACAACATCTTCCGTCCGCTGCAGGCGATGATCCGTAACGGACCGCTGGCCGAACTGATGAAGGTCGGCGAGCAGTTCATCCGGCTCCCGAACGACGGCCGCATCGACGTGGTGACCTCGTCGGCGCAGTCCCGGCTGGGCAATCCGGTCACGTTCGTGGCGCAGGACGAGACGGGCATCTGGACCGAGGGCAACAAGATGACGAAGGTTGCCACGACCCAGCGGCGCGGCCTGGCGGGCATGTCCGGCCGGTCGATGGAGTCAACGAACGGATGGGATCCGACCGAGAACTCGGTGGCCCAGAAGACCGCCGAGTCCAAGGTCAGGGATGTCTATCGCTACCACCGGCTCCCACCGAAGGGTCTGTCGTACAAGAACAAGGCGGAACGCCGGAAGATCCACGCCTTCGTCTACCAGGGCAGCCACCACATCGACCTCGACTCGATCGAGGGCGAGGCCGCAGAGTTGCTGGAGAACGAACCCGCCGAGGCCGAGCGCTTCTACGGCAACCGCCTGGTGGCTGGCATGGGCACCTGGTTGCAGCAGGACCACTGGGATGCCCGCTTCGCGAAGGGCGTCGTCGTCCCCGCCAAGACCCGCATTGTCCTGGGCTTCGACGGCAGCGACGTGGACGACTGGACCGGCATCCGCGCTGAGACCCTGGACGGCTATCAGTTCACCCCCACCTACGGACCCGACAAGCGGCCGACGATCTGGAACCCGGAGGACTGGGAAGGCCAGGTCCCGCGTCTGGAAGTCGACGCTGCGGTGGACGAGCTGTTCGCCTGGTACGACGTGGTGCGGATGTACGCGGACCCCCCGTACTGGACGAGCGAGGTCGCCCAGTGGCAGGCCAAGCACGGGGAGAAGCGCGTCACCGAGTGGCAGACCTACCGGGCGGTGCAGATGCACGCGGCTGCCGAACAGCTGCTGACGGACGTCACCAAGAAGGACAGCACGTTCCGCCACGACGGCTGCGAGACGACGTCCATCCACATCCGGAACGCCCGCAAAGCGGCGAGGCCGGCGAAGCGGTACGTCCTCCGGAAGGCCGCGGTGCACCAGAAGATCGACCTCGCAGTCTGCTCGATCCTCGCCCATGAGGCCGCCAGCGACGCGATTGCCGCCGGCTCCGCCGAACCCCCGAAGCGCTACTACGCCTACACGGGATGAGAGGGGGTGCCCGTGGCGACGATCGAGCAGGCGCGCCGCCTGGTGGACGTCCTGATGACGGAGCTGACCGTGCGGGCCGTTGTGGCACTCCGGCACGACAACTACTACCGGGGCCAGCACCGCCTGCGGTTCGCGTCGGAGGAGTTCCAGAAGTACACCGCGGAGCGGTACTCCGGCTTCTCGGACAACTGGGTCCAGCCGGTGGCCGACGCGCCCGTTGAGCGGCTGACGGTGACCGGCTTCCAGGCTGCCGGGGAGCAGAAGGCCGACGAGGATCTGTGGGGGGTGTGGCAGCGCAACGGCCTCGATGCCGACTCGCAGCTGGGCTTCCTGGGCGCCGGCAACGCGGGCCGGTGCTTCCTGCTGGTGTGGGGCGACCCCGACGACGAGGAAACCCCCTGCGTGACGTTCGAGGACGCGTCGTCGGCGATCGTGATGTACGAGCCCGGCTCGCGGCGGAAGCGGAGGGCGGCGCTGAAGTCGTGGCAGGACGGCTTCCGCGAGTACGCGACGCTGTACCTCATGGACGAGGTGTGGAAGTTCGAGCGCCCGCTGTCCCCGGGCAACGCGAAGTCGCCGCAAATGGCCGAGGCGGACGAGGTCGTGCGCGGCTGGGAACCGCGCGAGACCGGCGGCGAGCCGAACCCGCAGCCCAACCCCATGGGTGTGGTGCCGATGGTGGAGCTGCCCAACAGGCCGCTCCTGGCGGCCGATCCGATCTCGGACGTGGCCGGTGTGATCGCGATGCAGGACGCGATCAACCTCCTGTGGATGCAGCTGTTCACCGCATCCGACTACGCCTCCCTGGCCCAGCGGATCGTGATCGGCGCCGAGGTCCCGAAGGTCCCGGTCCTGGACGCGAACGGACAGGTGGTCGGAGAACGGCCGATCGACCTGCGGAAATTCGTGAAAGACCGGATCCTGTGGCTGGAGAACCCCGAGGCGAAGGTCGAATCATGGCCGGCTGCAGCGCTGGAGCCGTACACCGGCGTGATCGAGGTGGCGGTGGGGCACATCGCCGCGCAGACCCGCACCCCGCCGCACTATCTGATCGGCCGCATGGTCAACATCGCGGGCGATGCGCTGGTGGCCGCCGAGACGGGCCTGGTCAAGCACTGCGAGGAGAAGCAGCTCTGGTACGGGCAGGGCCTGAGGGAAGGCGCCGAGCTGATCGCGCTGGCCCGGGGCGAGACCGCCAAGGCGACGGCGCTGCGCGGGGGCAGCGTGCTGTGGAAGGGTGCGGAGTCCCGCAACATCGCCCAGCTCACCGACAGCCTGCTCAAGCTGAAGCAGATCGGGTTTCCCTTCGAGTTCCTCGCCGCGCGCTTCGGGCTGACGCCTACCGAGGTCGCCAACCTGATGCTGATGCGGGAGCGCGAGGCCGAGCTGGACCCGGTGTCGGCCATCATGGGCGGCGGGGCGACGGCCATCGAGCGCCCGCCGCAGCGGGAGCCTGATCCGGCGGCCGGGGCGTGAGCGATGTGGACGCGGTCGCCGAGCGGCACGCCGACCGTCAGCGGCGCATCGTGGCCGGGGTCGTGCGGACCGGCGCGCGGGAGTGGGCGGGCCTGGACCAGGCCGACCTGTCCGGCTCGTGGCGGCGTGTGGGGCCGCGGCTGGTGGCGGTGCTTGCCGCCGGGCAGACGGCGGCTGCGGCGGACGGCGCCGACTACGTCGGGCGGGCGGTGCGCGCCCAGGACGTCGACCCGGACCCGCAGGGCCGGGTGGTGCCGGAGGCGCTGGCCGGGTGGGCGGCGGATGGGCGGCCGTTGGACACGCTGCTGCTGCGGACCCTGATCACGACCAAGGAGGGCATCGGCCGCGGCATGCGCGTCGGGGACGCCCTCGACCTCGGCGGGAACCTGCTGTCGATGTACCTGGCCACCGAGGTCGGCGATGCCGGCCGCGGCGGGGAGGGCGTGGCGATGCACGCCAGCCCCCGGGTGGGCACCTATGTCCGGGTGATGGGCGGCCGGGGCTGCGCGCGGTGCGCGATCCTGGCGGGCGGGATCTACCACGTCTCCACCGCGTTCCTGCGGCATCCGTGCTGCCAGTGCCGCAACGTCCCCATCGCCGAAGGCGGCACTCAGACACCCGCCACGGTCGACGCGGCCTCGTACTTCCGCGGGCTGTCGCGGGCCGAGCAGGAACGGCTGTTCACGATCGGGGGCGCCCGCGCGATCCGCGACGGCGCCGACATCACCAGCGTGGTCAACGCGCGACGCGGCGTGTACACCGCCACCTCCTACGGCCGGCGGCTGGCCGCGACCCGGGACAGCACGACCCGGCGCGGTCTGTTCCACCAGGCCGAGCGGCGCCGGGCGGTCGCCCGCGGCGACACGACCCCCGAGGCGTTCCGCCTGCGGACCCCGCGGCTGCTGCCGGAGGAGATCTACCGGCAGGCCGACACCTTCGAGCAGGCGCTGGAGATGCTGCGCCGCTACGGCTACCTGACCTGACCTGCGCGCAAGGCGCGGTCACCGACTCCTGCAACGGGAGAGCGAATGCACACCACCACCCTGCCCCGTCACCCCCGCACGGGCGTACTCGCTGTCGGCTGGCGCAAGGCCCGCACCGGCGAGACCGAGGGCGAGCTGTACCCGGTCTGGCCCATCCTCGGCGCCGCGGAGGACGACGAAGAAGACGAGGACCCGCAGGAGGACCCGGACCCGGCCGGCGATCCCGAAGACGACGACCCGGAGGACGACCCGGAAGGCGCCGACGACCTCGGCGACAAGGGCAAGCAGGCCCTGGACCGCATGAAGGCCAAGTTCAAGACGGAGCGGGACAAGCGCCGCCAGGCCGAGGCCGAACGGGACCAGCTCAAGGCCGGGCCGGCCGAGGGCGACGCGGCCGCCATCCGCGCCGAGGCCGACACGGCCGCAACCGCAAAGGCCAACAAGCGCATCGTGCGGTCCGAGGTCAAGGCCGCCGCCAAGGGCAAGCTCGCGAACCCCGGCGACGCCCTGGTCTTCCTCGACCTCACGGCATTCGAGGTCGACGGTGACGGCCAGGTCGACGAGGACGAGGTGGCCGAGGCCATCGAGACCCTGTTGACCGAACGCCCTTACCTGGCCACCCCAACCGGGAAACAGCCCAGGTTCCAGGGCAGCGGGGACGGCGGCGCCCGCAAAGGCACCGCCGGGCCCAGGCAGCTCACCGAGCAGGAAGTCAAGAAAATGACGCCCGAGCAGATCGACGAGGCTCACCGCAAGGGTCAGCTGCGCGACTACCTCGGCGGATAACCCACCCGAGAGGAAACCGATGTCCATCAGGCGTTTCCGGCCGGAGATTTGGTCCGCCAAACTCCTGGTCGCACTCCGCAAGCAACTCGTTTACGCGGGCCCCGGCATGGTCAACCGCGACTACGAGGGCGAGATCGCCGACGCCGGCGACACCGTCCGGATCACCTCGATCGGCCGGCCGTCCATCGGCACCTACAACCCCAACTCGACCGTGATCACCCCCGAGGAACTGACCGACGCCCAGCGCACGCTGGCCGTCGACCAGGCGAAGTACTGGGCCTTCAAAGTCGACGACGTCGACAAGCGGCAGGCCAAGGGCGACGTGATGCCGCAGGCCATGTCGGAGGCCGCCTACGCCCTGGCCGACGTGGTCGACCAGTACGTCGCCAACCTCTACACCCAGGTCCAGGCCGCCAACCAGCTCGGCACGATCTCCGTCCCGGTCGCGCACCCGGAGTACTTCTACCAGCAGATCGTCGTGCCGATGGGCGTGGTCCTGGACCAGGCCAACGTGCCCTCCGAAGGCCGGTGGATGGTCGTCCCGCCGTGGCTGCACGGGCGGGCACGACTGGACCCCAACTTCATCAACGCCGAGAAGTCCAGCGACAACGGCGCAGCCTTCCGCAACGGCATCGTCGGCGAGGCCGGCGGTTTCACCATCATGCGGTCCAACAACGCCCCCAACCCGACCGGTGACGACTACGTGGTCACCGCGGGCAACGGCACCGCGATCAGCTTCGCCGAGCAGATCAACAAGACCGAGGCGTACCGGCCCGAGTCCAGCTTCTCGGATGCCGTCAAGGGCCTGGCCCTGTACGGCGCGAAGGTCATCCGCCCCGACGCGCTGGCGACCGCGGTCGCCTCGCAGACCTGATCAGGAGGAACAGTCGATGGCACGCACCGCTGTCCCCTACAGCAGCCTCGTCCCCAACGGCCAGTTCGCCGACCCGGCCGGCACCGCGGTCACCTCCGGCGCGGGCAACGGCGGCCAGGTCGCCGCGTCGTTCCCGGAGCTGACCGTCCTGCGCGTCGCGAACGCCTCCGGCGGCTCGGGCACGGTCAGCGTCCTTCCCGGGTCGCTGCCCCTGGCCGCGGCCGGCGGCCAGGGCGCCTTCACCGCGACCGTGGCCAACTCGGCCACCGCGTGGCTGGGCCCGTTCGAGTCCGGGCGGTTCATCCAGAACGACGGCTCGCTCATCATCGAGACGTCCGTGGCGATGACCGTCACCGCGTTCAAGATCCCGAGGAACACCTGATGGCACACGGCACCGAGACGATCTACGTGCTCGGCGAAGGCGGCGGCGTCCACCCGATGGACATGCCGCTGCCCGAGCCGATCGAAGAGCGCCTGCGCAAGGGCATGCTCGTCCGCGTCAACCAGGACGGCAGCCCCTACGCCCCGCCCGCCGAACTTGACGGCGGCTCCGCGCCCCCGGCGCCCCCGCTGACCGAGCCCGCCAAGAGCGCATCCAAGCCGGACTGGGTCGGCTGGGCAGTCGTCCGCGGCGCCACCGCGGAAGAGGCCGACGGCATGACCAAGGCCGACCTGATCGAGAAATACGCCTCGCCGACCAACCCGTGAGGAGGCCGCCGTGACGCTCGATCCCCTGGCCACCCTGGCCGACGCCGAGCGGTTCGGCTACACCCTCCCCCCGGGCGAGGCCGACTCCCTGCTCGACAGGGCGTCGGTCAGGGTGCGGCGCGCGGCCGGCCAGCCGATCACCCCGAGCGTCGTCAGCATCGAGATCAGCCCGGACAGCCGCCGCGTGCAGCTGCCGGCACCGCCGGTCATCGAGGTGCAGTCCGTCGCCGAGGTGGCCGAGGACGGCAGCACGACGCCGCTGACCGGGTGGCGGTGGGACGGCACCGTGCTCCGCCTGCCGCACCACCACGGGCACCGCTGGGACCTGTTGGTCACCTACCGGCGCGGCTGGGACCCGGTACCGGACGGCGCTATCGAACTGGTCTGCCAGGTCGCCCACCGACTGGGCAACACCCCACTCGGGATGGACGTCGGGATCCGGTCGCAGTCCCAGCAGATCGACGACTACCAGACCTCGACGACGTTCGCGGCCGAGCAGGTGCAGGTGGCCGGCGACCTGCTGCCCGGCGAGCTGACCGCGCTCAAAAGGGCGCTGGGCGCGGTGCCCGCGGTCTGGGTGGTGAGTACCAGTGAGTGACCTGGCCACGCTGCTCGCCCAGGCCCGCACCGCTCACGAGAACCTCATGGCCGGCGCCGGCGATCAGGTCCGGATCCACCGGCCCGGCCCGGCCGTCTTCGACCAGGCCACCGGCGGCGAGACACCGGGCGCCGACCTGGTGCTCTACGAGGGCATGGCCCGGGTGAAACCGGCCGGCCTCATCAAGGGAACCGAGGTGCAGGCGGGCGAGCGTGAGATCCGGCTGCGGGACTACGAGGTGGCCGTGCCCTGGGCGGCAACGGTTCCGCCGGGTGAGGTGATCCGGCCAGGAGACGAGCTGCTGGTGCTCGCCGGCGCCGACCCGCGTATGACCGGCCTGGTGCTGCACGTCACCGGCAGGCAGTTCAGCAGCCTGGCTACGGCCTGGCGGATCTACGCGGAAGACCGGGAGGCCTGATGAGCGGTATCGACCTGTCCGAGCTGGAGGCGCTCACCGCGTCGATCGCGGCGTCGACCGCGATTGTCCAGCGCGAGGGCGCGGCGATCGTCAAGCGGGGCGCGCAGAACATCAAGACGGACTGGCGGGCCAACGCCGCGGCGACGGCCGGCGCGCACGCCCGGCTCTACCCCGCCTCGATCTCCTACGACGTCACCGAGGCGCCGGGCGTCATCGAGGCGGAGATCGGCCCCGACAAGGCGAAGCTGCAAGGGCCTTTGGGCAACCTGCTGGAGTTCGGCTCGGCCAACAGCCCCCCGCACAACGACGGCGGGAGGGCGCTGGGCGAGGAGGAACCGCGGTTCCAGGCCCAGGTGGACGCGCTGCGGCTGCGGGCGCTGGGCCCGTGAGCACCCCGCTGGCCCTGCCGCACCGCAACGCCATCATGGCCGCCCTGGCCCCGCTCGCCACCCGACCGACCGGGCCGATCGCGATCGGGGAAGGCGGCGCCCCCGACCCGGTCCCCGCCAGCCGGCTCTACGCCGTGCTGTACGTATCACCCGGCCGGGCCGCCGCCGCGTCGCTGGCCGGCGAACGCACCGACCTGGCGCTGCTGTTCCAGGTCACCTCGGTCGGCCCCAGCGCTGAGCGGGCGCTGTGGGTCGCCGACCGGGTGCGCGAGGTGCTCGCGGTCCGCCTGGCCGTCGACGGCCGCGCGACCTGGCAGACCGAGGAACTAGGCGGCCCGCCCGTAAGCCGGGACGACGGCGTGACCCCGCCGCTGCATTTCCTGCCGGTGCAGTACCGGCTGATGTCCATCACCGCCTGAACGGAGGCCCGTCGTGGCCACACTCATCCCGCAGGTCGTCTCGCTGGCCGGCCTGACTCCCACCTACGCCAGCGCCGCCGTCGGCGGCGACAAGGTCCCGCCCAGCGACCGGACCTTTGTCCACATCAAGAACGGCGCCGGCGCCCCGGTCACGGTCACACTGACCGCGACCGCCAAGGTGCGGGGGCAGGCCGTCGGCAACCTGACCGTCAGTGTGGCCGCGTCCGGCGAGCAGATGATCGGCCCGCTGACCGCCGACCTGCTCGCCGGGGTCTCCGACGGCCTGGTCGCCATCGGCTACAGCTCCAACACGTCGGTCACGGTGGCCGCGCTGCGTATCTGACGCCGCGCCATCTCCCTGCCAGTGGGCCCTGACCGGGCCCTTTTTTCATGCCCGAGGAGGGCCACCAGATGTCTGACCTGATCAGCGACGGCAAGACCCGAGCGGCCTGGCTCACCAGCCTGGCCAATATCCACGCGCCGACCGTCGCGGAACTGAATGCCGGCATGGACCTGACGCCGCGGCTCACCCCGGACGGCCTGCAGACCAACCCGACGACCGCTGACGTGGACACCGGCAGTCTGGCCTCCACCACCGACACCAACGAGGTCGGCCGTGTCGGCTACGACAACATGCTCACCTGCAAGCGCGGCACGACCCCGCAGGAGGACGCCCCGTATGCCGTGCTGGTCTACGGCGCGCACGGGTTCCTCGTGGTGCGCCGCGGCGTCCCCTACGCCACGGCGTGGGCGGCCGGGCAGCAGGTCGAGGTCTACCCCTCGGTGTGCGGGGAGCGCGTCAACGTCGCGCCGGCGAAGAACGAGGTCATGAAGTACCAGGCCCCGCTGAAGCTGACCGACCAGCAGGACTCCAACGCACTGGTGGCCGCCTGATGCCTACCGACATCGACGCCCTGCTGAAGAAGGCCAAGCCGCGCGAGACCACCGTGGCGGTCTACCTGGACGGCGCCACCGGAGCCGAGATCGAGCGCCTGGAACGCCAGCTCGCCCAGGTAGGCGCCGACGAGTGGGCGCCCAGCCTGGCCGACACGGATCTCCGCCGGCCGATCGCGGAGAAGATCGCCGCCGCCCGGAGGAAGCTCCGGGCATCCGAGGCGGAGTTCCGGTTCCGGGCCCTGCCGGACTGGAGCGACGATCCGGAGGTCAAGACGTGGTCCGACCTGCTGGCCGCGCACCCGCCGGAGAACCCGGCCGAGGTCGTCTTCAACGTCAAGACGTTCCCCCGGGTGCTGATCTCCGCCTGCGCGATCGACCCGGTGATGACCCCGGAGCAGGTCGACCGGCTGTTCGCGGTCATCAACCAGGCCCAGCGTGACGCTGTCTTCCAGGCCGCGTACGACGCGAACACCGAGGCGTCCTCCGTCCCTTTTTCCGTGAGCGCCTCCGCGATCCTCGCGGCCCATGGCGACGGGAAGTAGAGGCAGCCCGGGCCTGGGGCGTGCCGCGCAGCATCTTCATGGGCCGGGGGGTGCCGGCACCGGGTAAGCCGCTGTGGCTGCCGGAGGACCGGGCCTGGGCGCGGGCCCTGCTCGATGTCGAGGCTGAGGCGTGTCCGGACTGCGGCCAGCCCTGGACCGAGTCATCCGATCCCGCCGCCGCCCACGGGGCCCGCTACGAGGCCGACCTGGTCCGCTGCCACGCCTGCGCCACCGGCGCGGCGGCTGTCCAGGCCCACCAGGACGGCCGGGGCGACATGCCCGGCCTGCACGTACTGATCAAAAAGCGCTGACCGAAGGGGGTGATCGGTCATGGTCGACCGGACCGTCACCACCCGGCTCCGCCTGGACACCACCGGCTGGCTCACCGGGCAGCGCGCCGCGGTGAACGCCAACAGCCAGCTCGCCGCGTCCGCGGCGAGCACAGCGGCAGGCGCCCAGCGGGACGCCGACCGCACCGCCGCGGCCATCCAGGGCACCTTCACCGGGATGGCCCGCGCGGGGCAGACCGCGCTCGGGCAGCTCGACGCGGCCGCGCTGCGGTCCTCGCAGGCCCTGGCCAACAGCACCGCGGCGATGACCCGGCAGACCGCCGCCGCAGCGGCAGCGGCGGCGCGCACCACCACCCAGGCCGGGGCCGCCACCACCGCCAGCACCCGCCGGATCGTCACCACGGCCGGCGAAATTCCCGCGGCTTTCCGGGCGGCGGCGACCGCCGGAGCCTCCGCGCTGGGCACCCTGGACGTAGCGTCGGCCGCGTCCCGGGCCCAGATCACCAGCACCCTGCTCGCCCAGCGGCAGTCCCTGACCGCCGCGGCGGCCGCCGTCACCCAGACGTCCACCGGGATGAACGCGGCCACCGCCGCCGCGGCGGCCGGCACCAACCGCCTGTCCCTGGCCGCCCGGCTCGCTCTCGCCGAGGCCACCCAGGCCTCGCGGACCGCGGCCGCCGTACCCGCCCGCATCTCGACCGCGGACTCCCTGGCAGCCTCCGGTGCACGCAGCGCGGCGGCGGCCGCCGCGGCCGCCACCGCCCGGGCCGACGCCAACGCCCGCGCGCTGGCGGGCACGTTCGGCGCGGCCGGGGCCCGGGCCCGCACGATGGGCTCGGCGGTCGTCACCGCCGCCGGCAGCAGCGAGAAGTCCCTCAAGGGAGCGCGCACCGCGAGCCTGCTGCTGGTGGCCGCGCTGGGCCTGGCCGTCTACGCGTCCAGCAAGTTCGAGACGGCCATGTCCGGGGTGAAGGCGGCCACGCAGTCCAGCGGCGCCGAGCTGGCGTCGCTGCGGCAGGCCGCGATCGACGCCGGCGCGAGCACCCAGTACAGCGCCACCCAGGCCGCCCAGGCCGAGACGGAGCTCGCCAAGGCCGGTGTGTCCACGGCGGACATCCTCGGCGGTGCGCTGCGGGGCACCCTGTCCCTGGCCGCGGCCGGCGAAATGGACGTCGCCGACAGCGCTGTGGTGGCCGCGAAGGCGATGAACTCGTTCGGCCTGACCGGCAAGGACATGGCGCACATCGCCGACGTCATCGCCGCGGCCGCCGGCAAGAGCGCCACCGACGTACACGGCATGAGCCTGGCGTTCGCGCAGTCCTCGCTGCTCGCCCACCAGACCGGCCTCACCCTGGAACAGGCCGCCGGGTCTTTGGCCTTGTTCGCGCAGAACGGGCTGGTCGGCAGCGACGCGGGCACGTCGCTCAAGACGATGCTGATGAGGCTGACCCCGCAGTCGCAGCAGGCCCGCGACGTGATGGACAAGCTCGGGTTCTCCGCCTACGACGCGTCGGGCCGCTTCATCGGCTGGTCGGCGACCGCCCAGGCCCTGCAGAACTCGCTGAAGGACCTCACCCCCGAGGCCCGCAACAGCGCGCTCGGCATCATCTTCGGCAGCGATGCGATCCGCGCCGCCACCATCGTGTCCCAGGCCGGCGCGGCCGGCATCGACACCTGGACGAAGGCCGCCAACGACCAGGGGTACGCGGCGAGGTACGCGGCCACCCAGACCGACAACCTGCAGGGCGACGTGCGCCGTCTGGGCTCCGCGCTGGAGACCGCCCTGATCCAGTCGGGCACCGCCGCCAACGGCGTGCTCCGCGACATGGCCAAGGCCGTGACCGACGCTGTGCGCTGGTACAGCAGCCTGCCGCCGGAGGTCCAGAAGAACGTCACGATCCTGGGCGGCCTGGCCGGCATGATCGGGCTGGTGGCCTCCGGGCTGCTGCTGATGCTGCCCCGCATCATGGCGGTGCGCACCGAACTGGTCGCCCTGGGGCTGACCGCCGAGCGGACCCGGATACTCATGTCGGGCCTCGGCCGGCTCGGTGTGGTGGTCGGTGTCCTCACCGCGATGTCCTACGCCTCCGACAAGATCTCGGCCAGCTTCCGGGCGGCCAGCCCCGATGTGGACCGGATGACCAGCGCGCTGGTCGACCTCGCCGGCACGGGCAAGGCCGGCGGTGAGGCGAGCAAGGCCTTCGGCGACGATCTGGACGGTTTCGGCGAGGCCGTCCAGCGCATCGCCCACGCCGGCGGCCTGACCAAGGTCGTCGACGAGATGCAGAAGCTCCCCGTCATCGGCGGCAAGGCCGGCAGCCTGCAGAAGGCCACCGACCAGCTCAACTCCGTCGACAAGGCGCTGGCCGCGATGGTGGAGAGCGGCAACGCGGACGCCGCCGCCAAGGCCCTCAAGCTGCTGTCCGACGACGCCGAGAAGCACGGCACCAGCACCAAGAAGCTCTTGACGCTGCTGCCGCAGTACAACAACGCCCTGGCCGCCGCCGACACCCAGCAGAAGCTCACCGCCGGCAGCCAGAAGGCCCTGGGCGACACCTCGGAAATCACGGCGGATGCCATCCAGGACACCCGCACCGAGACCGAGAAGCTCACCGACGCTCTGGACGCTCTCAACGGCGTCAACATCGACGTCGCGACCAGCTCAATCGACTTCCAGAGTTCGCTGGCGGACCTCAAGGCGTCGGTGAAGGACAACGGGCACCAGCTCGACATCCACACCGACAAGGGCCGCAAAAACATGCAGTCCTTCCTCGACGCCGCATCCGCGGCCGAGAAGAACGCCGAGGCCATCACCACCCAGACCGGGTCCCAGCAGGCCGGCACCAGGGCCCTGGCCGCGAACATCGAGCAGCTCCGCAAGAAGATGATCGCGGACGGCTACGCGGCCGACGTCGTCGACAAGCTGCTGCGCGCCTACGCGCAGGTGCCCGGCAGCGTGTCCACAACGGTCAAGGTCAAGGACGACTCCAGCGCCGAGCTGGAGGCGATCTACAAGCGGCTGGCCGCACTCCCGCCCGGCAAGACGCTGACGCTGAAGGCCCCGTCGGCCGCCGTCCTCAACTCGCTGAAAGAGGTCGGCTACAAGGTCACCACTCTGCCGGACCACACGGTACGGATCAGCATCCCGACCGACGCGCAGAAGAAGGCGCTGGACACTCTGCGGGCCCGGATCAGCGCCATCCAGAGCAAGACGGTGACCCTGACGATCCGGCAGAACGTCGCCAAGGGCCTGATGTCGCCGCAGGCCGGGAAGAACGCACTCCAGTCCTCGGCCAACGGGAACATCTTCCGGCGCTACGCCAACGGCGGCACGGAGAACCACGTCGCGCAGATCGCGCCCGGCGGGGCGTGGCGGATGTGGGCGGAGCCGGAGACGGGCGGCGAGGCGTACATCCCGCTTGCGCCCGGCAAGCGGGACCGGTCCCGGGCCATCGCCGAGCAGACCGTGCGCCTGCTCGGCGGCAAGGGCATCGCCTGGTACGCCACCGGCGGCATCTCCTACACCCCCACCGCGTCGCCGACGCTCGGCGGCAGCACCGACGCGATGGACCGCTACAACACCGCCAATGACCGGCTCAAGTCCGCCTGGGACACCCTCAACAAGGCGATGGCGGATGCGGCAAAGAAGGCGTCCGCGCTGCGCGACGCCGAGACGAACCTGTCCCGGGTACGCAACGGCCACCACACCGCGACGCAGATGGCCGCGGCCGAGAAGAAGCTGACCGACGCCCGCAAGGCCGACCAGGTGGCGACCCGGGCGGTGAGCACGGCCAAGGGCGGCGTCTACAGCGCGGATGCCGCCCTCGGCGTGACCCGCGGTGCCCGCCCGCCGGCCTTCAGCCTGACCGCCTACCAGAAGCAGCTCACCGCGTCGGTCGCGGCGACCAACGCCTGGCGGGCCAGCCTGAAGACGATCGCCGGCCGCGGCGGCCAGGAAGTGGCGGACATCCTGGAAGGGATGGGCCAGGACGGCTACGCCCTGGTCCAGTCCCTCGGCAAGGCCAGCAACAAGCAGTTCGCGGACATCACCAAGAAGCTGCTCGCGACGGCCGGCGTGGCCAAGGCATCGCTCGCCGACTTCGACCGGCAGGTGAATGCGTCCACCAAGGTCAACTCGACCTTCGCCAGCGACCTCCAAAAGCTGGCGCGGGAGGGCTACGGAAGCCTCGCCCAGGCGCTGGCCGCTCAGGGCGACGACGCCGCTCAGGCGTTGGCGCACCAGGCGGCAGGCAGCTCGAAGGGCGCGGCGGCGGCGAACGCAGCCGTGAAGGCCAACGCCAACGCGCTCACCGGAGACGACCTCACCAATGCCCTAATCCTGCTCACGACCTTGCGGAGCAAGCCCGGCCTGGGCTTCGCGGCACTGGCCAGCGCGGGTCTGGACACCGCGACCGTGCGGGCCCTGGTGCCGAAGATCATGGGGCAGATCAAGGCGCTGGCGCCCCCGTACCGCAATGAGCTGCTCAAGGAGGTGACCGGGCAGGGCGGGGCGACCGCGATGGCCCGAGGCGGCATCCTCACCCGGCCTACCGCCGTGGTGGCGGCTGAGGCTGGCCACACCGAGTCGTGGATCCCCTGGAATGGGAGTGCCCGGTCGGCTGCGCTGCTGGCCAGTACGGCGGCGGCCATGGGCTACCAGCTCGTCCCCGCAGGCCGGTTTGCGGGCGGCAGTGGCGCGGTCGGTGGGGAGACCCATGTCGATCGGTCCAACCACATCCACCTCGACGGCGCCCAGCAGTCGCTCGGCGAGCAGCGCGCGGACCTGCTACGGCACATGACAGTCCTGGCCTGAGAGGGGGTGACGGATGGATCCGGGCACAGTGCTGAGCGGCCGGCGAGTGGACCTCGGCGGCGTCCAGTTCGGAATGGTCGACGGATTGGGGGTGGCCTGGCGGATCGGGGCGGACGGGCTCCAGGGGTGGGACAGCGCCGAAGTCCGCTCGACGGTGACGCAGCGGCAGTCGGCGCACGGCGCCTGGATGGGGCCGACATATCTCGGCGAGCGGGTCATCACGCTGGGCGGCACCATCACTGCCCCCACCGCCGGACTCCTCGACGGGGCCGTGGAGCAGCTGCTGGCCGCCGTCCCGCTCGACGACTACGCCACGCTGACGGTGTACGAGTCGACGCCGAAGCAAGTCTCGGTCCGGCAGTCGGGCAAGCCGGTCATCAAATACGAGACGGACACGATCGTCACCTGGAGCGTGCTGGTGACGGCCCCAGACCCGCGCCGCTACGGCGTCGATCTGCGGACGGCGACCACCGGGCTGCCGTCCACCACCGGCGGCCTGGTCCTGCCGGCCGCGCCGCCCTGGACGATCTCGGCGACCACCGTGTCCGGGTTCATCACCGCGGCCAACGAGGGCTCGATCGCAGCCCTGCCCGTTTTCACGATCGCCGGTCCGGTGCAGCAGCCGAGAGTCAACGTCCAGTACCCCGACGGCACGGTGGCGACCATCGCCTACTCGCAGACCCTCGTGGCCGGCGACGTGCTGGTCCTGGACTGCGCGGAGCACACCGCAGTCCTCGGCGGCGCGTCCCGGCGCCGCTACGTGTCCGGGGACTGGCCCGTCATCCCCGCCGGAGCGAGCGTGCAGATCCTCTTCGGCTCCGCCCTGTACGACCCCGCCGCGACCCTGACGGTCTCGTGGCGCCCCGCCTGGAGATAGGAGGAACCGATGGCATTCGCCGAGAACCCGCTGTGGATCAACGCCCTGTCGTACTCCGGTGCGCAGATGAGGCACGCCGAGGCGATGATTCTGGCGGCCACCGGAACAGCGGGGGGCGTCGGCGGCGGCGTGCGGCCGGGCGACCCGGGCTTGCTGGTGACGCTGACGGGCATGGCCGGGAGCGTCGCGTCCGGCGTCGCCGCGGTCCCCGGCCTGTCGGGGCAGGGGCTGTACCGGGCGTACACGGCGAGCACGAGCACGTTCACCGTGTCCACCGCGCACGCCTCGCTGACCAGGATCGACCTGGTGTACCTGAGGGTGTGGGACAACGCCGCCGACGGCAGCGGGCTGACGCAGGCCGACGTGGTCTACCTGGCCGGCACCGCGGGCTCAGGGACAGCGCCGACCCCGGCCGGGACGCAGCTCTACATCCCGCTGGCGACCGTCACCGTGCCTCCGGGCTCGACGACTCCGTCCGTGGCGGACGCGAGGCCCGCCGCCGTCGCCCCGGGCGGGATCGCCCCGGTGGCGTCCGCCGCACTGCCCACCGCCGGGCTGTATATCGGGCACGCCCGCTACAACCTCGTGCGCGGCATGATCGAGACCTGGAACGGCAGTGCCTGGGTCGCCCAGGGCGACTGGGTCACCTACACGCCAACCTGGACCGCGGCGACCACCAACCCCACGCTCGGCGGGGGCGCCACCCTTACCGGCCGGTACTCCCTCGTCGGGAAGCTGTGCACGGCCAAGATCGAACTCGCGACCTCATCGAACACCCTCTTCGGCAGCGGGGTGTACGCCTGGGCCATCCCGTTCGCCTCCAGCGCCAACGGGACCGGAGTGTCGATGGGTGCGGGACACGGCATCAACGCGTCCGGCCGGTGGGACCTGCAAGGGCTGGTCACGTCCGTGCAGAGCATCATGAACGTCTGGACACCCTCGGCCAGCGGTGACTGCCGTCTGGTGTCCCTGGCGTCCGGCCAGGGAATGGGCGGCGTCGCCTGGGCCACCGCCCAGACGATGCGCGTCCAGGTCGAATACGAGATCGCCTGATGGCCGCGGTCGAACTCGACTACTACGCCTGCGACCTCAAATCCGGTGTCGTCGTCGAGGAATTGCAGTCGCTGTCGCCGGGAACGATCGGCCGGACCCTCGGGTCGAGCACGACGGCGACCGCCGATCTGGCGCTGGCCGGGGCACCACCGGACTGGGTGTCCGCCACCCAGCCGGGCCGGTCCATGGTGGTCGCTGCGGACCGGCTCACCCACCAGCCCATCTGGCCGGGCATCGTCCTGACCCGCCAGCGCGGCTCGGACCCCACCGCGCAACTCGGACTCGTGACTCCAGAGGCGTACCTCGACCGCCGGTACACCGGAAGCTACGACGCCTCCGGCGGCGCCGACCAGGTCGCCATCATGACCGGCGTGTCCAGCGCGCTGCTCGTGGACGCCCCGCCCTTCGTCATCGACGCACCCGCCCTCGGCGTCAGCGGCGTCTACTCCCTCCAGGACGGCGACGACCGCACCGTGCTCTCCGCCCTCCAGGAACTCCAGCAGATGGACGGCTGGCCGGAGTGGACGATCGATGTCCAGTGGGCTACCGCCGACCGCAGCGCCGTCCAGCTTGTGCTCCGAATCCGGCAGCAGATCGGCGTGGTCCGCCCCGACCCCGAGGCGACCTTCGACCTGCCGGGCTGCATCACCAGCTACAACCAGTTGGAGTCCTACGAGGCTGGCAAGGGCGCCACCGACGTACTCGCCTGGGGCGAAGGCGAGGGCTCCGGCAGGCTCCACAGCGACAGCTACACCGCTGACGATCTGATCGCGGCCGGCTGGCCCCGCTGGGTCTACCGCTACACCCCGGCCAGCAACACCACCAGCCCCGCCGCCCTCAACGCCTCTGCGGCGCTGACCATCGCGCAGATGCGCCTGGGCTCCAGCGTGTGGACCGTCGAGGCCGCTGCCAGCGCGGCTCCCCGCCTCGGCTCCGACTGGGCCCTCGGCGACTCCGTCCGCACGAAGATCACGACCAGCGACGGACACCCCGACGGCGCCGATGTCGTCGCCCGCGCCTACGGATGGCAGCTCGATGCCGAGGGCAACACCGTCACCCCGATCATGGTGGAGGACGACTGATGCCGCTCCCCATCGACCGCATGCCCGCCGACGCCCGCACCGCCGCCGCCCGGACCATCGGCCTCGCACGGGACCTCAAAGAGCTGCGCGCGGCACGCCGGTCGGCGGTCCCCAACCCGTGGCAGCCCCTGGCCCTGGCCAGCGGCTGGATGCCGGCGGGCTCGACCTGGGCCGCCCCACAGGTACGCCAGCAACCCGATGGCACGGTGCAGCTACTGGGCAGCATCGTCCCGGGCACGCTCACCGCGGGCACCGTACTGGCCGCGCTGCCCGCTGGATTCGCCCCGCAGGACGACCTGGAGTGGCGCGTCGGCGGGGGCGCAGCCACCTCGTCCGCCGACCTGTACGTCATCGCCGCAACCGGTGCCGTCACCATCCAGAACATCAGCGGCACTATCACGCGCATCTCGCTGAGCGCGCTCATTTTCCCCGCCGCGTAGCCGTACCGCTCCCCTACTCCCACCCCGAAAGGGCTACTTCCGCATGCCCGCTCGCCGTACCGCAGCGCTCGCCGCTGCCCTCCTGCTCACCTCTCTCGCCGTCACGGCCGCCGCGCCGCACCCGACGGCCAGGCCGGCCAAAGACCTGGTGTGCGAGACGACACTGTGGGCGCCCAACACCTTCGGGAACACGGCCTACCGCATCCCCGCGGTGGTCCGCACCGGCAGCACCTTGGTGGCGTTCGCCGAGGCCCGCCGCAACTCGCCGTCCGACAGCGGCGACATCTCGGTGGTGGAGCGCCGTTCGACCGACGGCGGCTGTACCTGGACGCCCCAGCAGACCGTGGCCGACTACGGCAACGGTGTGATCGGCAACGAAGTCCCCCTGGTTACGGCCGCTGGGGGATTGGCGCTCATCACCGACAGCCAGGCCGGCGCGGTGACGCAGGACGACATCCAGGCCGGGACCGTCAGCGCGGCGGACGGGCGCCGCGTCTGGATCCAGGCCAGCGCAGACGCGGGCGCGACCTGGTCGCCGAGGCGCGAGATCACCTCGCAGGTGAAGCTGCCGGACTGGCGCTGGTTCGCGACCGGACCCGGCCACGGGATCACCGTGCAGTACGGCGCAGCCCTCGGGCGTTTCGTGGTTGCCGCGGACCACACGGGCGAGACCCGCAACGACCGGGGCATCGAAGCGATGATCTCGGACGACAGCGGCCGGACCTGGCGCATCGGCGCCCTCGATGACCACAGTGCGGCCGATGACCCGGTCCGCCCGGACGAGACCACGGCCGCCGAACTGCTGGACGGCCGGATCTACCTGTCCTCGCGCAACGTCGACGGGTCGCTCCAGGACCCGCCGCTCGGCCGCGGCTACACCTACTCCCTCTCCGACGGCTCGACCTTCAGCGCCCCATCCCGGCCGATGCCCGGCCTGGTCGCTCCCGAGGCGGAGGGCAGCGTGCTCCAGGACCCCGGGCTGCCCGCCGGAGTCTCGTGCCACCCGCTGCTGTACTCCGGCCCCGAGGACCCCGCGGTCCGGCAGCACCTGACGATCCGCCGGTCCGACGACGGCGGGATCACCTGGTACGACATCGCCGAGATCACCGCCCCGGACGGCCCGGCGGCGTACAGCGACATCGTCAAGGTCGACCGCACGCACCTCGGCATCGCCTACGAGACGTGGGACGGCCCTGGTCAGCCCGCCCGCATCGCCTGGACGACCATCACCCTCGGCTGCCCCTGACCTGCAACCGCATCACCGCAACCACCGACGCCCCGTGCCTGCTGGCCGGGGCTTTCGCACGCCCGGAGGCAACATGACCACGATCCTCGGCGTCGACTACGCCTGGTCGCACCCCGGCGGCGCCGCACTGGCAGCGGCCGGGAAGAAGTTCGCCGCCCGGTACCTGTCGGGCGACACCTCGAAGAACCTCACCCGCGCCGAAGCCGACGACCTGGCCGCGCACGGCGTCGCGTCCGTCGTGGTCTGGGAGTCCACCGCCGACCGCGCCGGGCAGGGCTACGCGGCCGGTGCCGCCGACGCCGAACGCGCCGTGCTCCAGGCCCAGGCCGCGGGCAAGCCCGACAGCAGGCCCATCTACTTCGCCGTCGACTACGACGCCGACTCAGCCATCGTCGCCCCGTACTTCCGGGGTGTGGCCTCGGTCATCGGCCTCGCTCGCACCGGCGTCTACGGCGGCTATCGGACCGTGAAGTACATGCTCGACTACCAGATCGCTACCTGGGCCTGGCAGACCACGGCCTGGTCCGGCGGCCGGTGGGATCCGCGCGCCCACATCCGCCAGGGCGGCACGGTCACGATCCACGGCGTCTCCTGCGACCTCAACACCGCCACGACCACCGACTACGGCCAGTGGACCCCCGCCCACACTCCCACCGTCCAGGAGGACGACATGCCCCTGAGCAAGGCAGACGTAGAGCTGTTCCTGTCCACCGAGATGGACGACCCGACCAAGCCCGGCTCGGCGACCGTCACCGTGCGCGGCGCCCTGTGGGCCGCCTACGGGCAGGCCAACGCCGCCAACGCCGCCGCGCAGAAGAACGCCGCGCAGGTCGGCGCGCTCCAGGCCGTCGTGACGCAGCTGCTCGCCGCGGTGAAGAGCGGCTCCACCCTCACCCCGGCGCAGGCCACTGCGGCGGCCGAGACCGGCGCCAAGGCCGCGCTCGCCGAACTCGGCGCCGCCCTCACCAGTTGATCGCCTTCGCAGCACCGCGAAAGCGAACCTCACCAGCAGAAAGGTTCCACCATGAGCAGCATCGGACTCCCCTCCGGGACCACCGTCGTCAAGACCGCCCGCACCTACGCCATCGACCTCGCCGAGCGCGTCGGCGCCACCTTCGTCGTCGCCACCGGCGGTGTCCTCGTCACCGCCACCGCGGGCAACGTCGGCACCGTGTCGTTCTGGCAGGCCGTCGCCGCGGGCGGGGTCGCTGCGGCCGGGTCCCTGATCAAGGGCATCCTCGCCCGGGCGTTCGGCACCAAGGACAGCGCGAGCCTGGCCAAGGGCGTCTGACATGACGCCGGCGGACCCGGGCGTCTACATCTCGCCCGCCCAGACCCACGCGGAGGTGAGGCGCGTCGCCGACGGTCAGATCCGGATGGAAGGCAAGCTCGACGAGATCGTCCGGGACTTGCGGGACAGCCGGGATCATCTCGCCGACCACGAGTCCCGCCTCCGCCGACTGGAAGCCAACCGGTGGCCGCTGCCGACCATCGGTGCCATCGCCGGAGTCGGCGGCGCCGTCGCCGCGGTCGTGGCCCTGCTCCAGCACTGAACACCCTGCCCCCGTCTGGACCTCACGGTCCGGGCGGGGGCTTTCGTGCGTCCAGGCTCGAGTTTTCGCGTCACAGAGACGAGAACCTCGCGCCCGCTGTCCGACCCCGGCGGTACGGTGGAGACCCAATCCCATATGGCTGTGCGGTTGGTTGCCCCCGTCTTCAGCGGGACGGGGGCCTCAGCCCAGCGCGTCGATCGCCTTCACGATCAGGGCGCGGGCCTGGGCGCCGTACACGGCCTGCCGGTGGAACGCACCGAACGCCTTGACGTACTGGGCGACCTCGTCCGGCGCTGTGATCGTCACCGACGCGGACAGCGGCTCGTGGTCCACGCGCGCGTCGTCGAACACGCTGAACGACTCGACCGGCCACGTCTCGCGCTGGACAGCGAAGGGGATGACGCCCAGCGAGACCGCGGGCAAGTCCATCGCGGAGAGCAGTGAGCCGAGCTGTCCGGCCATCACGCTGGCGTCGCCGAGCTGGTAGCGCAGCACGCTTTCCTCGATCACTATGGCGAAGCGCCGCCCGCTCTCGCGGATGATCTGCGACCGGTTCACGCGGGCCGTGACCGCCTCGGCAACGTCGTCGGGCAGCCCCCGGAAGGCGGCGATGCCCCCGAGCAGGGCGCTGGCGTAGCCGGGCGTCTGGAGAAGGCCGGGCACGACATTGGAGCAGTACACCCGGAAGTGCTGGGTGCGCTCGTAGAGCGGCACGCTGGCCTGCTGCAACCGCTTCAGGCCGGTCCGCTGGAGGCGCCGCCACTGCACGTACATGGAGTCGGCCTGCCGGTTGGCGGCGATCAGGTCCGGCGCCATGCTCTCCGCCCCGCACGCACGGCACCACGCCAGGACATCGGCGTCTGAGGGTGCCGTGCGTGCGTTCTCGATGCGCCCCGACTTCGCCTCGCTCCACCCGCACCTCGCGGCGATCTCCCGCTTGGTCATGGCGGCGTCGAGACGGATCTCACGGAGCCGCGCGGCCAGCGCCTCTCTCGCGGCCTGGACGCTCGATGATGGGGATGTGGGAGGCATGTGGTGCTTGCGGGCCCTCTTACCGGATCTCGTACTGGGCGTGAGGGGTGGCGCGGTCCCAGACCCGCTCGAAGGCGGCGGCGTTGAGCCCGACGAGGGCGGCGTCGTCGAAGAAGTCCTCACCCAGGAAGTCGCCGTTGCCCGCGAAGTTGTGCACGCGGATCACCGCGCCGTCGAAGATCCAGAAGTCGCAGCCGGGCATCAGGAGATCGGCGGTGTGCTGCCGGGGCAGCCACCGCACCTGCTCGCCCGCCGCGATGTTGGCGTGGGTGACGTAGTGCTCCCAGCGGATGTACTCCGTCACCGGCTCCGAGACGACCCGTGCCCGGCGCACGACGACTCCCCGCCCGACCGCTTCCGCGATCTGGTCATGGAACGGACGCCACCAGCTCGCGTGATCGCTCCAGTCGACCCGGGCGCCCTGCCGCCACTCCTCGAAGCGCGGGTTGCTGTAGTACGTGTCCCGCATCTCCAGGTGCACGGCCGACTGCTTGGCGTCGGCCAGCAGTTCATCGAACGAGGCCGAAATGCTCTTCGGCGACATCGCACGCCTCCCTCACGATCTTGATCATCCGGGCGGGAATGCGGACGACGGCCTCATGGTCGGGCAGGGGTCCGCTTGTCCGGACCTGCTCGTTCAGTGCCTCGTCCGCCTTCCAGCCCTGGATGACGAACTCCTGCTTCTCGTCGTCCACCCAGACCCGCGGGCAGTTCTTACCGTCGGTGTTCGGGTCGATGCCGATGAACCGTAGCGTCACGATGCGCTCCCTTGCCGAGGTACTTTCACGGACTTGCATCACGGTCCGGCTCCGGTGAGGCCCCGTCAAGAGGGCGAAGCAGCCGTACCCGAGGCCAGGAACCCGGGTGCTAGTCGGTGCAAGTTCGTGGCGCCTGCAAGCCCCGCTTTCCTACCGTCATCGTCAGCGTCTCGTCCCGGTGCCGTCCTGGCCCGCGGCGGGGCAGCGAAATGCCCCCGCGGCTGGCAGGCCCGGGAGCGCGGACGACGCCTGTGAAGGGGCGACGACAATGACGGATGCTACAGGCGTTCGGCCGTACACGGTGCGGGACTTCCTCGACGCCGAGCTGCCGAGGTTCGACCGCGTACCGAAGCTGGAGTCGCTGGCCGGCGAGTTCACCGAGCAGCCGCTGGACGCCACGGTCGACGACATCCGCACCGTCATCGCCGCCCGGATCAGCATGGAGGACTACCGGCGCCTCCACATCCTCGTCAGTCACCTGTACCTGCGGTGCGATGCCGGCTTCCTCCTGACCCGCCAGCTGCGCGCCGAGGTGAACCGTGCCTTCGGCCGCCGCGGCCAGACACCCGCTGAGAGGAGGTGACCACCAATGTCCTGCCCGAATGAGAACTGCCGCAAGGGCGGCTGCACCACCGAGCCCAAGCCCGCAGTCGGCCAGCCCGGCCGGCGCTGAGCCCCCGGGATGACCCGATGTCCTATCGCCACGGGGCGTCCGTCGGCCCGTACTGCGTCGGCACCGGCCCGCTCGACACCCCCAAGCAGCACGCCAAGTGCTCCGGTACCAGGGCCCGGTACCTGCCCGGCACACCACCCGGCGGCGCACCCGTGCTGCCCGAGACCGTGTGCGGCTGCACCTGCCACCGCGACACCGTGGACCAGATCCGCCGCCACTAGCCGGGCCGCCGGCGGAGACACCTTGACAGGGGGTGCGCTATGGAACCGCCGGCGGCCCACCCAGTCCCCGTACCGCGTGCTCCCCCGCGGGCGGTATGGCGGACGCGGCGGCCGGCCGGACAGGAAGACGGTCGGCCGCCGTTCGACCGCCGGGGTCCTGGAACTCGGTGCCCCCCTCGCAGGGCCCCGGCGCCAGACGGCCCGCACGGACCCGCCACCTGTGGAGGCGCCCGGGACCGTGCGTGCCTCCGCCGTTCAGGTGGCAGGTGTGGTCCGCGCTGGAGACCTGCTTGCTTAACCTCTCCGGTTGGTGAGGTCGTATCCCCAGGCGATGAAGGGCCCCGTGACGGCGTACACCTCGGCGTCGCCCTGGTGGCCGAGGAGAACGAGGAGTACGGCGGCTCCGAGGGTCGAGCAGTACATGATCACCTGGTTGCGGGTGGGGCCTGGCTGGGCGGCCGGCAGTCTGGCCATACTGGAGTGCTCCCGTCTTGAGGGATGGCGAGCTAAGGGTCACCCGCTGCGCCTCGATAACGACGCGGGTGGCCCTTCGCCTTGACAGATGTGGTTATACCGCCGCCGGACCTCTGCGAGGGTGTCGCTGCCTGGCGGGCACCGGCGAACGGCGCGGGCTGCCCCGATGCGATCACACAAGAGGTCCCGCTCAAGGCTTTCTGCATAACCATTCACGGCCCATACAAGGCGCACGAATCCGGCCTTAGTGCCCTCCTGACCTGCGGAAACACCACGCCTCGCCCGTGGCGTATGCATAGGAAATCCAGGTGTGTCCCAAACTAGATGTGGGGTTGCCACAGCCCGTTCCCCCGCTGATCAGGAACGACAGCCGAGCGTCCAGCACCGCCCGCAGCAGCGCGGCGGTTTCGCGGTCCAGGGTCCCGGCGGCGACCAACTCGGCCAGGGCGAAGGCCCGGGCCCGCACGACTCGAAGCGAGAGGCACGGGGAGCCGACGACGACCGGTGGGAGGACGGCGTGCAACCGGGTGCCGTCCGGCAGCCGGGCGTCGACCCAGGGCCGGGCGTCGTCCAGGCGCCGGCCGGCTGTGGTGGCCAGTCGCTGGGCGAGGCGGCGCACCGAGGCGGCGTCGGCGAAGGTGATGCCGCTGCGTTCCAGGCCGCGGCCCCGGTCGATCCACACCTGGTCAGGCGCGTTGACCAGGATGTCGGTGACGTCGGGGTCGGCCAGCAGGGATTCCAGCGGGCCCGCGCCGACGAGCTCGGAGCGCAGCGCCGCCACTACGTCGAGCACTTCCGCGTCGCCGAGCAGCCGGCCCCGGGCCCGCAGCGCCGCGGCGACCCGGGCCGGGGTGGGTTCGCCACCCCGCTCGGCGAGGTGCAGCCTTACGGCATCGAGGAGTTCGGCGGTCATGCGGGCACGCTCCCGATACTGGGCGTGGCCTGCGCGAGGAAGGCTCCGCAGAAGCGTGCGAGGGGTCCGCGTCCGGAGGCGCCCGGTGGTCCGGTGCCGGACACCGCGTCCGCGAGGGCCGGTTCGGGCGGCAGCTCACCCGCGAGCGGCACTCCGACCAGACGGGCGATCTCACGGTCGCGGAGCCCGGAGTCGAAGGGGCCGCGCGCGACGACGCGCAGATCCTTCAGGACCATGCCGATCGCGGACGCCACCCGGGTGGCGGCGGCAACCGCCCGCAGCTCGGCCGGGACGACCAGCAGCCCGACATCGATCTGGGCGAGTGTCTCGGTGATTGCCTCGTCCACCCGCCGGGGCAGATCGACCACGACCACCCCGCCCCTACGCCGGGCCGCGCCGAGCACCGAGCGCATGGCCTGCGGCGGGATCAGCACCGAGTCGCCCCGGTCCCAGCTGAGCACGCTGAGTGAGTCGAGTCTGGGCAGGGACTCCTCCAGCGCACCGCTGTTCACCCGCCCGCGAGAGTCGGCGAGGTCGGGCCAGCGCAGTCCTCTGACACGCTCGGCACCGAGCATGATGTCGAGGCCGCCGCCGAGCGGATCCGCGTCGATGAGCATGGTGCGCCGGCCGGTCCGCGCCGAGGTGACCGCGAGCGCGCAGGCCAGGGTGCTGGCGCCGGCACCGCCGCGGCCGCCCACCACGCCAATGGTCAGCGCCGGTTCGCCGACTCCCTCGGCGATGTCCGCGATCCGGTCGACCAGCCAGCTCTCGGCGTCGGGCAGAAAGAGCACATGGTCGGCTCCGATCCCGACACCGCGCCGCCAGGCTTCCGGGTCGTCCAGATTCCGCCCGATCAGCAGCACGCCTTTGCGCCGGGGGGCGCCGCGCACTCTTCCGGACGCTTCCGCTCCGACCAGGACAAGGGGTGCATCGTCCCAACTCGTGGCGCGTGGCGGGCTTGCGAAGACGACTTCCGGTTCCGTACCGGCCGCCGCGCACAACCGCAGCAGATCGTCGAGGAGGCTTTCGTCCTCGGTGACAATCAGCGGTCCGCCCGATCGTTCCATCGGCGTCGACAACCGGTCGTTCTTGGTGGTTCCTGTCATTTCCCTGTCCCCCATCGCTTGAGATGCGAGCACGGCGTGCTTCGCCTGTGATCAGCTTGGGACAGAGCGAGGAATTGAGACGGTCTCGGTCGGAATCTGTGGACAACTCGGCCTTTGTGGATAACTCCGCCACCCGGACGGGTGAGTTCCGCCGAACCGAGAAACGATTACGGACAGTCACTCGTCATACACGGTGAAACGTACACACATGCGAAGGAGACCGAGATGAACGGCGGCATCGTGGGACACGGCCGAGAGCGGCAACACGTATCCGGACATGCGACGACCCCCGCCGGGGGGGAGAGCGGGGGTCGTCCCCACGATCTGACTCGGGGGGGGAGGAGCCAGACCGGGTTAGCACGGTCGCGAACGATCCGTGACTTCCATGGTGTACCCGGAGACGTCTCCAAGCAAACCCACGCGCCTGAGCTTACGCCGAATGGTGGTTGCCTATGCTCGTCCCGTGGAAAACCACCTGCCACCGCGCACCGCGGCGTTCTTCGATCTCGACAAGACCGTGATCGCCAAGTCCAGCACGCTCGCCTTCGGGCGCTCCTTCTACCACGGCGGTCTCATCAACAGACGAGCGGTATTGCGTACCGCCTACGCCCAGTTCGTGTACTTGGTCGGTGGTGCGGATCACGACCAGATGGAGGGCATGCGCAAATACCTGTCCGAACTGTGCCGGGGCTGGAATGTTCAGCAGGTCCGGGAGATCGTCGCGGAGACGCTTCATGACCTGATCGACCCGATCATCTACGACGAGGCGGCCTCGCTGATCGAGGAACACCACGCGGCCGGCCGCGATGTGGTGATCGTCAGCGCGTCCGGATCAGAGGTCGTCGAGCCGATCGGCGAGATGCTCGGCGCGGACCATGTGGTCGCCACGCGTATGGTCGTGCAGAACGGCGCGTACAACGGCGAGATCGAACACTACGTCTACGGTCCGGCGAAAGCCGAAGCCATCGCCCGGTTGGCGGAGTCGGAAGGCTACGACTTGGAGAGGTCCTTCGCCTACAGCGACTCGGTGACCGACATCCCCATGCTGGAGGCAGTGGGTCACCCGTACGCCGTCAATCCGGACCGGGCTTTGCGCAAAGAGGCTGTCGCCCGCGACTGGCCGGTGCTCACGTTCAGCCGACCGGTGCGGCTGAATCAGCGGATCCCGTCGCTGTCGATGCCGACGGGACCGGCGCTGGCCGTCGCCGCCGTCGGGGCAGCGGCAGCCACCGCGGGCCTTGTGTGGCTGGCCGCACGCCGCCGCCGACCGATGACCGCGTCCTGACGCGCCTTGAAAAGTGAACAGCGCAGCTGAAAACCGGGCCCGCCACGCGGATGACAGCCAAGACCCTTCCCGGGCCGGCCCCATACGCCCACGCACGGACCGGTAGGCGAGCGGCGGCACCGCCGGTGCCGCCGCGGGCTGCGCCCGGGAGGGGCCGGTCACCAGCCCAGCCGGTAAGCGCGGCAGCCGTCGCTCAGGCCGCGCCCCGCTGAAGAGCCTCGCAGACGGCGACGCTCTCCCGGGCCCCCAGTTCCAAGGCCCGGCCGCAGTGCGCGATCCACTCGGCCATCCCCTCGGGAACGCCGGAGGCGTATCCCTCGAGGGCCTTGAGATAGTCGGCCCGCCCCAACTCCGCGTAGCCGACCTCCGCCGGGCAGATGGACTTGGGGTCGAGTCCGCTGCCGACCAGCACGATCCGCTCGGCCGCTCGGGCGACCGGACCGTTGAAGGATCCGAAGGGGCGCAGACACAGAAGTTCGCCGTGCACCACCGCGCCGGTCACCAGCGCGGGGGCCGCGCTGCCCGCGCGCAGCAGTTCGGCCAGTCCGTCCAGCCGGGCGGCCACCTCGGGCGGCTCGGGCAGTGGGATCTCCGCGATCCCGACCAGCGGCTCGTCCACCGGTTCCCCGGCCAGCCGCGGCCGGCCCACCGTCGGCGCCGCGGCTGCCCCGCCCGCCGCAACCAGGTGCAGCCGCGCCAGTGCCTGGAGCGGCGACTGCCGCCAGACACCGAGGAGTTGTCCCGCCTCCGCGGTGAGCCGCAGCGCCGCGCCGACGGTCCGGGCCTCGTCATCGGCCGAGAAGTCGCTGCGCCGACGCACCTCTTCCAGCGACCAGTCGGCGCCGGCCAGAGCCGCCGACGCCCGCGCACCGCGCAATGCCGCCTCGGACGTAACCTCGTCGGACCGGCGGCGCATCACCCGATGCCCGTAGACCTTGTCCACCGCCTGCCGGACCGCCTCCACCGACTCGGGCACACCCGGCAGGGCGCCCAGCACGGCCAGCGGATCAACCGGCTCGGGGACGGCGGATGAAGCTGCTTTCGTAGCCATGCTTCCGACCCTACGCACCCCCTGAGGGGCGACACGACCTCGATCGAGTGGCCTTCCCCACTCCGAACCACGCTCTGGCGGGGCCCCACCACTACGCTGACCGAACATGAAGATCGCTTTCGTCGGAAAGGGCGGCAGCGGCAAGACCACGCTGTCATCCCTGTTCATCCGTCATCTCGCCGCCGCCCGGGTCCCGGTCGTCGCGATCGACGCGGACATCAATCAGCACCTCGGTCCTGCGCTCGGCCTCAGCGAGGACGTGGCAGCCGCGCTGCCCGCGCTGGGCGCCCATCTGCCCGAGATCAAGGAATACCTGCGCGGGGCCAACCCGCGGATCGCCTCCGCGGAGGCCATGATCAAGACCACCCCGCCCGGCCAAGGCTCCCGGCTGCTGCGGTTGCTGGAGGACAACCCGGTCTACGCCGCCTGTGCCCGCCGGGTCACGCTGGACGAGGAGCGGAACGCCGGATCCGACGGCGGTCCGGAAACCGATACCGATGGTGTCGCCGGCGTACGGCTGATGGTGACCGGCCCCTTCAGCGAGTCCGACCTGGGCGTCGCCTGCTATCACTCCAAGGTCGGCGCCGTGGAGTTGTGCCTGAACCACCTGGTGGACGGCCGCGGCGAGTATCTGGTCGTCGACATGACGGCGGGGAGCGACTCCTTCGCGTCCGGGATGTTCACCCGTTTCGACCTGACCTTCCTGGTGGCCGAGCCCACGCGCAAAGGCGTCGCCGTCTACCGCCAGTACAAGGAGTACGCCCGCGACTTCGGCGTCAGTCTCGCGGTGATCGGGAACAAGGTGCAGGGCGAGGACGACGTGGCCTTCCTGCGGGAGGAGGTGGGCGAGGACCTGCTGGTCACCGTCGGCCACTCGGACTGGGTACGAGCCATGGAGAAGGGCCGGCCGCCGAGCTTCACCCTGCTGGAAGAGACCAACCAGCGGGCGCTGCGCACCATGCACGAGCGCGCGGACGCCTCGTACGCGGCCAGGGACTGGGCCCGCTACACCCGCCAGATGGTGCATTTCCACGAGCGGAACGCCGAGAGCTGGGGCAACGCGAGGACGGGCGCGGATCTGGCGGACCAGATCGACCCCGGCTTCGTACTGAGCGAGTCGCTGCCGTCGGTCCCGACCAACGCCTGACCGTCCCGCTCCCGGGCCGCGGCCACCCCAGCGGCCAACGCCCCACCGGAGGACCTTCGACCAGGCGCGTCTGACCGCGCCTCAGCCCAGCCATCGGCAAGGGCCGACCGGAATCTCCGTCCGGTCGGCCCGCACCCCCGGTAATTCCGGCCAGCCGTCCTTCGACGACGCACGGCCCAGGCGGCCGGGCGTCGACCCTCCCGTGCCCGCCCAGCACACTCAACGTGACTCTCGTGATTGTTCATCTCATCCGCAAATTCACTCGATAGCGGTAAATAACCCCCCGATCCGACCTCTGGACTTCACTCTCCGCAGTCAGTGCATTACTCTCCATTTACTGGCACTTGAGAATAGCGATGACATCACGTCGCGCTATCAGCTCCCGCCGTCCACCGAAGGAGACGGGAAATGAGACTGCACTCTCTCGATCGACTCACCTGCTACCGGTCCGATCTGTCCGCCTCGATCACGGTCTTCCTGATCGCCGTCCCCCTCTCGCTCGGCCTCGCGCTGGCGACCGGTGCGCCGCTGCAAGCCGGGCTGGTCGCCGCAGCGGTCGGCGGCATCGTCGCCGGTTGCCTCGGCGGCGCGCCCCTCCAGGTGAGCGGCGCCGCGACCAGCCTGGTCGTGGTCACCGCCGGACTCGTCCAGCACTACGGCTGGCCCGCGGTCTGCGCGATCACCGTCCTGGCGGGACTGGCCCAGTTGCTGCTCGGCGCGCTGCGGGTGGCCAGAGCGGCCCTCGCGGTGAGCCCGGCAGTCGTGCACGGCATGCTCGCGGGTATCGGTACGGTCATCGCCGTCGGCCAGTTGCACGTGGTGCTCGGCGGCAGCCCCCAGAACTCGGCGATCGCCAACATCGCGGCCCTGCCGGGACAACTGATGGACAGCCACCCCATCACCCCGGTGATCGGGGCACTGACCGTGGCCGTGCTGCTCGGCTGGCCCCGGCTGCGAGGCAGAGCCCGGGTGCTGCGGGCGGTCCCGGCACCGCTGGCGGCTGTCGCGGTGGCCACCGCGGCGAGCACGGGTTTGTCGGTGCCGCGGGTCGAGTTGCCGAGCTGGAGCGCCCCGGTGCTGCCCTCGCTGCCGGAGGGCCCGGTGCTCGGGGTGCTCGCGGCGGTCGTCACCGTCACGCTGGTGGCGAGCATGGAATCGCTGCTGTCGGCGGTGGCCGTGGACAGCCTCCAGGCCAAACGCCCGGGTCCGCAGGCTCCTGCGGCGGGGCTCGACCGGGAACTGCTCGGTCAAGGCCTCTCCAACGTGGTCTCCGGGATGCTCGGCGGCATGCCCGTCGCGGGAGGCGCGATGCGCGGATCCGCCAACGTCGAGGCCGGCGCCCGCACCCGCCGGGCCACGGTGCTGCACGGCGGCTGGGTGCTGATCTGCGCGGGCGCGGCCTCCAAGGCGCTGGAGGCGATCCCGCTTGCCGCGCTGGCGGCCCTGGTGATGCTGGTCGGGGCGCGCATGGTGAGCTTCGCCCACATCCGGAACATTCACCGGCACCGCGAGTTCCCGGTGTACGCCGCCACGGTCGGCTCGGTGGTGGTCTTCGGAGTGCTCCAGGGCGTACTGACCGGCGGCGCGGTCGCGGTCGTGCTGGCGATGCGGCGCCTCACCCACGCCCGGGTGACCGTCACCGAGGAAGACGGGTGCCACCGGGTGCGGGTGACCGGGCAGTTGACGTTCCTGGCGGTGCCCCGGCTGACCCGGTCCTTCGCCCAACTGCCCGAAGGGGCGGATGTGGTGGTGGAGCTGGACGGTTCCTTTATGGACCACGCGGCCTATGAGGCGTTGAGCGCCTGGTCCGCCCGGCATCGTTCGCACGGGGGACGGTTGGTGCTCGGGGACGGCGCCGGACGGACCGTCATGGAGCCGGTCGGCGCCCATGTCTGCCGCCCCTGGACACCCTGGCGCAATCATCACTGCACCCGTCCGGCCGCGGTCCCCACGACCAGCGGTGGTCAGCTGCTCAGCGGCGTCACCGCGTTCCAGCGCGATACCGCCCCCTTGGTCCGCGAGGAGCTGGCCCGATTGGCGCGGGAGGGTCAAAGTCCCGGCCAGCTGTTCCTGACCTGCGCCGACTCACGGCTGGTCACCAGCATGATCACCTCAAGCGGCCCGGGGGACCTCTTCACGGTCCGCAATGTCGGCAACCTGATGCCGCCGCCGGGTTCCGACGCGTCCTGCGACTCGGTGGCCGCGGCGGTGGAGTACGCGGTGGAGGTGCTCCAGGTCTCCAGCATCACGGTGTGCGGCCATTCGGGGTGCGGTGCGATGCAGGCGCTGCTCGGTTCCGATCACGAACCGGGCGCGCAGACGCCGTTGGCCAGATGGCTGCGGCACGGCCGCCCGAGCCTGGCGCGGCTGAGCCGGACCGGTCCGCTGGGCCGCGGCGAGGTGGCGGTCGCCGACCGACCGATCGCCGACGACCAGGAGCGGCTCGCCCTGGTCAATGTGATGACGCAGCTCGACCACCTGATGGCCCACCCCTGTGTCACCCGCCGGGTCGGCGAGGGGACCCTGCAGTTGCACGGCATGTATTTCCATGTCGCCGAGGCGCAGGCGTACATCGTGGACCGGTCGACGGGCGTGTTCGCGGCGGTACGACCGGATGCCGCCTTGGCCGGCCCGTTCGCCGCGCCGGGCCCGTCCGGCGCATCCGGCGCATCCGGTACGTCGCTCGGGAATGCGCCGCTGGGCCCTGATGGACAGGAGGGGGTGGAGGGACTTGCCACAAAGGTCTAAACCATTTTTATCAGGAGCCCTTGTCACGGCGACTCGGGACTGGTGAGGTAGGGCCGGGAGATTTGGGACACCCTGACAAGGAGCTGGCGTGAGCAGCAACGAAAGCCTGGCCAACCTGCTGAAGGAGGAGCGGCGATTCGCTCCCCCGGCCGAACTGGCCGCCGCAGCCAATGTCACGGCTGCGGCGTACGAGCAGGCCAAGGCCGACCGGCTGGGCTTCTGGGCCGAGCAGGCCCGCCGCCTGACCTGGGCGACGGAGCCCACTCAGACGCTGGACTGGTCGAACCCGCCGTTCGCCAAGTGGTTCGCGGACGGGAAACTCAACGTCGCCTACAACTGCGTGGACCGCCATGTCGAGGCCGGCCACGGCGACCGGGTCGCCATCCACTTCGAGGGAGAGCCCGGCGACACCCGTGCCATCACTTACGCCGAGCTGAAGGACGAGGTCTCCCGCGCGGCCAACGCGCTGACCGAGCTGGGCGTCCGCAAAGGCGACCGGGTGGCGGTCTATCTGCCGATGATCCCCGAGGCGGTCGTGGCGATGCTGGCCTGCGCCCGGGTCGGCGCGGCGCACTCCGTGGTCTTCGGCGGCTTCTCCGCCGACGCGGTGGCCTCCCGGATCGACGACGCGGACGCCAAGCTGGTGATCACCGCCGACGGCGGCTACCGGCGCGGCAAGCCGACCGCGCTCAAGCCGGCCATCGACGAGGCGGTCTCCCGCACCCCGCAGGTCGAGCATGTGCTGGTGATCCGCCGGACCGGCCAGGACATCGGCTGGACCGAAGGCCGCGACATCTGGTGGCACGAGATCACCGCCCGGCAGTCCGCCGAGCACACCCCGGAGGCGTTCGAGGCCGAGCAGCCGCTGTTCATCCTCTACACCTCGGGCACCACGGGTAAGCCCAAGGGGATCCTGCACACTTCCGGCGGCTACCTCACCCAGGCCAGTTACACCCACCACGCGGTCTTCGACCTCAAGGCGGAGACCGATGTCTACTGGTGCACCGCCGACATCGGCTGGGTCACCGGCCACTCGTACATCGTCTACGGCCCGCTCTCCAACGGCGCCACCCAGGTGATCTACGAGGGCACCCCGGACACCCCGCACCAGGGCAGGTGGTGGGAGATCGTGGAGAAGTACGGCGTCACGATCCTCTACACCGCGCCCACCGCGATCCGGACCTTCATGAAGTGGGGTGACGACACGCCGGCGAAGTTCGACCTGACCAGCCTTCGGGTACTGGGCAGTGTGGGCGAGCCGATCAACCCCGAGGCGTGGATCTGGTACCGGGAGCACATCGGCGGCGGACACACCCCGGTGGTCGACACCTGGTGGCAGACCGAGACCGGCGCCATGATGATCTCCCCGCTGCCCGGTGTCACGGCGGCCAAGCCCGGTTCCGCGCAGACCCCGCTACCCGGTATCTCCGCGACCGTGGTGGACGACGAGGCCAACGAAGTGCCGGACGGCTCGGGCGGCTATCTGGTGCTCACCGAGCCGTGGCCGTCGATGCTGCGCACCATCTGGGGCGACGACCAGCGCTACATCGACACCTATTGGTCCCGTTTCGAGGGCCGCTACTTCGCCGGTGACGGCGCCAAGAAGGACGACGACGGCGACATCTGGCTGCTCGGCCGGGTGGACGACGTGATGCTGATCTCGGGCCACAACATCTCCACCACCGAGGTCGAGTCGGCGCTGGTCTCGCACCCCAAGGTCGCCGAGTCCGCGGTGGTCGGCGCCACCGACCCGACGACCGGCCAGGCCATCGTGGCCTTCGTCATCCTGCGCGGCACCGCCGAGGACAGCGCGGAGCTGCTGGTCGAGCTGCGCGACCACGTCGGAAAGACCCTGGGCCCGATCGCCAAGCCCAAGCGCATCCTCACCGTCTCCGAGCTGCCGAAGACCCGCTCGGGCAAGATCATGCGCCGTCTGCTGCGCGATGTCGCGGAGAACCGGGTGCTGGGGGACGTCACCACGCTCACCGACTCGACGGTGATGGACCTGATCCAGCAGAAACTCCCCGCGGCTCCCAGCGAGGACTGAGCCGCACCGGCCATCCCGTCCGCTCGGCGCATCCAGGCCGGTCGTACCGGGTGGGCCCGCGGTCGGGCGGTATCCGCAGGGGCGTCCGGTGGCCACCGGACGCCCCTCACCCGTTCGGGGTCAAACCGCCGCGACCCCGCTCAAGCCGCTCGACAGCGGCCACCGCGCGCCGGCCGAGCGGCAGGAGCAGGACGAGGCGCTCGTCCAACTGGTCGGAGACCACGGCGTGGAGGACAGGCCGTAGGGCATGATCGGGGGACGAACCGTATCGATGACGGAGGACACGATGAGCCCAGCCCCAGAGCACACAGGCGACGGGCGCAGCATCGGGCAACTGTTCGCCGCCGCCACGGCGGAGATGTCCGCCCTGGTGCACGACGAGATCGCCCTGGCCAAGGCCGAGTTGCGGCAGGACGCCCGGCGGGCCGCGATGGGCAGCGTCGCGCTCGTGCTGGCTCTGGCGCTGGCCCTCTTCGCGGTGCCCATGGGGACCATGGCCCTGGCGTATGTGCTGCACAGGACCGGGCTGCCGCTCGACGCCTCGTTCGCCATCGTGTTCGGCGCCTTCGTGGTGCTGGCCGCGCTCATCGGACTGCTGGGGATCGGCCGGTTCAAGAAGGTCAAGCCGCCGGAGCGTTCCATCTCCTCCGCCAAGCAGACCGCGGCCGTGCTGCAGAAGGCCAAGCCGCACCCGCGCCCCCAAGAGCCCGCCGAGGCAAAGGCGATCGACGCCAGGATGTGACACGCTCAGGGGCATGAATGCCGCCGTCCGGCCTCACGGATCCTACGATCCCGCCCATCCGAATACGCCCTTCCCGCGCGTCGACGGGCCGTGGACGCACCGGGACGTGGCCGCCAACGGCGCCCGCTTCCACATCGCCGAGATGGGTGACGGGCCGCTGGTGCTGCTGCTGCACGGCTTCCCGCAGTTCTGGTGGACCTGGCGTCATCAGCTGACCGCACTGGCCGACGCCGGCTTCCGGGCGGTGGCGATGGACCTGCGCGGGGTCGGCGGCAGCGACCGTACGCCGCGCGGCTACGACCCGGGCAATCTCGCGCTCGACGTCACCGGGGTGATCCGCTCGCTGGGCGAGCCGGACGCCGCGCTCGTCGGGCACGATCTGGGCGGCTATCTGGCCTGGACGGCGGCGGCGATGCGGCCCAAGCTCGTCCGCCGGCTGGCGGTCTCCTCGATGCCGCACCCGCGCCGGTGGCGTACGGCGATGCTCACCGACCTGCGGCGCAGCGGCTCCGGGGCGTACATCTGGGGTTTCCAGACGCCGTGGCTACCGGAGCGTCAACTCGTGGCGGACGACTCCGCGCTGGTCGGCAAGCTGATCAAGGAATGGTCGGGGCCGCGGCTGCCGGACCAGGAGTCGGTCGACGTCTATCGCCGGGCGATGCAGATCCCGTCCACGGCGCACTGCGCGGTCGAGCCGTACCGCTGGATGGTGCGGTCGATGGCCCGGCCGGACGGCATCCAGTTCAACCGGCGGATGAAGCGCCCGGTGCGGGTCCCGACGCTCCAGATGCACGGCTCGATGGACCCGGCGATCGGCACCCGGAGCGTGGCCGGCAGCGGTGAGTACGTGGAGGCGCCGTATCGCTGGCGGCTCTTCGACGGGCTGGGGCACTTCCCGCACGAGGAGGACCCGGTGGCCTTCTCGGCCGAGCTGATCAACTGGCTGAAGGACCCGGAACCCGACCGGTGAACCCCACCGGTGAACCGGGCGCTGAACCCCGCGGCGGTCGCCGTGCATGGCCCCGCCGGTACGGGGAAGACGCCATCAATATGCCTCTCGTACGGCTGTCCGATGATCGTTCAGAAATGCCGGACGCATAAGCCAATCGGACAACGAAACGGCGATTACCGACCCGGAGGCGCGGGCACGTAGCTTCGTATGGGTTGGACGCACGACTACCGTGACGTATCACGCAATCGCCGCAGCAGCTTCGCCGCCGCCGACCGAGCGGCGCCCATGGCCGCACTCCCGACAGCGGAGAGCCGGCTCGGAATCCCCCGAATCCTCGGCCGCAGAGCCCGCTGGGTCGGCGCCCGGCTGCGCCATCCGCGCGACTGATCCGGCCGCGGCGCCACGTCACAGCGCGCAGCCCTGGGTGTCGACCTGCTGGTCGGCGGTACGGCCGGCCAGGATGTCGGGGCGGATCTCGTCGGAGGTCAGCGCGTAACCGGTGTTGGGGTCGTCCAGGGACTTCGCGAAGACCACGCCGGCCACCTTGCCGTCGGGCGAGAGCAGCGGGCCGCCGGAGTTTCCCTGGCGGACGGTCGCGTACAGCGAGTACACATCGCGGTGCACCGTGCCGCGGTGGTAGATGTCGGGGCCGCTGGCCTCGATACGGCCGCGGACGCGGGCCGCTCGTACGTCGAAGCCGCCGTTCTCCGGGAAACCGGCGACGATCGCGTCGTCCTTGGAGCGCGCGTCACTGGTCGCCAGGGGCAGCGAGGGCGCGTCCAGGCCCGGCACGTCCAGCACGGCGATGTCGCGCTGCCAGTCGTAGAGGACCACCCGGGCGTCGTGCAGCCGGCCCTTGCCGCCGACCTGGACGGTCGGTTCGCGGACACCGCCGACGACATGGGCGTTGGTCATCACCCGGTCCTTGGCGAACACGAAGCCGGACCCCTCCAGTACCTTGCCGCAGTTCGGCGCGGTGCCGACCACCTTGACGATGCTGGGCCGGGCGTCGGTGACCACCGTGCTGTGCACGAGCGCCGGGTCGGGCGCGGGCACCGAGGTGATCGGCTCGGAGCCGAAGGTGCCGAAGACCTGCGGCAGGCCGTTCTGGGCGAGCGTCGTGCTGAAGCTGTCGAACCAGGTGTCCGCCTGGGCCGGCACCACCCGGGACACCCCGAGCAGCACCTTCGACGACCGCACCTGACGCCCTATCGTCGGCAGGGTGGTCGTCGCCAGCGCGCTGCCGATCAGCCACGCCACCAGCAGCATCGCCACCACATTGACCAGCGCGCCGCCGCTCGCGTCCAGCGCCCGGGCCGGTGACCAGGTGATCCGGCCGCGCAGCTTGTTGCCCAGATGGGTGGTGAAGGCCTGCCCCACCGAGGCGCACACGATCACGATGACGACGGCGGAGACCACCGCTGCCGAACCGGGCGAGGCGTTGCCGGTCGCCTTGTCCCAGATCACCGGCAGCAGATAGATCGCGGCGAGGCCGCCGCCGAGGAAGCCCGTCACCGACATGATGCCGACGACGAACCCCTGCCGGTAGCCGACCACGGCGAACCAGACGGCGGCGAGGATGAGCAGGATGTCCAGCACGTTCACGGGAGACACGGTCTCACGGCGGACTGTGGGCGCGGCACTGCACGGCGCCGCACGTCACTGCATGGCCCAGCCGGACCGGGGCGGGCCCGGCCCCGGCCGGCGGGCGCCGATCAGCCCAGCGGCACCGTACGGTCCTCGTCCCAGGGCCGCTCCCATCCCGCGTAGTGCAGGATCTTGTCGATCACGCCGGCCGTGAAGCCCCAGACCAGGGCGTCCTCGACCAGGAAGGCCGGGCCGCGAAAACCGCTGGGGTGGACGAGCATGGCCCGGTTGGCCGGGTCGGTGAGATCCGTCACCGGCACCCGGAAGACCCGGGCGGTCTCGGCCGGGTCCACCACGCCGACCGGGCTGGGCGAGCGCCACCAGCCGAGCACCGGGGTGACGACGAAGCCGCTGACCGGGATGTAGAGGCGCGGCAGCACACCGAAGACCTGCACACCCGCCGGGTCGAGCCCGGTCTCCTCCTCGGCCTCGCGCAGTGCGGCCCGCAGCGGCCCGTCGCCGTCCGGATCGCCGTCCTCCGGGTCCAGGGCGCCACCGGGGAAGGAGGGCTGGCCGGCGTGCGAACGCAGTGCGGCCGAGCGCTCCATGAGCAGCAGGTCGGGGCCCTGATCGCCCTCACCGAACAGGATGAGTACGGCCGAGGGGCGACCGCCCTCGGCCGGCGGCAGGACGCGGCTGAGCTGCTCGGGGCGCATCCCGCGCACCCCGTCGACCACCGGACGCAGCCAGCCGGGCAGTCCGTCGGCGCTGACCTCGACTCCGGCCGCGTCCGCTCCCCGCGCCTGGGTCATGAGGCCGCCAGCGGCGGCGCGGGCGGTCCCGGGTAGTCCGGCGGCGGCTTGAGCCGCTGGCCCGGGAAGCCCCCCTTCTCATACTTGAGCAGCTTCTTCGCCTTCTCCGGGTCCATCTCGCCGGTGCCCACGGCCGGGCAGAGGTGAGCGATCGGGCAGACCCCGCAGGCCGGATTGCGCGAGTGGCACATCCGGCGGCCGTGGAATATCACCCGGTGGGACAGCATGGTCCACTCGGCCTTGGGGAAGAGCCGGGCCACGTCCTGCTCGACCTTCTCCGGGTCCTCCGAGGTGGTCCAGCCGAAGCGGCGCGACAGCCGTCCGAAGTGGGTGTCCACGGTGAGACCGGGCACCCCGAAGGCATTGCCCAGCACCACATTGGCGGTCTTACGGCCGACGCCGGGCAGCTTGACCAGGTCTTCGAGGCGGCCCGGCACCTCGCCGCCGAAATCGTCCCGCAGCGCCGCGGACAGGCCGAGCACCGACTTCGCCTTGGCCCGGAAAAAGCCGGTCGGGCGCAGGATCTGCTCCAGGTCGGAGGGGTCGGCGGCGGCCATCGCCTCGGGCGTGGGGTACTTCGCGAACAGCGCGGGTGTCGTCTGATTGACCCGCAGGTCCGTGGTCTGCGCGGACAGCACGGTGGCGATCAGCAGCTGGAACGGGTTCTCGAAGTCCAGCTCCGGATGGGCATACGGGTAGACCTCGGCGAGCTCCCTGTTGATCCGGCGGGCGCGCCGCACCAGGGCCGTCGGAGGAGCTTGTTCGCTCACGGCTGAATCCGACTTGCCGGCCACTCGTTCGGCCGCCTTGGCAGTCCGTTTCTTCTGCACGCTCGGGCTTTCTGACACCCGGCCAGCCTAAGCCTCGCCACCGACATCCGGCCTCGAACCGCCTTCGGCGCCACGGAACGGACCCTCGATCGGACCCCCGGGGCACCCGACCGCGCTCTGATAAGACATCCTTGTGATTGATCGCACTGTTTGAGACGTCATGCATCATGGGGAAGTCCCCTCGATGTCGACAAGGAGAGAGCTCGTGGACGACGTTCTGCGCCGCGCCCCGCTTTTCGCGGCGCTCGACGACGAGCAGGCCGCTGAACTGCGTGGCTCCATGACGGAGATCACGCTAGCCCGCGGCGATTCACTGTTCCACGAGGGCGACCCCGGGGACCGGCTGTACGTGGTGACCGAAGGCAAGGTGAAGCTGCACCGCACCTCGCCGGACGGCCGGGAGAACATGCTGGCGGTGGTCGGCCCCGGTGAGCTCATCGGGGAGCTGTCGCTCTTCGACCCCGGACCGCGCACCGCCACCGCCACCGCGCTGACCGAGGTCAAGCTGCTCGGCCTGGGCCACGGCGACCTCCAGCCCTGGCTGAACGTACGGCCGGAGGTCTCCACCGCGCTGCTCCGCGCGGTGGCCCGCCGGCTGCGCCGTACCAACGACGTCATGTCCGACCTGGTCTTCTCCGACGTACCCGGCCGTGTCGCCAAGGCACTGCTGGACCTCTCCCGGCGCTTCGGTGTGCAGTCCGAAGAGGGCATCCACGTCGTGCACGATCTGACGCAGGAAGAGCTGGCGCAGCTCGTGGGGGCGTCCCGCGAGACCGTCAACAAGGCTCTCGCCGACTTCGCCGGGCGCGGCTGGCTCCGGCTGGAGGCCCGCGCGGTGATCCTGCTCGACGTGGAGCGGCTGGCGAAGCGCAGCCGCTGAGGCCGAGCCGCTCGGACGGCATGTCGAACCCGACGGCACCTCGCAAGAGGGCCCCCGCTGGTGCGGGGGCCCTCTTGCGCTGGGTGGGGCCGGAGACTCGCCCGGGTGATCACCAGACGAGTTGGGTTATCTCATCGATGACGACGGCGACCGCAGGGCTGGCCGGGTCGATCAGCGGAAAGTGACCGGTGTCTGGGAGCCAGGCCACCACCGGCTCTTCCCCCGCCGCTCCCGCCGCGCGGGCAAAACCCTCGCTGACCTGCGCCGGAACCACATTGTCAGTGGTGCCGTGCACGATGGTTGTAGCGATTCCGGTGGGGAGCAGCGCGGCCGGATCGGCGTGAGCCATGCGATCGGTGAGGTGGCCGGGGCCACCGAGCAGATCGTCGACCGCGCCGGAGCAGACGCGCAGCCGGATCGCGGAGGTGAGATCGGCGATCGGGGCGAGGGCCACGATGCCGCGCAAGGGGGGAGGTGAGGAGAGGTGCCAAGGGGAATCGGGGGGCAGCAGATGGCGTGCGGCCGCCCACAGGGCGAGATGGCCGCCCGCGCTGTGCCCGCTGAGCAGGACCCGCTGGAGGTCCACGGCCTCGCCGCCGAGCGCCCGCAGGGCCAGCTCGGGCAGGGCGTCGACAGCGGCGGCCACGTCGTCGAAGGTTTCCGGCCATCGGCCGGCGGGCGGGAGCGGAGGAGCGTCGAGGGCCTCCGGCTGTTCGGGAAGGGCCAGCAGGGGGTTCTGGGGCGGCTGCTGCGGCTCGTCCGGGGAAAGGCCGCGGCGGTATTCCAGCGAGGCCACCGCGAAGCCCTGGGCGGCCAGGTGAGCGGCCAGCGGGGATATGTGGGCCCTGTCCCAGGCCGCCCGCCAGGCGCCGCCGTGGAGCAGGGCGACGAGAGGCGCGGGCCGGCCGGCCGCCCCGCGCGGCCGGTAGAAGTCGATCACCTGGTCGCGGTGGTCGCCGTAGGCCGCGGTGGCGTCCGGCGGCACCGGCGGGTGGCTGAATGCCGACGCCTCCTCGGCCGCCTCCCGAGCGGCGGGATCAGCGAGGCCGGGAGGGGAGGTACGGGAGTCGGCTGCGGTCATCGGTTAAGCGGTTCCTTCCAGTACGGCGGCCAGCACGGTCGCGGCGCGCAGCGCGTCGGCGTAGCGGGTGTAGAGCGGGGTGAAACCGAAGCGCAGCACATCCGGCCTGCGGAAATCGCCCACGACGCCCCGGGCGGTCAGCTCGCGCATCACCTCGGCCGCGCCGGCACAGCTCAGCGACACCTGACTGCCGCGCGCCGCGTGTGCCACGGGCGTGACGACCTCGACGCTCCCGGCGGGCGCCAGCGCGGCGACGCAGTCCAGGAAGAAGTCGGTCAGCCCGAGGCTCTTGACCCGCACCTCGGACACGGCCACGCCGTCCCAGACGTCGAGCGCCGCGTCCAGGGCGAGCAGCGACAGGATCTCCGGGGTGCCGATCCGGCCGCGCGCGGCACCGTCGGCCGGTTCGTAGCCGGGCGCCATGCCGAAGGGGTCGGCGTGCGAGTTCCAGCCGGGCAGCGGCGAGTCGAAGCCCGGCTGCAGTTCCCGGCGTACGTACAGGTAGGCGGGCGCGCCGGGCCCGCCGTTGAGGTACTTGTAGGTGCAGCCGACGGCGAGATCCACCTCGTCGGCGTCCAGCGAGACGGGCAGCGCGCCCGCGCTGTGGCACAGGTCCCACACCGCCAGTGCGCCCGCCCGGTGCAGGGCCGCGGTGACGCCCCGCAGGTCGTGCAGCCGCCCGGTGCGGTAGTCGACATGGTTGACCAGTGCGACCGCCGTGCGGGCACCGGCCTCGGCGGCGATCTCGGCGGCGGCCACGGCCCGTACCGTGCGGCCGGTGAGCCGGGCGGCGGACTGCGCGATGTAGCCGTCGGTGGGGAAGGTGGCGGCGTCCACCAGGATCTCGTCACGGCCGTGCGGTGCCATCCGGACGGCGGCGACCAGCGCCTTGAAGACGTTGACGCTGGTGGAGTCGCCGACCACCACCTGGCCGGGCGCGGCGCCGATCAGCGGGGCGATCCGGTCGCCGATCCGCTCCGGCGCCGTCCACCAGCCGCTCTCCTCCCAGGAGCGGATGCGCAGCTCGCCCCACTCCCGGGTGACGACCTCGCTCAGCCGCGGCAGCACTCCGGTGGGCAGGGCGCCGAGCGAGTTGCCGTCCAGATAGACCGTGTCATCCATCGTGAAGCGGTCCCGGACGGCGGCCAGCGGGTCGGCGCGGTCCAGTTCGGCGGCCCGGGCGGCGAGCGCGGTCCCACCGGGACCTGGGGCCAACGCGTTGTCCGGCCCGAGGCCGGTGGTCCGGGGATCGTACGTGCTGGGTTCGGACATCGCCCCACTCGTTTCAGACATGGCTGCGGGCCGTCCACAGCTCCGGAAAGACGTTCTTGGTGGCGCGCTTCTCCAGCCAGGCCACCCCCGCGGAGCCGCCGGTGCCGGCCTTCGCGCCCATCGCGCGGCGGGTCGCCACGAGGTGGTCGTTGCGCCAGCGCCAGACGAGTTCGGCGACGTCGGTGAGGGCCTCGCCGAGCCGGACGAGTTCGGAGTCCTGGTCGTCGGCGGCGTAGACACACTGCCAGACGGACTCGACCCCGGGGTGCGGCTCGTAACGCAGCGCCGGGTCGCGGTGGAGCACCTCGGCGGGCACCGGGTGGCCCCGGCGGGCCAGCAGCCGGAGCACCTCGTCGTAGAGGCTCGGTTCGGTGAGTGCCTTCTCCAGCTCGGCGAGGGCGCTGGGTGTCCCCCGGTGGGGCACGAGCATGGAGGCCGACTTGTCACCGAGCATGAACTCCAGCCGTCGGTACATCGCGGACTGGAAGCCGGAGCCGTCGCCGAGCGCGGAGCGGTAGGCGTTGAACTGGGCGGGGGTGAGGTGGGCGATCGGTTTCCAGGACGCGTTGAGCGATTCGAGTTCCGGGAGGCTGCGCCGGAGCGCGGCCATCGCGGTGGGCAGGTCGTCCCGGCCCAGGGCCGCGGCCGCGGTGCTCCACTCGTGGACGAGCAGGGTGAACCACAGCTCCATCACCTGGGTGGTGACCAGGAACGCCATCTCGCCGGGCTCGTCGGACAGCGGGTGCTGCATGTGGGTGAGCACGGACGCCTGCACGTAGTCCTCGTAGGGAGTCGTGCCCTCGAACGCGAGGGTCGGGGTCTCCGCCTCGTCGGTCGGGTCGTCGGACATGGATTGCCTCCAGGGGTCGGGGCCCTGGGAGTCTGCCCACGGGGTCGGGGGGCGCGACCGGGCCCGTGCCGAGATCTTCTGTCGTGCCGGACGTTCAGGCAAGAGGACTCAGGCGGCCGGCGGCCCGCTGATGTAGTGGCCCTGGCGGTCGTAGGGCCAGGCGTTGGCGACGCAGCCGTGCAGCCCCTTGATCTGCTGCATCATCACCGGTGCGAGCTTGCCGGGGCCGGGGCACCCCTCGTGGCCGTGGCCGATGCGGTGGCCGACCTCGTGGTTGATGATCAGGGCGCGGTAGTCGTGGATGGGCCCGTCGAACTCGGGTGAGCCCAGCTCCCAGCGCTTGAGGTTGACCACGACGGTCGCGCCGACGTCGCAGTTGACCTCGCCGCCGGTGAGCAGTCCGGCGGCGCCGCAGATGGCGTCGACGGTGTCCGGGGTGGCGACCTTGATCACGAAGTCCACCGGACCGGAGTCCACCAGCCGGAAGGCGTCGTGGCCGTCGGCGGTCCAGCCGCGCGGGTCGGCGAGGATCGAGGCGATCTCGTGGGCCGCGTCGGTGGCGGACAGGTCGATGCCGCCCTCGACCTCGACCTTGTAGCGGCGCACGCGGCCGTGTCCGGAGGCCGCGCCGGAGGCGTGCGCGGTGCTGAACCGTCCGGTGCCGGCCGTGGGGACCACGGTCGGCTCGGTGCCCGGGGAGACCCGGGGGCTGCTGCCGGGCTTATTCGGCCTGCCGGAGGCGGGAGGGCCGGCCGGGGTGTGGCCGGCGTCCGGTGCGAGGTGGTCGGCCGGTCCGCTGGGGGCGGTGAGGGGGGAGTCGATGGCCGCGGAGCCGCTGGTGTCCTTGGTGGTGTGCCAGGCGTAGGCACCGCCGCAGCCCAGGGCGAGCACGCAGAGGACGAGGAGCGGCCCGGTGATCGCGGCGCGGCTCTTGGTGCGGCTTGCGGCCATGCTTCCCCCTGCGGCGGCGCAGCCGCGACCCCGGCCCCCGGCCGCTCGTGCGTACTGCGTATCGACGTGACGATGCGCGGTGCGCATGCCGTGCGTGCCGCCTCGCGTACGCCCGGCATGCGAGGCGGCATGCGGCGCGGCGCATCGGCGGCAGGGCTCACGATCGCATATCCGTGACTGCGGGCGGCGAGCCGGGGCCCCTGCCGCAGGACTGCGGCAGGGGCCCGGGAGCAGGGGTCCGTTCAGCTCATCCGCTCAGCTCAGCGTGTCCGCCGCCGTCGGGGAGCTGTCGCGGAGGAAGACCGAGCAGCGCTCGTACTCGTCCTGCTCGCCGATCGCCTGGGCGGCGCGGCCGAGGGCGTGCAGGGCGCGCAGGAAGCCGCGGTTCGGCTCGTGTTCGAAGGGGACCGGGCCGTGCCCCTTCCAGCCGGAGCGGCGCAGGGCGTCAAGACCGCGGTGGTAGCCGGTGCGGGCGTAGGCGTAGGACTCCACGACGCGCCCGCCTTCGAAGGCGTCGTCGGCCAGTTGCGCCCAGGCCAGTGAGGAGGTCGGGTATTTGGCGGCGACCTCGGCGGGCGCGGCACCGGAGGCCAGCAGCTCGCGCGGTTCCGGGTCGTCGGGCAGATGGGTCGGGGCAGGGCCCCCGAGCAGGTTTTCGTGAATGGCCATGGGCTCCAGTCTGCCCGAGCCGGTACGCGGAAGGCCCCCGGCGATTGCCGGGGGCCTCGATCCGCACGTGAGGTTGACGCGTTGTGCGCTCTTGACCCCGGGGGGCGCGGCCACGAACGGCGTCACTCCCGCCGGTTCACTTGCGCTTGTTGCCCGCCGACCGCAGGTCCTGCGCGGCGATCGTGACGCGCGCGGCCATGCCCGCCTCGGCGGACTTGCCCCACACCCGCGGGTCGTAGACCTTCTTGTTGCCGACCTCGCCGTCGACCTTCAGCACGCCGTCGTAGTTGCGCAGCATGTGGTCGGCGACCGGCCGGGTGAAGGCGTACTGCAGGTCGGTGTCGATGTTCATCTTGACGACGCCGTTCTCCAGCGCCTCGTTGATCTCCTCGATGCTGGAGCCGGAGCCGCCGTGGAAGACGAAGTCGAAGGGGTTCGGCTTGCCGTACTTCTGGCCGACCGCCTCCTGGAGCTCCTTGAGGATGCTCGGGCGCAGCACCACGTTGCCCGGCTTGTAGACGCCGTGCACATTGCCGAAGGACGCGGCCAGCAGGTAGCGGCCGTGCTCACCGAGGCCGACCGCCTCGACGGTGCGGTAGGCGTCGTCCACCGTGGTGTAGAGGTTGTCGTTGATCTCGTGCGAGACGCCGTCCTCCTCACCGCCGGTCGGGGTGATCTCCATCTCCAGGATGATCTTGGCCTTGGCTGCCTCGGCCAGCAGTTCCTTGGCGAGTTCCAGGTTGTGGTCGAGGGTCTCGGCCGAGCCGTCCCACATGTGCGACTGGAACAGCGGGTCGCGGCCGGCCGCCACCCGCTCCTGGGAGATCTTCAGCAGCGGGCGGACATAGCCGTCCAGCTTGTCCTTCGGGCAGTGGTCGGTGTGCAGCGCGACGGTGACCGGGTACTTCTCGGCGACGATGTGCGCGAACTCGGCGAGCGCGACCGCCCCCGTCACCATGTCCTTCTTGTACTGACCGCCGAGGAACTCCGCGCCGCCCGTGGAGATCTGGACGATGCCATCGCTCTCCGCCTCGGCCAGCCCGCGCAGCGCGGCGTGCAGCGTCTGCGACGAGGTGACGTTGATCGCCGGGTAGGCGAACTTGCCGGCCTTCGCCCGGTCGAGCATCTCGTTGTAGACGTCGGGGGTTGCGATGGGCATCGTGTCCGCTCCTCATAATGTGCGGGTGGTACAGCTGGCGTACGGGTGGCGTGCGACGTCATCGTCGCCCTTATCTTCCCAGACCCGAACGGATACACCACCTCACCGAACGAGTGGCATACCCGGGCCCCTGGGATGTTCCACGTGGAACATCCCAGGGACGGTAAAGCCGCAGCTCAGCCCATGGGTGTCCAGCCGCAGGACGAGCCGCGCGCCGACTCGGCGTCAGTCCAGGCCGAGGTCGGCGAGCGAATAGGCGGCGAGATACGGCAGACCCGCCTCGGAAATCCTGGCGGCGGCCCCCCGGTCCACGATCACCGCGACGGCCACCACCTCGCCACCCGCCTCCCGTACCGCCTCGACAGCGGTCAGCGGCGAGCCGCCGGTGGTGGAGGTGTCCTCCACCACCAGCACCCGGCGGCCTTTCACCTCGGTGCCTTCGATACGGCGCTGCAGACCGTGGGTCTTGCTGGCCTTGCGCACCACGAAAGCGTCCAGCCGCTTCCCGCGGGCGGCGGCTGCGTGCAGCATCGAACCGGCCACCGGGTCGGCGCCCAGGGTCAGTCCGCCCACCGCGTCGTAGTCGAGGTCGGCGGTGAGGTCCAGCATCACCTGACCGGCGAGCGGTGCGGCCTCCCCGTCCAGCGTGATCCGCCGCAGGTCGACGTAGAAGTCGGCTTCCAGGCCGGACGAGAGGGTCACCTTGCCGTGCACCACGGCCTTTTCCTTGATGTGCCGCAGCAGGGCAGCGCGTGCGTCGTCGCTCATGCGCACGAGACTAGCCGAGGGCCGCACAGGGGCCCCGACCAGGGAAAAGCAGGGCCCCGGCCGGGGAAGGTCGGATCTCCCGGCCGGGGAAGAAGCGAGTGTTGCGCGGCGTCAGCCGATACGGTGCCAGGTCCAGGTGGTGGTGATCTCCAGCGGGTCGATCGGGGTGACCAGCCGGGGCAGGGTGTTGAGCCCGTTCGGCGGGCCGGACTGCGGCTCGACGCAGACCGCCTCGGGCTGCTCGGTGTAGATCACGGCCCACTCGGCCGGGCTCTCCACCTGGACCCGCATCTCGCCCGGCCAGTGCAGCGTGACATCGACACCGTCGGGCATCCCGAAGCAGTCGTCCCACGGGCCCGGCTTGGGGTCGATGCGCTTGCCGTTGGGCAGATGGTTGTCCCCGCGCTCCTCCTGCCAGGCGGCGCTGAAGGCCAGTTCGACGTCCTGGCCGCCCTGGCCGAGGTTGCGCAGCCACCACGGGTGCCAGCCGGCCTGCGCCGGGAAGGAGTCGCCGGTCGCCTCCACGCTGAGCGTGAGCTTCACCGAGTGCGGGGCGAGTTCGACGGTGTGCGTGACCCGGCCCGGATACGGCCAGGGGTCGGCCAGGTCGAAGTAGTAGGCGGCGGTGGTCTCGGTGGCCGGCGCCGCCTCGTGCCAGGGGACGTGGCGGCCGGTGCCGTGAATGGCGTGCGGGGCCGCGTCGACGGGGAGCTGATGGCTCACCCCGCCGTTGCGGAACACACCGTTCTCGGTTCGGCCGCACCACGGCACCATGATGAAGGCGCCGAATTTGTCGCCCTGGCGAAGGAGTTCGGTCCCGCCGATCTGCAGCGAGGCGATCCGGCAGCCGTTCTCGGGCTGCAAGGTCAGTTCGGCGTCGCCCGCCGTCAGCTTCTTCTCGTTCTCCACGGGACGAGCGTAGCGGCGATCACCTGCGACGCCGCAGTACGCGGCCGACGACCACCGCGGACGCCAGCAAAGCTGCCGCGGCCGGCGCCGCCCAGCGCAGGGTCGCGGCGGTCGTGGCGGCGTCCGGAGCGGGCACCGGGGCGTAGCGTCCGCGCGGCGGGGCGTGGTCGACCTCCTCCGCGCTGCGGCCGATCATCGTACGGCGGGCGTGGGCGGCTTCGGCGGGCGGTGCGAGGTCGTCCAGCGCGGCGGCGCTCTCCGGGACCTCGACCTCCACCTCGACGAGCTCGAACTCCTCCAGCTCCGTCGGGGGCAGGGGTCCGCCGAGGTCGTCCACCACGTCCGGCTCCTCCTCGCCCTCCGCTTCGGCGTCCTCCTCCGCCTGCCCGGCCGGTTGCGCCGCCGGGACCGCTCCGGAGGCCGCCGCCTCGTCCTCCGCCCGGGCGACCGCGTCTTCTTCCGCCTCCGCGGCGGCTTCCCGCTCCGCGTCCCGCTCGGCCTCGGAGGCGGCCTCGGTCACCGCTTCGGAAGCGGCGTCGGTCACCGCCTCGGAGGCGGCCTCGGTCACCGCTTCGGTCACCGCTTCCGCGGCCAGCTCCGCCGCCACTTCCGCGGCCACTTCCGCTTCCGCCTCCGCCGCCAGTTCCGCTTCCGCCTCCACGAGCGCGTCGGCGGGCGATTCGGCCGCCGCCTCCGCCTCCATGTCCATCTCGGGCGCGTGCGCGGCCAACTCCGCGGCGAACCGGTCGAGCAGCCGGCGTACGGCGGCTTCGACCACGGCCTTCTCGTAGCCGGCCAGGCGCCCGTCCGTCTGCGCGGAGCCGCGCCAGACCAGGAGCGAGCCGGGTTCGGGCCGCTCGGTCGCCGCTACGCCGACCGAAGCGGTCGCCTGCACCGTGCCCGTGCCCCGGACTTCGGTTCCCTCGGCCATCAGGGTGAAGGTCGGGCCCTCACCGGTGACTCGCACCGTCCCCCGGTAGGTGATCGTCGAGCCGCCGATCCGCAGCCGCAGCCGTCCCGTCATGGGCGCCGCGCCGGCCCCGGCGGCCCCGTCGATTCCGTCGCCCCCGTCGGGCTGCCAGCCGGGCAGGCTCGCGGCCAGCACGGCGGTCGTACGCAGTGCCTGGGTCAGCCGGGTCGGCGGGATCGGAACGAAGGACTCGTGCTCCATGCGCCGGAGCCTACCCAGGACAGGGGTGTCGTGACGGGTGGGGGCGCGTCATTTTTCCCACTCGCCCCGCCCGCGAGGCCGGTCCGCGGGCCCTCTCCCCCGGTCGCCCGCCGCCCGGCCGGCCCACCGCCTACCACCGCGGACGCAGCAGTGTCGACGGCGGCGGCGAGGTCGCGGGACGGGACTTCGCGGCGGCCTCGGCCGCACGGTGGAAGGAGGCCGGCAGCGGCGGCGGGGAAGGCGCCGCCAGCAGGAAGGGCCATGCGGTGGGGGCCGGGCGGAGCCGGCGGGGAGCCGGGCAGGCGGGGGCGGGGACGCGGTACGCGGTGGTGGCCAGACCGGCCGCGCGCAGGGTGGCGGCGACCGTCCACAGGGACCGGGCGGCGTGCACGGCCAGCCGCCCGCCGGGAGCGAGGGCGCGGCCCGCGAGGCCGTAGAACTCCTGTGAGTAGAGCTTGGCGCCTGCGGAGACACCGGCGTCCGGGAGGTCGGCGAGGATGACGTCGTAGGAGCGCGGGCCTGTGGTGGCGGCCCCGCGCAGCCAGTCGAAGACGTCGGCGGTGGCGACGCGGACCCGGGGGTCGCCGAAAGCGCCGCCGTTGAGCGCGGTCAGTCCGGGGTCGGCGCGGCCGAGCCGCAGCAGTTCGGCGTCGGTGTCCACCACCGTCACCTGCCGTACGCCGCGGAAGTCGAGCGCCTCCCGCAGCGCGAGACCGTCCGCGCCGCCCAGGATCAGCACCCGGCGCCGGGGGCCGCCGGCCATCGCGGGGACCGCCAGCGCCCGGTCGTAGCGGGCCGCTTCCGCCCCGCAGACCCGCAAGCGGCCGTCGAGGTAGAGCCGCAGCGACGCCGACGCGTCCTGCGTGCCGGTCAGCACGATCTCCTGCACCGCGGTCTGCTCTGCCACCCGGACGGCGCCGCCGTACACCGCCTGCCGGGCGGCCCGTTCGAAGGGCCCGGCCATCAGCGCGGCGCAGCCCAGCGTCGCCAGCACGGTGAGGTTGGCGACGACGAGCCAGCCCCGGGCGCGCGCCGACAGGTCGCCGCGGAAGAGCCAGAGCACGGTCGCCCCGCCGGCCACCGCGTTGACCACCCCGGTGACCAGCGCGCCGGTCAACTGGCCGAAGTGCGGCAGCAGCAGGAACGGGAAGGCGAGCCCGCCGACCAGCGCGCCCACGTAGTCCGCCGCGAACAGATCGGCGACCGCGCCGCCCGCGTCCTGCTGTCTGATCCGCTGCACCAGGGTCATCAGCAGCGGCACCTCCGCCCCGATCAGCACCCCGATCGCGAACGAGCAGCCGATGATGGCCGGTTTGGCGTGCCCGTACCAGGCGAAGACCGCGTAGAGCGCCATCACCGACAGCCCGCCGACCAGCGCCAGGGCCGCCTCGACGGCGGCGAAACCGAGGGCGGCGTGGCCGCGCAGCCGTTTGGCCAGCAGCGAACCGCAGCCCATCGCGAAGACCATCACCGACAGGACGATCGACGCCTGGGTGACCGAGTCGCCCACCAGATAGGAGGCGAGAGCGACGAGTTCGAGTTCGTACACCAGGCCGCAGGCCGCGCAGACGAAGACAGCGGCCAGGACCAGCGCGCGGGCCGCCCCCGCCGGCACGGGCAGCGTCATGGCGGTTCTTGGCGCCCGGGTGCGGCCTTGCTGGTCGATCATGAGTGCACGCTAAGTCAGGTCGGTGGCGTCACAAGTCACCCACAAGAGTGCGATTGACGGCGGTTGACGGTATTCACGCGCGTGTTGTCGACGCGGGGCGGCGGAGTTGTGTGCCCGGCGCTCAATTCAGCACGATGACCCGGGTCCTGGTGGTCACCAGCCGCCCTTCCTGCGGATACGCGTGCCAGGTCCGCCAGCGCACGCCGCCGTCCGCGCACTGCACGAGCATCGCGGTGAAGGCGTGCGGATCGCCGGGAAAGGTGCCGGCCAGTCCGTGCGGATGGTCGGCGACCAGGGCCAGCAACTCCTGGGCGCGGCCGGCGAAGGAGCCGCGCGACAGTGATTCGATCCGGGCCGCGAACTCGTAGTCCCACGGCCCGACCCGCTTGGCCACCCCGAAGGGCAGCGGTGCCTGGCTGCCGGGTATGCAGGCCACTGTTTCCGAGCAGGCCCCGCGACCGGCCTCCACCAGCACCTGGTGGGACGCGCCGAGCAGCCGCAGGCCGACCTTGGCGCGCAGCCCCAGGTCGTCGCCGACCTCGATGTCGAGCACGGCGAGGGCGGGCAACGGCTCTTTGTCGAGACACCAGGCGAGATCTCCGGCGCGGGTGTCCGTATAAGGGGTACGCAAGGTGGTGAGCATGAATCGGCTCCGCAAGCACGCAGTGGATGATGGGCCGACCGCGCCTGTCCCCGACTCGGGAAGGTGCGTCGGCTCGTGCCCACGTGGGGTCCGTGGAACTACGGAATCATGAAACGCCGTTCCTCTTCAGCGTTTTTACCTATCTGTGCACACTTTCCATCCCTGGGGGCGCTTTAGGGCTCAGGTGTTCAGGTATGGCGCTGAAACGGGCATCATCGCGCGCCGGTGCGACCGGCGGCCGCGCCGTCGCGCGGCACAGGGCGGCATAGGTATGCCGCCGCGCATCGGCCAGGATGGTCCCCTGAGGATCGGTTCCCTGGGTGAGGACGGTGGAGAGATGAGCGGCAGGCCGCTGCTGAACCGCAGGCTGGACGGGCTGGGGACGACGATCTTCGCGGAGATGTCGGCGCTGGCGGTGGCGACCGGCGCGATCAACCTCGGGCAAGGCTTTCCGGACACGGACGGGCCCGAGGCGATCCGGGAGGCGGCGGTACGAGCGCTGCGGGACGGACGCGGCAACCAGTACCCGCCGGGCATGGGCGTTCCGGAACTGCGCACGGCGATCGTCGATCACCAGCGGCGCTTCTACGGCTTGGACTTCGACCCGGACACGGAGGTGCTCGTCACCGCGGGCGCGACCGAGGCGATCGCGGCGGCGATGCTCGCGCTGCTCGAACCCGGCGACGAGGTCATCGCCTTCGAGCCCTTCTACGACTCCTACGCCGCCAGCATCGCGATGGCCGGCGGAGTGCGCGTCCCGCTCACCCTGCGCGCCCCCGACTTCCGCCCCGACCTCGACGCCCTGCGGGCGGCCGTCACCCCCCGCACCCGGCTGCTACTCCTCAACTCCCCCCACAACCCGACCGGCATGGTGCTCACCCGTGACGAACTGACCGCGATCGCCGAACTGGCCGTGGAACGGGACCTCCTCGTGGTCACCGACGAGGTCTACGAACACCTGGTCTTCGACGGCGAACACATCCCGCTGATCTCCCTGCCCGGCATGAGCGACCGCACGGTCTCCATCTCCTCAGCGGGGAAGACCTTCTCGTTCACGGGTTGGAAGGTGGGCTGGGTCACCGGTTCGGCGGAGCTGGTCGCGGCGGTCCGCACCACCAAGCAGTTCCTGACGTACGTCGCCTCCGGCCCCTTCCAGTACGCCGTCGCCGAGGCCCTCGCCCTGCCCGGGGCCTATTACGACGACTTCCGCGAGGACCTCCGCGAGAAACGCGACCTCCTCGCCGCCGGCCTGCGCGACGCCGGCTTCCAGGTCCACGCCCCGCAGGGCACGTACTTCATCACCACCGACATCGCCGCCCTCGCCCCCGACCTGGACGCCCTCACCTTCTGCCGCGCCCTCCCCCACCAGGCCGGCGTCGTCGCCGTCCCCAACTCCGTCTTCCACGACCACCCCAGCGCCGGCCGCACCCAGGTCCGCTTTGCCTTCTGCAAACGCAAAACCGTCCTCGCCGAGGCATCCGAACGCCTCCGGCGCCTGTGAGGCGGCTTTCAGGTTCGGACGATGCCAGCCGCGCGGGCGGCGGCCAGCCATTGCGGGAACTCATGGAGCAGCTGGTCGTAGAGGTCCGCGTCGGAGATGGACGTGGGTGAGCCCCCGGCGGCGAAGAACCCCGCATTGTCGACCACGCGGCGGCCCGGCACCGGGAGATCGTCGAGCTTGTGCAGGAAGCGGAACTCGTCGTCGCCGAACCCGACGAACTGCCAGAAGATCGGCAGCCGGGCGGCCGTGCACAGGACATGCTCGGCCGCGGTCCGGGAAGAGGGGGAACCGTCGGTCTGGAAGATGACGAAGGCCGGGTCGTCGGCGCCGCACGCCTCGTAGTGATCGATGACGGCCTGCATGGCGACGTGGTAGTTGGTACGTCCCATGTGGCCCATGGAGTCATGCAGGGGATTGATCCGGTCACGGTACGCGTCGAGGCTGATCTCGGCGGTTCCGTCGATGTCCGTGGAGAAGAAGACGACCGGCACCACCCCGTCGTCATCGAGGTTGGCGGCCAGCGCGAGAGTCTGTTCGGCCAGGTGCTGCACGGAGCCGTCGCGGTAGTAGCGGCGCATGCTGCCGGAGCGGTCCAGGACGAGGTAGACGGCGGCACGCTCGCCGCCGACCTGGTTCTTGACCAGCGAGACCGCGGCGGTCTTGTACAGATCGACCAGGCCGGGAGCGTGGTCGGCGATCTTCTCCAGGCTGACGGCGGAGGCGGTCTCCCGGGGGCTCTTGCGGTAGTCGATCCGCGAAGGCTTGCGATAGTCGATGGTCATGCGCCGCGATTGTCCTCCGATCGAGCCGCCTTCGTCCGGTTTCGCGAGACCGCCGCCAAGGAGTTCCTCACGCCGTCGCCGAGGCCCTCGCCCTGCCCGGCGCCTGGCGGCGGGACAGGCGTTCCGCCCCGCGGCGCCCTGCTCCCCGGCGCCGCTGTCCGAAGTGGGTGGCCGGGTAGCGGCGGGCGGGCCTATCGTTCGGGGTGGTCGGCGGGGTCCGACGGGGGAGTGTGGCGTCGTGGGTGACTGGTCGAAGTTGCGGGGGTCCCGTACGGTGCGGCCGGAGTCGGTTGCCGGGCCGCCCGTGGTGGTGCGGTGCGGGCTGACGGACAGTCTGCTGGGCGGTCTCACGGTGTCGGTCGGGCACTTCTTCGCGCGGGCGCCGGACGAGGAGCGTCTTGCGGCGGGACTGGCGGTGGCGCTGGACCGGGTGCCGGTGTTCGCGGGGCGGCTGCGGGTGGCCGGCGGCGGGCTGGAGATCGTCTGTGACGGTACGGGTGTGCCGGTGGACAGTCACGACGTGGACGCGACCCTGGGCGAGCTGATGAGCCGGGTCACCCTGCCCACCGCCGGGCTGGTCGACCATGTCGACGCGGCGAAGGCACGGGCCGGGGAGGCTCCGCTGCTGACGGTACGGATCAGCCACGCCTCGGACGGCGGCGCCGTCCTGGGCATCTCCTGGCATCACGCGGTGGGCGACGTCCAGAGTTTCGTGCTGCTGATGCGGGTCTGGTCGGCGGCCGTGGAGGGGCGCGCCCTTCCGGAGGTGGAGCTGGTCACGGACCGGGACGCGTACCTGGACCGGGTGCTCCCGGCGGAGGACTGCGGGCGACCCGGATTCCGGGTGCCGGGGCCGGAGGAGGCGGCCGTCCTCGCCCGTGAGGTCGCGGTCTCGGGCCGGGCCAACCGGACCGTGCAGATCTACTTCGGCGACGCCGAGACCGAGCGGATGCGCGAGGCCTACAGCGCGGCGGCCGGCCGCCGGCTCTCGAACAGCGACGTGCTGTGCGCCCATACAGTGTGCGCGGTGCGGGAACTGGACGGTGACGGAGACGGAGGGACCGGAGGTGCCGGAGGGCTGACCGTGCCGGTGAACGTGCGGCGCCCGCTGGGCCTGCCGCAGGCCGTGCTCGGCAACCTCCTCGGAGAGATCCACCTGGAGACCCCGGCCGGCTGCGGCCCCGCGCAACTGGCCGCGCGACTACGGGCAGCGGTAGCGGACTTCACCGGGTCGCACCTCAACCTGCGGGCCAATCTGGCGTTCTTGGAGAGCATCGGGCAGAGCCGGCTCGGCGACTGTGTGCCGCTGGGCTTCGATCCGGCCAGGCACAGGATCACCTTCTCCAACTGGAGCCGTTTCGGGCTCTACGACCTGACGTTCGGCAGCGGACCCGCGCTCTTCTTCAGTCCGGTCGCCAATCTGCAACTTCCGTGGGTCACCTGGCTGGTGGAAGGCTTCGAGAACACCGGATCGCTGCTCACCGCGGTACTCCCGGCCCGGCTGACCGGCCGCCTGCGAGGGGCGGAGGGCCATGCCCTGCTGCACCGCTTCCGCGCCGCGGGCGACGTACTCCCGCCGACGGCGCACGCGGTCCGCAGACTGGCCTGAACCGGCGGGGGCGGAACCGGCGGGACGGCTCCCCGCCGCCGTACGGTCATACGCTCACCGGCGCCAGTGACATGTGCACCGAGCGGACGGTGCTCGCTCCCTCGCCGACGGCGGCGGCGACGCGCTTCATGGATCCGGCCCGGACATCGCCGGCCGCGAAGACGCGCGGCAGACTGGTCTCGAAGGGCAGCGGGCGGCGGCCCAGCTCCGACCAGCGCGGGGCGAGCGTCGCGTCGTCGATCCGCACGTCGGTGAGGATGAAGCCGTGGTCGTCGAGCGCCACGCCCTCCAGCCAGTCGCTCGCCGGGGTGGCGCCGATGAAGCAGAACAGGCCCCAGCACTCCAGCTCGGTCTCGACCACGTCGCCTCCGGTCCCGCTGCGGACGGTCAGGCCATGGAGGCTCTCCCGGCCGTGCAGCTCGCTCACCTCGGTGGAGGTGTGGACGGTGACGGCGGGATGGGTCTGGATGCGGTCCGCCAGGTAGGAGGACATGCCGGCGAAGAGGTCCGCGCCGCGGAGGATCAGGTTGACCGGGCTGCCCCGGCCGGCCAGATAGAGCGCCGCCTGGCCCGCCGAGTTGGCGCCGCCGACCACCGCGACCGCGCGCTGCCCGCAGGCCCTGGCCTCCAGTTCGGTGGCCGCGTAATAGACGCCGGCGCCCAGGAAGTGGTCCCAGCGCGGCAGGGGCAGCGACCGGTAGCTCGCGCCGGTGGCGATGACCGCCGCCCGGCTGCGGATCTCGGTGCCGTCCCGCAGCACCAGGCGCAGCAGGTCCCCGTCTCCGTCCTCGTCCAACCGGGCAACCTCGCAGGGGCTCGCGATCCGGGCGCCGAACTTCTGCGCCTGGACGACCGCGCGGCCGGTGAGGTCGGCGCCGCTGATGCCCGAGGTGAAGCCGAAGTAGTTCTCGATCCGGGAGCTGGCCGCGGCCTGGCCGCCCGTGGCGACGGAGTCGAGGACCAGTGTCTGCAGGCCCTCCGAGGCTCCGTAGACGGCCGCGGCGAGTCCGGCCGGGCCGCCGCCGACGACCACGAGGTCCAGGGTCTGGCCGGCCACCGGCCGGTAGGACATGCCGAGGTGTTCGCCCAGCTCGGCGGGTGTCGCCCGGCGCAGCACGCCGGTGGGGGTGATCACCACCGGGAGTTCGTCCGCTTCGGCGCCCGCGGCCTTGATCAGGGCCTCGCCGGCCGACGTGCCCGCCGCGACCCAGGTGTGCGGCTGGCGCTGGCGGACCGCGTAGGTGCGAAGGGCCATGGCTCCGGCCGACATGTCGCGGCCGACGATGACCAGGGTGCCCGCTCCCGCGTTCACCCGCAGTCCTTCCCGGCGGGCGAGCAGGGCGCGCAGCACGATGTCGGACAGTTCGGGGTCCTCGTCCATCAGCCGCCGGAACGACGCGGGATGGACCCGGAGGACCGCGCCCGGCTCGGAGACCCGGGCACTCAGGTAGGTCGACTGGCCGGTGAGCAAATTCAATTCCCCGCTGAATTGATGTTCGCTGTGGCTGGCGACCACCACTTCCTCCTGCTGCGGTCCGGCGGTCCGGAGAATTTCGACGCCGCCCGACTCGACAAGGATCATCGGGCATCCCGTCTCGCCGGCGTGGAACAACATGTCACCGGTACGGGTGGTCTCTTTCTCCGCCCCGTAGGACACCATGCGCGACCATTGCTCGTCATTCAGCCGGGGCCACGCGTCCTTCATTTCCGGCGTCGTCATCGTCCGTCATCGCCCGTCATCGTCCATCGTGGTCCATCGTCGTTCATCGTGATCAGCCCCGCTGTTCGCGGGTCCAACCGCTCGTTCGCGAGGTTCACCGTGCCGGCGGCGGCGCCGGCACCCGGGAGTTCGCCGGTGCCCTTCCCGTTCCGGAACTCGTGGGTGCCGGCCGCCGCGGGCGCGTGCCCGGATGGGCCGTCAGCGAGTGGCCTGCGCCGCGGTGTTGATCAGCGACGCGACCGCCTGGGGGTGGGAGACCGGCGAGACGTGCGAGGAATTGATCAGCCGCACGTGCGAGCCGGCGTGCTTCGCCATCACCTGCTGTTCGGCCGGCGGGATGAGCTTGTCCTGGCGGCCGATCAGCGCCCAGGAGGGAATCGTCTTCCAGGCGGGCACGCCGGACTTCTCCATCAGCGCGGACGCCGCCACCGGGCGCTGGGTGGCGATGAGCTGGTTCTGCCGGACGGCGGACACGTCCGGGGCGAACGCCGTTCGCACCAGCCGCGGCTTGAGGTAGAGGTCGGCGACTCCCGCGGGGGCGCCGGGGAAGGGGACCTCGTTGAAGACGGTGGTGGGGTCGGCGACGGCGAGCGCGGATCCCGGCTTCGCCGCGGTGAGACTGGTGACGCTCTGACCCTGGTCGGGGATGTAGGCGTCCGCGTAGACGAGTGCTTTGACGTTCCGGTTGCCCAGGGCCGCGTTGGTGATGACCATGCCGGCGTAGGAGTGGCCGGCCAGCACGATCGGGCCCTTGATCGTCTTGAGGAAGTCGGCCAGATTGGCGGCGTCGCTGCTCACCCCGCGCAGCGGGTCCGGCGGGGCGACGACGGGATAGCCCTCGTTCTCCAGGTCGGTGATCACGCTGTTCCAGCTGGATCCGTCGGCCCACGCGCCGTGCACGAGCACCACGGTGGGTTTGGCCGAGGAGGGTGAGGGCGCTGCGGAGGCGGTGGTCGCGGGTACCGCCACGGCGGTCACCGTGAGCACGGTGGCCGCGGCCGCCGTCCACATCCCTCGGTGGTGAGAACGGGCTGATGTCTTCCGCGCAGCGAACATGGGCACCCCTTTCCGGGGTTTGTCGATGAATTGATCGGTCTTTCGACGGAGAACGAGCGGGCGAGCGGGACATCACGCCGGTACGCCGGAAAGTATGGGCGGACGCTATTGGGCCGGCGGGAAATGGCTCGCGCCAAAGGGCTCGGATACGTGACCGGTCGAAACAGAAGGACGTACTCCCTTTCCGTCACGTCCAGGAGCGACAACGTCAAAAGAATACTTCCGGGGAGATGACTTCGCCCGGTGGGCCGCTGCGGGCGACATCCTTGCCCGCGAGGGACAGGTCAGCCCGGACCGTGCGGAGCAATTCACCCGTCCGGGTGAGATCAGGGGCGCGGCGCATTCGGCGGACCGGCGGTCTGCGCTCTCCGGTCCGCGGCCCGCCGTCCGCCTGCCAGGGGGCGTTGCACCCCGGCGACCGTCCCCGCCCGGGGGCCCCGCCGCCCTTCCGGGCGACCCCGGCGGGGAAATCCCGGCCCGCAGGCGTGTCTTCGGGATGCGGACCGAGCGCGTGACCGATAGTCGGTTTGTCGGTCCGCAAGGCATACCTACCCGTATGACCCCCGGCCGGCCGAGCCGCCAGCACCACTGCCCGACGCCCCCACCCACCCTTTGAGGAGCCCGCGTTTGTCCACCGCCGGATCGGTCTCCGAGCCCGTTTCGGGACCGGTGCCGGGGACCTCGGCGGCCCCCGGGCCGGGCCGGAGGCGACGGCGGGAGCGGTTCGCGGACCGGACGCGGGGCGCTGGCCAGCGGGTCGCGGCGGCCTGGCGGGCGGCGTGGCGGGCGCTGCTCGTCTTCGCGGTGGCCCGGGTGGCCGGGCTGATCGTGGTCACCCTGTGGGCGCACCGGCGCGGCACGCACCCGCGTGACGCGCTGGGCCTGGACTGGGACGGCCTGTGGTACCACCGGATCGCGGACTGGGGCTACGGCACCTTCATCCCGGGCTGGGAGACGCCCGGCCTGCGCTACAGCGACCTGGCCTTCTTCCCGCTCTACCCGATGACGGTGCGGGCGGTGGACACCGTGCTCCCGGTCGGCTCGGTGACCTCCGCGCTGCTGGTGGCGTGGCTGTCGGCGGGCCTGGCGGCCTGGGGGGTCTTCGCGGTCGTCGACCACTGCTACGGCCGCCGGGTCGCCACCGCCCTGGTGCTGGTGTGGGGGCTGCTGCCGCACGCCGTCGTCCTGACGATGGCGTACACCGAACCGATGATGTGCGCACTGGCCGCCTGGGCGCTGTACGCCACGATCACCCGGCGCTGGCTGACCGCCGGGCTGCTCAGTGTGCTCGCCGGGCTCTGCCGGCCGAACGCCGCCGCGGTCGCGGCGGCCGTCACCGTGACCGTGCTCGCCGACGCCTGGCGCCGCCGGCGTACCGGGCTGCCGCAGCAGCCGCGGGCCTGGGTGGCGGCGGTGCTCGCCCCGCTGGGCTGGCTGGGCTATGTCGGCTGGGTCGGCCGGCAGACCGGCGGCGGGCCGCGGGACATCGCGACGGGCTACTTCGCGGTGCAGCGCCGCTGGGGTTCGCAGTACGACTTCGGGGTCTACGCGGCGCACTACCTCAAGCAGCTGGTGCTCGACCCGGCCTCGCTGACCGCCTACCTGTCGGCCGCGCTGTGCGCGGCGGCGCTCGCGCTGCTGGTGCTGGCGCTGCTGGACCGGATGCCGCTGCCGCTGCTGGTCTACTCGGCGGTCCTGGTGGTGATCGCGCTCGGCGGCGCCAACTTCTTCTCCTGCAAGCCGCGCTTCCTGCTGCCGGCCTTCCCGCTGCTGGTGCCCCTCGCGACGGCGCTGGTCAGAGCCCGGCCGCGCGCCGCCGCCGTGGCGGTGGTCACGCTGGCCGGGATCTCGCTCGGCTACGGGGCCTATGTGCTGACCGTGGTCACCGTGCCGCTGTAGGAAGACCACCCGGGAGCGCGCCCGGGCCGCGCGGCCTAGCGGCCCAGCGGCGCGGCCCCGGCAGCGCGGCCCTCGGCTACGCCTCAGGAGTCGGTCTCACCGTCGCCGTCGCCCTGGATGCCGCTGTCCGCGTCCTTCTCCAGGCCCAGCGTCTCGCCGACCCACTTGTCGAACTCGATCGACGCCCGCACCCAGCTCACCGTGCTGGACACGAAGTGCTCCAGGCTGACGCCCATGCCGATCACGGTCTGCGCCTCGCCGATCAGGCGGACACTGCCGTCGTCGTGGGTGTGCGTGTAGACCTTCGGCCACAGGGTGCGGCGGTTCCAGTCGTCGATCACCTCGTACAGATGCGGCTTGTCGTCGACGCTGTACGGGTGCTCGTAGAAGGTCCGGACGGCGAAGACCGCCTGGTCCCCCTCGCCGCGGAACATGAAGTAGGTGCGGAACTCCTCCCAGGGAGCGGCGAGATCGCCCTCCTCATCGACGAGGTACTTCAGCTCCATCTGATCCAGCAGCTGCTTCACCAGCTCCTGGTCCGGAATGAGCACGCTGGGGGCGGCTCCGCTGGGCTCGGGGTCCGGCTGGCCCCCGAAATCAGGAATCGAGGACGGATCGATGCTCACCGTGAAGTCCCTTCGTGACGTTTCCGTTCCATCCTCCCCCATGCGACCCCGCACGTGGCAACCCCCGCCGGTAGGCGCTCGGCATATCGACGGGGGTCCGGCACATGGCCGGGTGGCGGAACGCCGCCGGGGACCGCCGCCCGGCGGCGTCCGGCGGCGTCCGGCCCCGCTACTTGGTGAGATCCGGCCCGGTCGCCGCCCCCACGATCAGGCCGTCCAGCGCCCGGTCGACCCGGACGGTCTGGCCGTCGAGGATCTCGCCGGACAGGATGGCGCGGGCCAGCGGGTCGCCGATCGCGGTCTGGATCAGCCGGCGCAGCGGACGGGCGCCGTACGCGGGGTCGTTGCCCTCCGCGGCGAGCCAGTCCAGCGCCGGGTCGGTGATCTCCAGGGTCAGGCGGCGGTCGCGGAGCCGGGCGGCCAGCCGGTCGGTCTGGAGCCGGGCGATCCGGCGCAACTCGTCCTTGTTGAGCGCCGAGAAGACCACGATGTCGTCCAGCCGGTTGAGGAACTCCGGCTTGAAGGAGGCCCGCACCGTCTCCAGCACGCTCTGCTTCTTCTGCTCCTCGCCGAGGGTCAGGTCCACCAGGTACTGGCTGCCCAGGTTGGAGGTCAGGATCAGGATGACGTTGCGGAAGTCGACCGTACGGCCCTGGCCGTCGGTGAGGCGGCCGTCGTCCAGCACCTGGAGGAGGATGTCGAAGACCTCCGGGTGGGCCTTCTCCACCTCGTCCAGCAGCACCGCGCTGTACGGGCGGCGCCGTACGGCCTCGGTGAGCTGGCCGCCCTCCTCGTAGCCGATGTATCCGGGCGGGGCGCCGACCAGCCGGGCGACCGAGTGCTTCTCGCCGTACTCGCTCATGTCGATGCGGACCATCGCCCGCTCGTCGTCGAAGAGGAAGTCGGCCAGCGCCTTGGCCAGCTCGGTCTTGCCGACGCCGGTCGGGCCGAGGAAGAGGAAGGAGCCGGTGGGCCGGTCCGGGTCGGCGATGCCGGAGCGGGAGCGGCGTACCGCGTCGGACACGGAGCGGACGGCCTCGCTCTGGCCGATCAGCCGCTTGCCCAGCTCCTCCTCCATCCGCAGCAGCTTCTGCGTCTCGCCCTCCAGCAGCCGGCCGGCCGGGATGCCCGTCCAGGCGGCGACCACGTCCGCCACGTCGTCCGGGCCGACCTCCTCCTTCACCATCTTCGGCGAGGCGCCCTGGGACGACTGGGACTTGGCCTCCTGCTCCTCGCGGGTGGCCTCCTCCAGCTCGGCCTCCAGTTTGGGCTTCTCGGCGTAGAGCAGCTTGGAGGCGGACTCGAAGTCGCCTTCGCGCTGGGCGCGCTCGATCCGGGTGTCGATGTCGTCGAGGCGTTCCTTGAGCTCACCGACCCGGTTGAGGCCCTGCTTCTCCTTCTCCCAGCGGGCGGTCAGGCCGCGCAGCTCCTCCTCGCGGTCGGCGAGGTCCTTGCGCAGCTTGTCCAGCCGCTGGACGGAGGCGGGGTCGGTCTCGTTCTTGAGCGCCATCTCCTCCATCAGCAGCCGGTCCACCGCGCGCCGCAGCTCGTCGATCTCGACCGGCGAGGAGTCGATCTCCATCCGGAGCCGGGACGCGGCCTCGTCCACCAGGTCGATGGCCTTGTCGGGCAGGAAGCGGGCGGTGATGTAGCGGTCGGAGAGGGTGGCGGCGGCCACCAGCGCCGAGTCCGCGATCTGCACCTTGTGGTGGGCCTCGTAGCGCCCCTTGAGGCCGCGCAGGATCGCGACCGTGTCCTCCACGCTCGGCTCGGCGACCAGCACCTGCTGGAAGCGCCGCTCCAGCGCGGGGTCCTTCTCGATCCGCTCGCGGTACTCGTCCAGCGTGGTGGCGCCGACCATCCGCAGCTCGCCGCGGGCCAGCATCGGCTTGAGCATGTTGCCGGCGTCCATCGCGGAATCGCCGCCGGCGCCCGCGCCGACCACGGTGTGCAGCTCGTCGATGAAGGTGATGATCTGCCCGCCGCTGTCCTTGATCTCGGCGAGTACGGCCTTCAGCCGCTCCTCGAACTCGCCGCGGTACTTCGCGCCGGCCACCATCGCGCCGAGGTCGAGCGAGACCAGCCGCTTGTTGCGCAGGCTCTCGGGCACATCGCCCTTGACGATCCGCTGGGCCAGGCCCTCCACCACGGCGGTCTTGCCGACGCCGGGCTCGCCGATCAGCACCGGGTTGTTCTTGGTGCGGCGCGACAGCACCTGGACGACCCGGCGGATCTCCTGGTCGCGGCCGATCACCGGGTCGAGCTTGCCCTCGCGGGCCGCGGCCGTGAAGTCCGTGCCGTACTTCTCCAGCGCCTTGTAGGTGCCTTCGGGATCCTCGCTGGTCACGCGCTGCCCTCCCCTGGCCGTCTCGAAGGCCGACAGCAGCGCCTTGGCCTTCGCGCCCTGTGCGGCCAGCAGCTCCCCGGACGGGCCGCCCTTGACGGCGATCCCGATCAGCAGGTGCTCGGTCGAAAGGTACGCGTCACCGAGCTCCTTGGCGCGCTGCGAGGCGTCGGCGATGACCGCCAGCAGGTCGCGGTTGGCCTGCGGCGGGGCGACGGTGGAGCCCTGCACCTTGGGCAGCGCCGCCACCAGGCGCTCGGCGCCGGTGCGCAGGGCCGCCGGGTCGGCGCCCACGGCCGTCAGCAGGTCGAGGATGTTCTCGTTCTCCGCGCCGCTCAACAGGGCGAGCAGCAGATGCGCGGGCGTCAGGTCCGGGTTTCCCTCGGCGACGGCCCGGGTATTGGCGGCGTTCAGCGCTTCCCGGCTCTTGTTGGTCAGCTCGGCGTCCACGGGGGTGGCATCCTCCTCGTACGGTGAACCTGCCTGTAGCAACATGCAGTAAGTTGAGTCTATGCCACTCAAGGCAGTTTCGGGGGAAGTTGGCGGGAAGTCGGGGGTGCGGGCCGGGAAGCAGCGAGGGAAGTCGGCCCCCGCGGCCACCGGTGGTCGCGGGGGGCCGGGCGCGGCCTGCCGCCGGGGGCCGCTCGCGGTGGCGGTCGACTGTGCCGGATTTTGTGTGATCGTTGAAGAACGCGCAGCGACGATGCAAGAATGCGGCCACAACTCCATTGGAGATCAACGGAGTTGCTCACACACGCTTCCGCACGACCCCGCTTCGCGTCGCGTCTCGCACCTCCGCAGCCGTATTCCGTACGTCGCCCCGCAGGCCGGCCCGCAGGCTCGCCCCGCGGCCCCGTACGCCCATACCTGCGGGCGCCCGTACCCTCCCGTACGTCCTCCCCGCTCGTGACCCGCTCATGAAACCGCTCGTGAGGATTCCCATGACCGCTGCGCACCCCATGGACCCGTCCGGTGCCGCCGTCCACGCGGACGGCGACGCACTGCGCGAGGCGGGGGCCGCCTGCCCGGTGCTGCTGCCCGGCGGCGTACCCGGGATGATCGTCTCCCGGCACAAGGAGCTGCGCGACTTCCTGGCCGATCCCAAGGTCGCCAAGAACGCCCGGCACTTCGCCGCCTACCAGCGCGGCGAGATTCCCGCCGCCTGGCAGCTCAACGCCTTCGCCCTGGTCAACGGCATGACGACGGCCGACGGCGACGACCACCGGCGGCTGCGGGGACTGGCCACCAAGGCGTTCACCCCGCGCCGGGTCGCCGCGATGCGCCCCTGGATCGAGGAGCTCACCGGCGTCCTGCTGGCCGCGCTGCCCGGCCACCGGGACGCCGACGGCGTGGTGGACCTGCGCCGGCACTTCGCCTACCCGCTGCCCATGGGCGTGATCTGCGAGCTGCTCGGCGTGGACGTCCGCCACCGCGACGGACTGCACCAGCTCACCCACACCATGGTCAGCACCTCCAGCGGCGCCGCCGAGGCGATGGCCGCGCAGGCCGGTATCCACGCGGTCCTCGGGCAGGTCGTCGCCGACCGCCGCGCCGCGCCCGGCGAGGACCTCACCAGCGCGCTGATCGCGGCCCGCGACGACGACCTGGACGGCGGCGCGGAGCGCCTGAGCGACGAGGAACTCATCGGCACCCTGCTGCTGATGATCGTGGCCGGCCACGAGACCACGCTCAATCTGATCACCAACGCGGTCCGGGCCCTGTGCGGCCACCCCGAGCAGCTCGCCCTGGTCCTGGCCGGGGAGGCGTCCTGGGACGCGGTGGTCGAGGAGACGCTGCGCTGGGACAGCCCGGTGGCCAACTTCCCCTTCCGCTATCCGACCACCGACATCGAGGTGGGCGGGGTCACCGTGCCGCGCGGCACCCCGGTGCTCGCCGGGTATGTCGCCGCCGGGCGCGACCCGCGCGAATACGGCCCGGACGCCGACCGGTTCGACATCACCCGGCCCGCCACCCGGCACCTGGCCTTCGGGCACGGCGCCCACTACTGCCTGGGCGCGCCGCTGGCCCGGCTGGAGGCGGTGATCACGCTGCGCGAGCTGTACGCGGCCTATCCGGGGCTGCGCCTGGCGGTCCCGGACGCGTCGCTGCCACCCCTGGCGGGATTCATCGGCAACAGCGTGTCGAAGCTGCCGGTGCGGCTGGAGTGACGGGAGAGGTCCCGCGGCTACCGTCGCCCGCATGGCCCTTCTCGACCCCCGCTCGCCCGACCCCGGCTATCTCGCCTTCTGGCGCGAGTACCACCTGTGCACCTTGACCACCCCGCGCCGGGACGGCACCCCGCATGTCGTCCCGGTCGGCGTCACCTACGACCCGGCGGCCGGGCTGGCCCGGGTCATCACCGGCCGCGGCAGCGCCAAGGCCGCCCATGTCCGCGCCGCCGGCCCCACCGGGGCGCCGGTCGCGGTCTGCCAGGTCGAACGCGGCAGGTGGGCCACCCTCGAAGGCCTCGCCACCGTCTCGGCGGACCCGGCGCGGATCGCCGACGCGGTCGGCCGCTACGCCGAGCGCTACGGCCGTGTCCCCGCGCCCAACCCGGAGCGGATCGTCATCGAGATCGCCCTCACCCGGGCGATGGGCAACGCCTGACGCCCGGCCTCGACAGGCCCGCGGGGCCGGCCCGGGGGCTCGCGGCGGCTACCGGCTACTCGCTCGACCGCTTGATGGGCCGCCACACCACCAGCGCGCTGGTGTGCTGGACGTCCTGGTACGGGACCAGGTCCCGGCGGTAGGAGGCGTGCACCGCCGCCTCCCGCTGCTGGATGACGGCGGCGGCGCCCTCGACGGCGGCGGTGAGCTCGGCGACCCGGGCCTGGAGCGCGGCGACCTGATTCTCCAGCTCGATGATCCGCTTGATCCCGGCCAGATTGATGCCCTCGTCCTGCGACAGGCGCTGCACCTCGCGGAGCTGCTCGATGTCGCGGGCCGAGTAGCGACGGCCCCGGCCGGCCGTACGGTCCGGGCAGACCAGACCCAGGCGGTCGTACTGCCGCAGGGTCTGGGGGTGGAGCCCGGACAGTTCGGCCGCCACCGAGATGACGTAGACCGGGGACTCCTCGGTCAGCTGATAGGGGTTACGGCCCATTCCGCGGGGTCCGCGGACCCCGCCTCCGTCGACCGTCATCGCTTCACGCTCCCTTAGCGGCCTTGAAAAGCTCCGCCCGCGGATCGGCGTCCGCGGTGGCATCCCGATAGGACTCCAGCGCGTCGAGGGCCTTGCCCTCGGTCTTGTCCGGCACCGCCACCTCGACGGTGACGAGCAGATCGCCCCGGGAGCCGTCCTTGCGCACCGCGCCCTTGCCGCGGGCGCGCAGCGTACGGCCGTTGGGGGTGCCCGGGGGCAGCTTGAGGGTGACCGCGGGCCCGCCGAGGGTGGGCACCTTGATCTCCCCGCCGAGGGCCGCCTCGACGAAACTGACCGGCACGGTGACCGTGAGGTTGGCCTCCTTGCGGCCGAACACCGGGTGCTTCCCCACGTGCACGACCACGTACAGATCGCCGGCCGGACCGCCGCGCTCGCCGGGGGCGCCCTTGGCACGCAGCCTGATCCGCTGCCCGTCGGTGACACCGGCGGGGATCCGGACCTGCATGGTGCGCGAGCTCTTCGCCCGGCCGCTGCCGTGGCAGACCTCGCAGGGATTCTCCGCGATGAGGCCGCGGCCCTTGCAGTCCACGCACGGGTCGGTGAGCGAGAAGCCGCCACCACCGCCGCGCGAGACCTGCCCGGTGCCGACACAGGTCGGGCACACCCGCGGCGTGCCGTTCTTGTCGCCGGTGCCCGAACACGCCTTGCAGGGCGCCTGCGAGGACATCCGCAGCGGGACCGTGGCCCCGTCCACCGCCTCGTTGAAGCTCAGCGTGACCTCGGACTCGATGTCCTGGCCGCGGCGAGGCTGCACCCGGGTGGTGCCGCCCCGGTTGAACAGGCCGCCGAACACATCGCCCAGGCCGCCGCCGAAGCCGCCGCCCTGACCGGTGCCCGTGCCGCCGCCGGGGGCCTGGGGGCCGCCTCCGAAGAGGTCTCCCAGGTCGAAGTTGAAGCCGCCGTTGCCGCCGGCTCCCGGCCCCGGGCGGAATCCGCCGTTGCCGAACAGCGCGCGGCCCTCGTCGTACTCCTTGCGCCGCTTGGTGTCGGACAGCACGTCGTTGGCCTCGGAGATCTCCTTGAAGCGCTCCTCGGCCTTCGCGTCGCCCTTGTTGGCGTCCGGGTGGAACTCGCGGGCGAGCTTCCGGTACGCCTTCTTGATCTCCGCTTCGGTGGCGTCCTTGGGGACGCCGAGGACCTTGTACAGGTCCTTCTCCAACAGGTCCCTACTGATGCTCATCCCCGACGTCCCTCCTCTCCGTCCATCACGGCCGCGGCCCGGTCCATCACCGCTCGGTCCCGCACCGCCGCCGCCCGGTCACCCCTCGTCGGGGCCACCGGTCTCCTCGCCGTAGGCGTCGTCGGCGTCGTCCTTGCTCTTGCCCAGCTCGGCGCCGCCGGACTCCTCCTTGCCGGGGGCACCCGGCTGCGGTTCGGCGACCGCGACCCTGGCGGGCCGCAGATTGCGCTCCCCGAGGCGGTACCCCGGCTGGAGGATCTGCACGCATGTGGTCTGCGTGACATCCGGCGAGTAACTGTGCATCAGCGCCTCGTGCACCAGCGGGTCGAAGGGCTCGCCCTCCTTGCCGAACTGCTGCAGCCCCAGCTTGGCGGCGACCGTCTCCAGTGACTCGGCGACCGACTTGAAGCCGCCCACCAGCTCGCCGTGCTCCCGCGCCCGGCCGATGTCGTCGAGCACCGGGAGCAGTTCGGTCAGCAGGCTGGCGACCGCGACCTCCTTGACGGCGACCCGGTCGCGCTCCACCCGCCGGCGGTAGTTCTGGTACTCGGCCTGGAGGCGCTGCAGGTCCGCGGTGCGCTCGGTGAGCGCGGTGCGTACCTGGTCCAGCTGCGCCCGCAGCGCCGTCAGTTCCTTAGCGTCCCCGCCCGGGGCCGCCGGGCCACCCTCCTCGGCGGTCCCGGCGTCCTTGGCGGCTGCGGCCTTCTCGGTGGCCTCGGAGGTGGGGACGTCGGGCTCCTCGAAGCCCTTCGGCTCCTCCGTCACGCGGCACCGTCCCTCTTGTTGCCGTTCTCGTCGTCGACGATCTCGGCGTCCACCACGTCGTCGTCCGCCGGGGCCTGCTCACCGGCCGGGCCGCCGTTGGGGCCGCCCGCGGCCGCGCCGGCGCCCTCGGCGCCCGCGTTGGCGTACAGGGCCTGGCCCAGCTTCTGGCTGACGGCCGCGACCCGCTCGGTGGCCTCGCGGATCGACGCGGTGTTGCCGTCCTCCGCCGACTCGTTCTTCAGCTTCTCCTTGAGGTCCGCGATCGCGGTCTCGACCTCGGACTTGACGTCCTCGGGGAGCTTCTCCTTGTTGTCCGCGATGAACTTCTCGGTCTGGTAGACGAGCTGCTCGCCCTGGTTGCGGGTCTCGGCGGCCTCGCGGCGCTTGTGGTCCTCGTCCGCGTACTGCTCGGCCTCCTGGCGCATCCGGTCGACCTCGTCCTTGGGCAGCGAGGAGCCGCCCGTGACGGTCATCCGCTGCTCCTTGCCGGTGCCCAGGTCCTTCGCGCCCACGTGCATGATGCCGTTGGCGTCGATGTCGAAGGTGACCTCGATCTGGGGCATCCCGCGCGGGGCCGGCGGCAGGCCGGTCAGCTCGAACATACCGAGCTTCTTGTTGTACGCGGCGATCTCGCGCTCGCCCTGGTAGACCTGGATCTGCACCGACGGCTGGTTGTCCTCGGCCGTGGTGAAGATCTCGGAGCGCTTGGTCGGGATCGTGGTGTTGCGCTCGATCAGCTTGGTCATGATGCCGCCCTTGGTCTCGATACCGAGGGACAGCGGGGTGACGTCGAGCAGCAGGACGTCCTTGACCTCGCCCTTGAGCACACCGGCCTGCAGGGACGCGCCGATGGCGACGACCTCGTCCGGGTTCACGCCCTTGTTGGCGTCCTTGCCGCCGGTCAGCTCGCGCACCAGCTCGGCGACCGCGGGCATCCGGGTGGAGCCGCCGACCAGGACCACGTGGTCGATCTCGGACAGCTGGATGCCGGCGTCCTTGATGACGTTGTGGAACGGGGTCTTGCAGCGCTCCAGCAGGTCCGAGGTCAGCTGCTGGAACTGGGCGCGGGTGAGCTTCTCGTCCAGGTGCAGCGGGCCCTCGGAGGAGGCGGTGATGTACGGCAGGTTGATCGAGGTCTCGGTGGACGAGGACAGCTCGATCTTGGCCTTCTCCGCGGCCTCACGCAGGCGCTGGAGGGCCATCTTGTCGCGGCCCAGGTCCACGCCGTGGCCGGACTGGAACTGCTTGACCAGGTAGTCCACCACCCGCTGGTCCCAGTCGTCACCACCGAGGTGGTTGTCACCATTGGTGGCCTTGACCTCGACCACGCCGTCACCGATCTCCAGCAGCGACACGTCGAAGGTGCCGCCGCCGAGGTCGAAGACCAGGATCGTCTGGTCGTCCTTGTCCAGGCCGTACGCCAGCGCGGCGGCGGTCGGCTCGTTGACGATCCGCAGGACGTTCAGACCGGCGATCTCGCCGGCCTCCTTGGTGGCCTGGCGCTCGGAGTCGTTGAAGTACGCGGGGACGGTGATCACCGCGTCGGTGACCTTCTCCCCGAGATACGACTCGGCGTCCCGCTTCAGCTTCTGCAGGATGAAGGCGCTCATCTGCTGCGGGTTGAAGTCCTTGCCGTCGAGATTGATCCGCCAGTCGGTGCCCATGTGGCGCTTGACGGAGCGGACCGTCCTGTCGACGTTGGTGACAGCCTGGCGCTTGGCGACCTCGCCGACGAGCACCTCGCCGTTCTTGGCGAAGGCGACGACGGACGGCGTGGTCCTGGCGCCCTCTGCGTTGGTGATGACGGTGGGCTCGCCGCCTTCGAGAACGCTGACGACGGAATTAGTCGTGCCCAGGTCGATGCCGACCGCACGTGCCATGGTTAATCCTCCAGCTGACAGCACTTGAGTGGAACTGGCTCAAGAATGCATCAGCCGGGATCTTCTGTCAACAGAGGTGAGTCGGGGCCACTCAACTTAGCCGCGCGGGTCGGACGCAGGTGGCACATCGCGGCGAGGGCACCCCGCGATCCAGCGTACGACCGCCGGCCACGAGGCCCGTTCTCCCCGGCGGCGGCTTCATGGACCCCGGGGCTCCCCGCGGCCGACTCCGCGACACAGATCACCGGGCGGAAGCTTTATGGGCCCCGGATTCCCGGGTAACCTCAGCCGAGACCGGAGTAAGTTACCGCTTAGTACGTTTCAGCTGGCGCAGGCCCGAGGAGCCCTCATGCAACTCGCCGCGATCATCGTGTCGCTGGTCCTCACCGCGGTCGGCGTCGCGCTGATCAGCCTCGCCTTCGGGCAGATCTACCGGTTCGTCCGGCTCGGCCAGCCCGTCCCGGCCGGCAGCCGCACCGACGACCCGGTGGCGCGCACGAAGACGCTGGCCAAGGAGTTCGTCGGCCACACCCGGATGAACAAGTGGGGCGTCATCGGCGTCGCCCACTGGTTCGTGGCGGTCGGCTTCCTGACCCTGGGGCTGACCATCGTCAACGCCTACGGCCAGCTCTTCCGGGCCGACTGGATCCTGCCGGTGATCGGCACCTGGCCGCCGTACGAGGTGTACGTCGAGTTCATCGCGCTCTTCACCACCCTGGGCATCCTCGTCCTGATCGCGGTCCGGCTGCTGGACCTGCCGTCCCGGGCCGGCCGCAAGTCGCGGTTCGCGGGCTCCACGGCCTGGCAGGCGTACTTCGTCGAGTACGTCATCCTGGTGATCGGCCTCGCCATCCTCACCCTGCGCGGCCTTGAGGGCGCCCTGCACGGGGTGAACCACTACGAGGCCTCGTACTGGGTCTCCTATCCGCTGGTGGCCGGCTTCCGTGGCCTGAGCACCGGCACCCTCCAGACGCTGGTCTACCTCACCGCGATGATCAAGCTCGGCGTCACCATGGCCTGGGCGATCACGGTCGGCCTCAACACCGATATGAGCGTGGCCTGGCACCGCTTCCTGGCCTTCCCCAACATCTGGTTCAAGCGGAACGCCGCAGGCCCGGTGGCACTCGGCCCGCTCCAGCCGATGACCTCCGGCGGCGTACCGATCGACTTCGAGGACCCGGGCGAGGACGACGTCTTCGGCGTCTCCCAGGTCGAGCAGTTCTCCTGGAAGGGCATCCTCGACTTCTCCACCTGCACCGAGTGCGGGCGCTGCCAGTCGCAGTGCCCGGCCTGGAACACCGGCAAACCGCTGTCCCCGAAGCTGCTGATCATGTCGCTGCGCGACCACGCGCACGCCAAGGCGCCCTATCTGCTGGCCGGCGGCGGCAAGACGGCGGAGGGCGAGGAGAAGGCGACCGCCGAGCAGCTCGCCGCCGTCCCGGCGGCGGCGCTGGCCGAGGCCGAGCGCCCCCTGATCGGCACGGTCGAGGAGAACGGCGTCATCGACCCCGACGTCCTGTGGTCCTGCACCACCTGCGGCGCGTGTGTCGAGCAGTGCCCGGTGGACATCGAGCACGTCGACCACATCGTGGACATGCGCCGCTACCAGGTGATGATCGAGTCGGCCTTCCCGTCCGAGGCCGGCACGATGCTGAAGAACCTGGAGAAGAAGGGCAACCCCTGGGGCCTGCCGAAGAAGCAGCGCCTGGCCTGGGTGAAGGAAGTCGATTTCGAAGTCCCGATCGTCGGCGAGGACATCGAGGACCTCACCGAGGTCGAGTACCTCTACTGGGTCGGCTGCGCCGGCTCCCTGGAAGACCGGGCGAAGAAGACCACCAAGGCCTTCGCCGAGCTGCTGCACACCGCGGGCGTGAAGTTCGCGATCATGGGCGGCGAGGAGAACTGCACGGGCGACTCCGCCCGCCGGCTCGGCAACGAGTTCCTCTTCCAGCAGCTCGGCATGGAGAACGTGGCCATGCTCAACATGGCCTTCGGCGAAGACGACGACGACCCCGCCACCCGGAAGCCCGCCGCGTCGAAGAAGATCGTCGCCACCTGCCCGCACTGCTTCAACACCATCGCCAACGAGTATCCACAGCTCGGCGGGCAGTACGAGGTCATCCACCACACTCAGCTCCTCCAGCAGCTGGTGGACGACGGAAGGCTCGTCCCCGTCACGCCGGTCGAGGGCCTGATCACCTACCACGACCCCTGCTACCTGGGGCGGCACAACAAGATCTACTCCCCGCCGCGCGAGATCATCGCCAAGGTGCCGGGGCTGAGGAACGAGGAGATGCACCGCCACAAGGAGCGCGGCTTCTGCTGCGGCGCGGGCGGCGCCCGGATGTGGATGGAGGAGCGGATCGGCAAGCGCGTCAACAACGAGCGGGTGGAAGAGGCGCTCTCCCTCAACCCGGACATCGTCTCCACCGCCTGCCCGTTCTGCCTGGTGATGCTGTCCGACTCGGTCAACGGCAAGAAGAGCGAGGGGACGGCGAAGGAGTCGCTCCAGGTGGTGGACGTGGCGCAGCTGCTGCTGGATTCGGTGCGGGTGCGGGTGCCGGTAGGGGTGGGGGCTGTCGCGGAGGCGGAGGCTGGCCCGGAGGCGACGGCGGAGGCGGAGGCGGCGTCAGGGTCGGCGCCGGACGCCGAGGCGGGCCCGGGTGGGGCTTCGGGTACGGACACGGGCGCGGGCGCGGGCACGGACGCCGGCTCGGCGGCGGACGCGGATCCCGAGGTCCCGGCGGGTCCGGGTCCCGCGTAAGGCGCGAGGCGTACGGCCCGGGGGCGGTAAGGGGCTGCTTCCAGGGCGGGCGCTCCTTACCGGCCCCGTGCCGTACGCCTGTGTGCGCGGTGCCTCCCGGACGTGTCACAGCTTGGATGCAAAGGGCTGCGGCGCTTCCGGCGAAGGTACGGGACCGGTGCGTACCGGGTACGTTCGAAGACGTGGCAGGTTTCAAGGGACGACAGGGCAACGGCGGGCAGCAGGGCGGCCACCCGCCCCGGTACGAGCAGCAGGGGCCGCCGCCCGGGCCGTACGGAGCACCGGGTCGCGGTCAGGGCCAGGGCTACGGTCCAGGCCGGCCGCAGGGCCGGGGCCAAGGCCAGGCGCACAGCCCGGCGCCTTCCGGCGAGCCGGAGTACTTCACCCCCGCCCCCGGCTACGACGACGCCCCCGGCGGCACCCGGGCCTTCACCCTCGGCGGCGACGCGGCCCTCGCCGGCGGCCCCGACGCCTACTACGGCGACGACCACGTGGCCACCTACCGCGCCGGCCAGTCCGCCACCCCGCCCGTCGGCCCCCGCCTGCACTGGAAGGACCTGCTGCGCGGCATCGTGCTGCACCCGGGCCGCACCTTCTGGCAGATGCGGGACCACAGCGTCTGGGCCCCGGCGCTCATCGTCACCTTCGTCTACGGTCTGCTCGCCGTCTTCGGCTTCGACGCGGCCCGTAGCGACATCCTCGGCAGCACCCTGTCCACCAGCGTCCCCTGGGTGCTGACCACGGGCGTCGCGGTCGTGCTCTGCGGCTTCACGCTCAGCGCGGTCACCAACACGCTGGCCCGCCAGCTCGGCGGCGACGGCGCCTGGGCCCCCACCATCGGCCTGGCGATGATCATCAGCTCGCTGACCGACGCCCCGCGCCTGCTCTTCGCGATCTTCCTCGGCGGCGGCAACAGCTTCGTCCAGCTGCTGGGCTGGCTGACCTGGCTGGGCTGCGCGTGGCTGCTCACCTCCATGGTGGGCAAGTCGCACGACCTGCCCTGGCTCAAGGCGCTCGGCGCGGCCTCGATCCAGCTGGTGGCGCTGCTGATCCTGTTCAAACTCCCGCTGATCTAGGGTCTGTCTCCGGGATCGGCGTCAGGTCTGCCAGGAACGTACAAGACGCGCGGCGGCGCGGCGGGCGAGGCTCGGTGACCATGAGCACCGAAACCGCCCTTGAAACGTCGCCCGTCCGCTTCGACACGAAGATCGCCGTACTGCTGCGGGAGGGCCTGGAGCCCTGGCAGCGCCTGAACGTGACCGCGTTCCTGGTCAGCGGGCTGGGCTCACAGCTGCCCGAGGTGATCGGAAGCCCGTACGAGGACGCGGACGGCACGCCGTACCTGCCGATGTTCCGCCAGCCGGTACTCGTCTTCGAGGGCACGAAGGAGATCCTCACCGCCGCGCACACCCGGGCACTGTCCCGGGCGCTGCCGCGAGCGGTCTTCACCGCGGACCTCTTCACCACCGGCCACGACGACGCCAACCGCGCGGCGGTCCGGGCCGTACCCCGCGACCAGTTGGACCTGGTGGGCCTCACCGTCTACGGCTCGCGCAACGCGGTGGACAAGGTGCTCAAGGGCGCGCGCATGCACCCCTGAGCCGGTCGCGGCCCGCCGCCGGATCAGACCTGGGTGCGATGGAAGTTGAGGAACGAACGGGAGGCCGTCGGCCCGCGCTGCCCCTGGTAGCGGGAGCCGTAGTGCGGCGATCCGTACGGGAACTCGGCCGGCGAGCTGAGCCGGAAGAGGCAGAGCTGGCCGATCTTCATCCCGGGCCACAATTTGATCGGCAGCGTCGCCACGTTCGACAGCTCCAGCGTCACATGCCCGGAGAACCCCGGATCGATGAAGCCCGCCGTCGAGTGCGTCAGCAGCCCCAGCCGCCCCAGGCTCGACTTCCCCTCCAGTCGCGAGGCGATGTCGTCCGCCAGCGTGATGACCTCGTACGTGGACGCCAGTACGAACTCCCCCGGATGCAGAATGAACGCGTCATCCCCGTCCGGCTCCACCAGCCGCGTCAGATCCGCCTGTTCGACCGCCGGGTCGATATGCGGATAGCGGTGGTTCTCGAACACCCGGAAGAACCGGTCGAGCCGCACATCGATGCTCGACGGCTGCACCATCGACGCCTCGTACGGGTCAACGCGCACGCGCCCGCTGTCGATTTCGGCCCGGATGTCCTTGTCTGAGAGAAGCACGCCCCCGAGACTAACGCGGCCCCACCGGGGGCCGCGCCACCCTCCCCCCGCTCCCCTACTTCTCCGCACTCCCCGACACCGGCACGGCATGCCGCAGCCGCGCACACCGAGGACACCTCAACAACCGCCCCGGCCCCAGCCGATCCGCCCCGAGCTGCTGCATCGGAAACGTCCCCGTACTGAACACATGCCCCTCCGCACAACGAACAACAGTGCGCTCCATGAAGTCCCTTCCCCAACTCCGCGTGGCAGACAAACCCACACATTAGGGGATCCCCCAGCCTCCACCCCACACCCACACACCGCACCCCCAACCTACCCCCGCTTCCCCCTCCCCCCGACCCCCCATCCCATGCGGTAGAGTGTCCCCGAACCACCCTTCCGGGCCCGGTTTCACGCGGATGTAGTTTAATGGTAGAACATGAGCTTCCCAAGCTCAGAGCGCGGGTTCGATTCCCGTCATCCGCTCCAAAGAAAAGGCCTCAGGTTAATAACCTGGGGCTTTTGTGCTGCCCGAGCCAATTCAAGAATTTATGCCGGAGTCAGCGGGCGCTCTTCATATCCTGACTACCATCCGCGTCCAACCATCAGCCAACCGACGAGCGCAAAACGATGGGCTCTCCGCCGAGCGCCCCCGCCTCAAAGCGGGTTGCGCTCAAGGGGAGTCGCCGCTGGGCCGGGCTCGCGGCGTGCCTCGGTCAAGGACGCGGGATGGGCTGGCGGCGGGCTGCGGGAGAACGGCGTGGTGCTCGGCCCAGTCAGCTCGCGCGGCGATGAGTTGGGGGCGTATCTCGTGGTCGAGTCGGTCGGCCTGCGCCCGTAGCTTGGCGGCGAGATCGGCGAGATCGGCGGGGTCCAGGTCGTTGATCCAGAAGTCCTCGATGATGGCGAGGTTGACGACGGGGACGCGGGGGTCGGGGTCCTCGGCGTAGGGGTTGCAGTCGATGCTGCCCCGGAAGATGTGCGCTTCACCCAGCTGGGCGCCTTCGCCGCCGAAGGCTGGTGAGCGGACCCGCATCGTCTGGCCGTCGAAGCGAGTCCAGTGGTTGATGTCCGCCAAGCGGATCTGGAGCCGGTCGAGCGGTACGCCGCTCTCGCTGGGATCCTCCTCGGCCCACGCGGGCAGGTAGCCCGTGGCCGAAAAGCCCGGCGTCGTGGCGATCGTCCACCGCCGGCCGCCGGAAGCGGGCGCATAGGCAGTACCGGCTGACTGCTCGGCGGCCGATCCGTCAGTGGCGGAGCCGACACGACGACGGTCCGCCGCCGTCGCGGTCATAGTCTCGGCGCCCTTCATCGGGCACCGCCAGATTGCTCATCGCCAGCGCAGTCGGAGACGACCGCCCACAGCAGCTTCCCGACCCCGTCGCGCCGGCTCACTCCCCACCGCCCGCCAGTCAGAGCGTCGACAAGACCAAGGCCACGGCCGGACTCCGCGTCCACGTCCGCCGAGAGCTTCCGCAGGAACGGCCGCGTCTCGTCGGCGTCGTGCACCTCGATCCGCACCCCGCCGGGAGTGCGCTCGTACCGTGTCTCGATCAGACGATCGCCTGGCGTGCGGGCATGGCGCAGCGCATTGGTGAACAGTTCCGACAGCACCAGTTCGGCGAGGTCGGACACTGCACCCTGGCCCCAACCGTCCAACTCCCGACGCAACTCCGCTCTGGCCTCGGCCACATGGCGAGGAGCGGGCCTCCACCTTCGCACCAGGACCGTCCGGCCCTCGCTGTCGCCGAAACCGCCGCTGCCGCCCTTGGACGGTCCCGGGCCCGACGAGCCGTCGGAGGGCGTCTCCGGCGCTAATTCATTCCGCTCTTCATCGATCACAGGCATAGGATGACGCCGGAATGTCGCCCCACGTGATGGCATTGAAGACGTCGAAACGACGTCATCGAAGGCGTCATTCCAGCGTCAATACTGCCGACCAGGAAGCCACGTGATCACATGAGTACCCCCAACAGCGCCCTGCGGGCCGCCCGCATGGGCCTGCTCATGTCGCAGGACGACTTCGCCCGCGCCCTGCGAGAGGCAGGCACACGCGTCGGCCAGCCCAACGACGCGTCGAAACGCCTCGTCCAGCGCTGGGAAGCCGGCGTCTCCATCTCCCCCCGGCCCGCCTACGCCCGGGCCCTGGAATCCGTGACCGGCCTGCCCATAGAAGTACTCGGCTTCACACCCGCCATGCTCCAGGCCCGCGTCTCCGCCGACGGCAACGGCGGCCACGACGTGGAGAACTCGTCGGCCGGAATAGCAGCCGTCCACGGAACACCGACCACCCAGCCGGCCCCCCGGGGCAACTACTCCGGCGTATGGCTGTCCCGGTACGAGTACGTCTCCTCGGGCCGCGATGACACGGTCTTCACCGGCCTCCACTACGTCGTCGTCCTCCAGCACGGCAACCGGCTGACCGTACGCAGCCTCCCCGGCTCCTCCGACTCCCCGCTCACCATGGACCTCACCGTGGACGGCAACGTCGTCACCGGCACCTGGGTCGAACAGACCGCAGAAGACGGCTACTACCGCGGAGCCCGCTACCACGGTGCCGTCCAGATGCTCGCCGAACCCACCGGCCGCCGCATCGTGGGCAAGTGGGTCGGCTTCGGCAAGGAGATGGACGTCAACACCGGCCCCTGGGAACTCGTCTTCCAGGACGCCTCCACCAACAAAGCCACCCTCGACCACTACAACCGCCGCCCCGAGTGACACCCACGACCTCCCAGGAACGCCCGAGCCCGAAGGAGCGGCGGCGAACCGGGTGTTCCGCTGAGGGCGACGAAGGCCCGGTTCGCCGCCCACCCTTCGAACCAGCACCCGGGAGGCTGTACCGCACCGTCGAACTGGGCCTACGAGCCCGAGCACTGCCCGGCGCTGCCATGCGCCAGCTCGGCTCCCACGACACCTCCGTGAGCATGTGGGTAGGACTCTGTCCCGACGCGACACCGACGTATCGACCCCTCCCCGCACGTTCACCGCACCAGCTGCCCGACGAAGAACGCCAGGAGTCCACATTCGGCTACTCCGAGGCACAGTTCGCCTTTCACACCGGCAACGCCTGGACCCACCTCGAAGACACCACCCGTGCCAACACCGAGCTGACCCGAGCCCTGGATCTCTATCCCCAGTCCGACCACACCGACCGTGCCCTCGTCCGCCTCACCAGGCCATGTGCGCCGAGATCGTCGGCACCCCCGCCTCAGCCGCCGACCAACCCCTGATCACAGTGGTCGAACTCCCCGAGGAACACCGCACCGCCCTGATCATCTACCGAGCCCGTGACGTCACGGATAGGGTGCCAGAGGCTCGAAAGGTGCTGGAGATGAAGGCCCTGCGCGAGATCCTCGCGCTGCCTTCGAACTGAAGGACGGCGAACACAATGCACATCAGCCCGGCGACCGAGTCCGACATCGACGAACTCTCCGTCATCCTCGGCGAGATCGAGCACTACTACGGCGGCACCCCCTCCCCCGGCAACCCCGACCAGATCCGCCACGCCCTCTTCTCCCCCCCGCCCCGCCGCCACCGTCCTCCTGGTCCGCGACGGCGACCAGATCCTCGGTCTCGCCTCGTACTCCCTCCTCTGGCCCGCCGCCGGTGCCGAAACCTCCCTGTCCCTGAAAGAGCTGTACGTCCGCGAGCACGCCCGCCGCAGCGGCGTCGCACGCGCCCTCATGGCCGAGCTCCGCAAGGCGGCCTCGGATGCCGGTTGCTCCCGCATCGAGTGGACCGCCGACACCGACAACCCAGCCGCCCTCGCCTTTTACGAAGCCCTGGGCGCCGAGCCGCAGGATGGCAAGATCTTCTACCGAGCCGCCCTCTAAGAGGTCATCTCATTTGGTGAGTCTGCGGTAGCCGATGAGCGTGCAGGCGATGCAGGCGAAGGCAAGGAAGTGGCTGGCCTTGCGTTCGTAGCGGCGGTGGAGCCGTCGGCAGCCGGCGAGCCAGGCCATGGTGCGTTCGACGGTCCAGCGATGGCGGCCGAGGCGGTCGGAGGGCTCGATGCCCTTGCGGGCGATGCGGTGGGTGATCCCGCGTAAGCGTAGCCATCGCCGCAGGTGGTTGTAGTCGTAGCCCTTGTCGGCGTGCCGCCGCACCGATGCCGTACGGGGGACATCCGAGCCACGAAAACCCCGCGTCCGCCGCTGAGACGGGCTGCTACCTTCCCCGGGTGTATTCCCTCACTGAGCCCCGCCTGTTCACACGGCTGCGGGACGCGCAGCGCGTGCTCGTCGCCGGGGCCGGCGGCGGCTTCGACATCTAGGCCGGGCTCCCACTGGCCCTCGCCCTGCGAGCCGCCGGCAAGGAGGTCCACCTGGCCAACCTGTCCTTCAGCGACCTGTACGGCCTGGACCTGGACGTATGGCTGGACCACGACGTCGCAGCCATCCGCCCGGACACCGCCGCCCGAGGCGACTACTTCCCGGAACGCACCCTTGCCCGCTGGCTCGACGACAACGGACTCCCCTCGACCGTCTACGCCCTCAACCGCACCCGCGTCCAACTCCTGCGGGCCGCCTACCGGGCCCTGCTCACCCACCTCGGCGGCGCCGACGCCATCATCCTGGTCGACGGCGGAACCGACATCCTCATGCGCGGCGACGAAAACGGCCTCGGCACCCCCGAGGAGGACATGGCCAGCCTCGCCGCCGTTGACGGACTACCCGAGATCCCCCACCGCCTCGTGGCCTGCCTTGGCTTCGGCGTGGACGCGTACCACGGCGTCAACCACGCCCTGGTGCTCGAGAACCTGGCCACCCTTGAACGCGACGGCGCCTACCTCGGTGTGTTCTCCCTTTCCCGCACCAGCCGCGAAGGCGCCCTCTACCTCGAAGCCGTCGCCCACGCCCACGCATCGACACCGGAACACCCCAGCATCGTCAACGGCTCCATAGCCGCAGCCACACGCGGTGACTTCGAGAACGTTCAGTTCACCGAGCGCACCCAACGCAGCGAGCTGTTCATCAACCCACTCATGTCCGTCTACTTCTGCGTGGACCTCCCCGGCCTGGCCCGCCGCAACCTCTACCTCGACCGGTTGGACCAGACCCACCTCACCCGCCAGATCAGCTCCATCATCGAAGAGTTCCGCGACGAACTCCCCCGCCAGCGCCCACCGCGTACCTTCCCGCACTGAACCGATCGCGCGGGTATGCCGCTACGAACCGCCGCCGGATTCGATGCGCTCCGGTGCTGGGCGGGCAACCAATTCCCGAGCCGCGATTTCGATATCAGTAGGCCCGATCAGCCGCACCCACAGCAGGGCCGACTCGTTGTTGTGGTGGTGCAGCAAGTGCCTTGCTGCAGCCGGCCAGGGGCCGCTGCGAGGCAGTTCTCTGACCTCGATCTCATCGACGGAGCCAGCCCAATCCCCGTAGTCGTCCAGAACGACCCGGACCACTTGCAGAAACTCCAGGACTACTGGGGTGGCGGGTCCGTCTGCCAGCTCGATGCTCACCCGGGACTCCCCATGCGCTTGGAGGCACGTCGAAACAGATTGCAGGAACCACCCGTGATACTGGCTCAAGTCCACCACGTCATCCTGGTGCACCCCGCGACGCAGCCACAACCCAATCTGCGCGCCTGCACCACCATCGCACCAGGTCCAGCGGTACTGGACGGTCAGTCACGGTCAGCACCGGAGTCCGCAACGTGGCTGCTGGGCAGTCCCAAATCCCTCCGACCAGCACCTACTTGCCGAAGGCTCCTGTGATTCCCAAGCTCAGAGCGCGGGTTCGATTCCCGTCATCCGCTCCACAAAGAAGCTCTGGCTCAGCGGTCCAGGGATTTGCCGTTGCTCAGACCAATTACCCGACCGCTTGCCATTGCCGTGCCATCGGGCGGCGAATTGGGAGGCGGGAATTGCTGGTGTGCGTGCAGGTGGCACGCGGCATTCGTTCGCGCAATGCGCTCGGAGCGGCGGTGGTATCCCGGGGCGCCGGCACACATGGTCCGTACGAGTCGAGTGATCGAGCAGGCGTCAAGAAGGCCGAGAAGAAGGCCGCCCAGGTCATCGGCGCTTCGCCGCGACAGCGGCGGGCAGCGGACGGCCGACTGCGGGCAGCTGCCAACGAGCAAGCAGCGGTGGCCAGCCCAGCCCGCAGCGAGCCGTCCCTCAGTCCGAAGAGGAGTCGTCGCCGTGGCTGCGGACGATCTCCTTCATCTTGGCAACGGCGAACCCCCAGCCCTGCTGGACGGTGGGCTTGGCGGGGACGGCGATCTCGTCGGGGTTGGTGAGGACGTCGAGGAGGACGGGTCCCGGGGTGGCCAAGGCGGTGCGGATGGCTTCGTCGAGGTCGGCGGGGTCGGTGACGCGGATACCGGTGAGGCCGAGGGACGTCGCGACGGCGGCGAAGTCGGGGTTGTCCAGCACGGTGCCGAACTCCGGAAGGCCCGACTGCTCCTGCTCCAACTTGACCATGCCCAGCCGGCGGTTGTCGAAGACGACCAGCGTGACCGGCAGGTCGTACGTCTTGAGAGTCATCAGGTCGCCCAGCAGCATACTCAGGCCACCGTCGCCACAGAACGCCACGACCTGGCGGTCGCGGTCCAGCAGTTGTGCGCCCAGCGCGTGCGGCATGGCGTTGGCCATGGAGCCGAGGTTGTACGAGCCGAGCAGTCGGCGGGTGCCGCGCATCTCGACAAAGCGGGAAAGCCAGACGGTCGCCATGCCCGTGTCGGAGGTGAAGACCGCGTCGTCGGCGGCGAGCCGGTCGACCGCGGCGGCCAGAGCCTCGGGGCGGATGGCGTGCTCGCGGTTGTCCAGCGCCGAACGGACCCGGCCGATCGGGCCCTTGTCGTGGTCGGGGGCAGTCAGTCGGGCCTGCCCCTCACGCCAGGACTCGAAACGCTCGACCCCCTTCTCCAGGTGCCGGCGGTCGCGGGCGTGGCCGTCACCGGGCGACGTCCCGGACAACTCGGCCAGCAGGTCCCTGACGGTCACGCCGACATCGCCGACCAGACCGATCTCGACCGGAACCCGGCGGCCGATGTGGGTCGGTTCCGTATCGACCTGGACCACGGTCGCGCCCTCGGGGTACCAGTCGCGGTAAGGAAAGTCGGTGCCGAGCAGCAGCAGGGTGTCGGCCTCCTGGAGGCTGGAGGCGGCGGCGGGGTTGCCGATCAGGCCGGTCTGGCCGACCTGGAAGGGGTTGTCGCCCTCGAAGCCCTCCTTGGCCTTCAGCGTGAGGACCATGGGCGCCGCCAGCCGCTCGGCGAGGGCCAGAACCTGGTCGCGGGCATCCCGGGCGCCTCGGCCGACGAGCAGGGTGACGCGCTCGGACCGGTCGAGCAGGGCGGCCGCGGCGCGGACCGCGTCGCCGTCCGGCCGGGTCGTGGGCATGGTGAGCGAGAACCGGGACTGCCGGTCCGCGTCGAGCTCCTTATCCCCGATGTCGCCGGGGACGGAGAGCACGGCGACCCCCCTGCGCCCGATTGCGTTGCGGACCGCGGTCTCCAGCAGCAGCGGCATCTGCTCCGGGGAGGTCACTGTGGCGCGGAAGACCGCGACGTCGCTGAACAAGGCGTCGTTGTCGACCTCCTGAAAGTAGTCGCTGCCCAGTTCGGCCAGCGGCACCTGGCCTGCTATGGCCAGCACGGGAGTGTGGCTCTTGGCGGCGTCGTAGAGGCCGTTGAGCAGGTGCACCGAGCCCGGACCGACCGTCCCCATACAGACCCCGAGTCCCCCGGTGAGCTGTGACTGCGCGCTCGCGGCGAACGCCGCCACCTCCTCGTGCCGACAGCCCACCCACTCCACGCCGTCGGAGGTGCGGATGGCGTCGGTCAACGGGTTCAGGGCATCGCCGACCACCCCGAAGACCTGGCCCACGCCGAGTTCGGCCAGGGCGTCCACGATGACGCGGGCAACGGTACGGGCCACGGTTCCTCCAGTTCGGGGACAGGACGTACGGATCTCAGACGGTGAAGCGGTCGGGATCTGCGGCGGACCAGTCGGCCGCCCACGAAGCGGGCGGCTCGGCCCGCAACTGCCCCGGCGACAGCCATTCGTACATTTCGTCGTAGGAGCGGACCGTGTAAGGGTCGATCCGTCGGCGCAGCATGTGCGGGCGCAACTGCGCCGGGTCGGTGACGCCCATGGACGCCATGATCTGAAGCGCGCTGGCGACGGTCGACTCCTGCAGCCGCCGCACCCGGGCGGACTTGTCGCCGACGTCGAGTGCTCTGGCGCGCCGGGGATCCTGGGTGGTGACGCCCGTCGGGCAGGTGTTGGTGTGGCAACGCTGCGCCTGGATGCAGCCGACGGCGAACATCATGGCGCGCGCGGAGTTTCCGTAGTCCGCGCCCTGGACCATGCGCTTGACGAGGTCGCTGCCGGTGGCGATCTTGCCGCTCGCGCCGATCCGAATCCGATCGCGCAGGCCCACGCCGACCAAGGCGTTGTGCACGGTGACCAGGCCCTCGGTGAGCGGGGTGCCGACGTGGTCGGCGAACTCCAGCGGCGCCGCCCCGGTGCCCCCCTCGGCGCCGTCGACGATGATGAAGTCCGGCGTGGTGCCCTCCTCGATCATCGCCTTGCAGACCGCCAGGAACTGGCTGCGCGAGCCGACGCACAGCTTGAAGCCGGCCGGCTTCCCGCCCGACAGCTCCCGCATCCGGGCGATGAACCGGATCAGCTCGCGGGGCGTGCTGAACACCCGGTGGTACGGCGGCGAGACGACGGTCTTCCCCTGCGGGACATCCCGCACGCGGGCGATCTCCGCGTTCACCTTTGCACCCGGCAGGACCCCGCCGATACCGGGCTTGGCGCCCTGCGACAGCTTCAGCGAGACGCACTTGACGCTGTCATGCGCGGCCTTGTCCGCGAACTCCTCGGGGTCGAAGTCCCCGTCATCGGTGCGGCAGCCGAAGTAGCCGGTGCCGATCTCCCAGACGATGTCGCCGCCGTGCCGCAGGTGGTACTCCGACAGACCGCCCTCTCCGGTGTCGTGCGCGAAGCCGCCATCGGCAGCGCCCTTGTTCAGGGCCAGGATCGCCTGCGCGGACAGCGAGCCGAAGCTCATGGCGGATACGTTGAGCAGCGCCATGTCGTACGGCTTGGTGCAGTCCGCGCCGCCGATCCGCACGCGTGGCGCCTCGTCGGGCACCGGCCGCGGGGCTATCGACGGTACGAGGAACTCGTGGCCCGGGCGGTAGACATCGCGCTCGGTGCCGTAGGGCTCCTCGGCGTCGGTGCCTTTGGCGCGCTCGTAGACGATGCTTCGGGTGTCGCGGTCGAACGGCCGGCCGTCGAAGTTGCGCTCAATGAAGTACTGCTGCAACTCCGGGCGGATGCTCTCCAGCAGGAAGCGGGCGTGGCCGATCACCGGGTAGTTGCGCAGCACCGAGTGGCGCCGTTGCAGCAGGTCGTACGCGCCGAGGACTCCGAGGAGGGCGATAGGCACCGCGGCCATCCACCACCAGGGCGAGGTGCCGAGGGCTGCGAGGACAGCCCCGGCAGCCAGCAGAAGGGTCGCGACCACCGCGCCGAATCTCATCACCCCGGGCGCCTAGCCGGAGAACGCGCCTCCACGCCGCACGTAGTGTCAAGCTCTGGTCATGACCGTCAGCCCGGCACCGCCCTCGGGACAAGGCGCCCTGACGCCGCTGCTGGCACACGGACGAGCCGGACCCCGCACCACATCCGCACCACGCGCAGCGGTACGGCGCGGGCAACCACGGTCACCAACAGTCTCGTGCATGTGGACGCTTCAGCACCGGACGTCCCGCTGACCAGCGCGGACGCGGAGAGAGCCCCTGTGATTCCCAAGCTCGGAGCGCGGGTTCGATTCCCGTCATCCGCTCCATTACTAAGCCCCAGGTCGAAGACCTGGGGCTTAATTCCATTCGAGGCTCGATTACCTCCCCGCCAATTTCCCGGTGAAAGAAATTCCAACGCCTCCTCCTGCCGGAGTGCGGCGGCCCCGCCACCCAGATGTCTCCACGCTGCCGACTGGAACGTCCGAGCCGCACAGGAGTGTCGGGGCGGTCCGGTGGCTTTGGGCTGCGAGCGCCCCGGCATTGCCGGCGTTCGCTCCGGGTCTTGGCGCGTTCGCAGAGTCGGACAGTCGGCCTCCTCCTGGTCGTGGACCAGCTCCGGACCTCGACCACGGCAGCCACCCGGTGGTTACAGGGCCCGTTTGCCCACCGACACCGCCCCAAACGACTCGTAGCACCGCGAGACACGACGCGCTACACTCGAGTCATGAAGACCATCACCCAGCGCGAGTTCCGCAACAGATCCGCAGCGGTCATGGACGCCGTCGAAGCCGGCGAGACCTACCACATCACCCGTAACGGCACCGAGGTCGCAGAGCTGCGCCCCCTTCACCGCAGACGTCGCCTGAGCGCCGAAGAACTGGTGGAGCGGCATCGCAGACTGCCGCGCGTCGACGCCGCCCGAATGCGGCAGGAAGCGGACGAGTTCTTCGGGACAGAAGACCGCGCCGGCGAGGACGATCCCTGGCAGCGCAGCCATGGCTGACCGCCACCCGGCCGGGGTGCTCGACACCTGCACATACATCGATTTGGACGTACTCGACCCGGAGGACCTACCAGCGGTACCCGAACTCACCGCCATCACGATGGCCGAGTTGCAGCAGGGGGTCGCCATGGCCAAGGACGCTGCCGTCCGAGCTGCCCGCATGGAAAAACTGGGCGCGGCAGTCGCCGATTTCGACCCCCTCCCCTTTAACGGGGACGCAGCCGCCCGGTACGGCACGCTCGTAGCACTTGCCATCGCCGCAGGCCGCGATCCACGCCCCCGGAGGATGGATCTCATGATCGCCGCCATCGCCTCCGTCCAGGGCCTTCCTCTCTTCACCCGCAACGCCGACGACTTCAAGGGGCTGGACAGTTCCCTGACCGTCGTCGCCGTCTGACGGACCTGCCCTGCGCGGGTTACACCACATCCGCACCACTCGCAGCGGTACATGACGGTCACCCTCGGCCAGCGCTGGAGGCTACGGCGATACCCGCTGGTCAGCCCGAAACCGCGCTGACCAGCACCTACTTCAGGACGGCTCATGTGATTCCCAAGCTCAGAGCGCGGGTTCGATTCCCGTCATCCGCTCCAGAGAAAAGGCCCAGGTCAACGACCCGGGCCTTTGTTGTTGTCCAGACCAATTGAAGAACCCGCACCACTGCCGCACCACATATGGCGGTCAATTGGCGCTGAGCCCCCGGATACCAGGCCGGCCGACGCGGAAGATCCACCGCCCCCCAACCCACCACACCGCGCCGCGCGTACATATCCGCCCTGAAATCCTCTCCCTCCGACATAGCCAACACCCCGAAAGACGGGGGCGGCTGCGTCCGCTACCCGCCGCGACGCGTCCTCGCGTGCCCTCCGACGGTTCTTGCGACCGCTCTACTGTGATGATCGTGAGATGAAAGAGAGCCTGGCCGCACCGGCACCCGTCGTCCTCGGCATTGACGACCTTCGAGAACTGCCCAGAGCCACGCGGATCGCCCGCACCAGCCGCGAAGGCATCCGGCTCCTGGAGGAGTACGGCAACCGCTTCATCGACGAACTCTGGCTCGACCACGATCTCGGCGACGACGACACCATCATGCCCGTGGTGGCCCTCATGGAAGAAGCCGCCTTCAACGGACAGCCCTTCCACATCGGAACGGTCTTCGTTCACAGCGCCAACCCCATCGGCGCCGAAACCGTCGTCCGATCGCTCACACACTGGAACTACCGGGTACAGCGAGCAACGGTCTGAGCGAATCCGAAACGAGGTCAAGGCCACGGAGAACGGCATGGGCAAGGAGCACTCAGTAGCACCTGGTGCTACGCTGCCCTTAGGGCAGCTCAGCCCGAGATTACCCAGCGAGACCTGCGCAGCCGTTCCAAAGAGATCATGGACGCCGTCCAGAACGGGCAGTCCTTCACCGTCACCCGCGACGGGCACCAGATCGGCGAGCTGATCCCGCTGCGCCGCCGTCGGCGGTTCGTCCCCCGCTCGGAGTTCGCCGCGATGTCCCGTACAGCGTCGGACGTCTCCCTGGAAGCCTTCCGGTCCGACCAGGACGCCACCGCCGAGCAGGAGACGGACGACCCCTATGCCCGCTGAGTACGCCCAGGGCCTGCTCGACACCAACATCGTGATCCTGCGCAAGTGGCTGAATCCCGAGGAACTCCCCGCCGAGGTGGCGATCACCGCCATCACCCTGGCCGAACTCTCCGCCGGCCCACACGAGGTACGTCGCAATGAGAACCAGGACCACTACGACGAACACGCCGAACGCGCCCGCCGCCTCGACATCCTGCAACGCGCCGAGAACGAATTCGACCCCATCCCCTTCGACACCGAAGCCGCCCGCCTCTACGGCAGAATCTGCGCAGCCGTCATCAGCGCCGGCCGCAAACCCCGCCGCCGGGCCGCCGACCTCATGATCGCCGCCATCGCCATCGCCGAAGAACTCCCCCTCTTCACCACCAACCCCGACCACTACAAAGGCCTCGACGACCTCCTCACCGTCGTCCCCGTCACCCGGCCCACCGTCCTCCACGACCGGTGATGCCTGGCAGCCGCACCACATCCGCCCCAGGCGCAGCGGCACGGGGCGGTCAGCCACGGTCATCAACGGCACTGGTCACGTGGGTACTTCAGGGCAGCTCATGTCGCTGACCAGCACGGATGCCAGCAAATCCCCTGTGATTCCCAAGCTCAGAGCGCGGGTTCGATTCCCGCCATCCGCTCCACAAAGACGGCCCAGGTCATGGACTTGGGCCTTCGATGTTGTCTAGTCCAATTTGAGAACCCGCACCACTTCCGCACCACATCAGGCGGTCAATTGCAGCACTCACCAGGCTGGCGTTGCCAGGTGGAGGGCGAGGGCAGACTGTTCCGCTGCTGGACATTGGATCTGCTCCAGAGGGGCTGCTACGGGTTGAAGTCCCAGGGATTGATCACCGCGGCACCGGTGCGCTCCAGATGCTTGATGTTGCGACTGGCTACGGTCCAGCCGTTGGCCAGCGCGGTGGCGGCGATGAGGGCGTCCGGCGGGTCGATACTCGTGCCGGCGGCTTTCAGCGCTTTGTGGACGGCGAGGTAGGCGGCCGCCTCTCGTTCGCCGATCGGCGCAATACGGTCCCGGTACTCCAGCCGGGCAGCCGCGAGGACCTCGGCGTACCGGCCTTGCCGTACCGGGTCCGGGGTGGCCGCTACGCCGGCTTCGATCTCGGCCACAGTGATAACGCTCAGGAAGCGGTTGGGCCGCGCGGTCGAACGGAGCCAGGCCACGACACGGGGATCGGGCCGAAGGCGCGTGGTGAGTTCCGCAACGACGTTCGTATCGAGCAGGTAGATCACCGATCGCCCGCCTGGTCGTCGTCGTAGGAGCGTGCGCCGAACTCGAGGCCTTCGAAGGGCTGGGACAGCAGGAACTCCTCGAAGCCGTCGGTAGCCAGGCGAACCCACCGGCTCAGCATCTGCGGCAGCGCCTCAAGCTCGGTGTCAGCGAGCTCCGCGTCGAAGTGCCGGGCCTGGTCCTCCGGCAGGGACTCCCGGATGTCACGGATCGTCCGCAGCGGATGCGCCGTGCTCGCAGAACCGGACGAGCGCGGTGCGCCGCCAGGTGCAGTGGTCATGTTCATCCCCTTCGCCGCATACGGGCTGCCGTCTCGTACCAGGTTAAGGGCACCAGCCACCTCCACAGGAGAGGATCCCGGCCGAGGGCGCCCCGGGCGGAGAGCCGCCGCACCACCAACGCACGCGTCAGGGGTACGCCAGGGTCAACCACAGACAACGCGGGCCGGTAGCCGCTCACCCTCATCGAGCAGCCTCGACGAGGTGAGCTGGGCAAACGCGAACCGGACCCCCGTGATTCCCAAGCTCAGAGCGCGGGTCCGATTCCCGTCATCCGCTCCATTGATAAGCCCCAGGTCAATGACCTGGGGCTTTTTGCTGCCTGAGCCAATTCAAGAATTGTCGCGGAGCCAGCGGATATCCTTCATATCCTGGCTACCATCCGCGTCCAACCATCGGCCAACCGACGAGCACACAACGAAGGGCTGTCCGCCGAGCGCCCCCGCCTCAAAGCGGGTTGCGCTCAGAGGGAGTCGCCGCTGGGCCGGGCTCGCGGCGTGCCTCGGTCAAGGACGCGGGCGACTGACCATCGGCCCGGCCTGCGGGCGCTCCGGACGCCTGACACACTGCAGTGAGGCGCTGCCGGGAAACAGGCCACGTTCAGCGGGCCGCATGCGCGAAGGCGGGCGCTGAGCGGGCGCCCCTCCCTGGCTCGTATTCAGGTTGCGCTGCGTCGTCCGGCACCGCCGCGGCGACGCCCGCCCGCCCGCTGAAGCGATCCCTCCGCATCGGCCGCGCCCGATTCTGTGCTTGCTGATTACGGCGGCATGTCGTGGGCTGATCCGTGCTGCACCGTTCCTGAGAGAGCCGAAGGGTTGTGCCCAAGCGGTCCACTCGCGTTCGGAAACGACTCGCTGTTCTTCGATGTTCGAGGCCGGCAGAACCGCCAGCGACCATCATCGGTGCGTCTGCTGGCCGTCGGCGGCACGGCCAGGTACGGACGGGGCCGGCCCGTACCCGCGCCGACCGACCGTCAGAAGCGCGCGGCGTGACCGATGCGGGCCGGCATCACATCACTGTCGCGGTGGTCAGCGTGACGACGAGCGGCCTGGTGACCTGATCATCGAACTGCTGCCGGACAAAGTCCTCGATGTCATCGAGCAGCGGCTGCCTGGCCGACGCGGTCATCATCTGCATGGTGGAGTTGGAGAGCATCAGCTTGCGGTACTCGGCTGCGGTGTAGGTCTGGTTCCAGTCGTAGGCGCGGACCTTGACGTCCGTGAACCGCGGGTCGTCGCTCAGCGCGCGGCGGATCGGAGGGTCTACCGCGTTGCGCTCGGGAGCCTGCGGCCCGACATGCCCCTGGCCGTGCCGAACGAAGACGGGCTGTACCGCGGCGAAGAACCCCTTGTCGTCGAGCGAGGTCACCTGGTTCAGGTCGACGACCGCGAGCACGCCGCCGGGCCGGAGGATACTGGCCGGCTTGTCGACCTGGGCTTTCTGGGAGATCCAGTGGTAAGCGGTGGCCGAGAACACGGCATCAAAGCGGTCTTCCCCCACGTCAATCTGCTCGAAGTCGCCAACTGTGACCGTCAGAGCGGGTGACGGGAGAGCCTCGCACAGCTTGGCGGCCATCGCGGGGCCGATCTCGACGGCGTGAACGGTCGCCCCTCGGCCGAGAAGGTCACGGGTCGCCTGACCAGTGCCCGGCCCGACCTCCAGGATTGCCGGACGGGCAGGCAACAGTCGAAACAGATCCGCGAACATGGGTGCTGGATAGCCGGGCCGTATTTCATGGTAAATCTCTACGGCACCGTCAAAGGATCTGCGCCGCTCGGAGGCAGGAGTCTTCGTCACGACGCGATTATTCCACTTGCACCGTGTTGGTCAGGAAGCGGAGCGGCTCCTCGAACCACGGAATGATCTTCGCGAGGGTGACCGGGTCAGGTCGGGACTTCACCCCGGTGACCACCGCCGAGCAGGCCACCAGTGTGACAGCCACGAAAGGGTGACGCCGCCCAGGCCGGCACCGCGGATCGGCCAGCGTCCGCAGTCGATCGGCCAGGGGATCGATCGCGCGATGCCGACGGGTGGGCGACTTGGTCATGCAGACAGCGGGAGACTGGCGGCACACCGGAGCTCCGTTGGGCGAAGACGACTTGGGAAAGGTCACCTGCGCAACGGAGCTTCGGTGCGTACGTCGCGCGCCCACCGCACATTGTCACACCGCCGCGACTTGCACACCTACAAGATCTTCACGCCTTTGACATCGCCCTGGATACGAGTTGCGGAGGTTCGCCACGACGCCTAGCGTCGAAGTTCGTGGGAACGATTTTTGCCGGTGGCGAGGCGGTTCCCGCGCAATTGCGGCACTGGAGAGGATGGAAATGCCCAGCGAGATTATCACGGTCAAACGGGTTGATGTCCATACAGGTCTGCCGTATGCGGAGTTCGTCACCGCTCTGGAGAAAGCTGCTCCTCCTCTCGATCCGGGAGTGTTCGAACTCATTGAAGAAGAGGGCGGTAGCTGGGACGACGTTCGTGCGGCCATGGCGAAGATCGCTCCCCACCACCTGATTCGCTACTGGCGGATCAATGGTACGCAGGTACTGAAACTGGCCGGCGGCCCGACCAGGTCGGTCGAGTACCTGATCGGAAATCACGTGATTGCCCAGAGTATGTTCCAGTACAATCCTCGGGCATTGCTGTACGCGCCTCTGCGTATGATGGTATGGAGCGAAGACAACGGCGACGCCGTTTGCACCATGCACCGCCCCAGTGATGAATTCAGGAGTCTGGGAAACTCGGAAGTGGCGAAGATCGGCGAAGATCTCGACAGATATGTGATCGAGCTTTTCCGTCTGTGCGGGGTCGACGCGGAGCAGGACTTCGCCTGAGGTGGCAGCGATCACGTGGACGGAGACCGGAACTCTCCGGCACCGCGCCCGTCCCGTATGCCGACGGTTGGAGGGTACGAGCAGGGGGTGGTCCGGTTCGATTTCCCGTCATCCGCTCCACAAAGAAGGCCCAGGTCAATGACCCGGGCCTTTATTGTCATCTGAACCAATTGAAGAACCCGCACTGCTTCCGCATCAGACGCAGCGGTCCATCTCTGGGAGCAGCACTCGCCTTCCCAGATCCGCTTCAGCGGCCTGCGCGGACCGTCAACACCGACCCGGGGCATCACCGACCGCACCCGAACCTTCCTCGTCGAGGCCGGACACGACGACCGGGTGAACGTCGTCCTGGCCGAGGGCGATGAGGGCGCCCGCGAACACGCCCCCTACAACCGGACTTTTTTGACCGTTGCGGCCTGGACCCGTGAAAGGGAACAGCGGTCGGTTCCGGTCATGGGGTCCTTGAAACTGGCGGCGTGGAAACGAGCGAGCACATTGACGGGCATTGCTCACGCTGCATCGCGGCCGGAGCCGGCACCACGCCGAGGTCCTGCAACATTTCGATGTCCTGCTGGTCTTTTGGGCGGTTGAGGAGCTGCTTGTAGGCCAGGACGTTTTCGATCCGGGCGAACGGAAGGCCTCGGATGGTCTCGGCTCGGTCAATCAGCTCTGCGGCCTTCCAGTCATCCGATACCCATCCCGCGGAGAACTGGATACGGCCATCGCAGAACTGCGCGATGCGGGCATGGTTCGCCTGGCCGATGGATCGGGCACCGTGCCGTTTGACCCGGCACCAGGTCTTGCTGCGAGCGACGATGTCGAGGTCATGGATGTCCGCTCGCAGCCCCTTTGCCAGGAGGGGCCCGCTGCCAAAGATCACCATGTCGCTCAAGTCCAGGTCATACTCGTTGACCAGGGCGAGAAGATCATGAATGAGTGGATGCTCACGCAGGCGGGCGTTCTGTGAAAGATTGGGCATTTTCAGTCCTGGTGCGATCTTCGGTGCGGATGCTGCTGGATTCAGGCCCATGCTTGCTTTCCGGATGCTTTTCTGCCTCACCCCAGGCGCGGATGAGCTCCGCTCGCTGCTCCGGCTTGGAGTCCTTGACCGCACTCCCGAGCCGGATGGTGTAGGCGCGTTCCTTCACCCAGATGGTCAGCACTCGCGTGATCGCCAATGTGAGAGGAATGCAGGCGGTTGCGACGGTGTAGATCATGACGGTCCCCGGGCTCCAGGCGGCGGCAATGGCGTCGTCATTTGCTTAACCTGGACGCCTAACTGACCTGCTCAAGGCCGTCGGCGATGAAGCGCAGCGCCGACAGCTTGCGGATCGTGATTTCCAGCCGCCGGTCGGTGCCAAGGATACCCTTGTCCCTGAGCTTACCGATGGCCTTCTTGACCGATTGGAGCTTGCGCTCGCCGAGCAAGGACGAGATTTCCGCCTGGCTCATAGGCACTCGTGAGCTGTCCTCGTCATCTTCGGCGATCCGCTCTCCGACGCCGTAGTCGACCAGTTCGGTCAGCTCAATGGCGAGCTGCTGCTCAATCGGGAGTTCTGATTCGGCGCGCTTGGCATTTGCCCGCTCGGTTCGCTTGTACGCCGCCGCTGACACAGCGATGAGGATGTCCGGGTGGGCGTGAAGGAACTCCAACCATGGGCCCTTCGGCAGGTAGACGGCCCTGACATCGTTGAGTGCGATGATGCTTGCCGACCGCGGGTTCCCGCTGAACACGCCGGCTTCGCCGACGATCGCGCCCTTCCCTCGGATATCGATGATCCGTCCCGGGGCACCCTGCACGACCATGACATGGCCTTGCTTGATCAGCAGTGCATGGTCGCTCGTCTCGTGTTCCTTGAAAAACGGCTCCCGACGGGCGCGGCCGAGCAGGTGCCCGACGGCTTCCATGTCAGCCAGGTCTTTCTCGGAGCACTGGTCGCCGAGGTCATGCTCTCTCCAACGAGTTCCCCTGGACATGTACGAAAGTGTAGTCCGACACCTTCGTAGGCGCAAGCAGATCCCCGGCGACGTCTACACGTACTCCTCGCCCTCTGGGTCTCCAAGCGGCAAGCTTTGACCGTTCCCATGGCCCTGCTGTGCAGGTGGAAGTTGGCCTCGGGCCGAATCGTGATCACGTGCGGCCACATGGGGGTCTGCCGGTCTTCGGCAGCCCGGCCCTTTCTCTTCGATGTTCAGCCCAGGCGACGGTTCTCATCTGTCTGTGCGTCCACAGGCCAGACGTTGCTGCGGCACTTACCGCCGCTACCGCTGTCCCCAACGCACCGAGTACTGCGGCCCAATCGGATGGTCACAAGCGTGGACAAGCACAGCCTCTGACGTCGGGCGGATCGGTCAAACGCCGACCCATGCCGTGGCGCCGGCCGTGGCCGATCTTCAGCGACTCTCAGCAACGTACGGCTGGGCTACGCCGCCGTCGGCGGTTCGTCCCGCGTACGGAGTTCGCCGCGATGTCCGGTACAGCGTCGGTCTGCGCAGCGGTGATCGGCGCCGGCCGCAAACCACGCCGCCGCGTCGCCGACCTCATGATCGCCGCCATCGCCATCGCCGAAGAACTCCCCCTCTTCACCACCAACCCCGACGACTACAAGGGCCTCGACGGACTGCTTACCGTCGTACCCGTCACCCGGTCCACCGTCCTGCACGACCGGTAGGGCTTGGCAGCCGCACCACTTCCGCACCACGCACAGCGGTACAGGGCGGGCACCCACTTTCACCAACGGCACCGTTCCAGTGGGCACTTCAGGACCACACACGCCGCCGGCCAGTACGGATGCCGAGAAGACCCCCGTGATTCCCAAGCTCAGAGCGCGGATTCGATTCCCGTCATCCGCTCCATGAAGAAGGCCCAGGCCATGGACTTGAGCCTTTGTTGTTGTCTGGACCAATTGACGAACTCGCACCACTCCCGCATCAGACGCAGCGGTCCATCCCTCTGATGAACAAGCGAAGTCAGGCGCTCTGGAAGACTGGACCCTCATGACGAGGTTTTCCGAGGACCCCCGAACGCCGCCGCCGGTGGAACCTCTGCGCGGCCACGAACCTGTCCTCGGCGTGCCCGGTGCCGCCGTCATCGACTTCTGGCGATTCGCCATGCCGGACCTCAGGGTGAACAACACCCGTGGACTGTTCGCCGAGTTCCTCGTCCACCGGGCGGTCGGGTCGCACCGGCCTCGGGTGGAATGGGCCGGTCACGATGTCGAGACCGACGACGGACTCCGTGTCGAGGTGAAGGCCAGCGGCTACCTCCAGGCATGGGACCAGCGCTCACCCTCCGACATCCGCTTCAGCGGCCTGCGCGCCCGCACCTGGACACCGATCGGCGGGTACTCCGCCGCGCGCTCGTACAACGCCGACGTCTACGTCTTCGCCCTCGAAACCGCCCACGACCACGCCGACTACGACCCCCTCGACACCACCCAATGGGAGTTCTACGTCCTCCCCCGGTCCGCACTGGAAGCACTGGCGGTCAGCAGCCTGGGACTGGCCGGCGTCCGGGCCGCGGCCGGCGAGTCGGTGCCCTTCGCCGACCTCGGGTTCCGGATCCGAGCCGTCGGCAAGGCGCGCTGAGGGAATCTCCGCACAGCTTTCGCGGACTCGCGCCCCCAGGCCCTCCACGTCGCCGACCTTTTCGCGGTTCGTTTCCCCTTGGAGGGGATGCTCAGTCCTCGTGCTGCGTGCGGGGTACCGCTCGCGTGGGGTGCCGTGCTGCTTTGCCGCCCCCGCTCCGTGCAGCAGCGCACCGGACCGGGAAAAGCCCTTCGGACGACCGTTCCGATCGACCTCGAACGCCCCATCAACACGCGGCAGTTCTTATAAAGTCGCTCCCACAAGTGCGGTAGAGTCCTTATAAGATCAGCATTGATGGCATCTGGATACCGGAGGCTCCATGGCTCAGCCCTACGTCGCGCCGCTGCCCGACGACCAGCACAGTCGGCTTCGCGCCGTGGGCACCAAGCTGGAGTACCTGCAGTCCGCCCTTTATGCCGGTGAGGCAGCCCGGCGTACGGCGACGCCCAACCACCCGGCCAACACTGCGGGCACGCGGGCCTACCAGGAGCATGTCCGGGTCCTCCGTGAGACTCACATCCAGCACGAGGGGTGGCAGCGTCTTCGGCTGGACTACCTGGAGCTGGTCTGCAATCCGGATCGGACCAAGTCCATCGGGGTCATGATCGGTGACGCGGCTACCGGCAACCCCCGGTTCGTGGCCACGAACCTGCACCGGCGAGGAGGCGCGACCCAACGAGCCGCCGAGAACAATGCGCAGCTCGCGCTGTTCCCCGAGCCGGCCCTGCCGGATGAAGTTCTCCTTGGCACGGAAGAATCGACGCGCCTGGAAAGGTGGTTCCTCGTGTCCTACCGGGTGCAGGTGGACGAGGCCGTCCGGATCCACAGCGAGCTATCGCTGCCGCGGCGCGTCGAGGGCGGGTTCGTCGTCGAGTGGCAGGACCGTATTCTTCTCCCGGTCCTGGAGATGGAGGGCGTCAGTCTGCCGGACGAGGACGGGCCCGACGAGATCGACATCTCCGTCGACTTCCGCTGACGAACATCAGTGTGCGGCGCCGGACCGACCGGAGCCGCACCACGCCCGCTCACCTACCGCTGAGGCAGTCACACCATGGTGACCCCATCCCGCATCACGCTGGCCCGCAAGCGACGGGGCCTGACGCTCGGGGAACTGTCCGAGCTCACGGGGATCTCCCTCCAGAGTCTTTCCAACTACGAGACAGGCCGTACCGGGCCGCGTGTCGGCACGGTAGGACGACTGTCGCAGGCACTTGGCTTCCCCGTCGACTTTTTCGAAGGCCCGGAGATCGATGAACTGCCCGTGGACGGCATCTCGTGGCGTGCCCGGACGAAGACCCCAGTCCGCACACTGGACGCAGCAAAGGCGGCCGGGACCCTGGCGACCCAGCTCTACGAATGGATCGACGAACGCTTCCGCCTCCCCGCTCCCGACGTGCCGACCCTGGGCAAACCCGACCCTGAGACGGCCGCGCAGATGGTCCGCACCCGCTGGGGCCTTGGCAGCGTGCCGGCACCGAACATGGTCCACCTCCTGGAATCCCACGGCGTCAGGGTGTTCTCCCTGGCTCCCGACTACGCGGAGGTGGACGCCTTCGCGCTGTGGCGTGGAGCAGTGCCCTTCGTCTTCCTCAACACCGGCAAGACGGTGGAGCGCGGACGTTTCGACGCTGCCCACGAACTCGGCCACCTCGTCATGCACGGCCCCGACCGGCAGTGCGTCGGGCCGGAGGCCGAACGGCAGGCCAATGACTTCGCCAGTGCCTTTCTGATGCCGACATCGAGCGTGCTGGGCCACATGCCGCACGGCGCCCATGTAGATCAGATCATCAAGGGCAAGCGCATCTGGAAAGTGTCCGCCATGGCACTGACCTACCGGCTGCACGACCTGCATCTGCTCACCGACTGGCAGTACCGGTCGGCGTGCACCGAGCTGAGCAGTCGCGGATACCGCACCGACGAGCCCCAGGGCCTGAAGAAGCGCGAGACCTCGCAAATCCTGACCAAGGTCTTCCAAGGACTGCGCGCCACTGGTGTCCGCCCCAGTACGGTAGCGGCCGAACTGGGCATCACCATGGACGAACTGAACACCATGCTGTTCGGCCTGACGATCACCGCCGTCGACGGCGGGGGGGAGACCACCGCGTCCGACGGGAAGCGGGCACTTGCCTTGGTCACCTGACCGGGGACACATGGACCCAGCCCACCACCTGTCCGGCCCGCCGGCCAGATCCGTTCCCGGTGATCACCTATGTGCGCTGTCGGCCAGGCGCTCAGCCAGCGTCAGCAGGTCCGGGAGGCGGAGCACTCGACCGCCGGAGCCCGGCAAGGGGACATGAAGGGGCGCGCTCCAGCGGACTGGGATGGCTTCCGCTCCGTGGAGAGCGCCGGCCAGGGCGCCGGTGACCGCGGCGACGGTGTCGGTATCACCGCCCAGGTCGATCGCGGCGCGTACGGCATCCTCGTACGAGCCGGTGGTCCGCACGGCCCAGACGGCGGAGCCGAGGCAGGGCCACACCGCGCCGTTGAACTCCGTGGCCATCTCCGGCTGCCAGTACGGGGCCAGTACGGTCGCGTAACGCTCGCGGTGATCGGGATCAGCCGCGCTCAGAACGTCCGGAATCGCGGCGGTCGGATCGTCGCCGTTCAGCGCGACGCGCAGCAACTCGTGGAAGATCGCGGTGCCCTCCCACGCGGCGGGGTCCCCGTGCGTGAGGGCCGCCAGCCGGCGCCCGGCCTCCATCGTGGCCACACGGCCATGCCCGGCGAAGTACACCCCGGAAGTCGCCGCCCGCATCAACGCACCGTTCCCGGCCGCCCGGCGGTTGGTCCGCAAGTGCGCCTCGGCCGCGCGGTCCCACGGCAAGCCGTTGGTCAGGACATCCTCGGTCTGCAGTCCGACGTCCTTCGGATCGGCCGCCGCCCACCGCTGGAAGCGCGCGAACACATCCGGCAGATCCAGCCCACCCCGCTCCAGCAGCGACTCGGCCACGCACACCGCCATCTGCGTGTCATCCGTGGCCTCACCCGGCTCCCAGCCGCCACCCCCGCACATCTCACCGCCACCCCCCGGCTCCGGGAACCGCGCGGAGAACACCTCCGCGGCACCGAACTCGAACGGCGCCCCCAGCGCGTCCCCCACCGCCGAACCCACCAGCGCGCCCCCGGCACGATCCACACCATCCATTCCCGCAGCGTAGAAGCCCGGACGCCCGGCAGAAAGAGGAATTGGCTCTCGCTCGACGCTCCCCCACCGCAGGGGGTCGGCTCCAAGCCGAGTACCCGTTCCGCGGAAGTGACGTATCCGTGTGGCTGCCTATGCCAGGATCAGGCAGGGCGCATCAGGGGATACCTATGGTGGATTGGGTCACGATCGACTTCGAGACCGCCAACTACTCGGGCAGCAGCATCTGCTCCGTCGGCATGGCCGCGGTCAAGGACGGTGAGATCAAGGGCCGCTTCACCAGCTTCGTTCGCCCTGCGGACGGAGACGGGTTCGCCTCGTTCAACATGGGGCTCCATGGCATCACCCCCGAGATGGTCCGGGAAGCGCCTACCTGGTCAGAGACCCTGACCGGGATTCTCGCCTTCGCCGACGGACGCCCCATGGTCGCGCACAACGCGGCCTTCGACTTCGGTCGCCTGCACGAGAACCATTACGACGTGGCCTGACCCCCAGTATGCCTGTCCTCTGGTCGTCGCCCGTCGTACTTGGAGGCTCCTGTCCTACCGCCTTCCGTTCGTCGCGGAAGCCGCCGGCGTACCGATCCAGGGTTCCCATCACAATGCCCAGGATGATGCGGACACCGCCGCCCGAGTGATCGTCGCCGCCATGCGTGCGCACAGCGTGGAGAACCTCGACGACCTGCTTAGGAGGCTCCAGATCCAGTACGGCAGGCACTACTCCACCTCGGACTCCTGGAACAACTGCCGCCACCGCACCCATGAGCGGCGCGCACCCATTCCGCAGGCGAACCCGAACGCCGACCCCGACGGCCCGCTCTACGGGCTCAGTGTCTGCCTGACCGGCACCCTGGGCTCGATGACGCGGGCTGCGGCACAGGATCAATTGGCGGCAGCCGGCGCACAAGCCACTCAATCAGTCGGCCGCAAGACCGACCTCCTCGTCGTCGGAAGCCCTGACCCCTCACGCCTCGCCCCCGGTATGACGCTCAGCGGCAAGCACCGCAGAGCGCAAGAACTCCTCGACGCGGGGCACAGCATCGAGGTCATCACGGAAGCGGAGCTCCTGGAACTGCTGTCCCTTTCAAGCCCGGTCTCGGCCTCAGTCGCTGTTGTCGTTCCGAACTTGAGGGCGGCGTTTTCGCTGGTCAGGCATGGGATCGGTGGTTCTGTGGGAGGTGTGGCCTGTCTGGTTGTCGCTCGCTGGGGAGGCCGGGATGCCGTCGATTGTCGGACTGCTGGAACAGCACGAGATCGCTGCTCGTCGTCGTGTCGACGGGCTGCGGGAGGAGGCCGACCGGATCCAGGCCGAGCTGGCCGCGGCCGAGCTGGAATGGCAGGAGTGGTCGGTCGCCCGCAGGAGGGTCGACACGGTGCTGGTTCCCGGCGGCGAGGACGACACGGAAGCCTGCCGAAGCTCGCGGGACGCGGTGAAACCGAGGTCGCAGGTGCCGGTGTGGCGTGATGGGCTTGCGTGGTCGGTGCTCTCGGTGGACTACCAGCGGATCGTGCAGGCCCTCGCGGATCGGTCCCGGCTTCGCCAAGGGCCCCTGACCTGCCAGGGGATGGCCGCGATGTTCGGGATGGACATGGTGCCGGCGCGGGTGGAGGCCTTGCGGTCGAAGGCGAAACGCCTGGTCGCGCGGGGATGGCTCGCCGAACTGCGGCCGGGCCAGTTCATGCTCGCGAAGGGTGCGGCCGGGCCAGACGGCGGGTCATGAGCCCGATCATCGACCAGTAGACCATCGCCTCCGCACTGATGGTGCGGCGTTCGTAGTCGCGTGCCAGCCGGCGGGTGCGCATCAGCCATGCGTTGGTCCGCTCAACGATCCACCGCTTGGGCAGGACCACGAAGCCGCGTCGGTTGTCACTTCGCTTGACGACTTGCAGGACCACCGCGAGGACCGCCGGGCAGTGCTCGACGAGGCTGCCGGTGTAGCCGCCGTCGGCCCAGACCAGAGCCAGACGATGATGTGCCTCGGCCACCCGCTGGAGCAGGACCTGGGCTGCGGTGCGGTCGCCGACGTCCGCGGCGGTGACCATCACCGCGAGCAGCAGGCCGAGCGTGTCGACCACGAGGTGCCGTTTGCGGCCGTTGATCAGCTTGCCGCCGTCGAAGCCGCGGCTGTCGGATCCGACCACCGCGTCCGCCTTGACCGACTGCGAGTCGATCACCCCAGCCGTCGGCTCGGTGTCCCGGCCCGCGCGGATGCGAACCTGCCCGCGCAGTCGGTCGTGGAACTCCCCGACCAGGCCGTAGTCCGTGGTCACGCCAGCGGCGGAAGAAGGCGTAGACCCGGTCCCACGGCGGGAAATCGGCTGGCGTCGCGCGCCACTTGATTCCGTTGTCCACCAGATAGCGGACCGCGTCCAGTAGGGCCCGGTGGCAGTACGCCTCCGGCTGTCCGCCCCGGCCCCGCATCCAGCCCGGCACCGGCAGCAACGGCCGGACCACCGCCCACTCCGCGTCCGTCATGTCCGACGGATACCGCCGTCGGCGCGTGCCGCTGTCAGCGGCGTTCCCGAACCGGTGTGCCAGGCAGTCGCACCCCGGAGTGAACGAACTGGACTGCCCGCCCATCGACACGGAACACTCCAAGACCGGGGCCTCCTGACGTTGTTCGTTGATTCGACACCATCGAACTGTTCAGAAGGCCCCACCCTTATGCGCCGGCCCCGCAGCCACTACCCGAACGGGAACCCTGGTTCGAAACGCATCCCACACGGTCGGTACAACAACAGCGACTAACCGCAAGACCGCCCCGTTGGGCGTGGGCGAGCCCGACCCAACAGCCGAGGGGTCCTGCCCCATGGCCTTCACCGGGCTTGACCCTGAACGAGTTGCGCGGCTTTCGGTACTCGTCGCCGAGCTCCGCCCCATGCTGGAGAGGGGTACGGACATGCCAGTCATCCAGCAGATGCTGAGTGCTCGTGGCATCGGGGTGATGGACTCGATCATCGTTACCCGCGAACTGCTCGGGGCAGGCCCCGAGGCTCTCGGGCAGGCGAAGACCTTGGTCTTGACGAGGCCGGGACATCAGGTCGAACGGGAAATACACCGGGCGCTGGTCGAGGAACCGACGCTCGCAATCAACCGGATCAACCATGAGAACTGATCGTCGCCCCAAGGACCGGAAGATCAGCCGGTCACCAAGAGGGGTCATGCCGGATGCAGCACGGCCGTGGCGATCTCACGCACACGGTCTGGCGTGATCCCCTTACGCTGTTCGATGGCGAGCGGGTGGTCGGTGGGCTCCAGTTCGATGAAGGGGCGCCTGCCGACCGGTCGCGTATGGGCGTTGGTCTTCAAATTGGTGGTGCTCTCGGAGTAGAGCGCAAGCTCGGTGCTGAGCCAGCCGAAGTACGGCTTCTCGGCCTCGCGGCCCTCCGTGTTCCATACCTCAAGGGCCTGGGCAAAGTTGTCCTTGCTCACAGAGACCCAGACGCCCCACGAGAAGACGTCCTCGCTGCCGATCACAGGTATCTCGATCAGGCCCCTGATGAAGAAGTGCGAGCTCTTGATCACGCACTGGTCGGACGACAGCGTGCTGTCCGGATCCGTCTCAAAACGGGGATCCCAGACATCGGGAGCCATGGTCGAGTAGCCCATTGGGGGCTTTGCGTGTCGGTCGCCGCAGTGTGAGCAAGTGAAGCCGAGATCGCCAGACATGGCGCGAGCTTAGCGACCACCCAGCACCCGGTAGGCGCCGCGCGGTGCCGTCATCATCCAGGCCCGGCTCGATGACCCCACGGCCCGTCGCAAACGATGTGGCGGCATGACGGCAGCAGTCTGACGCCCCTACTGCACCATCGTAAGGATCAGGGCCTGCTGACACCCCCGGCAAGCCGCTGGCGCCTTCGAAGGCGCCAGCCGCTCCCGTACCCAGGCCGGCCGCCACCACGCCCAGGACCTCGACGGACTGATTACCGTCGTATCCGTCACCCGGCCCACGGTCCCGCACGACCGGTAAGGCTTGGCCGCCGCACCGCTTCCGCGCCATGCGCAACGGTCCGGTGCGGCCAACCGGGGTCACCAATGGCATTGTTCCGGCGGCTACTTTGCTGTCCAGACAAATTCGCGAGACGCGTGCCATATCCGTGCCATTGGGCCGGCAATTCCGGGGCCTGGGAGAACTGCGCAGCGCAGCCGAATGACAGTGGCGGGGATTTCCCACATGGCGAAACGCATTTCCGGTGACCTGCATCACATGTTGATGGTCGACATGGCCGATTAGATGCTTGAATGTCGAGTTTCTCGGCAAGCGGACGACGACAATTCGCTCCTCTCGCATCCGGTCGCGAAGCGCCCTGAGGGCCGTGCCGGTTCCGTGCCAGATAGTGCGGGACGAGTGGTCCCGGTGGCCGAAGCCGAGCAGGGCCTCGTTGCTGCGCTGGGGAAACCGAGTTCGACCGCTGCGGCGTGACGCGTACTGTGACCGCGTGACCTTCTTCGCCTACCAAGACTCCGAAAGTTTCTACGGCGAACCGGAACCGGCGCCGGGGGAGCACGTGCAATTCGTGCCCGAGAAACTCTTCGCCCACCGTCAGCGCGGTACCGAACACCCGTTGGAGCGCCGACTGCACCGCGACGAGGGGCTGGTCGTGCACGAAGTCGCCACGGATGTCCTGGCGTGGCCGTCCAGTTTGTGGCGCGTGGATGATCTCGAAAAACCGATACGCCTGCGACCGGGCAACCGTTGGATGCGCTGCCGGGCCTTCACGGTCGTGGAGCAGGCACCCGCGTGGCTTATCGCCGGCCCGCACGGGGATGCCGTGGAATGGGTGATCACCCAAGCGCGGATGCTGACCGACGCCCAGGTTGATGCTCTTGCGTCGCTGCCGGATGAAGGCGAAAGCTCCCTGACACGGGCGCTGTGGGCTGGTTGGACACGGAAGCATCGCGGCTCGGGTTCCCCGGTCGGATGCGGTCTTACGACTCTGAACGAAGCGGTAACAGAGGCCGCACACCAACGCGGACCGCGGTTGTTCGGTCGGGATGAGCAGGACGAGGTCGAAGTCCTCAGCGATCCTGCCTGGTTGCGGGCCTCTCATGCGGCGCACGCAGCCGCACTGGGGCTCGGCGCCCCCGAACTCCTCACGCCCCAGGAAAACGCGGTGCTCACCCGCCGATGGATCACCGTGTTCGGCATACCTGATCTGCCCGAACGATAACGAGGGCGCAGGACTTCGCTCATGGTCGGCACTCGCGTGCAGTCAAAGACAGGCGCTGACCGTTCACAGCCCCGAGGTCAGCTCATGCGAAAGCTTTTCTTCGGCCTGCCCGGCAGATCCTGCGGGGGCGGGACGCACGGCGGCTCCCGGTGCACCTGCGAGCCAGCGACTGGCGGCTACTCCGACTCATCTGCCGACGACTCTTTCTCCCCGTCCACATTCGCAGTGTATGAGCGCTCGGGGAGTTCCTCCAGGAGGATGAAGATCGCGTCGCTCTCGGCCACCGACGCGGCGCCGTCCTCCCCCCAGACGACCGCGCCGGCCGCCACCTCGGCCGCCTCCTTGCTGACGAGGGGCCCGTACTCCTCACCGCCCCCGTCCTCTTCGCCTTCGGTATAGCCGAAGGAGTCGAGCGAGAACGCCTGAAGCTGGGGCGCCATCGCGCGCAGCCTACGCCGCATCGTGTCGGCTTCCGCATCGTCGAGCTTGCCGCCGTCCGGCCCCGGGCCGCCCTCCGGGTGCCGCCTGGCCCGCTCGGCGAAGTCATCCGGTGGAGCGTCCGGTCCGTCAGTCGGCCGAGTGCCATACCCGTGCAATGGGGCGGCAAATCCAGGGCCCTGGCGGGATGCCCTCGCCCTGTCGGGAAGTACGGTGCGCGCGGATCCCGTCTTGGGGACGAGTTGGAGTCGCGGTCCACGGCAGCCCGGCCCGGCGCCTTGCGGTGATGGATGGAGTCGACCGGGACCACCACGCCGTCGCGTGATCTGCCGGACGGGTCACTGGGTGTTGACGAGGTCGAACTCATTGCCTTCCGGGTCGGCGAAGGTGGTCCAGCGGACGCGGCCTTCCTCGGTGTTGTCGTTGAGTCGTGTTGCTCCGAGAGCGAGCAGCCGCTGGGTTTCAGCGTCCAGGTCAGCTGTGCTCAGGTCGAGGTGGAGCCGGTTCTTGACGGTTTTGCCTTCAGGGACTTTGTGGAACATCAGGAGCGGGCCGGAGGTGGCGGGGTCGGCGGCGGCGATGGCCGCGAAATCGGCCGACGCCCCGTCACTGACCTTTCGTCCCAGGGCCTGGGCCCAGAACTCGGCGATGGCCTCGGGCCGCGTGGCGTCGTAGCTGACACCGATGAAGGAGATGCTCATGTCTGACTTTCTCGGGTGGGTACGGGTGGATGCGGGTTGATACGGGTGGAGCTGCGGAACCCGCGGGCCCCCGAGGTCAGGTCCCGGCGCGGGGCGTGGGGACCTGACGTGGGCGGGTGTCACACCGCTGTCCGGCCGCCGTCGACGGCGATGACCGTCCCGGTGATGTAGGCGGACTTCGGTGAGGCCAGGAATGCGATGGTGTCGCCGATCTCCTCGACCGCGGCGCCGCGGTTCATCAAGGTGGTGGTGGCGAGCTGCTCGATGAGGCCCCGGTCGGAGCCGTCGCTGAAGGTCGGCCCGGGAGCGACCGCATTGACCCGGACCCCGGCGGGGCTGAACTCCGCCGCCCACGCCCGCGTCATCGCCTCAAGAGCGACCTTGGAAGCGCTGTAGGCGGCGCCCCCGCCCAGGCCGACCTTGCCGGCCATGCTGCTCAGGCTGATGATGCTGCCACCGCCCCGCTTGGCCATGGCCGGGGCAAGCGCGGCGACCAGGTAGTAGGCGGCACGGACGTTCGTGGCGAACATCGCGTCGAATGTCGCGGGATCCAGGTCGGGCGTCGCCCCGAACCACGAGATGCCGCCGTTGTTCACGAGTACGTCCACCTCACCGACCTCCGCCGCGAGCTGCCGCACGCCGTGGACGTCCGTCAGGTCCGCGGCGACGAACCTGCCGTGGCCACCGGCGAGCTCGATCGCCTCTATGGTGGCCGCGCCGCGGCCCGCGTCCCGACCGTGCACGAACACGTAGAAACCGTCTGCGGCCAGGGCCAGCGCCGCCGCCCGTCCGATGCCCGAAGTGGCGCCTGTCACAAGAGCGGTTCGCCGCGTGTCCACGCTGACTGCCTCAACCATGATCCGTCTCCCTGGCCTTGCGACTGAACTCGATGTCCAACCGGTGACATGAAACTAGACCGTGCAGTCTGGCCGTGTCAACTCCTGTAGGGATCAAGATTCCCGTCCGGAACGACCCGTTCAGAGAGCTTCCTGCCTGTTGGCGGACAGGAGCCACATGGGGGACGACGCCCCGTCCAACGAGGTCCAGGCCAAGTCAGAGATTGCATTTGCGCAGGCCAAGCCACCAGTGGACGCGGAACTGCGAACCGCTGGAGGTCGGGCTCTTTGAGACGCGAGAGGCGGGGCGGCTGGCGGCTTCGGGGGTGTGCCGCCCCTTCGGGCCAGAGCGCCGGACCGCTCATAATGTACTCATCGGTCTAGTGCCTAAGTCCATCCTTTTCCTAGACTGACCAGTCTGGTATGGTGCGGTCATGGCAGAGGAGAAGAAGAGCAGGGGATCGGCTCGGGAGCGCTTGCTGGCCGCGGCCAACGAGCTGTTCTACGCCGAGGGTGTGAACTCGGTCAGCATCGACCGGGTGATCGAGCACGCAGGCGTGGCGAAGGCCTCCCTCTACAACACCTTCGGCAGCAAGGAAGAACTGGTCCGCGCCTACCTCAAGGACCGCCATGCCCGCACACGCGAACGCATGGCCCGCGAACTCCAGGCCCGTTACAGCACGCCCCGTGAACGGCTGGTCGGGGTCTTCGAGGTCCAAGGTCTGTCCTTCACCGAACCGGACTTCCGCGGTTGCGCGTTCGTGACCGCCAGCGCGGAGTCCGAGGCGGGCAAAGCCGTACAGCAGACCACCGAGGAGTACCGGATCTGGGTGCGTTCGTTGTTCCTCGACCTCGCCTACGCCGCCGAGGCGCCGCAGCCCGAAGCGCTGGCCAAACGGCTCGTCGTGCTCTACGACGGGGCCGGCATCTCCTCGTGGATGGACCACGACCCCAGCATCGCCGAGGCCTCCCGCGACGTGGCCCAAGGACTCATCGACGCCGCCTTCGCTCGATGATCACCTGCCGGTCCACGCCCTGGAGGGACCGCGCCGCGCGATCCCTGCGCGAAGAAGGCCAGGTCCGCGACTCGCGCCCTTGCTGTTGTCCAGACCGAAGCCACTCAGCGCAGCACGGCCGACAGCAGGTCGGCCCCCAGCGTCGTCAACGCGGACGGGTCGAGGGTGTAGTGGACGTAGCGACCGCGCCGCCGGGCCGTGAGCAGGCCGGCGCGGCGCAGGACGGCGAGGTGGCGGGATACCTCCGGGGGTGAGAGTTCCCAGGCGTGCGCCAGCTCACCGGTGGTGTGCGGGCCGCGGGCCAGGGTGCGCAGCAGCCGCAGCCGTACCGGATGCGCGAGTGCCTCCAGCCGCAGGGTGACCGTTTCCAGCGGTACCGGCTCTGCCGGACCCGCCTCGGCCACGGGGTAGTGCACCACCGGCTGCCACCCGGGCGCGTGGACCACCACCAGGTGCGGGCGGCCGAAGACGCTGGGGACGAAGGTGACCCCGGTGCCGTGGGCGGTGGTCGCGTTGTCCTGGAGCTTGTCCACGATGATGCTGTCGCCGTCCGGCGCCAGGGTGACCGCGTCGGAGACCGAGGCGAGTGCCGCCCCGATGCCCTGGCGCTTCAGCAGGTCGTTCTTCAGGCGCAGGTCGGTGGCGAGTCGCACGGCGACGCCGGTCCAGGCGGCGTCGAAGAATGCCTCGGCGCACTGTTCGAGGGTGCGGCGCACTCGCGTCCGCACAGCGGCGGGATCTGCGAGCAGCCGTTCCGCGAAGGCCTCTTGCAGCGGGCCGCGGGCCTGGGCCAGGTCCAGGGCCCGCTCGCGCGCGGTCGCGTCGGCGAGCGGCGACGGCGCGGCGAAGTGGACCCGGTTGCTGCCGCACGTGGTGACGAGCGCGGACGTCACATACGTTTCGTCGTCGATCCGGTCCATGTCGTCCAACTCCTCGACGAGGGTCTGCCGGGGACGAGCAGGGACCAGGAAATCGGCTCGTGAGGAACGCCAGAGGAACTCCGCCTCCCGCAACCGCTCGGCCAGCTCCGGCCGCAGCCCGGCCCAGACATCCCCGGCCCAGCCGGCGAGGCGCGGATGATGCCCGGGTTCGGCCAGCACGTGCAGCATCGCCGTCAGCTCGGCCAGGGGGGAGGCGGCGAACCGCAATCGTTCGGACGGCAGGCCGCTGATGTCGATCCTCAACGTCACGCCCTCATCATCACCGACCGTACGGCCGGCGACGGCGTCGGTTGACCGTTTCCGTCAACCGACGTGCCCCAGCCCGGCGGCCGAACCCACCGTTGAGGTCATGGCAACCACCACCAAGATCCGGCCCCGCGCCCTCGTCCGTGCCTCCGGAGGCCGCCGCTATGTCGCCGCCCTGGCCGTGGACGCGCTCGGGACCGGCATGCTGCGGCCCTTTCTGCTCCTCTACGGACTGACGGTGCTGAGGCTGTCCGCGTCGGTCACCGGCATCGCCATGACGGTCAGCGCCGTCGTGGGTCTGGCGTGCATGCCCGCTGTCGGCCGATGGCTGGACCGGGGCGCACGCAGCACGGTCGTGGCGGCGTCGATGCTGGTGCGGGTGCTGGGCGTGGCGCTGCTGCTGGCCGCCCCGGCGGGACACGTCTGGCTCTTCGCGGCGGCGGCGCTCTTCCTCGGCATCGGCAACCAGGCATGGCCGGCCGCCCACGCGGCTCTCGTGGCCACGGTCGCCCACGGCCGGGAACGCGACACCGCTCTCGCGGCAGGCCGCGCCCTGCGCAACGCCGGCATGGGCCTGGGCGCGCTCCTCGCCACCGCATGCCTGGCGGGCGGCGCCGCCGCAATGCACGCGCTGGCAGCCGTCACCGGGCTCGCCTATCTCACCGCGGCGGCCCTGGCATGGTCGGTTCACCTGCGCGCGCATCCGGCCACTCTTCCGGCCAAGGACAAGGCCAAGGTCAAGGTCAAGGACAAGGCCAAGGTCAAGGACAAGGCCGACGCGCCCGCACCCCGGATGCGCGCGCTGCTGGCCGCCAACGTGGTCTACGTCTTCTGCCTCAACATCACCGAAATCGCGCTCCCTCTGGTCCTGGTGACACAGTTGCACGCATCCCCGGTGTGGTCGGCAGCCGTCTTCGTGGCGAACACGGTGCTGGTGGTCACCCTCCAGGTTCCGGTCACCGTCCTGATGGCCCGCTTCTCCCGGCGGACCATGCTGGCTCTTGCCGGCGTGCTACTCACCGCGTCCTACCTGGGCTTCCTCGCGGCCACCTCACTCGGACACGGCTGGGGCGCCCCCGCCGTCGCCACCGTGTCCGTCGTCTGCACCATCGGCGAGATCGTCTACGCCGGCAGCGCCACCGCGCTCGTCACCGTCCTCGCCCCGGCCCACGTCCTGGGACGCGCCCTCGCCCGCTTCCAGCTCTCCACGGGCTTCGGCCTCGCCGTCTCCCCGGCCGTCATCACCGCTCTCGCCCCCCACGGCCCGGCCGCCCTCTGGGGCAGCCTCGCCGCTGCGACACTCCTCTCCGCCTCCGCCGTCGCCACCGAGAAGGATCGAGGCGCGGCCCGGCGGTTGCGGATCCCAGCCTGTGCCGGGCCCAGATCGGCGTCACAGCACCCAGTGCTACCTGGTGCTACCGTGAAGCCATGACAGCGCAGCCCGAGATCACGCAGCGCGACCTGCGCAGCCGTTCCAAAGAGATCATGGACGCCGTCCAGAACGGGCAGTCCTTCACCGTCACCCGAGACGGGCACCAGATCGGGGAACTCATCCCGCTGCGCCGCCGTCGGCGGTTCGTCCCCCGCTCGGAGTTCGCCGCGATGTCCCGTACCGCATCGGACGTCTCCCTCGAAGCCTTCCGGGCCGACCAGGACGCCACCGCCGAGCAGGAGACGGACGACCCCTATGCCCGCTGAACACGCGCAAGGGCTGCTCGACACCAACATCGTGATCCTGCGCAAGTGGCTGAATCCCGAGGAGCTGCCCGCCGAGGTGGCGATCACCGCCATCACCCTGGCCGAACTCTCCGCCGGCCCGCACGAGGTACGCAGAAACGAGGAGCAGGACGACTACGACGAACACGCCGAACGCGCCCGCCGCCTCGACATCCTGCAACGCGCCGAGAACGAGTTCGACCCCATCCCCTTCGACACCGAAGCCGCCCGCCTCTACGGCAGAATCTGCGCAGCCGTCATCGGCGCCGGCCGCAAACCCCGCCGCCGCGTCGCCGACCTCATGATCGCCGCCATCGCCATCGCCCAAGAACTCCCCCTCTTCACCACCAACCCCGACGACTACAAAGCCCTCGACGACCTCCTCACCGTCGTCCCCGTCACCCGGCCCACCGTCCTCCACGACCGGTAAGGCGACGTCACCCTCGTCAGTGACGTGTCAGCGGCTGGGGGATGTCCGGCCCATCGCGGTGGGGGCGTAGCGACGTCGTTGGCGTGCGGCTGCGGCAGCGCTTCGACACATGCTCGCGAACAGGCGTTGAGCAGGAGCGGCAGCACGTCGGTGGCAAGGCGCAAGGAGATCCGCACCTGGTGCGGTCCCGAGGTTGCTCCGGAGGCCCGCAGCCGGCTCAGCACGATCATCCGGCGGTGGATCAGTGGCAGGTCACCGAGGAGCTGGTGGCCGTGCCCTTGGCGTATCCGGCGCGGGAGACGGTGACGGTCACGGTGATCCGCCCTCCCTTGTCGGCCTTGGCCAGGGTGTAGGTGGACCTGTTCGCTCCGGAAATCGGCTTGCCGTTCCGCTTCCACACGTAGCCGTAGGACGTGGGGGCCGGCGACCAGGTGCCGTGGGCCGCCGAGAGTTTTCCGCCGACACGGGGCGAACCGCTGAGCGTAGGGGCCTTGGTCGCCTTCGGAGCCGGTCCGGCGGCGACCGTGAGCGGGGCGGAGACCGAGGAGGCCGAACCGGCGCCGTTGGCAACGGTGATGCGGCAGGCCGCCTTGTGGCCGTAGTCGGCGGCGGTCAGTACGTAGGAGGCCGTGGTCGCGCCGGTGATCGGCTTCCCGTCGCGCAGCCAGGCACGGGAGACGCTGACGCCGGTACCGTGCCAGGAGGCCGCGCAGGTGAGCGCGCTCCCGGTACGCGCCGCACCCGTGATGCGGGCAGCCGCCGTGAACACCGGCTTGGGCACCAGGGTCTGGTACTGGGTCAATACCTGGGAGGAGTAGCTGCCGGGCGAGGAGTAGAGCGCCTGGATCCACACCGCGGTAGCGCGCCCGTCGGGACCGGCGGCCACCTTGCCGGCCAGGGCGTCCGTACTGGGGACCGCGGGTACCGGGGTGGCGTTGAGCGCTTTCGCGGTGCTCCACGCACCGCCGGAACGTACCGACCACTCCAGGTAGTTGTCGTTTCCGTTCTCGATACTGGGGGTCTGCGTCCACAGCGCCTGAACCGTGCCGTCACCGCCGATCGACGCCGAGACGTGCCAGTTGACGTATCCGGTGGAGAGTATGCGCGGCGCACCCCAGACACCGGTGGTGGCCGTACGAGTGACCGCCTCGACCACCGGTGTGCCGTACGTGTCGCTCCACGGCACCCATACGAAGGTGATGTCGCCGTTGGGGCCGATCAGGGGTCCGCTGCCGTCGCCCGTGGTGTAGGACGAGACCACCGTCTGGGCGGTGCCCCAGTTGCCGGACGGAAGCGGGCGCAGCGACGATTTGAGGTCACCCGTCGAGGAGTCCCACAGCACGACGGTGCTGTCCGTGCCGGAGACCGCGACCTGTTCGAGACCGGAGTGGGCGTCGGTTCCCGGCAGGACGGAGGCGTTGCCGAACCGGGCGGTGCGAGCCAGGCGGGTGGCCGTCCGGAGGAGGTGGGTGCCGTCGTAAGGATTCCACCGGTCCCAGGCCGCTACCGCTGTCCCGTCCGGAGCGACACCGACGTTCAGCGAGTAGACCGAGTCCAGGGACGCCGCGTCCAGTTGCTGCGGCACGGACCACGTCCGGGCACCGGCGGCGCGCGTGGCGGCCATCACCTGGTACTGCATTCCGTCGGCCTGCTGCCACACCGCGGTGAGCGAACCGTCGGCCGCCGCTCCGAGCGATTGCCCGCCGATGTACAACCCGGGTGAAGCGGTCAGGAGCTCCGGTTCCGACCATGCCGCAGACGCCGGGTCCCAGTCCGACGTCAAGATGACCGGGGTGACCGCCGCGGAAAGGTCGTTCACCCAGGCGACGGTGGCATGGCCGTCCCGGGTGACGACCAGCGACGGAGGCGGGGTCAGGGCTGAGACTCCCGCGAACACCGTGTGGGGAGCGCCCCATACCCCGCTGCCCGCTCGCCGCACGGCGATCTGGAACTGCCAGTCGGACGCGCCCGCCGCCCTGTCCCGCCACAGGGCGAAGACGGTACCGTCTCCGGCGGCCTTGACGTCGACAACGCTCTGCTGCCCGGTGGAGTCCGTCAGACCGACCGGGGCGCTCCAGGGCCCGGCCGATGAGGCGTACCCGGCCGCGGCAGCGGGGGCCGCGGGAACGAGCGCGGCCATGGCCGCCAGCGCCACCGCCGCTGTTCCGGCCCATCGCATGGTGAGTGACAAGGTAACCCCCGGATTGAGTCTCCCAGCGTTCACGGCTGGGCACTGTTCGGCGGTCCCCCCGCCCCCACCACATATCATATGTTCGGCACGGGAACTTCGGGCGTCCGATCCCCCGCCCACGGCACGCGGGCCCTTGCCCGTTACGACCGACCAGCGCTGGCCGGTGACGCCCGATACCACTGACGCCACCGGCCAGTTCGGTCCTTAGCCGATGCCGGTGACGCTGAGCGCGGTGGTCCAGTTGTTCTTGATCGCGGTACGCGCGGCGGACAGCGTGATGGTGCCCTTGCAGACGGCGTTCTTGAGCTTGGTCTCCACGCCGTCCTTGGTGGTGGCGGTCTTGGTGCCGGAGTACGGCTCGGGCCACAGATTGCCGGGGTCGCGGGGGGATCCGCCCAGCTCAAGGGGGATCTGGTGGTCTTCCTCGTAGGAGGACAGGCTCTTGTCCGCGTAGCCGTAGTCGATGATTCCCTGCGTCTTCAGCGCGTTGGTGTACGAGGTGGGCGGGCGTACGGTCGCCGTCCAGCCGGAGACGCAGATCGTGGAGTTGATCGTCGACTGGGTGACGGCGGAGTTGTACACACCCGGTGTGCAGTGCGGGTCGGGCAGCGGCAGGTAGGACTGCGAGCAGGTGCTGGCCTGGGCCGTACCGGCGCTGACGCCGAGGATGAGGCCACTGAATGTCAGGGCGAGAGCCGAACCGGCTGCGGCCGGTATTCGGGGGATGCGGCGCATGAGTGCCTCCAGGGACGACGAGGTTCGACGAGGTTCGACGGGGTCATGCCCATGACATCCCTTCAGGCGCTACGCGGGTAGACTCCGGAGGTGAATTCCTTGTGATCGAACGGTTTCCGGTCGGTCAACCCCGTTGTCAGGCCGGCTCACTCAAAACCGCGATCCGCCGGACGGGACCCTGAACGGACGACCGTACGGGTGCTCTCTCACCCGGTCGTAGATCCCGCGCAGCCACGGCTGTCCGACGGCGGGCAGCCGCGCGAGCGTGTGCGGGAACACTTCGCCGTCCGGCCGGAACGGCCGCCAGGGGTGCAGCGGCAGCGGGTCGTCGCGGAGGACGCCGTCGGGCATTCCGCCTGTCACGGGAACCGGCAGCAGACGTGACGCAGGCCGACGCGCACGGCGGTCCGGGGGCTGTACCGCGCCGCCGCGCGTACTCGGCTGACTGCGCTGACTCAGCTGATGGTGACGACCCGCGCCCAGGACGGCGGGGTGTCCGGGACATAGTCGGGGTTCTCCTCGTCCACGGCGCGCGCGGGACGGGGAAAGAGACCGACGACGGTGCGGCAGGGCGGCCGCGCGGAGGGCCACGGTGTCTGACCGTCCGTCAGGGCGACGATCACGTCCGGACGGGGCCGGGTGCGGAGCGCCCGGGCGAAACCGGAACGCAGATCCGTCCCCCCGCCACCGACCAGTTCGATGTTCTCGGCCCGGCAGAGCGGGACGGCGACCCCGGCCGCCGCGTCGCAGGAGATCACCGAGACCAGGTCCCGCCGACCGCCCACCGCTCGCGAGATCGCCGCCACCTCCAGGAGCGCGCTGCCCAGCTCGGCATCGCTCACCGAGCCGGAGGTGTCGATCACGACACAGACCCGGGGCGGCGTACGGCGCAGGCTCGGCAGCAGCACACCGGGGACACCGGCCGACCGCCGGGACGGACGCCGGTAGCTGTGGTTCTCGCCCGCCCCCGGTGCGCCCGTCGCGGAGCGGATCGCCGCCCCCAGCAACTGCCGCCACGGCTGCGGCAGGTGAAACGCCTGGTCGGCCCACCGGCGCCAGCCCTCCGGCGCGTCGCCCGGCCGGCCCCTGATCCCCTCGGCGACCCGGAAGCGGACCGCGTCCCGCTGCTGCCTGCTCAACCCGTGCGCCCCGTCAGGTCCCAGCTCCCACGGCCGGTCCTGCCCGTCGGCGCCACTGCCGCAGTCCAGCCAGGCCAGGTCAGCGGTGAGCCCTGACATCGACGCCGTCCGCAGGTACTCCTCCATCAGCAGCCCGTCGGGCAGCCGCAGCAGCGACGGCAGCACCGCCCCGGCGGGCAGGGGCAGACCGTCACCGTAGATGTCGTCGTTGATCTCGAAGTCGGCGGCGATGTTCCTCCGCAGCCTCCCCCAGCCTTCGGCCGGGGGGACCCCCGTCTCGCCTCGCCCGCCCGGCCCGTGTTCCTCGTGCTCCCGCGCGTACCGCTCGCCCCGGCCGTGGTGGTCCCGGAGCAGATGGGAGACCTCGTGCACCCAGACCCCCGCCAGCTCCTCCACCGGTGTGCGCGCCACGAAGCCGGGGGAGACGTAGCAGCGCCAGTGCGCGTCCACCGCCATCGTCGGCACCGACCGGTCCTCCACCACGTGCAGCGCGAAGAGTGCGCTTGCCAGGTAGGGACGGACCTTCACCGCGTGCAGCCGGGCGGCCAGCAGCTTCTCCATGTCCAGTGGGAGACCGGGCGGACCGTACGGCGTGCCGGAGCCGGCCGGCGGCGTCGGAGCGGTGGCCCGCACCGGGCGCGGCGGCGCGGGCCGGGACATCGGGTGCGGCAGCGGGCGCTTCGCGGCCCCCGTCATCGGCCCGCACCCTTCGCAGGCCCGGCGTCGGCCGCCGCTGCGGCCCGCCCCACCGACCGGTCCGCCCGTTGGGCGATACCGATCACCCCGACCAGCCGCTCCACCGCTTCCGGCACCTCCCAGTCGTCGCGCCGCAGCGCGGCCAGCGCCGTCGCCGGGGCGACCAGCAGGTCCGGGGCGCCGGTCTCCAGCGCCCGGACCAGCACCGCCCACCCGGCCTCCCATCTCGCCCGCTCCGGTCGCGCCCCGACAGCGGCCACCACCGCCTCCAGCGCTGCCTGCCGCAGATCGCCCCTGACCGGCAGTTCCGCCGAGGCCGGATCGGCCAGCAGCGACTCCGGGTCCGGCAGCTCCATCCGGTCCAGGTGGGCGAGGAGTTCGAGCCCCGGCCCGTCCCCCACCGCGCCCCGCACCAGCAGCGCCAGCACCTCCCGGGAGACGGAGGCCGCCGTGCCGAAGGCCAGCAGGGCCAACGCGGCCTCCCAGCTCCGCGGCGAGGGCCAGGCACCGCCGCGCCGCGTCTCCGTGCTCGGCAGCCGGTGGATCAGCGTCGGCCGGGCTTCCAGGAATCCGCAGACCGCGCGCCGGGCGAAAGCCACCGCCTCCGGCAACCGCTCCGGCGCCAGCCGGGGCAGCTCCGCCCGGGGCCAGACCCCGCCCAGCCCGCGCACCACCACCTCCCGGTCGTGCACCCAGTACAGATGCACGAACCGGTTGGCCAGCGGCGGGCTCAGCTCCCACCCGTCCGCCGCCGACGCGCTCGGATTGGCCGCGGCCACGATCCGCACCTCCGGCGGCAGCCGCAGCGCGCCGACCCTCCGCTCCAGGACGACCCGGAGCAGCGCGGCCTGGACTGCTGGCGTGGCGGTGGAGAGTTCGTCCAGGAAGAGCAGCCCCCGCCCGGCCCGTACGAGTTCCACGGCCCACTGCGGCGGCGCCATCGGTACCCCTCGCACCGCCGGGTCGTCGCCGACGATGGGCAGCCCGGAGAAGTCGGTCGGCTCGTGGACGCTGGCGATCACGGTCGTCAGCGGAAGGTTGAGGGAGGCGGCGAGCTGCGTCAGGGCCGCGGTCTTGCCGATGCCCGGCTCACCCCAGAGCAGTACGGGCAGATCGGCCGCGACGGCCAAGGTGAGCGCTTCGAGCTGCTCGTCAGGGCGCGACTCGGTGGTGGTCGACCGCAGGAGGGCCAGGAGGTCGTCGGCGAGGGCGAGTTGGACGCCGGTTTCGGATGCTCCGGCGGGGGCGGGGGCGGGCCTGCCGTCGGCCGGGGCCGGCGCGGGCAGGAGGGTGCTGGGGGTCATGGGCATCACCTGGAGTGGGAGAAGGGGAACGAGCGGGCCCGTCCCGGATGTCGTGGGGCGTGCGGCGCGGAATTCGTGGTGTGGTCAGGGAACTTGGGGAGGGGCAGCCGGTCGGGCGGCCGCCCGGTCAGCAGGTCTGGCCGGTGCGGGGCCGGGCGCGGCTGTTCCGCTTGCTGCGGATCGCGGGAGGCGTACGGCGGTCGATTCGGGGACGGTGGCCCGCCTCCGCGTGCCTCACGTCCGAGGCGGCTCCGCCCCCGTCTCCGCCCCCTACCGCGCCAGCGCGGGGGTGCGCGTCGAGCAGCCCCGAGCGGAAGAGCCCGTGGTCGACGCGGCGGGCGGCGGCCGACTCCAGTTCCTCCCGGAGCGGCCCGTCGCGCAGGACCGCATCGTGACCGAGCAGCCCCTCGACCACGGCCAGCGCCCCGGCGACGTCACCGTGGCCCAGCCGCTCCCGGACCGCGGGCAGTGCCTCCGGGTTACGGTGCGCCTCGTCGATCGCCCGCAGGCAGGGCAGCGCGGGCCCGCCGAGCGCCACCAGCAGTTCCTCCCGGCGCAGTTGTGCCAGGTCGTGATCGATCGCCGTCAGCGCCCCGTCCCGCAGCGCGATCCGGTGGACCTCGCCCTGGCACTCCACCCGGTGCGGATCGCCGGGCCGGGCGGCGGGGCCGGCCGCCGGTCCCGGGCCGGACGCCGTCACCGAGCCGGACGCCGCCAGCGAGCCGGACGCCGCCAACGCCGCGGCGACCAGCGGGTGCAGCCGATCGGTCGCGATCAGCCCGGCCCGCAGCAGCTCCAGATCCGGAAGGACCCGGGCCGCCGCCTCCGGCAGCACCGGAAGCGCCGCGACCTCCTGCGGCGGCAGCGCCTCCCGCAGCGGCCGGACCGTCGGGGCATGGCTGTCGTCGGGGGCGACGAGTTCGAGCACGGCGCGGCTCCGCGCACCGAGCCGCACGGTGAAGGCCCCGCGCGGGCGACCCTCGGCCCACAAGAGCAACTCCGCCTCGGCGGCCCAACTTGCCGAAGCCCACGAGGGATCGTGGACCGCGGGCCGATCCGGAAGGCCTGGCCGGGCGGGTGCGTGGGACCGGTCGGGCAGCGCCATGGACGGCGCCATGCCCGCACCGCACCGCCGCGCCAGTTCGCCGCTCCGCTCGGAGTCCCAGAGATGCCGGTGCAGGTCGAGCCGGAAACGCCGGTCGGGATGGGGATGGGGATGGGGATGCGGGTGCGGATGCGGATGCGAAAGGTGTCCGCGAGCGCCGTTCCCGGGCTCCTCGAACAGGGCCAGGGATATCCGCTGTCCGGCGTCCGCCCAGGCCGGCGGCGTCCGCACCACCAGCTGCAGCGGTGTGCCGCCGGAACCGCGGTAACGGGCAAGGGAGATGGTGAGGCCCGGCCGGAGCCACCCGTCGGGGGCGATCCGGGGCAGGTGCCAGCGAAGCAGATCCGGCGCCAGCCGGCGCAGATCAGCACGGAGGTGAGTGGTGAGATCGGTGCCGTGGCGGTCACGCACGGCGCGCAGATCGAGATCGACGTCGACCCGGGCGGCGGCGCAGGCCCCGGCCCAGTCACCGACCGCACGCCGTGCGGTCGCGATCATGGACGGTGGCACGGCGTACTCGCGCACGCGCTGCCACATCAACAGGTGGGCCGGAATCGAGTCCGCGAAGTGATGTGCCATCAGCACTCACCTTGCGCGAACGATTCCCCCGATCCGTACGAGGAGTAGTTCTTCATCCCCGGCATCATAAGCACGACGCTGAGGATCTGTCAGTCCCCCTCGACCACCCATCCCGACGCCTACAAAGGCCTCGACGGACTGCTGACCGTCATACCCGCACACCGGCCCACCGTCCCGCACGACCGGTCCGCGCGGAAATCGTAGGAGTGGCTCAGCGGTTGCAGAAGGCCCAGTAGGCAGATCATCACGGCGCGACTCACATCGTCCACGGGCCCAATGTGGCAAGAAGGCGGGTGGATACGAAGCCCTCGCCGCAGTGGCAGCCAGACGTTGCGGGTGCCGCTCCTCGGAATTCTCCGCTCTCCGGGCTGCCGACCGAGCTAGGGGACGTGGAGGGACGCGATTCAGCGGCTGGGTACGGCCCCGAGGCCGTACATCGCGCCGGCCAGGGCGCCGGTGGGCGCGCTCGAAGCTCCGCACAGGTCGAACCGTTCATGACGCCAGGCCGCCCGGGCCCCTGCCGGGAGTTCGGCAGGGGCCCGGGGCTGCTGCCGGTCCGTGCGCCCGGCTCTACTTCAGATGCCGGGTGAGGAACTGGGCCGCGGCGTCCCCCGCGGACTGCGGGACGCCGGTGTGGCCGCCGAGATGGGCGTGCAGGGACTTCTCCTTGGAGCCGAAGGCGTCGAAGAGGTCCAGGGCCGCCTGGCGGTCGTTGCCTTCGTCGTCCCATTGCAGCAGGACGTGCAGCGGGATGGTGACCCGCCGGGCCTCCTCGACCACGGCGCGGGGCACGAAGCTTCCGGCGAACAGAACGGCGGCCGAGATGCGGGGTTCGGCCACCGCCAGCCGGATGCCGATGGAGATCAGTCCCCCGGAGTAGCCGACCGGGCCGCCGATCCCGGGCAGCGGAAGGAGGGCGTCCAGGGCCGCCCGCCATTCCGGGACCGCCTTGTCGACCAGCGGGAGGACGAGGGCGTCGACGATCTCGTCGCCGACCGGCCGGCCGGCCGCCATCGCCCGGCGCAGGTCGGCGCGGGCCTGCTCGACAGCCGGCCAGCGGGGCCGGTCGCCGCTTCCGGGGAGTTCGATGGTGGCCGCGGCGAAGCCCTCCGCCGCGGCGTGCCGGGCCCGGGCCACCAGCCGGGGGTACATCTTCCCCAGCCCGAGGGGAGGGTGGCCGAGCAGGATCAGCGGCCACGGTGCCGGGGCTATTCCCGGTGCGGACGCGGATCCCGATGCGGGCGTCCACAGGATGCCGGGGATCTCGCCGAGGGTGAATTCGCGTTCGAGGACGCCGTCGTCAAGGCGCCGCTCGGAAGTGAAACGCATGGTCGTGCCTTTCGGGAGTGCGCTGGAGAGGCGCTCCCGGACGACCTGCCTATCGCCCGACCGTGACCCCGGAGGGGAGCACCCTTGTCGATACTGCGTTCACGGGTACCACCTCCTCGGTCTCTCGCACGGGCCACCGGAAAAGTAGCAGTGGCCGCCCTCGTCCGCCAAGCGGGTTTCCGGGGCGCGTCCGGAGGGCGGGGCGCGGGTGCCACCGAGCGGCACCCGGCCCGTCGGTCACAACTCCTCGCCCAGGGCCAGCCGGCGTGCGCCGGGGAGATGATGGTCCAACTCGCCCGGGGCGAACCGCGCCATTCCGACGACGTGCCAGAACTCGCCGTCCACCTCTCCCTCGGACTTGTAGCCGCCGTCCGGCGTGAGCGCCGCCCAGCCGCCGGGTGAACCGATCAAGGTGGCCTTCAGCGCGGGCGACGATGTCCCGGAGCCGCTGTCGGCCACTTCGTCGAACCGCCACATCCGGACCGTGCCGTCGTCACCGCCGCTGGCCAGGAGCGAGCCGTCGGGGCTGAATGCCAGCGAGTAGATCCGGCCGCGGTGACCGGTGAGGACGGGGCCGGGCTGCCCGCTCTCCGCGTTCCACAGGCGGATGACGCGGTCGTCGCCCGCCGTGGCCAGCAGCGGCCGCGACGGATGGGCGGCGGCCGTCCACAGCTTGCCGGTGTGGCCGCGCAGGACGTGCCTGGCCTCCTGGCCCCGCCACACCACAGCGGTACCGTCCCAGGAAGCGCTGCCGATCCACGAGCTGTCCGAGCCGAAGGCCACGGCGTAGACCCGATCCGTGTGGGCCGACAGCGTCGCGGTCAGGCTGCTGTCCCCGCTGTCCTCGACCTTCCACACCCGGACGCGTCCGTCGTCGCAGCCCGTGGCGACAGTGGCGCCGTCCGAGGCGAAGGAGATGGAGCGCACCCGCCCCTGATGCCCCGCCAGTCTGGTGACGTGGGAGCCGGTCCCACGCCACCACAGGCGGACCGTGTCGTCGTCGTTGGCGGTGGCGATCATGTCGCCGTCCGCGCTGAAGGCCTCCGCCCAGGTGTGATCGGTCTCCACGTCCAGCTCGCGCAGGAAGGCCCCGCTCTCGGCGTTCCACAAAGACACGTGACCGGTGCTGGCCGCGGTGGCGAGGACCGGGCCGGCCGGACTGAACACGGCCGACACCAGGCGGTCCCCGCTCCCGGTCAGCTCGTTGAGGCGCCGGCCCGTGCGTACGTCCCACAGCCGTACGACGCCGTCACTGCCGCCGCTGGCCAGCCGGGATCCGTCGGACCCGAACGCGACCGCGTTGACGCGCCTCCCGTGCCCCCGCAGGATCCGCTTGCCCTGCCCTGTCTCGGCGTCCCAGATCTGCACCAGCCCGTCGCCGCCGGCGGTGACGAGCTGGCTGTCGTGGGGGCGGAACCGGCACGCCCACGCCGACCCCTGGTGGGCGGTCGGCTGGAGGCTCGCGAAGGTCGCCTCGTAGCCGCCCCGGCCCGCGGCCACGTGCCACAGCCGTACCGCGCCGTCGCTGTCGCAGGCGGCGAGCTGCCGCCCGTCGGACCGGAAGACGACCTGGTACACGGGACCGGAGCCCTGCTCCAGCGGCTGCCCGGGCGCTCCCGACCCCGGGTTCCACAGCCGTACCCGGCCGGAGGTGTCGCCGCTGACCAGGAGGTCGCCGTCGGGGTGGAAGTCGAGCGTGTAGACCCTGCCGGTGTGGCCGGTCAGCTCATGCAGCAGGACCGCGTCGGAGGCCCGCCAGATCCGGACCGTGCCACGATCGCCCGCACCCTGGTCGGCGGTGGCCAGCAGCTTGCCGTCGGGGCTGTAGCGCACCCGGTACACCGCCCCCTGATGGCCGCCCATCTCGAACATGCGCCGGCCGGTGGCGGTTTCCCACAGCCGTACCGCGCCGCCCGCGTCGCCGGTGACCAGGGTGCGTCCGTCCGGGCTGAAGACGGCGGTGTAGACGGGCGCGGTGTGGCCCGGGAGGGAGTGCAGCAGCGTGCCCGCCGCGGTGTCCCACAGTCTGACCACACCGTCGGGGTCTCCCGTGGCCAGCAGACCGCCGGTCTCGTCGAGGGAGACCGGCCACACCCCGCGGCTGTGCACCCGCAGCACGGAGCGGCACCGGCCCGTCACCGGGTCCCACAGCCGGACCGTCCCGTCGGCGCTGCCCGTCGCGAGCACCGAGGCGCGGAATTTGATCGCGTACACCCGGCCCTGGTGGCCGTGGAGCGCGCGCAACGCCTCGCCGTTCTCCGGCGCGCAGATCAGCACACTGCCGTCCTCGCTGCCGACCGCCAGCAGCTCGCCGTCCGGGCTGTAGGCGATCGGTTCGGGCAGCCGGCCGGTGCGCATGTCGAAGCCGTAGGGGACGCTGACGGCGGCCGGCCGGAAGGCCGTCTCCAGCGGTACGTCCGGCGCGATCGTCGCCGTGGCCAGCTCCGGCGAGGAGCGGGCCGACTCGTCGAGGTCGGCGTCGATGAGCACCGCGCGGCGCCAGCGGCTGCCCTCGACCCGTGCTCCGCGCAGGTCCGTCGAGAGGAGCCGCGCCCGGCGCAGGTCGGCGCCCCGCAGATCGCTGCCGCGCAGATCGGCGCCGTCGAGCCGGGCCCCGCTCAACCGCGCGTCGCGGAGCACCGCGTGGGAGAGGTTCGTGCCGATCAGTTGCGCGTCGGTCAGATTGGCGCCGGTGAGGTCCAGGCCGGAGAGATCGCGTCCGGACAGGTCGTCGCCGGAGAAGCGGACCCCGCGCAGATCGGCCTCGGCATGCACGCGCATTCGCTTGTTGATCCGGTAGGCGTTGGTACGGGCGACCTCCGTCACTCCCTCCCCGGGCTTCTCCAGCGTCCGCCGCACCCAGGCGGCGCACACGTCCCGGTCGGCGAGATCGCAGAAGAACTCGACGGCGAGCGTGGGCAGTTCCCGCAGGCTCAGCAGGGTGTCGTCCTGCCGTGCCAGTCGCAGCGCGGCCTCCCGCGCCACGAGCCATTCGATCACCGACTCGTGGATGAAGTGGAAGATGCCGTCGTCGACACGCACCAGCAGGGTGCCCGCCCCCACGGCCTGTGTCTCCTGGGCGAACAGCCCGCTGTCGTCCCAGCGCCCGAAGGTGCCGGCGACGATGTCGGTCAGTTCGTCCAGACGCAGGCTGCTCTGGCCGGTCTCCCACAGCCGCAGCGCTATCGCGGTCACGACGGTCCACAGCTGCTCCAGCTCCAGGCCGGGCGCGGCACCCGGACCGCCTTGGCCGCGCTGCTCCTCGTGGCGCAGCCAGCTGCTGAAGATGTCCTCGTACAGCCGGGCCGCACTCAGCGTCCGGCCCGATCCGGCCACGGCGCCCAGGTGTTCCTCTTCGAGCTCGGCCACGAAGCTCAGCAGCCGCGGATTGGCGCACAGCGCGAGGAGCTGCGGGATCCCCCGCAGCAGTTCGAAGCGGCGGTCGGCGATTCCCGCCTTCCCATAGCGATTGACCAGGAAGCGGTGGATCTGGTCGGGGACGAAGCCCTCCACCGACAGCAGCCGGCGCTGCGGCAGCAGCCCCACCCGTTCGCCGAGCGGGGTGAGCACCTGCTCCCGGGAACGGAAGTGCTGGGTACGGCCGCTCACCACGATCTTGGCCCGGTCCACCGCCGCGTTCAGCAGCCTTTGCAGGTGGTCGGCCGCCCGCTCGTAGCTGACCCGGTTGACCAGCTCGTCGAAGCCGTCGAACAGCAGGACCACCCGGCCCTGGCCGAGCATGTACTTCAGCGCGCGCAGGTCGATGACGTCGACACCGTGGTTGGCCAGGTGCGCCGCCACCAGACCGAGCAGGCTGTGCGAACGGTCCAGGCTGCGCAGCGGGATGAGCAGCGGCACCAGGTGCGGCAGTCGCTGCGGGATACGGCGGGCCAGCTCGCGCAACGCGAAGGTCTTGCCGTGGCCGAAGTTGCCGAGCAGCAGGATGACGCGGCCCTGGTCGGTCTCCAGCAGGTGGAGCATCTCCTCCACGAGGTCGTTCTGCTCTTCGCTGCCCAGCCGCAGTTCGTCGCGGAAGCGCTGCGGAAGGTACTGGTCCGGAGCGTAGGCCTGGCTGCTCTCCAGCTCGGCGGTCTGCGCCGCGACGTACTCGCGCAGGTCGAGCAGTCCCTGGAGTTCCAGGAAGCTGCGGAGCCGCACTCCTCCGCGCGCGGCCCGCTCACGCAGCCCGGCGTCGGGCTGACGGCCGCTGAAGACGAGTTCTGCCTCGGTGCCGGGGTCGTCGGCGTGCACCTGGACCAGGAAACGTTCGAGTTCCCCCGCGTCGGGGGTGCCCGGGTGGACGGCGATGCGCTGCAACCGCACCACTCCTTCCTCGTCCCACCAGGCGAAGACCTGGGCCAGGTCCTCCGGCGCGGTCCGGTGGACGTCGCGCAGCCGCACACCCTGCTGACGGACCCGCAGCACGTCCTTGACGCGCTCGGCCAGCAGCACGCCCGGGTCGGCGACCACGCGGTTGTCGGTCGGCTCGTCCGAAGGCGCCGGAGACTCGGCGCTGTCGGGCTCGCCGGGCAGCCGGGGCGCGGAGCGCCAATGGACCGGGAACACCGCCGGATGCCCGTCGCCCTGCGGTGTCCACCGCTCGACGCCCTCGGCGCCGACGCGCAGCAGGGTGAACCGGGCCGGGGCGGCCGCACCGAACAGCGGCAGGTCGCCGGACGCCCCGGGCAGCAGGACATGGCCGGGCTCCGCGCCGGTCGCGCGCGGGTCGCCGCTCGGGCCGTGCAGCAGCAGGTGCAGCCGGGGAGCGAGCAGCCGCTGGAAGGTATCGGTGTCACGGAGCGGCCCGGGCCCGCCGCTGCCGGCTCGTCCTCGGTCGAGCAGCGGATGGCGGATGACGCCGACCCGCAGCCACCCCTCGTCCTCGTAGGCGCGCAACGCCTCGGCGAACCAGGTGGCCTGGGCCCGACCCAGTTGCCCGTACTGGTCTTCGAGCCGGTGGGTGCAGGCGATGGACGAGTTGAACCCGGCGACCACGGTGCGCAGTTCGGGCACCGGGAAGAGCGTCCAGGGCTGGTCGCTGTCGAAGACCGCGTCCATGCCCTGGTAGAGCTCGCGGAACAGGCGGCTGAAATGGCGCCACTTCGGCCAGTACGGCGGCTGCGGCCGTTCCTCGTCGGCCTCACAGGTGTGGAAGTACGCCTGGCTGGCCGCGCTGTTGACGTCCTGGTTGCCGGGGACGATGAGGAGGCGCCCGGGTGGCAGATTCAGCTGGGCCCGCAGGCCGGTGAGGAAGGCCAGGGCCTGCTCGCAGGTACGCGGCGAACCCGAGGCCGTCAGGTCGCCGCTGACCACCACCAGGTCGGGCTGCGGGGCCCCGGCGTCCCGCAGCTCGATCAGGTCGCCCTGGATGTCGCGGCGCAGCTCCTCCGGATCGTGTCCGCGCCCGAACTCGGGTCCGGCCAGGTGGAGGACGGTCACCGCGTCCTGGCGCGCGCCGGCGGGGGCGGCCAGGGGATAGAGCGGGGTCGCGTTCGGACGGCGCCGCCCGACCCATCCGGTACGCCCGGGCGCCCGCTGCCGTTCCTGGCGCGGCAGGGCCCCGGCGGCGGTCGGGGAGACCGGCCCGCCGCCCGGGTAGGTGGGACCGCTGGAGGGGCGGGCATGGCCGTCGATGGCCTGCTCGATACGGGTCAGCAGCATGCCGCTGGCGGTGTTCGGGTCCGTGACCCCGACGAGGTCGACGTAGGTGATGGTGGCGAGCAGCCCCTCCACGGGCGACTCGTCCACCCGCACGGTCAGCAGCCGTCGCTCGGGCTGGTCCGGCTCGGCGCGCAGGGCGGCCTGCCATTCCATGCGCCCGTACCGGGAGCCGGCGTAGTGGCCGGACAGCACCGCGATGACCGCGGCCGACTCGCTGACGCCGCGGTCCATGTAGTCGATGAAGTTGGTGCCCGCCACGAAGTCCCAGGCCTGGATCACCGTGCGGTATCCGGCCTCCTCCAACGTCCAGGCGATCCACGCGGCCCAGGGCTCGTCGGCCGGGGAGTAGCTGATGAAGAAGCTGACCGCACGGTCTGCCGGGTCCTCGCTGGCGTTCTGCATCCTGTCATGGTAGGAGTCCGGCAGGTGCACGCACCGGTGCACAACCGGCCAACTCGGACCCGATTGTGACGGCGCATCAGTACGTCACCGATCAGGGCTTTCTCTCCTGTGGCGGCTTCGGGCGGAGGAAGGGCAGCCTTCTTCCGCGGGCCATCGATGTGCGAACCTGTCGCCGTGCTGTCACCCAAACGAGTGCACTTCCTCGACTGGTTCGCCCTCGGACTGCTCTTATGCGGGCTGTGCTGCGTGGCCACCGGCCTGCTCCCCGCGCACGCGGCGGCGGAGGTGACACGACGCACGGCGCCCCTGCTGGCTTTTCTCGCCACCGTCATCGTGATGGCCGAACTCACCGGTCAGGCCGAGGTGTTCGACTTCGTCGCCGGATGGATCTCCCGGACCGGCAGAGGAAGCTATGCGCGTTTGTTCGGCCTCTGCGTGGTCTTCGCCGCCGCGACCGCCGCGATCTTGAACCTCGACACCACGGCCGTACTGCTCACCCCGGTGATGCTGGCCATGGCGGGCCGGGTGGGGATCGCGCCCGTGCCCCTGGCGATGACCACGGTCTGGCTCGCCAACACCGCCAGCCTGCTGCTGCCGGTCTCCAACCTCACCAACCTCCTCGCCGCGGACCGTGTCGGGCTGTCGGCCGGCGGTCTGGCGGCCAGGATGTGGGCGCCGCAGGCAGCGGCGACAGCGGCCACGACCGCGTGTCTGTGGGCCTTCTACTGGCGCCGGGGCCGCCGCGGCGCCGACGCGTACCGGCCTCCCTCGGCGTTCCGTCCCGCCGACCGGGTGCTCTTCCGGACCTGTGCGCTGGCCTGCGCCGGCTTCCTGCTGCTCATCCTGGCCGCACCGGTGCCTTTGTGGGCGGACTCACTGGCCGCGACGCTCGTGGTGGCCGCCACGTTCGCGGTCCGGCGGCCCGCCGCACTGACACCGTCCCTCGTACCCTGGCGACTCCTGCTGATGGTGCCGGGCATGTTCCTGGTGGTGGAGACGGTCAACGCCCATGGCCTGCACCACCTGTTGACCCGAGCGGTGGGCACGGGCGGGGGAGCCGGCGGCATGTTCCGCTCCGCCGCGGTCGGCGCCGGCCTCTCCAACGGGCTCAACAACCTTCCGGTGTACCTCGCCGGGGAGGCTGCGATCCCCACCGGGCACCGTGACCAGCTGCTGGCCCTGCTCGTCGGCACCAACGTCGGCCCGCTGGTGACCCCCTGGGCATCGCTGGCCACCCTGCTGTGGTTCGAGCGCTGCCGTGGCTACGGGGTGCGGGTGCCCCTCGCGCGCTTCACCGTGTCCAGCCTGGTGCTGGCCGTCACGGGGACGGCGGCGGCCACGGGCGCCCTGATCCTCACCCGCTGACCGCGGTGCCGCTCGCGCTGTGACCGGAAGGGTTCACCCCGTCGGCAGCACCGTGCGTCCGGCCATGACACCGGAGGTGAGCTCCACCAGGCGCTCCAGCGCCCCCGGGCGGCCGGCGACGAAGCAGCGGGTGGAGTCCGGTCCGCTGAAGCCCACACGGAAAGGGCCGCCCAGCAACGTCCGGAACTCCGCCCCCGCCTCCATGGCCAGCAGGGCGCCGGGCGGGAAGTCCACCGCCTCGGCGCAGTAGCCGACGAACCCGTCGATGCTTCCGCGGGCCAGCATCGTCCAGCCGAGCAGCGGAGCCCACAGCGGCAGCACGCGCCGGGTGTGGCGCTCCAGCACGCCGCGCAGCTCGGCGGCGGGGACATCATCCCGGGACACCGCGTGTCCCTGGGTCCACGCCACCACCAGTCCCGACGACGAGGACGGCGGCGGCGGATCGAGCGGCCGCGCCCCCTGGAAGACGCCTCCGCCCAGGATCGCATGCCAGGTGGAGCCGGTATGCGGCTCGTGGACGACGCCCACCATCGGCATGCCGTCGACGCACAGCCCGATGCCCACCGCGTACACGGGCAGGCCGATGGCGACGTTGTTGCTCCCGTCCAGCGGGTCCACCAGCCACGTCCGGGCGGCGGAGCCGTCCAGCACCCCGGCCTCCTCCGACCAGATCCGGTCGCCGGGGAAAGCGTCTCGCAGCCTGCCGAGGACGATCCTCTCGGCCGCCAGGTCGAGTTCCGTCACCACGTCCCCGTCGTCGCCCTTGGGGCGCACCTCCCACACGTCGTTGAAACGGGCGCGCAGCATCTCTCCGGCCTCCTCAGCCGCGGCCCGCGCCACCCGCAGTTCACGGCCGTACCATCCGTAGCCATCCGGATCAGTCGTCCCGGGCATTGATCCTCCTGAGGGCGGTCTGTACCGCGGACACGGTCTCCGGCCGGTTGCAGGCTCCCCGCACCGATCGGTGCCCCCCGCCGTGCAGCGGCCCCAGGGAGAGGTCCGTACGACCGGGCAGGCTCCTGCCGAGCACCAGTGTGGCCGCCGGCCGGCCGCCTTCCACCATGGTCGCGTGGAACTCACCCGGCTGGACGGTGTACACCTCCCCGCTGCCGTTCCTTCGCAGGTCCAGCGGTTCGCTGTGCACCAGGCGTGCGGTCGGGCGCACCTCATCGGCACCGTCCGGCTCGCTGTGCACCTCGAATACGCGATGGGTCGGAGCGGCGGGGCGGTCCCGCACCCGCACCGACAGGTTCGTCACCCGGCCGTGGAGGACAAGGCTGGTGAGCGCCCAGCTGTGCGCGTGGACGAGGGGCTCGGGCCCGGGACCGGACCCGCCGTCGAAGAGGTGGACGCACACCCCCTTGAGGCCGTCCCTGACGAGAGGCAGGCACAGGAAGCCGAGCGGGTGCCGGATCGCCGGCAGTTCCCGGCGACCGTCGGCGATGTCGCGGAGCGCCGCGACGGCCAGGCCGCTGGCCGCCGCGCGTGCCGGACCGGACCGGAGCATGCCGTGCAGGGTGTCGAAGTCGATCGAGGCTGTGGAGTCCATGGCACCACGCAGTTGGGCCTCTCAGTTCGGGTAGGGATTCTCGGGGCGCAGGGCCTTCGTCTTGATCTGCACCACGTCGGTGTCGGAGAAGGAGGAGGGAAGGGGCAGGCCGAGTTCGGCGAAGAAGGCCCGTGTCTGGTCGACCGTCGGGTCCTCGTCCAGGGACCGGGCGGAGCTGAGTTCGATATTCCTGGCCTGGTTCCGGCTCTGCTGCAATTCCACGATGTAGTACCTGTAGAGCGGGTGGTTCCTGGTCACCAGGAGTCCCGGTCGCGCGGGGTCGTCCTGGGTGATGATCAGACAGGAATGCGAGCCGTCGAACCGCAGGGTCGGTGCCGTCGAGGAGAGGTAGAGGTGGATGGCCATCCCGGGCAGGCGCTGGAGGTGCCAGCGGGCCGCGAGGATGGTCGCGTACGACTCCTTGCTCGTCCGCTCCGGCGTCCAGTGCTCCGGATCGGACGATCCGCCGGCGGTTCCGTACGACTCGCGGAACAGGGCGTACGCGGCGCACGCGCGATCGTCGCTCGGATCGACGATGTCGATGTCGAAGGTCAGGTTCGAGCGGTCGGCCCTGGCGCGCTCCACGCACTTCGGCAGTGTCATGGCGCGGAGGTAGGTACCCGTACCGCCCTTGAAAGCCCAGAAATCGGTCTGCTCGCGGGCTTCCCGCAGTTCCCTGCCGATCTCACCGCCGGTGAGTGATCTGACCATCTCCATTCCCTCAAAGGTGCGCTGGACCTTCCACACCGCCTCCGCGAGGTTCGAATCGCGGTGACGCTCCCGCAGGGAGCCGGCGGCGATGGCACCCAGCACCAGCACGGTCGCGCCGGAGGTCGCCCGAAAACCGATGGTGTCGCCGAAGAGGTCCATGAAGGCGACCGTCGCCGAACCGACCACGGCGAGCAGGAGCTCGATGTTGTCGACGGCCCAGGTGAGCGCCGTCACCAATTTTCTTGATGCGGAAGACATACACGGCCCCGTCTCTCCCGATGGGGACGATCGTACGGTCGCCGGTCACGGGTCCGCCAGGACACCTTCGGCCAACCCGAGCGCGCGGAATCCGCCTCGGGCGGGGCACGCGTCACGGGGTGTCGGCGGCCGGATCGGTCAGCGCCCGGTAACGGCGGATGGCCCCGGATTCCTCCAGCTGACGTACCTCCACGCCCGTCTGAGCGGCCGTTCCCGCCGCGCCGGGGGCGCCGTTGCCCACTCGCCGAGGCTGCGGGGACCGAACCGCTCAGGCTCCCGCCTGCAGGCGGAGGCCCGTCAGGGTCAGGTCCAGGGCGGAGCGGAACTGGTCGACGTCGTCGTGGCCGTCGAACTCGTCGACGATCTCGTGGACGTAGGGGAAGTCCCCGGGGTCGAGCTCCCGCCAGGCCCGGGCGTAGCGGCCGAGGAACTCGTCGCGGTCGACGGCGCCGTCGAGGACCTCCTGGGGCGGCTCCTGGCCCATGTCCATGGCGGAGCCGATGACGACCCCCACGACCGCGGACACGGCGTGGAACCGCTGCCGCGCGCTGAGATCGAGGCGGAGGGTCTGCTGGCCGAGCCGCTCGTACAGGCGCAGGGAGTTGCTCTGGACATCGATGTTGCGCATGAAGTAGGCGCCCAGCCAGGGCCGGTCCACGATCGCGTCGAACAGCGTCACGGCCATCGCGCGGAGGTCGTCGATCGGGTCGCCGCTGACCGGAAGTCCTTCGACATCGGCCAGCACCGTGCCGATCACATGGTCGGTGGCGCGGTCGAGCAGTTCGTCCTTGCTCGCGACGTACCAGTAGATGCTGGCCACGCCGCCGCCGAGGCGCTGCGCGAGCGCCCGGAACGTCAGCGCCGGGACCCCGGCCTCGTCGAGCAGGGCCACCGCCTCGGCGAGGACGGACTCCATCGAGTGCGAAGCCCGTCGGCGTCCCTCGCTCGAGCGGTTCTGCAGGCGTGCCATGGCTCACATCCCCTCGCGTCTTGCACCGTATCGAACCATGTTCTATTCTAACCTATCGTACGTTGTTCGATAGCCGAACGACGTTCGATGGGAGGACTGTCATGACCACCGCCACGCTTCCGACCCCGTCACCCACTTATCCGTCCCTGCGCGCGGCGTGGATTCCGCTGGCCGCCCTCTGCCTGGCCTTCTTCGTCGAGATGGTCGACAACACGCTGCTGTCGATCGCGCTGCCCACGATCGGCCGGGACCTCGGCAGTGGGACGACCGCGCTGCAGTGGGTCACCGGGGCGTACTCGCTGACCTTCGGCGGCCTGCTGCTCACCGCCGGGTCGATGGCCGACCGGCTCGGCCGCCGCCGGGTGCTGCTGGTCGGACTCGCCGTGTTCGGCTCGCTGAGCCTGTGCGTCATCCTCGTCACCACGGCGGGCGAGCTCATCGCCCTGCGGGCCGCGCTCGGCATCGCCGCCGCGGCGATGGCACCGATCACGAACTCGCTGGTCTTCCGCCTGTTCGACGACAAGGCCCTGCGGATGCGGGCCATGACGGTGATGATCGTCGTCGGCATGTCCGGCTTCGTCCTCGGACCGCTGCTCGGTGGCACCGCGCTGGCCCATGTGCGGTGGGAGTGGCTGCTCGTCGTCAACGCCCCGATCGCGGCGATCGCCTGCCTCGGCGTCCGGCTCGGCGTCCCGGCCGACCGGCCGGAGGACCTGACCAAGGACACGCTCGACCTGCCGGGCGCCGTCCTGAGCGTCAGTGCCATCGGGCTCGCCTGCTACTCGCTGACCAGCGGTGTGGACCGCGGCTGGCTGTCCTCGATCACCCTCGGGTCGATCGTGGGGGCCGTCGCGGCGGCGATCGCGTTCGTGCGGCACGAGCGGCGCAGCCCGGCGCCCATGCTGGATCTGGGCCTCTTCTCCAACGGCACGGTCCGCGGCGCCGCCATCGCCCAGATCGGGACGTCCATAGCGATGGCCAGCGTGATGTTCGGGCTGATCCTCCACTTCCAGTACGCCTATGGGTGGAGCCCGGTGCGGGCCGGCCTGGCCAACCTGCCGATCATCGTGACGATGCTCGCCGCGACCCCCCTGTCCGAGTGGCTGGCGCGCCGGTTCGGCCATCGCGTCGCCTGCCTGACCGGCGCGGCCTGTCTGGCCGGCTCGCTGGCGGGTCTCTCCTGGGGCGTCGACCACGGGTACGCCGCCATCGCCGTCTGCATGGTGCTCATGACCATTGGGCTGCGCACCGTGATGACGATCTGCGCGGTCGCCCTCGTCGACGCGATGCCGAGCAACCGCACCTCCATCGGTGCGGCCCTCAACGACACCGCCCAGGAGGTCGGTTCCAGCGTCGGCACCGCTGTGGTCGGCACCCTGATCGCCGCGCTGGTCACCACGCGGCTCCCGGCCGGCACCTGGAGCAGCGGCCTCGTCGCGTCGTTCTTCCACGGCGAGCGGATCACCTACGCCCTGCTCGCGGTCGTCGTCGGACTGATCGCGGCCGGCGGCGCGCTGAGCCTGACCGACTCCCGCATCATCGAGGAACCCGCAGCCGAGGAATCCGCCGACCAGGAATCCGCCGACAAGGAAGCCGCCGCGCGGGAAGCCGCCGTCGAAGAACCCGCCTGACGGAGGAAGAGGAGTCACCATTCCCGGGGCGCCGGGGCGACCGGCCCCGCGCCCCTTCCGGCCGAACGCGTCGTACTCGGTGACCATGAGGGCGGCGTGCTCCCGGCGGTGAAGACCGATGCCCACGCGGTCGCCCCGCGGGCGTTCTCCGCTCCCGCGGGGCGGGAGCGGGGAGCCCGAAGCCGGCTCCCGGCGGCGCCGACGCGGTGAGCGGGGCCGACCCGCGCGGTGCGGGGCTCAACTCCATTGCGGGCAGCGGTTTTTGGCATAGCCTTCCGCCATGACAGCTGGCCGGGCGGACCTCGAACACCTCACCTCGGGCAAGTACGTTCTGATCACCACCTTCCGTCGGGACGGCAGCGAGGTCCCGACCCCGGTATGGGTGATCCGCGACGGTGACGCCCTCGGTATCTGGACGGTCGCCACCTCCGGCAAGGTCAAGCGGCTCCGCAACCGCGCCGATGTCCTGGTGTCCGCCTGCGACGTACGGGGCAACCCCTCGGGCGAGCCGGTCCCGGGACATGCGGAGATACTCGACGGCGAGCGGACCCGGCACTACCGCGGTCTCCTGGGCCGCAAGTACGGACTGCTCGGAAGGCTCACCCTCCTGGGCAGCCGCCTGCGGCGGGGCGCGGACGGGACCGTCGGCATCCGGATCACCCTCGACTGACCGGGCGGCTGCCGTGGCCGCCCGGCCGACCGCCGACCGGCCGCCCCGCCGCCCCCGCCGACCGGCTGACTGTCAGCCGGCGTCCGGCGGCAGTTCGAGGCCGAGGTTCTCGCGCAGCGTCGTCCCGGCGTAGTCCTCGGCGACGATCCTCCGTTTGCGCAGCTCGTGCAGCAGTCCGTTGACGGCGAAGTCGTGCTCGCGCGGGTCGGCGAGGCCGCCGAGCGTGATGACGTCGAGCACACCGGCCCGGAAGCGCTCCTCCACCGCGTCGGCCAGCTGCTCCGGCGTGCCCGCTGCCGCCCAGTGGCCGGTGTCCTGCGCGGCGACGATCAGCTCCCTCAACGTGTAGCCCTGCCGCGCGTATCGGGCGAAGATGTCCACGCGGCCGCGCCGCCGGTTCACCGTCGTGACGTCCGGCAGCAGGCTCTCCGGCAGCTTCGCGTCCAGCGGCAGCTCCGAGAGGTCGACGTCACCGCCGAGCATGTCGGCCACCTGCGCCCGGCCGCGCTCGAAGTCGATCGCCGCGCGCCGCTCGCGCACCAGCCGCCGTGCCTCCTCCTCCGTCGCGCCGTAGGTGGCGTGGAAGGAGCTGAAGATCAGCGGCAGTCCGCCGGGCCGGCCGAACTCCTCGGCCTGGCCGCGGATCTTGCGGGTGAAGTCCAGCGCGGTATCCAGCGTGGGCAGCGAGGTGAACACCACTTCGGCGTACCGCGCGCCCAGCGTCCGGCCCGCGTCGGACTGCCCGGCCTGGAACTGCACCGGGCGGCGCTGCGGCAGCGGCGGGATGTTGAGCGGGCCGGCCACCGAGAAGTAGCGGCCGGTGTGGTCGATGGGCCGGACCTTGGCGGGGTCCAGCACCGCCGTGCCGTCCGGCCGACGGGTCAGCGCGCCCGGCTGCCAGCTGTCCCACAGCGCGTTGACGACCTCCATCGTCTCGGCGGCCCGCGCGTAGCGCTCATCGGGGCTCGGCAGTCCGCCGGGACCGAAGTTCTCCTCGCCGAGCGAGGACGTCACCAGATTCCACGCGGCCCGCCCGTTGCTGACGTGGTCCAGCGTGCCGAACAGCCGAGCGAGGTTGTACGGGTGGTGGAAGGTACTGGACACGGTCGCGATCAGGCCGATCCGCGAGGTCACGGCGCTCAGCGCCGACACGAACACCAGCGGCTCCTGCGAGCCGATCGCCCCCTGTGCGCCGAAGCTCAGCAGGTCGGCGGTGAACAGCGCGTCGATCCGCGCCGCCTCGGCGAGCGCCGCGACCCGCACGGCGGTGTCCAGGGTGGACCGCTCCGGATCGACGGCCAGGTCGTACGTCTCCGACACACCGCCGGCTCCGGTCACGGTCTTCAGTGTCCTGGGAAGCTTCGCGCTCACGGGTGGTCCCTTCCCACCGGCGGCGACGGCGCCGGTGGCGTCACATGGCTCAGGATCGCCGTCTGCCACGGCGGAGGCGGGCGGCGGCCGGAGCCGAGCGGGCAGGCCGCCGCCGAGCGCGCGCGAACGCGCGGAGGGGTGAAGGGTGCGGGGCCGTCAGGGACGGCGGATCGTCAACGACAGAGCGTGGCGTGGGTCCGGCACAGATCGACGTGCCGACGCTTCGTCCAGCCGGGCCGCAGCACCGCGACCCCGACCGCCACGACGCGCGATGCCCTCACGACGACTCCGATCGGCCCGACCCCGAAGACCGGACGACGCTCTGCGGCCACGGGCGGGCGCCCCGGCCGCGTGATGCGTGATGCCTGTTGACGGTGCGGAACGAACGTACGTGCCCGGTGGCGGGGCTTGTCAAGACCGCACGGCTGTGGCCCACCGGCTCAATATCTCCGGCAGCGCCTCAAGCTCCGTGTCGGCCGACTCCGCCGCGAAGTGCCGGACCTGGTCGGGTGCTGGCGCGGCGATGAGTCCGCGGGCGCGGGCGGGTCTACCTTCTGACCGCAGGAAACCGACCCGTCGGGAGCGACGCATGGGACTCATCCACATCGAGATGTTCGCGACCCTCGACCTCGTCGGGCAGTCGCCCGGCGGGCCCGAGGAGGACCCGGTGGGGTTTTCCTTCGGGGGGTGGCAGGCGCCGCTGCTGGACGAGGTCGCCGGGGCGCAGGTCGGTGCCGCGTACGAGGGGACGGACGCCCTGCTGCTCGGCCGGCGGACGTATGACATCTTCGCCGCCTACTGGCCGCATCAGGAGGGCGGCCAGGACGACGACATCGCCACGCTCTTCAACCGCGTCCCGAAGTACGTGGCCTCGCGCGGCAGGCCCGACCTCTCGTGGGCCGGGTCCACGCGGCTCGGCCCGGATCTGGCAGGCGCGGTGCGCGAGATCCGCGACCGGCACGAGCAGGTGAAGGTCGTCGGGAGCCTGAACTTCGTGCAGACCCTCCTGCGCGAGAGGCTCTTCGACCGTCTGGACCTCTGGCTGCACCCGATCGTGCTCGGCACCGGGAAGAAGGTGTTCGACGGCGGCGCCGTGCCCACGAACCTCACGCTCCTGGAGCCGCCTGCGGCCAGTCCGAAGGGCACCGTCCACCTGCGCTACGGACTCGCCGACGGCACCCCCGGGACGGGGGACATGACCGCGCCCGATCGCGGCGCCGGGCGCGACATCACGAATTAACCTCGGCGGCTCCGAATTAACCATTCGGGGTCAAGATAGCCCCGCATTCAGGCATTCAATCGCCGCCGACAATGGAGTTGGCGTCGGTCCCGAGCGGTCAAAGTCCACCGGCATATGAGGCTTGTGCGGCCGTCTTACCGACCCTAGAGTGACTGCCCAGCCAACGTGACAGGAGCAGGGATGAAGATCACTGTGGTCCGGCAGCACCAGCAGGAGACGGCCCCGCTAGCCGACTCCCATCTGTGGTTGGAACATCAGAAGGAAAGCCAGTGCGGTTGCGACGAGTGCGCACCCAGCAATGACCTCTCGTATTGTCTCTTCTGTTCCGGCAACTGCGCGGCCGGCCGTCAGGCCCCCACCGCGGCGGCGGACGGCCTTCTTGACGAACTGCGCCCCCCGCTGAGCTGAGGCCTTACGACAGTGGCATTTCCAACGTTCGTCGGGAATCTGACGGACAATGTCGACCACCTCCTGATCCGAGGATCGGGAGGAGAGGTTCGGATCGACGGGACCAGGGACGAGATCGAGCAGATCTTGTCCCTGGTCCGCGGTCTGACCCAGCCGGCGGCGGATGGATCCGGGCCGGCGGACCTGCCGAATCCCGCCCAGGAACTGCTCACCGCGCTGGAAAAGATCGGCGCCGTCGTCGGCGGCCGGGACAGCTGGCTGCGCTTTCACGCCTCCTCGTCCAGTCCTCTTCGGTTGCCCCCGGGCCACGATCCGTTCCAGGCCTACGACATGCCGAGAATGGCCGTGCCCGGAGAGCCCGCGCAGGACGCGAAGCCGGTCGAGGACCCGGGGCGGATCGACGACTTGGCGGCACGCCGGCGGTCCGCCGATCTCGGCTCGGTGGTCCCGCGCCCCCTCGCAAGCCTGGAGGCCGCGATCGGGCTGGCCTACGGTGCCTACCGGCCGCATCCGGACGGCCACCGTGCCGTCGCCTCGGGCGGAGCCCTCTACCCGCTGCACTTCTGGGTCATCGGCGCCGACGACGCCGGGGCGCCGCGCCGGATCCTCGCGGTGGACCACGACCGCGCCGCGGTCCTCGAAGTCGGCACGATCGACGCCACCGAGCTGCCCCGGCTGTTCGGGCCCGAACCGGGGGTGTCGCGTGCCCTCGGCCTGGGCGCCGCGGCCGTCCTCATCGCCGCGGACCCGACCCGGACCGTCCACAAGTACGGCGACCGCGGCTGGCGGTTCGCCCTCATGGAATGCGGGGCGGCGATGCACCACATCAGCCTGGCCGCGACGGCACTGGGCCTCGCGGTCCGGCCGGTCGGCGGCTTCAACGACCGGGCGGTGCAGGCTCTGCTGACCGGTCCGGCCGTACCGCTGCTCTTCCTGGTCGTGGCCGCCCCGTGACCGACTTCCTCAACTCCCGGGTGCTCGTCGCCGCCGAACCGTCGCATGTCGCCGTCATCGACGGGGCGACGCGCGCGGACATCGAGTTGGACGGCGCCTATCCGCCGGCGGCCCTGTGCGAGGCGCTGCACCACAGCGTCAAGCGGTTCGCCGATCTCGTCGGCGAGGACGCCGGGGCGATCGCCGAAGGGCTGGAGGCGGCCGGCCTCCTCGGTGCCGCGTGGGAGCCCCCGTCCCTCGTCGCGGACACCGCCGCGTTGGCGGACGTTTTGCGGCATCCCGACCTCCTGGCGGCGGGAACACTCGTATACACCGCGGACGAAGCCTTCTGGCCGGGTGACCAACCCGAGCTGGCCCGGGCCGCGTTCCGGGTCTTCGTCTCCCGGCTGCGGGGTCTGGACCGGTGCCAGGCCTACGCACGGCTGGCCGCCGGCCGCGACCTGTCCATAGCGGGCGACCGCCCCGACGCCGGAGCGCTGGAGGCGGCCCGGCGAGCGGCGTCCCTCAGCGACCATCCCCGCGCCATCGATCTGCGCACCGGGTCGACGACCGGCGTGGTCCGGGAGCCGGGCGACATCTGGAACGCGCGCGCCGGAAGGCTGAGCGTGACGGCGAGCACGCCCAGCGAGCGCTGGCAGATCACCGCCGCCCGGACGATCACGGTGGTCAGCGGTTGGAGCGCCTTCCCGAACCTCACGAACTTCCCCGAGCTGGCCGACCGCGACACCCTGCGCGGCAACGGCTACCCACGGGCGGCCGGCATCGCCACCGACCCCCTGCTCGCGGAGGCCAAATGCCAGGCCGAGGGCGCCGAGCGCTTCGCGGCCGGTGACGTCCCCGCCGATGACCTGCTGCTGGCCTCGGCCCGCGACCTGTCGGGGCCCTGGCTGGACCCGCGATCGATCATCGACTACGCGCCGCCGCAGCGCGATCGCCTCGGCCTCGACACGTTCGACCCGGCGGGCCCGGAGTGGTGGGTACGCGGCGAGGACCGGAGCGGCCCCGTCTGGATCCCCGCGGCCCTGGTGTTCTTCCCGTTCACCCGCGTGCCCTCCTGGCTGAGCCCCTCGGCGGTCTCCTCCAACGGGGTCGCGGCCTATCCGACGCATGACGGAGCCCGCCACCGCGCATGGCTGGAGCTCGTGGAGCGCGACGCCTTCCAGCGGGCACGGTTCACCGGCCCCGCCCGGCCCCCGTCCCGGATCCGCCGCTCCTCCCTGCGCGGAGAGGCACGCGAACTGATGGACCACCTGGCCGGGTTGGCGTCCGCACACGCGCTCGTCCTGCCCAGCCCGACCGGCGTCCCGGTCGTCCTCGTACGCGCCGACACAGCGCGCGCGGTCGCCCTCGGGGCCGCCGCGGCCGATGATCTCGAAAGCGCGGTCGCCAAGGCCGCGACCGAGGCCATCCTGCAGACCCGCCACCCCATCGAGCTGGACATCGACGTCACCGAGGTGTTCCGGCCGCCGGACCACGCGGGCCTGTACAACCAGCCCCGGTGGCGTCCCAAGCTCGACTGGATGACCGAGGGCCCGGAACTCGACCTCGACGCCTTCCCGTTCCCCTCCCCCACCGACGCGCCCGGGCCGATCGGCGAGCACGCCTGCTGGTACACCTTCCCCTCCGGAGGACCGGACCTGCACGTCGTACGCGTCCTTGATCCGGAGCTGATCCCGCTGACCTTCGGGTACGACTCGGATCCCACGGCGCGCGACGATGTCCGGACTCTCCTCCGGGACGCGGGATTCGGCGACGACGAGCCCCTCGACCCCCACGCTTTCGCCTGACGGCCCCGAGCCGCCTGCCGCACCGCCTCCGCACCGGTTCCGGCGGACCGCCGGTCGGCGCGGAGCGGATCAGGCTGCGTCGAGGGCCTGGCGCAGGCGGCGCCGGAGGGGTTCGAGTCTTTCCGGGTCAAGGGAGATGGTGGCGGCCAATTCCGCCAGATCCGTCAGGGCCTCGGTCGTCCGCTGCCGTCCCGGGGAGGACGCGAGGAAGATCTCCAGTTGTTCCGCCGCCGCCGTCCACTCCCTCATCGCGCAGAGGACCACCATGTAGTTACCCCTGGCGTGCGCCGCGCCAGGGCCGTCCTGGGCCGTCTCCGCGAGGAGTATCCGCACCGCCCGCTGCCACTCCTCCTCGGCTCCGGTCTTCCCGGAAAGGGTCAGGGCCAGCGCCGTCTCGTGGTGCAGCCAGTCGTCCTCGGGGGCGAGTTCGATGGACCGGCGGAAGTCCGTCAGCGCGTCCTCGTAGCGCTTCATCTGACGGTAAGTCAGACCGCGGTCCGCGAGGGCCCAGGGATCGGAGGGGTCCAGCTCGGCGGCGGCCGTCAGATCGGCCACGGACTCGTCGTAGCGGCCCATGAGGCGGTAGGCCTCCCCCCGCTGGGCCAGCGCCCACTCGTCGTCGGAGTCGAGGCCGAGGGAGGCGGTGAAGTCGGCGACCGCCTCCTCGTAGCGACCGGCCAGCCGATGGGTGATGCCGCGTTGGACGAGGGTCCAGGCCCAGTCGGACCTGAGGCCGAGGGAAGCGGTGAAGTCGGCGACCGACTCGTCGTACCGACCCATCAGGCGGTGGACCAGACCGCGGTCGTCGAGCGCCCAGGCATAGCGGGGCTCCAGGCCCAGCGAAGCCGTCAGGTCGGCGAGGGCCTCCTCGTACCGCCCCGCCAGCCGATGGGCCTGTCCCCGGGAGCCGAGGGCCCAGCCGTCCGTGGGGTCCAGTTCGAGGGCGGCCGTCAGGTCGGCGACGGCCTCGTCGTACCGCTCCGCCAGCCGATGGGTCTCCCCGCGCTGGACGAGCGCCCAGGCGTAGTCGGGCTTGAGGCCGAGGGCGGCCGTGAAGTCGGCGACCGCCTCGTCGTACCGGCCCAGCAGGCGGTGGGCCACACCACGCTCGCCGAGCACCCAGGCGAAGTCGGGCCCGAGGGCGATGGCGGCCGTCAGATCGGCGACCGCCTCCTCGTACCGCCCCGCCAACCGGTGGGTGATGCCCCGCTGCCCCAAGGTCCAGGCATCGCTGGGTCGGAGAGCGAGGGAAGCGGTGAAGTCGGCGACCGCTTCCTCGTACCGGCCCATGAAGCGGTAGGCCAGACCCCGGTCACTGAGTACCCAGGCGTAGCCCGGCTCCAGGCCGATGGCGGCCGTCAGATCGGCGACCGCCTCCTCGTACCGCCCCGCCAACCGGTGGGCGATGCCCCGCTGCGCCAAGGTCCAGGCGTCGCCGGGTTCGAGTTCGAGGGCGGTCGTCAGGTCGGCGACCGCCTCCTCGTACCGCTCCGCCAACCGGTAGGTGACGCCCCGCTGCCCCAGGGCCCAGGCGTCGCCGGGTTCGAGTTCGAGGGCTGCGGTGAAGTCGGTGAGCGCCTCCTCGTACCGTTCCGGAAGCCGGTAGGTCTGCCCCCGGTGGGCGAGCGCCCAGGCATAGCCGGGCCTCAGTTCGAGGGCGGCCGTGAAGTCGGCGAGCGCCTCCTCGAAGCGCCCCGCCAGCCGATGGGCCTCTCCCCGCTGGGCGAGCGCCCAGGCGGAGGCGGGGTCCAGCGTGAGACTGGCCGTCAGATCGGCGACCGCCTCGTCGTACCGCCCCGCCAGCCGGAAAACCTGCCCCCGGTGGGCGAGTACCTCGGCATCGCCGGGTGTGAGAGCGAGGATGGCGGTGAAATCGGTGAGCGCCTCCTCGTACCGCCTCGTCAGCCGATGGGTCTCCCCCCGCTGGGCGAGGGCCAACGCGGAGGTCGGTTCAAGCGCGAGACTGGCCGTCAGATCGGCGACAGCCTCCTCGTACCGGCCCGCCAGCCGATGGGCTACCCCCCGGTGAGCCAGAGCCTCGGCGGAGGCGGGGTCCAGCGTGAGACTGGCCGTCAGATCGGTGACAGCCTCGTCGTACCGGTCCGCCAGCAGATGGGCCTCTCCCCGGCGGGCGAGGACCTCGGAGTCGCCGGGTTCGAGAGTGAGGGCCGCCGTCAGATCCGCGACGGCCTCCTCGTAGCGGTCCGCGCGCAGATGGGCGATCCCCCGGCGGGCGAGCACCGCGGCGGCGTCCTCGGCGGGCCCGTCGTCCCCGGCAGCCCCGGTGTGCCGCTGGGCGGGGTCGGCGAGCCCCGCGGCCTCCTCCGCGGGGTTCCGGCTCGTGCCGCCCGCGGCCGCCGCGCCGGGAGGCGTCCCCGCCGGGCCGCCCCGGGAGACACCCACCGCTCGTACGGACTCCGCCGCGGCGCCGTCGCGCTGCGCCGACGGATCGGCGGCGGGCCGGGCGAAGCGGTCCGGCGACGGCTCGCCGGGGAGGCCGCCGCGATCCCCCCGGGCGTTCTCCGGCGTCTCGTTCGCGGTGGCCGGCGACTCGGCGCCGCGGCCCTGGCGCATGCGCAGGGGGCGGGGGGTCTCGGCCCAGTGCTCGGCTCCGGGCGGCCGGAGGTCGGGGCCGGCCGGGTCGGTGACCGCGGCGGTGAAACGCGCCCCGGAGGGGAGATGGTCGGGACGGAAGGCGGACAGCGCGGCCTGGACGTCCTCGACCTCGTCACGGCGGATCGTGCCGCGCAACTGCTTGCGCACTCCGGCCGTGAACTCGTAGCCGCCGCCGCGAGGGTCGTCGGTGGCGCCGGGCACGCGCTCCAGCAGTCCGCTGAAGACGATTTCGGCCAGCGCGGAGGGAGGACTGCCGGGCATCATGGTGGTCTGGACCATTCGCATGATCGGCGGAGTCAGCGGCACGGCGGCCAGATACGCGGCGAGCCGGAAGACCTCGGGGGAGGCGGTGGCGCGGAACACCGCGAGCGGGTCCGCGTGCCGTTCCGCCGGCGGGAACCTTGCCGGCGGCGCGCCGGGGCCGGGTACCAGCAGGGCGGCGCCGTCGAAGTCGCCGCCGGAGGCGACCGCGTTCGCCCAGGGGCTCAGCCATTCGGGAGTCAGTTCGAGTACGGGGACGGCGATCCGGTCCCGGTCCGCGCCGCGGGCCCGTCGGCGGCCCGACAGGCCGTAGGGCGTCCACCGGGTCTCCGTCGTGGGACGCGCGCCCCCGGCCACCCGGAACCGGCCGCTGGCCGGCGGGAACGCCGTGCGCTGCCAGAGGTGTTCGGGGAGCATCTGGACGACCGCGGCCGGCCCCGCGGCGGCCCACACCCGCAGCAGCCGCCCCAGTTCCGGGGAACGCCATTGCGGCGCCACCAGGTCGGTGAGGACCAGGGTGATCCGCCGCCCCGCCCGGTCGCCGGACCAGGTCCCGGGATCCAGCGGCGGCGATCCCGGATCGGCCACGAGCGCGGGAAGCTCGCCCCGCCCCGGCCGCAGCCGGCGGAGCCGCACCTCGACGAAGGCTCCCGACAGCTGGAGGAAGCGGTGCAGTTCGCGGGCGATCGGGTCCCAGAAGGCGGCGCTGCCGCTGTACTCGTCCAGGACGAGGACCGCGGACAGCCACCGGCCGTCGGCGGGCCGGAGCACCGGCATCCACTGCTCGGAGCGCGCGATCCAGTCCGCGGTCAGATCCTCGTCGAGCACGGAGGCGAACCGCTGCGGTGTCCGGCGTTTGAACGGGCGCAGCGCGCGGGCCAGGCCGCGGGTGCCCGGCAGCGCGGCGGCCCCGGCCAGCCGGATCGGCGAGAGCCGGTCGCCGGTCGGCCCGTCGGCCGCCGGGGCGGCCGTCTCGGAGGAGACGTACAGCCGGGTGGGGCCGACGGCCGGGCCGGTCACCTGCGCGGCCGGCCGGTCCTGGGCCTCGCCCGCCGCGGTGTCCGCGGTGGCCGGCGCGGAGGACGGGGCGGCCCGTACCGGCCGGGACGGCAGATGGTCGGCGAGCCAGACGAGTTCGGCCACCTCGCGCGGTGACGGCGGCTGGTCCGGTGGGCCCAGGGCGGCCAGCAGGCTTCCGAGGTCCGCGACGCCGCCGGCTGGCTTCCGGCCGGCGGCGTCACTGCCCTGGGGGCTCATTCGGTGGGGACCGTCGTATTCAGGTGCTGGAAGATCAGATCGGCCACCCGCTCCATGTCGGGGACGTCCTGGCCGACGGCGTGGCCCATGAAGTAGACCGCGTTGAGCAGTTGGTCGACGGCCAGCTCGCCGGTGGCGGCGTGCTGGACGAAGCGTTCGATGATCCGGTCGGCGTCCTCGTCGGCCGTCGGCAGGTGCGCGCGGACGATGGCCCGCAGCCGATCGCGGTCGGCGCCCGGTGACAGGTGCAGCCGGACGCAGCGGCGCAGGAAGGCCGGCGGGAAATCGCGTTCGCCGTTGCTGGTCAGGATCACGAACGGGAAGGTGTGGCAGTGCACGACACCGTGCCGGACCGTGACGCGGCGGCCGTCGTCGGCCGGCCTGACCTCCACCACCGGATGGGCGTCGGCGGCGCGGGACAGCTCCGGGATCTCGAAGGTGCCCTCCTCGAAGACGTCGAGCAGGTCGTTGGGCAGGTCGATGTCCGCCTTGTCGATCTCGTCGACCACGAGCACGCGGGGCAGCGCGTACGGCGCCAGGGCGGTGCCGAGCGGGCCGAGGCGCACAAAACGGCCCAGGTCGCCGGTGGTGCCGGTCCCGCCGCCCTCCCGGTTCACACCGGCCTCCTCCAGCCGGCCGAGCGAGTCGTAGCGGTAGAGCCCGTCGCGCAGCGTGGTGCGGCTGTTGACCGGCCAGCGCAGGACCCGGCCCAGCCGCAGCTCGCGGGCGACGGCGTGCGCCAGCGAGGACTTGCCGACGCCCGGGTCGCCGGTCACCAGCAGCGGCCGGCGCAGGTACAGCGCGGTGTTCACGGCCTCCACGGTGCGTGCGTCGACGTGGTAGGCGGCGGCCCTCGGGAGCCTGCGCCCGGAGTCGGCGCCCGCGTCGCGTTCCTCCGGCGTCAGCTCGGTGACATGGTGCCCGTCCTCGGCGCGGTCGGGCGCCGACAGGGCGAAGTCCCGCCAGGGCGGCGGCGGGGGCAGCAGACCGATGTCGTCGTGCGGAGCGGCCTCGCCCCGGTAGATCCGCCAGTCGTTCACGCGGGTTGTCCTTCCTCGGCCGGTCGCAGCCGGGCGTCGGGCAGGCGGCGCCCCGGGTCGTCCCAGAGCACCGCGATGCGTCCGCCGACGTGATCGGCGTCCTGGGTGAGAAGGGCGTCGTTACGCAGCACACGCACTCTCTCGGGCACCTCGTCCCGCCCCGACCCGTCCAGGGCGACGCACACCGCGGAGAGGAACGGGTTCCCGGAGCAGGGCGTGTCCCCGGGGAACCCGCAGATCACACTGCCCCGTTCGCCCAGGGGGGAGCCGCGCCGCCAGACGATGACCGGTACGCCGGCCTCGATCGCGACCCGGTAGGCGTCGGCGGCCGTCTCCGTCCGGGGCGAGCCGGCCAGCACCAGCGCGGCCCGCTCCGGATGGGTGTCGATGAACGCCTCCAGCGCGTCCACGCGCTGCCGGTCCCGTCCGCAGACGCACCACAGCGCGCCGGTGACCTGCCTGCCGTGCAACCGGTCCCAGCGCGTCTTCCAGCCGGCCAGCAGATCGATGTCGTCATGCCGCTCCAGCGCCCGCAGCACCACGCGCTGTTTGCGGCCCAGTGCCGACGCGCGGCCCGGCCACAGCGCCCATTCCTCTATGGCCTCGTCCATCGCCTCGACGGGCAGCAGCACCTCGATGAGTCCGGGGTCCGTGGCGCCTCCCATGACACGGATGTGCTCCGGCAGGCTGTCCTTGAGCCAGGCGAACGCTCCGGCCAGCGGCAGCGGAGCGGATTCTCCGGCGGGGGTGATGTCGGTCGCCGAGCGATAGTGCCAGACCGCGGCGTGGAAGAGCCGGTGGTCCCGGGCCAACGGTCGGATGCGGCACAGGATGGAGGGGTACTCACGCCGCGCCGAGACGGGACCGGCGTTGAGACGCTCCCGGGCGCCCGCTTCCCGCCGGACGTGGGCGGCGGCGGTCACCACCGCGTCCCGCAGGTCCCGCACCTCGTCCGATCGTCCCTCCCCGGTCGTCCGGCGCACCAGATCCGCCGCGAGGGCCAGCGGATAGGGAAGCTGCCGGTCCTCGGGTTCCTCGAGGGCCGCCAGCTCGGTGAAGGCGTCCCGCAGGTCGAGCAGCGGGTAGTGCCGGGGCAGTTGGGCGTGCTCAGGGGCGGCGTCCGCGAACGCCCTGGTCAGGTCGCCGGTCGAGGTCACCGGCGGCAGGGCGGCCAGCTGGCCGAGTATCTGGCGGGTGTCGGCCGACGGGAGGGCCGGGGCTTCCCGGTCCTTGACGACGGCCTCCGCCAGTCGGCTCCACCGCGTGTCGGTGCCGTGGAACCGGTCGTGGGCCCTGATGAGGGTGCTGTAGACATCCGGGTCCAGGAGGCGCAGTGCGTCGACCGGGGTGGCGAGACCGCCCATCGGGGAGTTCACCTGCCGGGTCCCCTTGACCACCGAGCACACGCCCCCGGTCTCGGGGTTGAGCACCGGACCGCCGGACAAGCCGTGGTTCACCTCCTCGCCCGCCAGCGCGACCATCGGAACCCCCTGGAGTTCCTGGCGCCCGCCGTGTGTGAAGAAGGCGACGCGCGGCGTGATCCCCTCCCCGGTGTCCCAGGTGGAGGAGTGGCCGGCCGCCGTCAGTGAGCCGGCCTGCGGGGGCCGGGTGCCGTCCAACCGGACGCACGGATGATCGGTGAGGTCCGCCAGCTGGACCACGGCGAGGTCGGGTGCCGTCCAGACGCGGCTGCGCGGCTCCCCCGCCGCGGCGCGGACGGTGCCGGTATGCCTCCGGCCGTGCCAGGTGATCGCGATCTCGTCACCGACCGCGGCGCCGGCCACATGCGCGCAGGTGACGACCCAGCCCGGCGCCACGAAGAAACCGCTGCCCGTCTCCCTGCCCCGGACGAGCACCAGACACTCGCCGAGCAGCGTCTCCAGCCCTGAGACCGCTGTGTCCCGCCGCATCGCCGGCTCCCGGTCGCTACGCGACGGGGGCGGGTGCGGGGCCTGCGGGGGCCGGGGGTCCCGCCGGGGCCGGTCCGGCCGGAACCGCCGCCGCGGGGACCGCCGGAGCGGAGGAGTCGGGCGTCCACTTCAAGGTGACGCCCAGCGTGGCCTTGCCCCCCGCGCCGGCCAACGCGGCGACGACCCCGTGCTTGCTGACCGCCAGCTCCAGTCCGAACGACACCGTGATCTCGTCCGGTCGGACGGCGGACACCGCCCCGTGCACACTGGCGGCCACCGAGCGCAGGGATTCCTGCAACCCCCGCAGCCGCTCGACGGCATCCTCGGCCAGCCCGGAATCGCTGGGACCGTCGTCAGGCCGGCCCTGGCCGTCGGACTCCACGGTCGCCCAGATGACCTGGCCGTCCGGCATCAGCAACTGCGTTAACTCCGGCACGAGCCCCCCTCGCCCAACAGACCGTCACATCTTATAGCGCGGGCCCCGCTCGCGCACCCGCCACGTCTTCTGTCCGTCGGCCGCCGGACGGGCCGCGGCACAGGGCCGTTCACCAGGCGTTGTCACCATGTGCGGGCCGTCATCACCCCGTGCGCGTCATGGCTGAGCAGGCATTTCGCACCAGTTTCGGCGGCGCGCGCCATCGCGCGGGCACGCCCGCCGCCCGGGCCGCTCGCACCGGATGTCAGGAGAGCCCGCCATGCCCAACGTCAACCGCCGAAGGTTCCTTCAGCTCGCCGGAGCCACCACCGCCGCGTCCGTGCTCAGCGACGGCATCGCCAAGGCCGCCGCGATCCCGGCCGCCGCCGGGACCGGGACGCTCCAGGACGTCGAGCACGTCGTCGTCCTGATGCAGGAGAACCGTTCCTTCGACCACTACTTCGGCACCCTGCGAGGCGTCCGCGGCTTCGGCGACCCGCGTCCGGCCACCCTGCCCAGCGGCAAGAGCGTCTTCCACCAGGCGAATTCCTCCGGGCACGAGACGCTGCCCTTCCGGCCGAACGCCGACAACCTGGGCCTGCAGTTCATCCAGGACCTCGACCACAGCTGGTCCGGCACCCACCAGGCGTGGAACGGCGGCAACTACGACCGCTGGATCCCGGCCAAGACGACGACCACGATGGCGTACCTCACCCGCGCGGACATCCCCTTCCACTACGCCCTCGCCGACGCGTTCACCATCTGCGACGCCTACCACTGCTCGATGCTCAGCTCCACCGATCCCAACCGCTACTACATGTACACGGGATACACGGGCAACGACGCCAAGGGCGGCGGCCCGGTGCTGGGCAACGAGGAGGCCGGCTACGGCTGGTCCACCTTCCCTGAGGTGCTGGAGAAGGCGGGCGTCTCCTGGAAGGTCTACCAGGACACCGGCACCGGCCTGGACGCTCCCGGCGGCTGGGGCTGGACCAGCGACGCCTTCATCGGCAACTACGGCGACAACTCACTGCTCTACTTCAACCAGTACCGCAACGCCAAGCCCGGCAACCCGCTGTACGACAAGGCGCGCACCGGCACCCATGTCCAGGGCGGCGACGGCTACTTCGACCAGCTCAAGGCCGACGTGCTGGCCGGGAAGCTGCCCCAGGTCTCCTGGATCGCCGCCCCCGAGGCCTTCTGCGAGCACCCCAACTGGCCCGCCAACTACGGCGCCTGGTACGTCTCCCAGGTGCTGGCCGCGCTGACCGCCGACCCCGACGTGTGGAGCCGGACGGCCGTCTTCCTCACCTATGACGAGAACGACGGCTTCTTCGACCACGTGGTGCCGCCGTTCCCGCCCGCCTCCGCCGCCCGGGGCCTGTCCACCGCCGACGTCACCCAGGATCTCTACAACGGCGGCCAGTCCGGGTACGCCGCCGGGCCGTACGGGCTCGGGCCGCGCGTGCCGATGCTGGTCCTGTCGCCCTGGAGCACCGGGGGCTGGGTGTGCTCCCAGACCTTCGACCACACCTCGATCGTGCAGTTCATCGAGAAGCGGTTCGGGGTACGCAGCCCCAATGTCTCGCCCTGGCGCCGCGCCGTCTGCGGCGACCTCACGGCGGCGTTCGACTTCACCCGCAGCAACCCGGCCGCGCCCGTGCTCCCCGGCACCGGCGGCTACGCCCCGCCCAACCACAACAACCCCGGCAACTACGTCCCGGCCCCGCCGGCCACCGGCGCCGTGCCCAAGCAGGAGGCCGGCCTGCGCAACGCCCGCCCGCTGCCGTACAACCTGGCCGCCGACACCGCGCCGGTCGGCGGGCGGATGCAGTTCACCTTCAGCAGCCTCGGCGCGGCGGGCGCGGCCTTCCTCGTCACCTCCGCCGTACGCACCGACGGCCCCTGGCCCTACACGGTCGAGGCGGGCAAGACCCTGACCGACAGCTGGGCGATGCCCGCCGCGTCGTCCCGCTACGACTTCTCCGTCTCCGGGCCGAACGGCTTCCTGCGCCGTATGGCCGGCACGGCGGGTTCGGTCGGCCCCGAGGTGACCGCCCGGCACGACGCCGCCACCGGGCACGTCACGCTGGTGTTCAGCAACCCCGGCCCCGGCTCGGTCACCTTCACCGCGACCGATGCCTACGCGCCCACCCAGCACTACACCTACACCGTGAAGGCGGGCGGTTCGCAGAGCGTCCCGGGGTGGGGCGTGGCGGCCGGCAACCGCTGGTACGACATCACGGTCACCTCCGGCGCCGACACCGCGTATGTGCGGCGCTTCGCCGGGCACGTGGAGACCGGCGCCGCGAGCACCAGCGACCCGGCCACCCTCACCGCCTGACGGCTCTCCGCCCCCGGCCGCGCGTCCGCCCTCGCGTCCGTCCGCCGGGGGCGGGTGCGGGGCGGGCGACGTAGGGTCCGGCGCCGGATCAGCCGTACACCCGGGAAGTCTCCTAGCGGCCGGGCCGGCCGGGCCCATCGGTCCCGCCGGACCGGTCGGCCAGGCCGGACCGCCAGGCCCAGGCGATCAGGGCGGCGCGGTCGTCCATCGCCAGCTTGGCGAGGACGTGGTTGAGGTGCGTCTTGACCGTCGCCTCGCCGACCACCATCGCCTGAGCCACCTGCCGGTTGTTGAGGCCCTGGGCGACGAGCCGGACGACATCGACCTCGCGGCGGGTGAGCCCCTCGGCCCCGGGCGGCCGGCCGCCCGGGGCCGCCGGTGACGGGGCGGCGGCGTCCGGCTCGGCGGCCTTGTCTGCGTTGTCGGCGTTGTCGGCCTTGAGGACGAGCAGCTGGACCAGGCGCCGCTGGACCGCGGGGTCGAGGACGGTCCGTCCGGCGGCGACCTCGCGGACCGCGTCCAGCAGCGCCTCGCCGGTGGCGTCCTTCGTCAGGTAGCCGGCCGCTCCCGCCCGCAGCGCCGGAAGCACCGCGTCGTCGTCGGCGTACGTGGTGAGGATCAGCACCCGGACCCCGCTGCCGGCGGCGGCCAGCCGGGCGGTCACCTCGGCGCCGTCCAGTACGGGCATCCGCAGGTCGACGAGGGCGACGTCCGGCCTCAGCTCCGCCGCCAGCCGTACGGCCGTGCCGCCGTCGCCCGCCTCGCCGACCACCTCGATGTCATCGGCCGACGACAGCAGCAGGACGACCCCGTCGCGCACCACCGCCTGGTCGTCGGCCACCAGCACCCGAATCGTCACCTTTCCGCCTTTCCGCACGCGCCCGGCGTCCGGCGGCACGGCGTCCGGACTGGCGGCCGGGCCGCCTACGCCCCCATCTTCCCGCCGTCGCCGCCCGCCGCTCCCGGCCCCTCGGCGGCGGGTGCGGAAGCCGCCGCCGAAGCCGCCTCGGCCACCGGTACCCGCAGCGCGATCCGCCAGCCGGTCCCGTCCGGCCGCGGCCCGGCGCTCACCGTGCCGCCGGCCGCCTCGATCCGCTCGCTCATGCTCCGCAGTCCCGTCCCGCCGCCCCGCACCCCCGACCCCCGGTGCCCGGCCGGCAGGCCGTGGTCGCGGACGGCGACCCGCAGCTCGCCCGCCTCCCAGTCCACGCGCACCTCGATGGGGCTGCCGGTGGCGTAGCGGGCCGCGTTGGTCATGGCCTCCTGCACCGCGCGGTACACCGCGTGGCCCGCCTCGGGGTCCAGCCGGCCGGGGCGGCCGTTGATGCGCAGGTCCGCGTCGCCGGGGAAGCCGACGACCAGCGCCTTGAGGTCGTCGACACCGCGCAGGTGGGGCGCGCGCAGGGCGCCGACGGCGGCGCGCGCTTCCTGGACGCCGTCGCGGGCGAGGCCGGCCGCGCGGTCGAGGGGGCCGGTCAGCGAGGCGGGGGAATTCTCCCGGCGGGCGATCGCGCGGATGGCCTGGAGGTGTACGGACAGGCCGGCCAGGCTGTGCGCGAGTACGTCGTGCATCTCCCGGGCGATGCGGTTGCGCTCCTCGGCGGCGGCGGCCTCCTGCCGCGCCTGCCGGGACGCCTCCACCTCGGCCAGCAGGGCGACGGCCCGGTCCCTTTCGGCCCGCAGGGCGCGGCGCTCGACGGACCGGTCGGCGATGGCCCAGGTACCCACGCCGGCCAGCAGGCCGGCCGGGCTGCCGGAGACGGCCGCGATGGTGACCCCGAAGGCGACCGACACCGCCACGACGCCCGCCACGCGCGGCGGACCCGCCGGTACGCACAGCGGCAGGACGGAGGCGCCGGCCAGCACCGGGACCTCGCCGAGGCCGTTCGGCGCCAGCGCGACGGCGGCCAGTCCGGCGCCGATGGTGACCGCGACCGCGCATGCCGCACCGTACGACGGCCGGGTCCGCCGGGACGCCAGCAGGCCGATTTCGGCGCACAGGACGAGGACGCCGACGACGAGCCGGCGGGTCGGGCCGACCGCCGCGAGCACGGTCACCGCCCCGCACGCGAGCATCATGGCCCCGCCGGTGAGATCGCGGCGGTCCAGGGACGGCCACCGCCTCGTACCGTTGGTGCGCTGCTCGGTCGGCATCCCTGGGTCCCATCGCTCGACGGCCGGCGCCAGCTTGCCGGGCGCCGGCCGGTCCGGACCGGACGCGGTGCGGCCCGCGCGGTCCGGCCGCCGCCGTCCGGTCTCCGCTCTCCGGCCGCTGACTGTCCGGCCGCTGTCTGTCCGGTCTCGCTGTCCGGCCCGGTCAGACGTATGTGCCGGGACGGGCCGCGGGGACCGCGCCGGGCGATGCCGGCCGGCCGGCGCGTGCGGTGAGCAGCCGGCCCCGTACCACGATCGTACCCACGCGGAAAACGACCTCGCCGAACGCCATCAGGAGGAGCGCGGTCACCCATGCCTGGCTGGTGGTGATGTGGTGGGCGGCGGAGAAGCTGGTGAGGTGCGCGGCGCCCGAGGAGTGCGAGGACCAGACGGCGAAGCCGAGGCGGAAGCCCATGCTGAGCACCCACAGGGCCGCCGCGCCGGCCGTCGCCTTCACCCACGCGTGCCCGTCCGCGTACCGGACCCGGGTGAGCAGGCCCCCGGCGAGGCCGAAGACCACCCCGATCGCGGTGAACAGCGCGATCAGCGCCAGGTCGTTGCCCGCGGTCGGTATCTCCCGCAGATACTGGCTGGCCGCCCATCCCATCAGGGCCAGCGGCAGCAGGACGGTACGGGCGCTCAGCCGCTCCTCCCGCAGCTGGCGGAAGACGATCAGGAGGAGCGCGAGGTCGATGATCCACTCGGAAAGACTCATACCCCGACTGTGCGGCGCGGGCTCCCGGAAACCTTCAACCCGTGGGTGGAGCCCGGGTTGAACCCGCGCTCTCCACCCGGGACCGGCCGGGCCCGCGCCCACCGCGACATCCCGTGCCCCTGACGGCGGAGGGCGGGCCGGGACCGCGAGGGTCCCGGCCCGCCCGGCTGTCGGGATGCCCGGCCGCCGGTCACGCGGTGAGCCGGGCAGACCTCAGGGGGTCATGCACACCGTTCCGTTGAGCGTCAGCTGCTGCGGCACCGGATTGCGGGCGCTGTAGGTGGCGGTGAACCCGATGTCGACCAGGGCTCCGGGCGCGATCGCGGCGTCGTATCCGGCGTCGCGCAGCGTGACGCTCTGGCCGTTCTGGGTGACTGTGGCGCCCCAGGCGTTGCCGATCCGCTGATCGCCGCCGAAGGTCCAGCCGAGCGTCCAGCCGTTCACCGCGACCGGGCCGGTGTTGGTGATCTTGATGTCTCCCTGGAAGCCGGCGCCCCAGTCGCTGGTGACGGTGTAGGCGATCGCGCAGCCCGCGCCCGTCGCGGCGGGCCTGGTGGAGACAGTCACCGGCGGGGAGGCGGCCGAGGCGGTCCCCGTGTCGTCGAGCGCTTTCACGGTGAAGGCGTAGGCGGTCGCCGGGGTGAGTCCGGTGATCGTCGTCGAGGTCCCGGCGACCGTTCCGCTGCCGGAGCGGACCGGGCCGGACCCGCTGTCGGCGAACACCTGGTAGCCGGCCAGGGGCCGGCTGCCGGGGGTGGCGGCGGGCCAGGTGAGGGTGACCGAGGTGGCGGTGACCGCGGAGGCGACCGGGGCACCGGGCGCGGACGGCGGCGTAGGCGTGGGGTTGCCGGGGGGCGTACCGGAGGTGCCGGGCGCGTCGCCCCAGACCGCGGTGGCGCCGTCGTAGAGCACGATGTCGTGCACGGTGACCGGGGCCGAGCCGGGCGTGGTGGAGACGCCCTGGTAGGACCAGTCGCGGGTCGGATCGTGCGGGCCGGGGAAGGTCAGCCGGAACTGCACCTCGCGGTGGAAGGCGGACTGCCCGGCCGGGGCGATGTCCTGGCCCGCGCAACTCACCGTCAGGTAGTAGATGTTGTCGGCGTAGAAGGTGGGACCGCTCGGTGCGGAGCACTGGTTGTAGGCCGAGGTGAGGGTCACCTGGGACGGGCTGGTGCCGGCGTCGAGGGTGAAGTAGTAGCGGAAGCTGCCCTGCGTGAGGTGACGGGCGGGCCAGCCGGACTTGTTGACCACCTGCGCCTTGATCTCGTAGAAGTTCGTACCCGCCGCGTTCACCGCGGCCTGGGTGAACTCCTCGGGGCCGTCCGGGGTCTCCTTGGGCGGGAAATTCGCCAATGGGGTGCCGCCGTACTGCGCGGTGAGTGCCGCCAGCGCGCCGGAGAAACCGGCGTTGTAGTCGAGTGCGCCTTCGGTCTCACCGTAGTTGGCGCGGTCGTCGGAGAATCCGTCGTCGGCGGAGCCGGGGCCGCCGACCAGCAGACCGTAGTCGAGGTGGCGGGTGGCGGTGGGTTCGGTCATCGACTGGGACCAGGAGCCGTGGGCGGCCCTGCTGTGCGGGTTGCGCGGCCACGCGGTGTTCTTGCCGGAGTTGGTGAACCCGATCTCGTAGCTTTCCCCGGCCGGGTTGTCGCCGAGCGCGTAGTCGATCTGCCGGACGCCGAAGTCGTGGTAGGTCAGCGCCCTGGCGGCGTCCGTGCCCCGGCCGGTCAGCCAGCCGCTGAACTGCAGTGCCACGAAAGCGGTGTTGGCGGAATACCGCAGCGAGCCCCAGGTGTCGAGGAATGCCTCGCCGCCGGGCGAGTAGGCGACCTTCTTGCCGTCCACACCGGTGGTCCACCAGTCCAGCCAGCGTTCGGCGTCGTCGATGTAGGCCTGCTTGCCGGTCAGTTCGGCGAGCAGCACATAGTCGCCGTAGGACTTGTCGTCCCAGGCGAGCGTCCAGTTGTACTCGGGGGTGGTGGTCTGCTGCATCTTCGGCAGTTGGGCGTAGTACGTCTCCGCCTTGGCGAGATAGGCGGTGTCGCCGGTGGCCCGGTACAGCCAGATCGCCCCCCAGACCAGCTCGTCCCAGTAGCCGCTCCAGGAGTTGTAGTAGCCCTGCGCCGCGGTGACGCACTTGTCGTACGTCCCCCGGTAAGTGTCCGCGAAGGTGTACAGCTGCTTGGCATTGGTCAACAGGGTGGCCGCGTAGATGGGGTCGCTCGTTTTGAAGACCATGGACGAGGAGGCGAGCGCGGCGGCGGCCTCGCCCGCGAGGTCCGAGCCGGGGCAGGAGGCGTCGATCCTGAAGGACGGCCGCGGTGACGGATTGACCTCCGGCGGCCCCCAGAACGCGTGGTCGCTGCCGCCGTCGCCGACCTGGCCGTAGAGCACGTTGGGCGAGGGGTGCGCCTTGAGCAGCCAGTCGTCGCCCCAGCGCAGATTGCGCAGCAGATACGTGCTCTGGCCGCTCTTGGTGTAGCCGGCGGCCTCGTCCAGGCCGCCCCAGCCGAGCATGGTCATGGAGAACGCCATGGGAAAGCCGAACTTCACCTCGTCACCGGCGTCGTGATAGCCGCCGGTCAGATCGATTCCGGCGTCGGCGCCGTCGGTGAGGTCGGAGTCGCCGCGCCAGCCGACCCGGTTGTCGGCGGGCAGCTTGCCCGAGCGCTGGGACTCGTAGAAGAGCATCGAGTCCTGGAGCGCCTCGGCGTAGTTGTACGAGGACGGCGACGCGGCAGACGAGGAAGCCGACGACGAAGCCGCCGCAGTGGCCGGCGCCGCGTGGACGGACGGGGCGGCGGCGACCGCCGTCAGGGTCAGCGGGAGCAGGGCGGTCAGCGCGATGCCGGCCCTGGAGAGGAAGGTGCGGAATCCGGGCATGGCGTCCTCCTGGGAGGGCGGTGGAGACAGGTGGGGGGAAAGGGGCCGGGCGGCGGACGCCTGGGACAGACGTCCGCCGCCGGGACCACGGAAGCCGGCGGTCGGGCCCGCTCGGTCAGGTGGTGGCGCAGACCGTGCCGTTGAGCGTGAAGACGGTCGGCGGCGGCGCCGCGCCGTCGTTGGCGCCGGTGAAGCCGAAGGACGCCGAGTTGCCGCCGCCCGCGGCCAGCGTGGCGTTCCAGTCCACCGGGGTGGCCACGACCTGCCGGCCGGTCTGGCTGACCTGCGCGTTCCAGAAACCGCTGACGGATTCGCCGGCGCCGGGGAAGTCGAAGGCCAGTGTCCAGCCGGTGATCTGCGCCGGGCCGGTGTTGGTGACCGTGACCTCGGCGTTGAAGCCGTTGCCCCAGCCGGCGGTGGTCCGGTAGGCGACCCGGCAGGTGGAGTCGGCCGGTGTGCCGGTGCGCACGGTGACCGGGGCGGAAGGCGCCGACAGCCGGCCGGCCGCGTCCCGGGCCAGGACGTTCCAGGTGAAGGTGGTGCCGGGAGTGAGGTTGTGGACGGTGGCGGAGGTGCCCGTGCTGTCCGCGAGCAGTTCGCTGGTGGTGCCGACCTGCCGGTAGACCTCGTAGCGGGTGACCGCGCCCCCGGTGGACGGGGTCCAGCTCACGGTGGCGGTGGTGTCGCCGGCCGCGGTCACCTTCGGCGCGCCGGGCGCGGACAGGGCCGAGGACGTGCCGGCCTTGGCGTGCAGGGTGACGGTGGTCAGCGAGTACGGCGGCAGGGTCCGGTCCGCGCTGTACGCCGAGGTGGCGGTGTCGATCGCGGCGGCCCCGTCGCGGTAGGTGGACACGGTGACCGGCGCCGAGAGGTCGGGGGTGAAGCCGGTGTAGTGCAGCGTGACGGTCCGCGCGGCGGAGGGGTCCTTGTTGATCAGCAGGACGCTCAGATCACCGTTCGCCCGGTGCACGGCGTGGACGGCCACTGTCGCGTCGGTGCTGCCCGAGCCGACCATCGAGTCCCCCGGGCGGCCGAGCTGGCTCAGCATCTTGATCGCGTAGTACGGCGGGAAGGGCGTGTTCAGCGGCGGTTCGCACACCGAGCCGACACAGCCGGCGCTGGAGAGCACGCCCCAGTCGCCGTAGTCGGTGGCGCCGTCGGGCGCCGTGGAGATCTGCTGGGCGCCGTTGTGGGTGTCCCACCAGTCGACCGTGAACACCCCGCTCTGGAGGGCGGTGAAGTAGGCGTCCGCGCCGAACAGGGCGTTGGGCTGGGTGTCCACGGCGGTGCCGCCGTTGACCTCGGTGAGGGCGATCGGGGTGTCCCCCGCGCCGGCCGCGTCCAACTCGTCGTGCAGTTGCGCGAGTTCACCGGTGAGCTGCGAGGGGGTGCCCAGCATGTGCGCGGCGTCGGGACTGCTCGGGTACCAGTGCACGATCACGAAGTCGGCCTTGCCCGCGATCAGCGGGATCACCGCGTGGTTCCAGTCCGCGCTCTCGCCGGCGGCCATCACCCCGTCCGGCCAGTTGCCCGGCATGGTGAGAACGGCGCCGACCTTGACCGTCGGGTCCACCGCCTTCATCGCCGACACGTACTGGAGCACGTTGTCCGCGTAGGCGGTGGGCGAGGTGTCCGGGTGGTCGTCCTGCTCCCAGCCGGAGCCGTAATGCCCGTTGCCGTAGAGCTCGTTGCCCACCTCCCAGTATTTCGCGCCGTACCCCTTGGTGACGTTGGCGTACCGTACCCAGTCCGCGGCCTCCTGCGGTGTGCCGGACCCGTAGTTGGCGATGAGGATCGGCTGGGCCCCGATCTTCCGCACCGTTCCCATGAAGGCGTCGAAGTCCGTGCCGGGCGCGACATAGCCGCCGGGCGCGGTGTTGGTCTGCCAGTGGTAGATGTCGCCGTAGGAGCCGCCGGGGTAGCGCAGCATGCCGACGCCGGCCGCCTTGAGCAGGTCCTGCACCTCGGGCGCGTTCATCTGGGCGTCCCATACGGCGCTGTTGAGGCCGTAGGCCGTGCTGGGGATCGTGCCCAGGCCCTCATTGGCGTTGACGGTCACATCGGCGCCGGCGCCGGCCACGCGGGGGGACGGGCCGTCGGCCCGCGCGGAGGCGCCGCCCATCAGCAGGGCGCCCATGAGCGCGGCGGCCGAGGCGGCGGCCAGGAGACGACGGTGCCTCTGTAACGACCGGTCGGGTGCGGACGGACCCCGCGGGGGCCGGGGGCCCCGCGAGAAGCGCGGGGACGGGGAGGGACGGGGGGACAGGAAGAGACGCACGGCATTCTCACCTTCGACAGGCGGGATGTGGGGGGATGTCTGCGTACGCGCCGGACCGCCGCTCTGTGGGAGCGCTCCCACAATGCGGGCGGCCAGCCGCGCTGTCAATGGTCCGCGCACGGTGCCGTCGCTCCCCGGCCGTGGCCCGGCCGCCGGCGAGCGGTGCTCGTGCCGGAGTGCTCGCGCACTCCGGCCGGGCAGGGGACGCCGGTCAGGGGCGGCCCAGGGCGCGGTACTCCCAGCCGGCCGCGCGCCACTGCGCGGGGTCCAGGGCGTGCCGGCCGTCGACGATGCGGCGCCCGGCGACCACCGCGCCCATCGCCTCCGGGTCGATCTCGCGGAACTGCGACCACTCGGTGAGCAGCACGACCACGTCGGCGCCGGCCGCGGCCGCTATGGCGTCGGTGCTGTAGGCGAGTTCGGGATAGGCCCGGCGGGCGTTCCCGGTGGCCACCGGGTCGACGACGGTGACATCGGCGCCCGCCTCGTGCAGGGTCCTGGCCACGTCGAGCGCCGGAGCGTCGCGGATGTCGTCGGAGTCGGGCTTGAAAGCCGCGCCGAGCGCGGTCACCCGGGCGCCGGCCAGTTCACCGCCGGCCAGCTCGCGCACCAGGTCCACGGTACGGGCGCGGCGCCGCTTGTTGATGCCGTCCACCTCGCGCAGGAAGGCGACGGCCTGGCCGACGCCCAGTTCCTCGGCGCGGTGGGCGAAGGCGCGGATGTCCTTGGGCAGGCAGCCGCCGCCGAAGCCGAGCCCCGGCTTGAGGAACCGGCCGCCGATCCGGTCGTCGTAGCCGAGCGCTTCGGCCAGCCCGGTCACGTCGGCGCCGGTGGCCTCGCAGATCTCGGCCATGGCGTTGATGTACGAGATCTTCGTGGCGAGGAAGGAGTTGGCCGCGACCTTGACGAGTTCCGCGGTCGTCATGTCGGTGACCACCACCGGGCTGCCCTGGGCGATGACCGAGGCGAAGACGGTCCGCAACTGCTCCTCGGCCCAGGCGGAGTCGGTGCCGAAGACCAGCCGGTCCGGGCGCAGGGTGTCGTCCACGGCGTAGCCCTCGCGCAGGAACTCCGGGTTCCAGGCGAGTTCGACCTCCTCACCGGCCGGCGCGATCCGCCGCACCAGCTCGGTCAGCCGGGCGGCGGTGCCCACCGGCACGGTGGACTTGCCGACCACCAGGGCACGCCGGTGCAGGTGCTGGGCGAGGTCGCCGACCGCGCGGTCGACGTAGGTGAGGTCCGCCGCGTGCGAGTCCTTCATCTGCGGTGTCCCCACGCAGATGAAGTGGACATCGCCGAACGCGCCGGCCTCGGCGAAGCTCGTGGTGAAGCGCAGTCGGCCCGACTCCAGTGCCTTGGTGAGCAGTTCGGGCAGTCCGGGCTCGAAGAAGGGCACCTCGCCGGAGTTCAGCCGGTCGACCTTCTCCCGGTCGACGTCGACACCGAGGACGTCGAAGCCGAGGACGGCCATGCAGATGGCGTGGGTGGCACCGAGGTAGCCGGTGCCGATGACGGTGATACGGGGGACGGGCCGGGTCATGCTGACCTCCACGAGTGCGTTATCGGTTTCGATGAGCGGTATGTGTGCTTCTGCCGGGGTGTTTCGCGGTGCACGGGACCGCCGCCGGAGCCGGGGTGGCCACTGCGGCGGTGTGCGGGCTGGGCGGAGCGGAGCGGGGCTGTGCCGGTGCGGCCGGTCGGGGTGGGGCACGACCGGTCGGCGGGACGCGGGTCGGGTCGGGTCGGGTCGGGTTCAGGTCACGCGGTCACGTCGGCCACGTCGGTCACGGTGTGCAGGGGACGTTGGCGAGACCCCGGGCCGCTCCGTACACCTTGTTGTCGCAGGCGACGTCGTTCCCGTCCGAGGTGAGGTGGAAGGCCCAACCCGGCCCGTCCACCTGCGAGTTGTTGCCCTTGAAGACGTTGCCGGTACCCCAGCCGTCCACGATCTGATGCGTCTGGAAGCCGTCTCCCGGGGAGTGGCGTCCGGTGTTGCCCTGGATCAGCCAGTCGTTGCCCTTGACGTCGACCCAGGAGTCGTTGGTGTCGCCGGTGAGCTTCGATCCGTCGAAGGAGTTGCCGACGACCTTGCCGCCGGTGGTGCCCTCCTTGATGTCGACGGCCTCGGCGGTGGTGCCGCTGATGTGGTTGTCCAGCACGGCGTTGCGGTTGCTGGCGTCGGGCTTGCAGCCGCTGTTGGTGCACCAGTTGGACTTGGCGGAGCCGATGTAGACACCCTCGCCGAACTTGTCGCGGCGCAGCCCGGTGGTGCTGACGGTGTTGTCCCGGACCACGTTGTCCGAGCTGAAGTCGCGCAGGTGGATCGCCTCGTCGCCGATCTGCTCGACGGTGAGGCCCTGGAGGACCGCGCCCTGCACCCGGTCGGCCACCACGCCCTTCTGGGCGTCGCGGACGGTGAAGCCCACCAGCCGCCAGTAGCTGGCGCCGTCGAGGTGGACGGCGTAACCGCCCTTGACGCCGCCGCCGTCGATCACCGCGTCCGGACCACCGCACAGGAAGACCGGGGCCTTGGCGCTGCCGGCGACCGTGGCGGTGAAGCGGCCGGCGTAGGTGCCGTCGGCCAGCCGGATGCTGTCGCCGGGCTTGGCCCTGGTGAGGGCGTTCTTGAGCGTGACGGCGTCCGTGACCGTGACCGTCGCGGCCGGGCAGCTGACCGGCGCGGTCGAGAGCGGGCCGCCAGTGCCGGCCGGGATCGTCGGATCGGCGGTCAGGATCGTGGGGTCGCCGGCCGGGTCACCGGTCGGGCCGGCGGCCGGGTCGGCGGTTTCCACCGGGCTCGTGGTCCGGGTGACGGCCGCGGTGCCGGATTCCCGCGCGGTGGTACGGGACGGGGACCCACCGCTCCGGCCGCCGTCGCCGCGTCCGTCGCCGCTGTTCCCGCCGACCCCCGCGATGACCATGCCCATGGTGATCAGCGCGACCACGAGCGCGGCGCCGCCGAGCCAGGCGCCCGGCCCGCCGGGCAGCCGGGACCGTCCGGCCGCCTCCGGGGAATGCGGCGGCGACGGAGGGGAGGAAGGGGGCGGCGGGACTGGCATCGGCGGTGACTCCGGCTCGGCGGGGACGGATGGGCGGGGCCGGCGCCCCGGCGGTAAGGCGGCGGTCACTCCGTCATCGCCGGGACGGGGTGGCGGTCCGCGCTCACCGGCGAGACCTCGGTGACCGCGCTCGGCAGCGGCGCCTTGTCCGCGTAGGGGTGCGTACCGATCACCCGGTGGCCCCGGCGGCTGCTGCGGCGGGCGCCCAGCAGCGCCGAGATCAGGATGATCAGCAGCAGGGACAGCCACAGCAGCGTCATCGGGCTGGCGTAGTGCCGGAATTTGATCCAGAAGGAGCTCGTGTCGTGCCAGGCGAAGGTCTGGTTCTCCTTGACCGTCAGGCGTCCGTGGGCCCGGCTGGTGTCCACCGCGCTCGGGCCGACCCCGGCGACGACGTTGTAGGAGACGGTGGACTTGGCCACATCGCCGACCAGCGAGATCCCGTGGTTGGTGACGTCCTGGACGGTGTTGCCGCGCACCTCGGCCTGCGAGTCGCGGACGTAGACGCCGGTGTCGGCGCCCTCCACGATGTTGCCGGTGACGGTGGCCGCCGACACCCCGTCGCGCACCGAGATGCCCTGCCGCTTCTGGCCGGTGAGGTGGTTGCCGGTGATGGACACCTTGCTGGCGTCCTTGCGGGCCACGATGCCCATGTCGCCGCCGTCGACCTGGTTGTTCTGCACGCCGACGTCGGTGCCCCCGAAGATCTCGATGCCGTAGCGGCCGTTGCCCTCGGCGATGCTGTCGGACACCGAGTTGGAGCCGTAGCTGCTGATCGGCTCGCCGGACGCGGACGGGCCGCTGGCCAGCGGGCGGCCGCTGAGGGTGAAGCCGTTGCCGCCGTTGGACAGCGCCTTCGAGCCGGTGACCCGCACCTCTTCCGTGGCGCGGGACAGCACGAAGCCGTCGCCGCCGTTGTCCTGCGAGACCGTACGGTCGACGATCGCGTTGACGACGCCGCGGTGCATCACCACGCCGGTCTCCAGGCTGTCGCGCACCTGGGTCCTGCTGATGTTGACGCCGGTGGCCCCGGAGACGAACAGCCCGTACAGATTGCCGGAGATGACCGAGTCGGTGATCTCCGCCGACACATAGGACAGCGTCGGGACCGAGAAGCGGCTGTCCGGTGTCGTCAGCGGGCCGGCCGGCTCGGCGACGATGCCGCCGCTGCTGGGCTGCCCGGTGCCGTCGGCGCCGGGGTCCGCGCCGGCCGCCGGCGCCGGGCCCTCGATGTTGCTGGTGTCGGGCCGGTCGGTGCCGGTGAGGCTGAGGCCGCCGGTGCGTCCGCTCCAGAAGCCGAGATCGTCGACCCGGGCGTAGTTCATGCTGAACTGGCCGCCGACCGCGCGGACATAGGCCCGTCCGTCCCGGACGTCGGTGTCCGGCTTGTCGGTCCTGGTGTCCCAGCTGCTGATCCGCATCGGGGCCTGCGGGGTGCCGGCCAAGGTGAGCCGGCCGCCGAACGAGATGATGGACACAAAGCCCTTGTTGTCGCTGGCCAGCAGCAGATCGAGGCCGCCCGGGCTGGAGAGGTTCAGCTTGGCGCCCGCGTCGACGTAGATGTTCTCCGTCAGCAGGTAGGAGCCGTCGTGCCGGCGGACGAACGTCTGGGGGGCCAGGTCGATGAGGTCCGAGACACCGTAGGGCGCGCTGCGCTGGGTCAGCACCAGGGTGTAGCCGCTGCCGGTGTCGAGCCGGTACGGCCGCGTCCACCGGTTGCCCTTGAGTGCGGCGACGGCGACGACCGCGCGGACCTGGTCCAGCCGGTGGTCCTCGGCGGCGACCAGCGCGGCCTCGTTGTCGGCGTCGGCGGGGGTGATCTGCTGGTCGTCGGTCGGCTTGGCGCCGTCGGCCGGCGCGGCGCCGGCGGTGGCCGCCGGGACCGCCAGCAGCAGGGCGGCCACGAGCGGGAGCACCACGGCCAGGCGTATCGCCCGGACCGGGCCCGAGGCGGGTAACGGACGGCGGGTCGTCACTGGAGGGCCCCTGCCTGGTCGGGGGTGTTCGCGCCGGAGCGCGGGCCGCCGCCGCTGAGGGAGGCGGCGGTCTGGCCCTCGCCGCCCATGCTGGTGCTGGTCCGGGTCAGCCAGCCCTGCTTGTTCATGGTGACGAACGCGTACAGCTTGATCGGCAACGAGATCATGATGACCACCAAGGCGAGCAGCGGCAGCAGGAACACCTCCTGCGGATGCCGGCGCAGGTGCGAGTAGCCGCGCACCCCGCGGCCGAGGAGCAGCCAGATCAGCACCAGCGCCACCCCGCGGCCGGTGAGTTCGAGCCGGCTGAACAGCAGATAGCTCAGCGCCATGCCCATCGTCACCGGGGTCACCAGGATCTGCAGCACGGTGACCTTGGTGACCAGCGGCACCCGCCAGATCCAGCCCTTGTACACGGCGGTCAGATAGCAGCGGTAGGAGTTGCGGCTCCAGCGCACCCGCTGCTTGACGAAGGCCCGGAAGGACGAGGGGAACATCGACAGCGCGTGGGCGGAGGACTGGTGCACGGTCTTGTAGCCGGACGCCAGCACCAGCCAGGTCAGCCGGCCGTCGTCACCGGCCACGCAGCGGCGGCCGAGGAAGAACTCGTTCTCCAGGTTGGGCAGTACCGGCTCGATCGCCGACCGCCGGTAGGCCGCCGTACGCCCGGACAGGCACGCCACGGCGCCGGCCCGGCCCATGGCGGGCACGTAGTCGTAGTAGCGCAGGTTCACCAGCCAGTCGGCGATACGGCGCCATACGCTGGTCGTGCGCTGGTAGACGTTCTGCTGCGTGCCGACCCCGCCGACCTCGGGGTCGATGAACGGCATCTGCACCGCCGCGAGCAGCCCCGGCTCCCAGCGGGTGTCGGAGTCGACCAGCACGACGAGTTCGCTCTTGGCGGCCCGGATGCCCACGCCCAGCGCGGAGCGCTTCCCCCGGTGCTCGAAGGCCAGCACCCGCACCCGCGGATCCTCCACCTGCGCGAGTCTGCGCAGCACTTCGGTGTCCTCGACGTCCGGCACGATGATGATCTCGGACGGGTCCTGCCCCAGCCAGGTCTCCAGGCAGTCCAGCAGGATGTCCGGATCCTCGCGGTAGGCCGGCACCACCACGGACACCGTGGTCCGGAACTCGTTCACCACCGGCTTGGCGAACCGCGACAGCACCGCCCGGACCAGCCACAACCCCCATACGAACAGGCCCGCCAACCCCAGTGGCATCACCTCGCGCCACGACGTCTCCGCCGTGACGACGACTATCCACGACCAGATCTGGTCTAAATATCCCGACACGTATCCCGTACCCCCGCCCCAGGTGGTATCTCAGCATTTAGTTCTGAAAAATCCGCCATGCGCATCCGCATCGGCAAATCTACGGGCAGGGGGGATGCCGGTTGACCGACGAAACACAAAGTTCATCCATGCTTACCGCGATTACACCCCACCACCCACTCATTACCCGTGTTCACCGCACGACGCCCCGCTCCCACCGGAATTGCCGGTATTACCAGTGGTAGCGGCTATTTTGCTCCGCCGGGGCAAGGTGGTTCCGGCACGGCCCGGTGGGCTTTCCCGCGATGGATTGTCCGGGGCGGGAAAGCAGCACTTCCGGGGCGCGGAAAAGGGCGCGCGGCGCGGCCGCGCGGGGTGTCAGGAAGGGCGGTCCATCGGTGGCGGCGTCCAGGGAGATACCCACCTGGAGCGGTCCCGGCCGGGCCCGTCATCTCGGCCCGGCCGGGTGTCCTGGTCAGACGGCCGGACTGCCGCCGGGCGCCGCCGACGGCTTCACCGTCGGTGCGGGGGCGCCGGACGGGGCCCGGCGGCGGGGGGACTCGGCTGGTTCGAGGTCGTACGAGGCGGCGATGACGGGGCGTTCGCGCCACAGGTGGTAGAGGGCGATGCCGAAGATGCAGGAGCCGATGACATTGGCGATGAAGTGCCACCAGACGCGGTAGGTGGTCAGGCCCACGCCGGGCTGGATCTGCCCGAACCAGGTGGACAGGCCGATCGCGCGGTCCGCGCCGAGCCACACCGACAGGGTCAGCGACAGGTGCTCCAGGCCGTGGATGCCCTGCATCCACACGCCCATCCGGCCCCAGCGGCGGGTCTGGGTGGCCCGTGCGTGGCTGGTGATCACCATGACGGCCGCGAGGCCCGCCAGGAAGATGAAGTTGCCGGTCAGGTGGAGGATCTCCATGCCCAGCGTGGGCTTGGAGGTGTCGACCACGTTGTAGCCCTTGGCGAGTCCGGTGGCCCACGGGGTCATCCACGCCGGGCTGTTGGGGTGGCCCAGCCAGTAGCCGACCTGGGCCACGTGCTCCTGGAGGTGGCCGATCTGGCCGATCACGCCGACCACGATCACCGCCCCGCTGGCCCGGTACAGCCAGGGCCGCCGCACCGGACCCCGGTTGGCGAACCAGAGCCCGAAGACGGCGGCCCACATCCCGACCGCCCACAGCAGCAGCAGGATCGCGCCCAGCTTGTCCCAGCCGGTGGCTGCCGCGTGCATGCCGGGCATCCCCGGCATCCCCGGCATCATTGGTGCGTAGGTGTGCGCTTGCATAAGACGGTCCCCCTAGCCCTTGCGACATTGTCGGCCGGCCCGGCTGCCGTCCCTCGGCGGGGACGACGGGCTCGACCCCGTCCTCGTCATCCTCCGACGCACTCGCCTGGAGCGGCCGGACCCACCGTAGGAAGAGTGCCCGCGGCGCGGTTCTCCTGAATTGCCCGCTCGTCCAGGACTGTTCCCCGGCGGTACGGGCGGCGGTACGGGTCTCCCCGCACCGCCGCCCGCCGTTCCCGCTGCTCCGGGCCGCCCCTACTGCGGCGAGCCCCACCGGTAGGTCGCGGGGCCGACGAGTGTCGTCCACGCGCCTCCGTCGTTCGAGCCCAGCACGGACAGGGTCTGGGTCCGGGCTGGCCAGCCGGACGGCAGCGTGATGCCGAGCGAGCTGAGCTGGTTCGTCGCGCCGAGGTCGACGGTCAGTGTCGACGGCCAGGCGCCGGTCGCGCTCTGCCAGTACGAAACGGTGTTCCCGTCCACCGCGTTCGGCCCGGGCAGTCCGGCGGTCGCGCTGCTGACCGTGACCGGGGCGTTGAGCGCGAGGTTGCGGGCCGCGGTGCCGTAGACCGCGAACTCGGCCGCCTGCGCGCCGATCTGGGTGCTGTTCGCGGTGAAGTTGAGCCGGACGTAGCGGTCCTTGGCGCTCGCCGGCAAGGTGACGGTGACGGTGTCGCCGTTCGCCGGTCCGCCGGTGTCCTCGCTGAAGGCGACGTTCACCGGTGCGGGCTCGCCGATGAACTCGGTCGCCGCGCCGGCGCCGAGCACCGCGGTGTCGAGCGTGCACGCCTCCAGCAGCGTGGTGTTCTTCACCCCGTCCTTCTGGCAGACCGCCTGGGCCTGGTCGTGCAGGGCCGTCGGCAGCTGATCGGACCAGAACGGCGTGGTGGGATCGGTGTTCTGGGTCTGGTCGCCGCAGACCGCGACCAGGGACTGGGCCGCCGGGACGCGCCAGCTGTCGCCGTAGACCCGGTAGAGCGTGTTCAGGTCGACCGGCAGGCTGATGACGGTGCCCGTGCTCGTCCTGAGCTGGTTGTTGGTGCCCGGCGCGTTGGCCAGCAGCCCGCTCACCGGTTCCGGGTACGCGCCGAGGCCGACATGGACGTCCACATAGCCCGGGTTCATCGTGGCCGTCATGCTGTCGCCCTGCGGGTCGGTCACGACGTACTGACTGCCGTTGCGGACGATCTTGTCTCCCGACGGCAGGCTGATCGTCCCGCCGGAGTCGAGCGTGGCGGCGGTCCCGTCGATCACCAGGCCACGGGAGACGCACAGCGCGACCGTGTTCGCGCCCATCTGCGTGGCGACCGCGCTGTTGACGGCGGCGCCCGGCCAGCCGAGCGGGGCGCCGGAGACCTGGTTCGACTGCACGGTCATGGTCGAGGACCGGGCGAGCGTGAAGGCGCCGTCCGCCTGGAAGTCGTAGTACGTGCCGCCGAAGGTCTGCAGATGGGTGTCACCCGTGCCCTGGGCGGAGGCGCACGAGGGCGGGCTGGTCAGGATGTTGCTCTGGACGCTCTCCATGGAGGGCGACGCCCCCACCGCGTAGGCCGCCGAGTTGACCAGGTTGAGGTTGTTGGTCTCGCCGGTGAAACCCTCGGTCAGACAGGTCGGCGCGTTCGTGGTGCCGTTGTGGGTGACCGTCTTCACGGTGATCGTGGAGCCGGGATTGAAGGTGGCCTGCGAGCCGCCGCCATTGCCGCCGATCATGAACTCGACCGCGTTCCAGGCCGCCGACAGGTCCAGCGTGCTGTCGGCGGTCGCGGCGCTGAGGCTGCCGCCCGGGGTCGTCATGACCACGGTGTCCGTCGTGCCGGTCACGTTCCCGGACAGGCTCAGGGCGCCGAGGTTCGCGATCGGCTGCGAGGGGACCGCGACGGCGGGGCCGTTCTTGTAGCAGTCGCTGAGATACGACGACCAGCCGGCCGGGCAGGTGGTGAAGTAGTTCAGGATCCAGAACTGGATGAAGGCCGCGCTGGTGCCGGAGCCCGGGTTGGCGAAGATGAACTGCTCCCAGCCCTGGCACCCGGCGACCCCGGCACAGACCGGGCTGGTGAAGGGCGCGCTGTTCAGCTGCAGGGAGTAGGAGTTCGCGACGCCGCCGCCGGTCTCGCTCGTCACGCCGGAGACGGTGGGGAAGGAGCCGGTCGCACCGCTCAGGAGGCCGGACACCCCGGCTGAGAAGTCGATACCGTTGCCGACCACGTCGGGTGCGACGCCGGCGGCCGGGCGCGCGCCCGCGCCGGCGACGGCCGGCAGGTGGGGGCCGGCGGCGTTCCCGCCGGGCCGCGGCGCGTAGCGCCGGTTCGGCGCCGTGGTGCAGGCGGCGCTCTGCCAGGTCAGCGCCGGGTAGGAGGCGGTGTAGCAGCCCTTCGCCGGGGTGGCGAGCCGCGTCATGGTGGTGTGCCACTGCTCCGCGGTCATCGACGTGGGGGTCGTTGAGCCGGCGGCCGCGCCGGGGGGTATCAGCATGGTCGTCACCAGGGCGGCGACCACGGCGACGACGACGCCGAGGGCGCGGCGGAGCCGTCGGTGCGTTCTTGCGGAGGGACGTTCGGTAGCCATCTGCGCGCTTCACCTTCTCGCGAGATCGGCCCACGGGCACCGCGGCACGCGCGGCGACGAGGTTCTCGGCGGAGCGGTGCCGGACGACGGATGCCCATTCCCCCGGGTGCGCGCACGGTCCGGCGCGGAGCGTCGGTTCGCCGAGCTGCGTCCCGTCCTGGAACCGGTGCCGTGGGGTGGGGGGATGCTGCTGCGCATCGTAAGGAGGGATCAACGTTCCGTCGATATCGGCTGCGGCGAAAGCCGCGACCGAGGACAGATCATCGCGTGGCGGGAGGTGTGCGGGGCATCCGTGACCCCGCTCCGCCGGATGCGCCGGAGGCGTCGCGAGCTGCGCACCTGTTCGACGGCGGGCCCGCGGCGGACCTGACCATGGGCCCCGGACGGCGCAGCGGACCCCATCACAATCGACCAGCCGCGGCCTGGCTCATCGTCGTACCCGGGGTGGTGCCGACTCCTGGCCGCCGGTGGCGACTTCGTCGCAGCGAGGGGGGATCAGGGCGCCGGGGACAGGACGACCGGCTTCCGGTCGGACGGCCCCTGCCCGGGGAGGGACGTCCCCGGCTGCGGTACGGTCCCGGGCCCGGTGGCCTGGCCGGTCGGAGGGGGACCGGGATTCTCCCGGAGACCCTCCTGCGCGTCCGGCGAGGGCCGGCCGGTGGCGCACCCGGTGGCGCAGTGGCCCGTGTGCGCCGCGGCGGTCGTCGTCGGGGCGGTGTGGTGGACGGCCTTGCGCCGGGGCGGCGCCGTCGGCGTGGCGCGGGGCTTGGCGGAAGGCGACGCCGTCGCGGTGCGGGAGGCGGACGCCTTGGGTGCGGGGGCCGGCGGGGGTGTGGTCGCCGACGGGGCGGTCGACGGCGCGTGCGCGACCGGGGGCCGCGCCGCCGGGGCCGGGGCGGAGCAGCCGCCCACGGACAGCGCGGCCATGACGGCGACGCCGACTACCAGCAAAAAGGGCCGAACCGCCGGCATGATCCCCCCGCTTCTCCGCCGCGTGGCCGCTGCCACGCCCGACGGATCTTCGCACCTCCGCGCGGGAGATGGAAAATCTCCCCCGGGCCGCGACCGCGGTGCGGCGGCGCGGCGGTCAGATGCCGGGCGTCCACCGCCGCGCTGGCCGGAAATCCCGTGGTCCGGACGGCGGCGCGGGCGGAGGATGGCCCGCATGCGCTATGCGGGATCGTCGAGCTGGCTGATGCGGATCGGGTCTCCGCAGGGGCTCCTGATCGGGTTGTTCGTCCGCGACGCCGCCGGCCTGCACCCCCGGACCGTCATCGACGTGCCGCGGCTGGTGCCCGCCGTCGAACTGCGGGCGGACCTGGCTCCGCTGGCCGTCCCCGAGGCGTCGGCGCAGTGGGCCCGCTGGTGGGAAAGGGAGTTGGCGCGGCAGGGCGGCCGGGAACTCCGCTCCTTCGCGCCGGACGCCGGCTTCGGCGACGGCCGGGAGTTCGGCGGGCTCGTGCGTGAGTGCCTCCGCGACGCGGTGCGATGGTGTACCGACCGGAGCCGTGAGGAGACCGACGCACTGACGCGTGGTGATCCCCACCCCCACGAGGGAGACCTCGTCCGGCTGGTCGAGGAGGAGATCGGACGCAAGGCCCGGCCGTTCGAACTCCAGGTGACGGAGCTGCCGGTGGAGGGGTCGGTCGGCTGGCGCGTCTCCTCGGATCATGTGGTGGTGAGCCGGGCGCTGCGGGCGGACCCGGCGGCGTACCGGGACTGGCTGACCCCGGTGGTCCGCGAACTGGCCTGACAAATCCCGGCGTCAGGGCCGCCGTCGCGCGTCCCCTCGGCCGGCCCATGGAGGCGGGCCGAGGGGACGCGGCGACGCGGGCTCAGGAACAGCGGACGTCGAGCGCGGTCAGGTAGGTGCAGTCGACGGTCTGGGTGTTGTTGGTGGTGTCCGGGTCGTCGGCGGACGCCGCGGTGACGGTCGCGGTGGCCCGGAGGGTCAGCGCGAGGGTGACCGGGTTGACGGGCAGGGTGAACGTACGGGACTGGGAGGTGCCCGACGCGATCGGCCCGAAGGGGCACACCGCGCTGCCCGGATTGGTGGTGCAGACGCCGCCGGACGCCGGGGTGAGGACGTCGGAGACGGCGGTGGTCACCCGGGCGCTGGACAGCGCGTCGGGACCGTTGTCGGTGACCGTGACGGTGTAGACGATCGAGGGGGTCAGCAGGGCGAAGTGCGGGGTGGCGGTCAGGGTCACGGCCGCGTCCGCCGTGGGGGTGTCGGCATGGGCCGCGGCGGGCAGGGCGAGCGTTCCCGCCGCCAGCAGCAGGGCGGACGCGCAGGTGGCCAGGGCGCGGTGGTGCCGGTCGTGGGTCATCGGTCTCCTCGGGACGGGGTGGCCGGGCGGCGCCCGGAAAGGGGTGGGTGCGGAGCGGCGGTCAGTGACCGCCGCCGGGGAAGGACGGGGGCGCGGGCAGGAACCCGGTGCGTACGAAATAGCCGACGTACGTACGGATGGTGTCGTCGGTGATCCGCGGCGCCGGGAGGCCGAGGCGGCTCAACTCCGCGGCGGTGTGTGAGGAGTCGAAGGCGCGGGCGGCGGGCGGCGCGGTCGCCGGCGCGCCGAGCCGTTCGGCGGCACGGGCGTCGGACCGGGCGTCGGACCGGGCGTCGGACCGCATGCCGAGCAGCAGTTGGGCCACGTTGTCGCTCTGTTCGCCGACCCGTTCCAACCACCGTTCGACCGGGACCTCTTCGAGGGTGAAACCGCGGTCGCGCAGCACGGCGAAGACCTGGTCGACGGTCGGCGCGGACGGATCGGTGAAGTGGAAGTCGGCGCCCGGAGCGAGCTGTTCGCCGGCCAGCCGGACGATCGCCGCGCTGACGTGGTCCACCGGGATCCAGCCGGTCGACTCGCTCGCCCCCTCGGGCACCGCCCCCGCCTGCACGCACCCCTTGACGAACTGCCAGAGCAGGTCGTGCTCCTGGCAGGCTCCGGTGGTGCGGTCGCCGGAGATCCGGCCCGGGCGGTGCACATGCACGGGCACGCCGTGCCGCCGCGCCAGTGCGGCGATTCCTTCGGCCACCCATTTGCTCTGGGCGTAGCCGCTGGTCAGCGCCTCCGGCGGCCCCGGGGGCGTGGCCTCGACGACCGCCCCCCGGTCGTCGCTGCCGGGTGCGTACACGCTGGTGGTGGAGACGTAGTGCAGGACACCGGCGGCCGAGTCCGCGACCACCCGGAGCAGTTCCCTGGTGCCGTCGACGTTCGCGGGCCGCAGACTCCCGTACGGCGCGAGCACGTTGACATCGGCGCCGTTGTGGATCACGGTGCCGACGCGCCGGCTCAGTGCGGTCAGCGCCTGCGGGTCCCGGCCCAGCGAAGGGGCGGACAGGTCGCCCGGCAGCGCCACGATCCGGCGTTCGTAGTCCGCCCGCCACAGGCCGTAGTGGGTGAGCGCGGCCCGCAGCCGGAGCAGGCCCCGCTCGGTGCTGTCCGCCCTGACCAGGCACTCGACCGGCTCGTCGGACGACTCCAGCAGGTCGCGCAGCAGGAACGCGCCGAGGAAACCCGTGGCGCCGGTGAGCAGCGTCCGCCCGGCGCCCGCGGTCGGCCCGGGTGTCCGGGTGCGCCGGACATCGCCGAGCGTCTCGACCTCCTTGACCAGATCGACCGGTCCGGCGTCCGCCGCGCCCGCGCGGGCCCGGTCCAGCAGCCCTGCCACGGCGGCGACCGTCGGCGCGGTGAAGAGTTCCCGGATCGGCAGCCGCACCCCGAAGAGTTCGTCGACGCGCTGGGCCAGGCGGACCAGCAGCAGGGAGTGGCCGCCGAGGTCGAAGAAGTCGTCGTCGATGGTCAGCCGGGGGACGCCGAGCAGTTCGGCGAAGGCTTCGCACAGGGCCTGCTCCTGCGGGGTACGCGGGGCTCGGCCCTCGCCTGCGGAGCTCGCGCTGTCGGGTGCGGGCAGCGCCCGGCGATCGATCTTGCCGTTGGGGGTGAGCGGCAGCGCGGGGAGGCGGACGAAGGCCGCCGGGATCATATGGGCGGGAAGGCTGCCGGCCAGCGCGGCACGCAACTCCGCCTCGGACAAGGGCTCTTCGTTCGGGCGGTCCTCGACGCCGGTGAGGTAGGCGACGATCCGGCGGTCGCCGGGCCGGTCCTCGCGGACGACCGCGCAGGCCGCGCCGATGCCGTCCAGCGCCGTCAACGCGGCCTCGATCTCGCCGAGTTCGATCCGGAAGCCGCGCACCTTGACCTGCTCGTCGGCGCGGCCCACGTACTCCAGCACCCCGTCGGCGTTCCACCGCACCAGATCCCCGGTCCGGTACATCCGACCGCCCGCCGGACCGAACGGATCAGCCACGAAACGACCCGCCGTAAGACCCGGCCGGCCCAAGTAACCGCGCGCCAGCGCCGGACCGGCCACATACAACTCCCCCACCACACCCGGCGGCAGGAGATCGAGAGCCTCGCCCAGCACATAGACCTGGGCGTTGTGCACCGGGCCGCCGATCGGCACGGTGTGGGAGGGCGCGTTCAGGCCGTGGCCGGCCAGCGGCGCGCTGATGGTCGCGCAGACGGTCGTCTCGGTGGGCCCGTACGCGTTGTGGAGCAGGCGGCCCGGCGCCCAGCGCCGCACCAGCTCCGGGGTGGACGCCTCGCCGGCCAGCACGATCCGGGCACCGGCGAAGGCGTCGGCGTCGTACGGGGTGGCGGCGAGTACGGCGGGCGTCATCGTCACATGGGTGACGCGCTCGCGGGCGGCCAGCGCGGTCAGTTCATGGCCGGGGAGCAGGGTGGCGGGGTCGGCGAGGACCAGGGTGGCGCCGCTGCCGAGGGCCATGACCAGCTCCCAGAAGGCGGCGTCGAAGCTGGGGGACGCCATCTGGAGCACGGTGCTGTCGGCGGTGACGCCGAGGGTGTCGGCGTGGGTGCGCAGCAGGCTCGCCACGCCGCGGTGGGTGACCGCGACGCCCTTGGGGCGGCCGGTCGAACCGGAGGTGTAGATCACATAGGCCGGCTGGTCGGGCAGGCGCCGGACGGGCGGCTCGGTGCCGGGCCGAGCGGCGAGATCCGGCCGGTCGGCCGGGCCAACCGGGCCCGCGGTGTCGGCGGTGACGGCGGTGTCGACGGGCAGGCGGGTGGTGGGGATGTCGACGGGCGGGAGCTGGGCCGCGAGGGGCTCGGTGGTGATCAGGTGGACGGGCCGCGCGTCGCCGATCATGTAGGCGAGGCGGGCCCGCGGATAGGCGGGGTCCAGCGGCAGATAGGCGGCCCCCGCCTTGGCGACGGCGAGCACCGCCACCACCAGCTCCACCCGGCGCGGCAGCGCGAGGGCCACCACCGACTCCGGGGTCACCCCCTGGGCGATCAGGTGGTGCGCCAACTGGTTGGCCTGCCGGTCCAGTTCGCCGTAGGTCAGTTCCTGGAACCCGTCGCGTACGGCGGCGGCTCCAGGGGCTCGGGACACCTGCGCGGCGAACAGCTCGGGGAAGGTCGCCGCCGGCACCCCGAGGACCCGCCCACGGCCCTGGACCAGCACGTCGGCGCGTTCCTCGTCGGTGAGGGCGGTGTAGTGGGCGAGGTGCCGGTCGGGGTCGGCGGTGAGCTGAGTGAGCAGGTGGGTGAAGCGGTCGGTGAGCCGGGCGACGGTGGCGGCGTCGAACAGCTCGGTGGAGAACTCGACGGCCGCGTGCAGACCGCTCTCGTCGGGCAGTTCGCTGAAGGAGAAGGTCAGGTCGAACTTGCTGACGCCGCTGTGCCGGGTGAGCGGTGTCGCGGTCAGGCCGGGCAGGTCGAGGTGGGCGGTCTGCTGGTTCTGGAGCGCGAGCATGACCTGGAAGAGCGGGGACTGGTTCTGCGTCCGGACCGGGTTGAGGTCCTCCACCAAGCGCTCGAAGGGCAGGTCCTGGTGCTGGTACGCGCTCAGGTCCTGGTCGCGGACCCGCTCCAGCAGCTCCCGGAACGTCGGGTCGCCGGACAGATCCGTCCTGAGGACGAGGGAGTTGACGAAGAAACCGACCAGGTCGTCCAGCGCGTCGTCGGTGCGACCCGCGATCGGCGTACCGACCGGGATATCGGTGTCACCACCGTGCAGACGCAGCAGCAGCGCGAGCCCCGCTTGCAGCACCATGAACAGACTGGTGCCGGTGTCCTGGCCCAGCCGGCGCAGCCGCTGATGCAGGGCGGGGTCAAGGGTGGCGAAGTGCATGTCGCCGCGGTGGGTGGTGACGGCCGGGCGGGGCCGGTCCAGGGGGAGGCCCACTTGCTCCGGCAGGGCGCGCAACGCCTCGCGCCAGTAGGCGAGTTGCTCATCAGCCAGGCTGCCGGCCCGCTCCGAGCCGCGGCCGTCCAGGAGTTCCTGCTGCCAGAGGGTGTAGTCGGCGTACTGCACCGGAAGCGGTGCCCAGTCCGGTGCGTGCCCTGCGAGCCGGGCCCGGTAGGCGGTGGCCAGGTCGCGCGTCAGCGGACCCAGCGACCAGCCGTCGGCGGCGATGTGATGCACGACGACCACCAGCGTGTGGCAGTCCGCACCCTGCCGGAACAACCAGGCCCGCAGCGGCAGATCCGTCGTGACATCGAACGGCTCGGCCAGCGCGCCCGCGACGCGGCCGTCGATGTCCTCGTCGTGCCCGCCGTCGACGTCGTGGAGCTCAAGGCGCGGGCTCGCCTCCGACGGCGGCAGGATCAACTGGTAGGGGCTGCCGCCTGCTCCGGGGTACCGGGTCCGCAGCGTCTCGTGCCGGCCGACGACATCGCCGACCGCCGCTTCGAGGGCCGCGACGTCGAGGGCTCCGTCGAGCCGGACGGTCAGCGGGATGTTGTAGGTCGCGCTCGGGCCTTCCAGCCGGTTGAGGAACCACAACCGCCGCTGCGCGAAGGACAGCGGCAGCACTTCGGGCCGTGCCACCGCCTCCACCCGCCGGCGGCCGTCGCCCGCACCCGCCGTGATCCGGGCGAGCCGGGCGACCGTGGGGTGCTCGAACAGGTCGCGTACCGCGATCTCCACGCCCAGGACCGTGCGGATCCGGCTGATCAGCCGGGTGGCGAGCAGCGAGTGACCGCCGAGCAGGAAGAAGTCGTCGTCCACGGAGACGGACGGCACCCCCAGCAGATCGGCGAACAGCCCGCACAGCGTTTCCTCCTGTGGGGTTCGGGGGGCGCGTCCGGCCTGATCGCGGTCGTTGGCACCGGGCGCCGGGAGGGCCCGGCGGTCGATCTTGCCGTTGGGGGTCCTCGGCAGCGCCGGGAGTCCGACGAACGCGGACGGGATCATGTAGTCGGGCAGGGTGGCGGCCAGCGCCGTACGCAGCCGCGCCGGGTCCACCGGCCGCCCGCCCGCAGCGCTGTCGCCGCCCAATCCGTCGCCGGTGAGGTAGGCGACGATCCGGCGGTCGCCGGGCTGGTCCTCGCGGACGACCGCGCAGGCCGCGCCGACGCCGTCCAGCGCCGTCAACGCGGCCTCGATCTCGCCGAGTTCGATCCGGAAGCCGCGCACCTTGACCTGCTCGTCGGCGCGGCCCACGTACTCCAGCACCCCGTCGGCGTTCCACCGCACCAGATCCCCGGTCCGGTACATCCGCCCACCCGCCGGACCGAACGGATCAGCCACGAAACGACCCGCCGTAAGACCCGACCGGCCCAGATAACCGCGCGCCAGCGCCGGACCGGCCACGTACAACTCCCCCACCACACCCCGCGGGACAAGCGCCAACCCCGAATCCAGCACATACAGACGGCTGTTGATTACAGGGGCGCCGATCGGCACGGTGTGCGTGGGCGCGTCGGGGCCCTCGGCGGTGAGCCGGGGGCTCATGGTCACGCAGACGGTGGTCTCGGTGGGGCCGTAGCCGTTGAAGACCCGCCGCCCGTCGGCCCATTGCCGTACCAGTCGCGGGGTCGAGGCCTCGCCGGCCAGCAGGATCGTGGCACCGGACAGGACGGTGTCGTCGGCGGGCATCGCGGCGAGCACGGCCGGGGTGAGGGTCACATGGGTGATACCGCGCTCCCGGACCGTCTCGGCCAGGCCGGCGTTCGGCAGCAGCGCGGCGGCGTCGGCCATCACCAGCGTCGCGCCGCTCAGCAGGGCGGAGGCGATCTCCGAGAAGGCGGCGTCGAAGCTGGGCGAGGCCATCTGCAGCACCGCGCTGCCCGGGCCGATCCCCAGGACGGAGGTCTGGCTGTGGACGAGGTTGTTGAAGCCGCGGTGGGTGACGGTGACGCCTTTGGGGCGGCCGGTCGAACCCGAGGTGTAGATCACATACGCGGGATGATCGGGACGCACGTCCGCGAAAGGCTTCCCACCCACCTGGGGCGCGCTCAGCTCGTCCCGGTCCAGCCGGGTGAACGGCACCCCGCTCGGTGGCAACTGCCCGGCCAGATCCTCCGTCGTCACCAGATGCACCGGCCGGGCATCCTCCAGCATGTACGCCAACCGCTCCCGCGGATACGCCGGATCCAACGGCAAATACGCCGCACCCGCCTTGAACACCCCCAGCACCGCCACCACCAACTCCACCCGCCGAGGCAGCGCAAGAGCCACCACCGACTCCGCAACCACCCCCCGAGCCACCAAATGATGGGCCAACCGATCCGACCACTCATCCAACTCCCGGTACGACAACACCCGGAACCCATCACGCACCGCCACCGCCCCCGGAGCACGCGACACCCACTCCGCGAACAACCGCGGAAACACCCACTCCGGCACCTCCCGCACCACCCCCCGACCCAACTCCAACACCTCCCCCCGCTCCCGCTGGGTCGCGGCGGCGTACGCGGTGAGCCGGCGGTCGGGGTTGGCGGTGAGCTGGGTGAGCAGGTGGGCGAGGCGGTCGGTGAGCCGGGTGACGGTGGCGGTGTCGAAGAGTTCGGTGGAGAACTCGACGGCGGTGTGCAGGCCGCCGTGGTCCGGGAGTTCGGTGAAGGAGAAGGTGAGGTCGAACTTGCTGACGCCGTTGTGGCGTTGCAGGACGGTGGCTTCGATCCCGGGCAGGTCGAGGCGCGCGGTCTGCTGGTTCTGGAGCGCCAACATGACCTGGAAGAGCGGGGACTGGTTCTGCGTCCTGACCGGGTTGAGGTCTTCCACCAGCCGCTCGAAGGGCAGGTCCTGATACTGGTACGCGCTCAGGTCCTGGTCGCGGACCCGCTCCAGCAGCTCCCGGAACGTCGGATCACCGGAAAGATCCGTCCTGAGCACCAGGGAGTTGACGAAGAAACCGACCAGGTCGTCCACCGCGTCGTCGGTGCGGCCCGCGATGGGCGTACCCAGCGGGATATCGGTACCGCCGCCGTGCTGACGCAGCAGCAGGGCCACGGCGCCTTGCAGCACCATGAACAGACTGGTGCCGCTCTCCTGCGCCAGCTGCCGCAGCGCGCCGTGCAGCGGGGCGTCGAGGGTGCGCAGGTGCATGTCGCCCCGATTGGTGGCGACCGCGGGCCGGGGGCGGTCCTGCGGGAGGGCGATCTGCTCGGGCAGACCGCGTAACGCCTCGCGCCAGAAGGCGGACTGCTCGGCCGCGACCCCCTGTTCGCCGTCCAGCAGGTCGTGCTGCCACAGCGTGTAGTCGGCGTACTGCACCGGCAGCGGCGCCCAGCCGGGCGGACGTCCTTCGAGCCGGGCCCGGTAGGCGGTGGCCAGGTCGCGGGTCAGCGGATCGAGGGACCAGCCGTCGGCGGCGATGTGGTGCACGACGACGACCAGCGTGTGGCAGTCGGCGCGCTGCCGGAACAGCCAGGCCCGCAGCGGCAGATCGGTCGCCACGTCGAAGGGCGTGAGCACCGCTGCCCGTACCGCGGCGTCCACCGGGTCCTGCTCCCCGGACGGCGGTGCCCCGGCGGCGAAATCCACCAACTCCAGCTCGGGCCGGGCTTCTTCCGGCGGACGTATCTCCTGGCGGGGGGTGCCGTCGGTCTCGGGGAAGACCGTGCGCAGCGTCTCGTGCCGGTCGGCCACGTCGCCCAGCGCGGTCCGCAGCGCGTCGACGTCCAGTTCCCCGGTCAGCCGGATGGTCAGCGGGATGTTGTAGGCGGCGCTCGGTCCCTCGAAGCGGTTGAGGAACCACAGCCGGCGCTGGGCGAAGGACAGCGGCAGTTCGGCGGGACGCTCCGCCCGCCGCACCTGGCGCCGGGCCGCCGAGGCGCCCGCCAGGGCGCCGGCCAGCGCGGCCACGGTGGGGTGTTCGAACAGCTCGCGCAGCGGCAGCTCCACTCCGAGCACCGAGCGGATCCGGCCGACCAGCCGGGTCGCCAGCAGGGAGTGGCCGCCGAGCTGGAAGAAGTCGTCGTCGATCGACACCTGGTAGCGGCCCAGCAGATCGGCGAACAGCCCGCACAGGATGCTCTCCTGGGGCGTACGCGGTTCCCGGCCGGGCCGGTCGGCGGTGCCGCCTTCCGCGTCCGGTGCCGGCAGCGCGTCCCGGTCGATCTTGCCGTTCGGCGTCAGCGGCAGCCCGGGCAGCTCCACGAAGGCGGCCGGCACCATGTGCTCGGGCAGCACGGCGCCCAGGGCGGCCCGCAGCCGCACCGGGTCGAGGGACCGGCCGTCGTTCCCGGCGGACCGGCCGTCGTGCTGGGCGGCGGTCACGTACGCGACCAGCCGGGGGTCGCCGGGGCGGTCCTCGCGGAGCATCACGGTCGCGTTGTGGACCTCGGGCAGCGCGGTCAGCGCGGCTTCGATCTCGCCGGGTTCGATCCGGTAGCCGCGCAGCTTGACCTGGCTGTCGGCGCGGCCGAGGTATTCGAGCTGCCCTTCGGCGTTCCAGCGGACCAGGTCCCCGGTGCGGTACATCCGGCTGCCGGCCGGGCCGAAGGGGTCGGCGACGAAGCGCCCGGCGGTCAGCGCCGGCCGCCCCAGATAGCCGCGCGCCACACCGGCGCCGGCCACATACAGCTCGCCGGCCACACCGCGCGGTGCGAGCGCCAGCGTCCGGTCCAGCACATACACCGCGCTGTTCCACACCGGTGTGCCGATCGGTATTGCCGAGTCGGGGACCGGGTCCCCCGGGTGGAGATGGTGGGCGACGCAGCCGACGGTGCACTCGGTCGGCCCGTATTCGTTGATCACCGTCGCGGCCGGGTTGCGGTCGCGCCAGGGTCGCAGCACACCGCCGAGCAGTTGCTCACCGCCGACGATCAGGTCGCCGGCGAACTCCGCGCGGTTCAAGTGCTCCAGTACCGCCAGGTGGCTCGGCGTCACCTTCAACAGCCGGTAGGTCTCGGGCGCCGTCGCGGGGTCCAGGGTCCGGGCGCCGAGATCGTCCCAGGTCACCCGGCCGCCCGCGGTCAGGGGGACCAGCACGGAGGTCACGGTGAGGTCGAAGGCGATGGAGGAGTGAAAGGACGCGTTGCCCGCGGCGCCGGGATAGGTCGCCCGCGCCCAGGCCACGTAGTCCACCACGTTGCCGTGCGTGACGGCGACGCCCTTGGGCCGGCCGCTGGAGCCGGAGGTGTAGATCACATAGGCCGGGTGGCCGGCGGAGCGGTCCGGCTGCGGGAAGGAGGCCGCCGGAGCACCCGCCGGCTCGCCGGGAAGCGTGTCCAGCAAGGTGGCCGGCACGTCGGTGGCCGGCAGGCCGGCCGCGATCCCCCTGGTGGTGACCAGGTGCACGGGCCGGGCGTCGTCCAGCATGTGGGCAAGGCGGGCGGCCGGATAGGCCGGGTCCAGCGGCAGGTAGGCGGCGCCGGACTTCAGGACGGCCAGGATCGCGGTGACCAGCTCGGCGCCGCGCGGCAGGGCCAGGGCGACGATCCGTTCGGGACCGGCGCCGCGCGCCGCCAGGTGGGCGGCGAGCCGGTCGGTACGGGTGTCGAGGTCGGCGTAGGTCAGCGTGGTCGCCGGGTCCCGGACCGCCTCGGCGTCCGGCGTACGGGCCACCTGCTCGGCGAACAGCTCCAGGTAATTCCGCGCGGGTTGGGGCCGTACGGCGCCCCGGCCGAGCGCCAGCAGGGTGTCCCGTTCGGACGCGGTGAGGATGTCCAGGCCGCCGACCCGGCGGGCGGGGTCCTCGGCGATCGTCGTCAGCAGCGCCGTCATGCGGTCGGCGAGGGAGGCGACGGCCTCGGCGGTGAAGATGTCGGCGCGGTAGTTGAGGGCGAGCCGCAGTTCGGCCCCCGGGTCGACGGTGAGGGCGAGCGGGTAGTGGGTGGCGTCCGCGCCCTGGAAACCGGTGACCCGCAGCCGGGGCAGGTCGTCCCGCGGCGGCTGGTCCGACACCGCGTCCAGCGGGTAGTTCTCGAAGACGGCGAGCGTGTCGAAGAGCGTGGGCAGCCCGGTGAGCGCCCGGATCTCGGTGAGCCCGAGATGCTGGTGGTCGAGGAGTTGCGCCTGCTCCTTCTGCACCCGCGCGCACAGCTCCGCGAGGGATTCCTGCGGCCGTACGTCGACGCGCACCGGGATGGTGTTGATGAACAGCCCGATCATCGACTCCACGCCGGGGATCTCCGGCGGCCGGCCCGACACCGTGGTGCCGAAGACGACATCCTGCTGGCCGGTGGCCTGCGCCAGCACGATGCCCCAGGCGCTCTGCACCACGCTGTTGAGGGTGAGCCCGTGGCTCCTGGCCGTCGCGCGCAGCCGGGCGGAGGTCTCGCCGGGCAGCGAGACGACGAGCCGCCGCGGCAGCGCGGCGGCCGGGGCCCGGCCGCTGTCCGTCGCTCCGGGGCCGGCCAGCAGCGTCGGGGACACGACCCCGGTGAGCGCGAGCCGCCAGGCCGCCTCGGCGGCGGCCCGGTCGCGGGCGGCCAGCCACGCCAGATAGGTGCGGAAGGGGGTGACCGGCGGCAGCGCGCTGTCGTCGCCGCCGTGTGCGTACAGCTCCAGCAACTCCTGGAGCAGCACCGGCATCGACCAGCCGTCCCACAGAATGTGATGGCTCGTCAGCACGATGCGGTGCGTGTCCGGCGCGAGGCGGACCAGGGTGAAGCGCAGCAGCGGCGGCTCGGCCAGGTCGAACCGCTCGGCGCGGTCGGCGGCGAGGAATCGCGCCAACGCGGCCTCGGCGTCCTCGCGTTCCTCATGGCTCAGGTCCAACTCCGTCCAGCGCGGGGGCACATCGGCGGCCACCGCCTGCACCGGCTCGTCCAGGTCCTCGTGCAGGAAACCGACCCGGAGGTTGGCGTGCCGGCGCAGCAGCGCGGCGGTCGCGCCGCGCAACCGGTCCGCGTCCACCGGTCCTTCGGTCTCCAGCACGATCTGCACCGTGTAGACGTCCACGCCGTCGGCGTCGTAGAGCGAGTGGAAGAGCATCCCCGACTGCAACGGTGTCAGCGGCAGCAGCTCTTCCAGGCTGAACCCGGTCATTTCCGTTTCCCCCACTTGTCGCTCAGCTTGTCGGTCAGCCGGTCGAGCTGAGCCTGTTTGACGGTGACCAGCGGCATGTCCGACGGGGTGAAGCCACCCGCGTCCGTGCCCCGGACGTGGTCGACCAGGGCGCGCAGCACCCGCAGCCAGTCGTCCGCCAACTCCTGTACGTCGTCCTCGGCCAGGAGATCGCGCGGCCAGGACCATTGCGCGACCAGTCGCGGTCCGCTCGGCAGGTCGCGGGTGTGCGCGTTGATGTCGAGTACGTGCGACGCGGGCATGTCCGGGTCCTGGTTGCGCGGCGCGGTCGCGTCGAAGACCACCTGCCAGTCGCCGTTCGCCGCCGGAGCGGTGCCCGAGATCCGGCCCAGGTAGTTGAAGCCGATCTGCGGTGCGGTGTCGGCCGGGGACAGCAGGTCGCGGGTGGCGGGGTTCAGATACCGCAGCATCCCGAAGCCCAGGCCCCGGTCGGGCACGGTCCGCAACTGCTCCTTGACCTGCTTCAGTGCCTGGTCGAGGGTGGCCCCGGGGATCCGCGCGGCGGTCAGGCGCGGCACCGGGCCGGGGTCCAGCCGGACCGGGAAGAGACTGGTGAACCAGCCCACCGTGCGCGACAGGTCCACCCCGTCCACCAGCTGTTCCCGCCCGTGCCCCTCCAGGTGCAGCAGCAGCTCCGTGCGGTCGGAGATCCCCCGGCGGGTCCGCCAGTCGACCACCGCCAGGGCCAGCGCGGCGAGCAGCACGTCGTTGATCCCGGCGTGGTAGGCCGAGGCCACCGTGGTGAGCAGCGGCTGGGTCCACTGCGTCGGCAGCTCCACCGTGTGGTCGCCGATCCGCTCGGCGGTGTCCCGGGCCGGGTCCAGCGGGCGCTCGCCGAGCAGCGGATCGGGCGTGCGCAACACGTCCTGCCAGTAGGGCAGTTCGGCGGCGCGGCGGTCGTTGAGGGCGTCCGCGCCGAGCAGCCGCGCCCATTGTTTGAAGGAGGTGGCTGCCAGCGGGAGCGGATCGTCCGGCCGACTCGCGGTCGCGGGCGCGCCGACGGCGGTCCAGGCGGCGGGCAGGTCGGCGGCGAGCGTACGCCACGACACGCCGTCGACCGCCAGATGGTGCACCACCAGGAGCAGCCGGCCGGAACGCCCGGGGCCCGCGTCGAACCAGACGGCCCGCAGCATCACACCCGCCCGCGGGGACAGTGCCCGCCGGGCCGCCTCCCCCTCCCGGACGAAGACCGCCTCGGACTCCCGCGCGCCGAGTCCCGCCACGTCCACCCGGGTCAGCGCCGCCGCCCCGGACACCGTGCCCGCCTCGGGCACCTCAAGACCGGGCCGGTCGCCGTCCGCCCGCTCGACGAGCCGCAGCCGCAGCGCGCCATGGGTGTCCAGCACCGCTTGGAGGACGCGGGCCAGGCCGGCCTCGGTCGCGTCCGCCGGGGTGCGGAAGGTCATCGACTGGTTGAAGCCGTCCCGCCCGCCGGGCCGGTCCAGGAACCACGAGACGATCGGTGTCAGCGGCACCGGGCCGGTGCCCGGGTCGGCCTCCGCCGCTGTTTCGGCCGTCAGCGGCGCCGCGACCTGGGCGATCCGCTCCGGCGTCCGGTGCACGAACACGTCCTGCGGGGTGATCGCCAGATCGGCGCCGCGCACCCGGCTGACGACCTGGATGGACAGGATGCTGTCGCCGCCGAGCTGGAAGAAGTCGTCGTCGATGCCGACCCCGGGGATGCCGAGCACGTCGGTGAAGACACCGCAGAGCGCTTCTTCCTCGGGGGTGCGCGGGCTCCGACCACCACCGCCGGCGCCGCGTGCGGCCGGATCGGGGGCGGGCAGGGCCTTGCGGTCGATCTTGCCGTTCGGGGTGAGCGGGAGCACCGGCAGGTCGACGAAGGCGCCGGGCACCATGTAGTCGGGCAGTGTGACCGCCAGCGCGGCGCGCAGCTCCGCGTCGGGAACGCGGTCTTCGTCGCCGGTGAGATAGGCGACCAGGCGCCGGTCGCCGGGCTGATCCTCGCGGACGACCGCGCAGGCCGTGGCGATGCCCTTCTGGCCGGTCAACGCGGCTTCGATCTCGCCGAGTTCGATCCGGAAGCCGCGCAGTTTCACCTGGTCGTCGGCGCGGCCGACGTATTCGAGCCGCCCATGGTTGTTCCAGCGGACCAGGTCCCCGGTGCGGTACATCCGGCTACCGGCCGCGCCGAACGGATCGGCCACGAATCGCCCGGCGGTGAGACCGGCCCGCCCGAGATAACCGCGGGCCAGACCGGCGCCGGCCAGATAGAGCTCGCCGGTCACCCCCTGCGGGGCCGGGTCGAGACGCGAGTCGAGAACGTACAGGCTCATGCCGTCCAGGGCGCGTCCGATGGGCGGCGCCGTGTCGAAGGAGCTGCCGGACTCGATGAGGTGCCGGGTGGCGAAGGTGGTGGTCTCGGTCGGGCCGTAGACATGGTGGACGGCCGTACGGGGGCAGGCGTCGGCGACCTTCTGCAGCATGCCGAGGGCGGCCGCCTCGCCGCCGGTGCAGACCATCCGCAGGCCGGCGAAGACCGTCGGGTCCGCCTCCGCCAGCGCGTTGAACAGCGCCGTCGTCATGAAGAGCGCGCGGACCCCTTCGTCCTGGACGACGCGGGCCAGCGCCGCCGGATCGAGGACACCCGGCGGTGCCACCACGATGCGTCCGCCGGCCAGCAGCGGGGCCCACATCTCGTAGGTGGAAGCGTCGAAGGCGTAGGCGGAGTGCATCAGGACCGCTTCGCGTGCGCCGTCGAAGAGGGAGTCGGTGGCCAGCGCGAGGATGTCGGCATGGGTGATCGCCACCGCCTTGGGCTCACCGGTCGAGCCCGAGGTGAACATCACGTAGGCCAGCCGCTCACCGCCGCCGACCGGCGGCAAGTCCCCCCGGAACAGCGGTTCTTGTTCGGGCAGGCGGCCCACCGGGTCCAGTTCGAGGACCTGGAGACCGGCGGCGGCCGCCTCTTCGACCCAGGCGTGACCGCGCCACACCGCATCCACCAGCAGCACCCGCACACCGGCGGTGCGGACCGCCTGCCGGATCCGCGCCACCGGCCAGCGACCGTCCAGCGGCACATACGCACCACCCGCACGCAACGCACCGAGCGACGCCACCACAAGCCCCGGGCACCGGTCCATCAGCACCGCGACCCCGGACTCAGGGCCGACCCCCCGGGCGACCAGCGCACCGGCCAGCTGGCCGGAGCGCCGGTCCACGTCCCGGTAGGTCAGCTCCACGCCGGGCGCCCGGACCGCGACCGCCTCCGGGTTCCGTGCGGCGGCCCGCTCGAACGCCGCCGGTATCGACAGGGTGCCCGGTTCGCCTGCGCGGCCCCGGCCGAGGACGAGCACCTCGGCGCGTTCCTCGTCGGTGAGGGCGCTGTAGTGCGCGAGGTGCCGGTCCGGGTCGGCGCTGAGCTGGCCGAGCAGATGGGTGAAGCGGTCCAGCAGCCGGGAGACGGTCGCGGTGTCGAACAGCTCGGTGGAGAACTCCACGGCGGTGTGCAGGCCGCCGTGGTCCGGGAGTTCGGTGAAGGAGAAGGTGAGGTCGAACTTGCTGATGCCGTGGTGGCGTTCCTCCGGAGTGACGGTGAGGCCGGGCAGATCGGGCCGGGCGGTCTGCTGGTTCTGGAGGGCGAGCATCACCTGGAAGAGCGGGGACTGGTTCTGCGTCCGGGTCGGGTTGAGGTCTTCGACCAGCCGCTCGAAGGGCAGGTCCTGGTGCTGGTACGCGCTCAGGTCCTGGTCGCGGACCCGGCCCAGCAGCTCGCGGAAGGTCGGGTCGCCGGACAGATCGGTCCTGAGCACGAGGGAGTTGACGAAGAACCCGACCAGGTCGTCCAGCGCGTCGTCGGTGCGGCCCGCGATCGGGGTGCCCAGCGGAATGTCGGTGTCACCGCCGTGCAGATGCAGCAGGAAGGCAAGACCGGCCTGGAGCACCATGAACAGACTGGTGCCGGTGTCCTGGGCCAGCCTCCGCAGCCCCCCGTGCAGCGAGCCCTCCAGCGTACGGACCTCCGCATCACCCCGATGAGCACTGATCGCCGGCCGCGGCCGGTCCTGCGGCAGACCGATCTGCTCCGGAAGACCACGTAACACACCCCGCCAGTAGGCGAGTTGCTCATCGGCGACGCCCTCGTCATCGAGGTACTGGCGCTGCCAGAGGGTGTAGTCGGCGTACTGCACCGGCAAGGGCGCCCAGTCCGGCGCGTGCCCTTCCAGCCGGGCCCGGTAGGCGGTGGCCAGGTCCCGCGTCAGCGGACCCAACGACCACCCGTCGGCCGCGATGTGATGCACGACGACCACCAGCGTATGGCAGTCGGCACCCTGCCGGAACAACCAGGCCCGCAGCGGCAGATCCGTCGTCACATCGAACGGAGTACGCATCGCCGCCCGTACGCCGTGGTCCGCCCAGGTGCGGATCTCGTCGTCCGTGGCTCCGTCCGGTGTCTCGGCCAACTCCAGGCGCGGAACGGCGGCTTCGACCGGCAGGACCAGCTGGTGCGGGGTGCCGTCGGCGTCCGGGAAGATCGTGCGCAGCGTTTCGTGGCGCCCCACCACGTCCGTCAGGGCGGCCCGGAGCGCGGTCACGTCCAGGGCGCCGTCGAGGCGGAGGGTGAGCGGGACGTTGTAGGTGGCGTTCGGTCCCTCGAAGCGGTTGAGGAACCACAGCCGGCGCTGGGCGAAGGACAGCGGCAGCGTCGAAGGGCGGTCCACGACGGCGATCCGGCGGCGCCCATCGCCTGCCCCGGTCGCCAGCGCCGCCAGCCGGGCGACCGTCGGGTGCTCGAACAGGTCCCTGATCGTCAGCTCCACCCCCAGCACCGAGCGCACCCGGCTCACCAGCCGGGTCGCGAGCAGCGAGTGTCCGCCCAGCTGGAAGAAGTCGTCGTCGGCGCCGACCCGGTGGACGCCGAGCAGGTCGGCGAAGATCTCGCCGAGCGCCTCTTCCTCCGGGGTGCGGGGGAGGCGTCCCTCCCCGGCCCCGCCGATGATGTGAGCGGCCGGGTCGGGGGCGGGCAAGGCCCTGCGGTCGATCTTGCCGTTGGGGGTGAGCGGCAGGGCGGCCAGCTCCACGAACGCGGAGGGGAGCATGTAGTCCGGCAGGGTCGTCCGCAGCGCATCGCGCAGCCGCGCCGGGTCGAGTGGCGAGCCGGGTGCGGTCGCGGTCAGATACGCGGTGAGCCGCCGGTCCCCCGGCTGGTCCTCCCGGACGGTCACGGTCGCGCCGCGGACCTCGGGCAGCGATGTCAACGCGGCCTCGATCTCGCCGAGTTCGATCCGGAAGCCGCGCAGTTTCACCTGGTCGTCGGCGCGGCCGACGTATTCGAGCCGCCCGTGGCTGTTCCAGCGGACCAGGTCCCCGGTGCGGTACATCCGGCTACCGGCCGCGCCGAACGGATCGGCCACGAAGCGCCCGGCGGTGAGACCGGCCCGCCCGAGATAACCGCGGGCGAGGCCGCTGCCCGCGATGTACAGCTCGCCGGTCACCCCTTGCGGGGCCGGGTCGAGACGCCCGTCGAGGACGTACAGGCTCATGCCGTCCAGGGCTCCGCCGATCGGCGGCACCGTGTCGAACCGCTCCTCCGCGCCGATCAGTTGGCGGGCGGCGAAGGTGGTGGTCTCGGTCGGGCCGTAGACATGGTGGACGGCCGTACGGGGGCACGCGTCGGCGACCTTCCGCAGGACGCCGACAGCGGCCGCCTCGCCACCGGTGCAGACCATCCGGACGCCCGCGAAGACCGCCGGGTCCGCCTCCGCCAGCGCGTTGAACAGCGCCGTCGTGACGAACATCGACCCGAGTCCCTCGTCCGCCGCGATCCGCCGCAAAGCGGCGGGCTCCAGTACGCCGGGCGGGGCCACCACGACGCGTCCGCCGGCCAGCAGTGGCACCCACAGCTCGTAGGTGGACGCGTCGAAGGCGTAGGCGGAGTGCATCAGGACCGCGTCGCGCACGCCGTCGAAGAGGGAGTCGCGGGTCAGGGCGAGGATGTCGGCGTGGCTGATCGCCACCGCCTTGGGCTCACCGGTCGAGCCCGAAGTGAACATCACATAGGCCAGCCGCTCGCCCCCGGTCACCTCGGGCAGCGGGCCCGGCGACTCCGGCGCGCCGTCCACCACCTGCCCGGTGGCGTCCAGTCGGAGCACGCGGACCCCGGCGGCGGCTGCCTCTTCGACCCAGGCGTGGCCCTGCCACACCGCATCCACCAGCAGCACCCGCACACCGGCGGTGCGGACCGCCTGCCGGATCCGCGCCACCGGCCAGCGACCGTCCAGCGGCACATACGCACCACCCGCACGCAACGCACCGAGCGACGCCACCACAAGGCCCGGGCACCGGTCCATCAGCACCGCGACCCCGGATTCGGCGCCCACACCGAGGCCGACCAGCGCACCGGCCAGTTCGGCGGTCAGCGCGTCGAGTCGGGCGTATGTGACGGTGGTCGAGCCGTCCCGCACGGCGACAGCCTGCGGCGAGCGGGCCACCTGCTCGGCGAAGACCTCCGGCACCGTACGCGCCGGCCGGGGACGGACCGCCCCACGGCTGAGGGCCAGCAGATCGGCGCGTTCCTCGTCGGTGAGGGCGGTGTAACGCGCGAGGCGCTGGTCGGGGTCGGCGATGAGCTGGGCGAGCAGATGGGTGAAGCGGTCCAGCAGCCGGGAGACGGTCGCGGTGTCGAACAGCTCGGTGGAGAACTCCACCGCCGTGTCGAGTCCCCCCTCGTCGGGCCTTTCGGTGAAGAAGAAGGTGAGGTCGAACTTGCTGACGCCGTTGTGGCGTTGGACGACGGTGGCTTCGATCCCCGGCAGGTCGAGATGGGCGGTCTGCTGGTTCTGGAGGGCGAGCATGACCTGGAAGAGCGGTGACTGGTTCTGGGTGCGGGTCGGGTTGAGGTCCTCGACCAGCCGCTCGAAGGGCAGGTCCTGGTGCTGGTACGCGCTCAGGTCCTGGTCGCGGACCCGGCCCAGCAACTCGCGGAACGTCGGGTCGCCGGACAGATCGGTCCTGAGCACGAGGGAGTTGACGAAGAACCCGACCAGGTCGTCCAGCGCGTCGTCGGTGCGGCCCGCGATCGGGGTGCCCAGCGGGATATCGGTGTCACCGCCGTGCAGACGCAGCAGGAAGGCAAGACCGGCCTGGAGCACCATGAACAGACTGGTGCCGGTGTCCTGGGCCAGCCTCCGCAGCCCCCGGTGCAGCGAACCGTCCAGCGTACGGACCTCGGCATCGCCACGGTGCACACTGATCGCCGGCCGCGGCCGGTCCTGCGGCAGACCGATCTGCTCCGGAAGACCACGCAACGCGCCCCGCCAGAAGTCCAGTTGCTGTTCGGCGAGTCCGCTGTCGGGTCCGTCGAGCAGGTCGTGCTGCCAGAGGGTGTAGTCGGCGTACTGCACCGGCAGCGGCGCCCAGTCCGGCGCGTGCCCCGCGAGCCGGGCCCGGTAGGCGGTGGCCAGGTCCCGCGTCAGCGGACCCAACGACCACCCGTCGGCCGCGATGTGATGCACGACGACCACCAGCGTGTGGCAGTCGGCACCCTGCCGGAACAACCAGGCCCGCAACGGCAGATCCGCCGTCACATCGAACGGCTCGGCCAGCGCGCCCGCGATACGGCCGTCGAGATCCTCCGCGCTCGCATCGGTGACGCCGACCGGGGGCACGGCCTGCCCGGGCGGCAGGATCAGCTGGTGCGGGACGCCACCGGTTTCCGGGTAGACCGTGCGCAGCGTCTCGTGCCGGCCGACGACGTCACCCAGCGCCGCCTGGAGCGCGGCGACATCCAGCGGCCCGTCCAACTCCACGGTCAGCGGCACGTTGTAGGTGGCGTTCGGTCCCTCGAAGCGGTTGAGGAACCACAGCCGGCGCTGCGCGAAGGACAGCGGCAGGCGCTCCGGGCGGTCGAGGACGCCGACCCGGGGCCGGGGGCGGCCGGCAGTGCCCGCGCCCGCGTCCGCGCCCGCGATGATCCGGGCGACGTGGGCGACCGTGGGGTGCTCGAAGAGTTCCCGCACCGACAGCTCCACGCCCAGGACCGTGCGGATCCGGCTGATCAGCCGGGTGGCCAGCAGCGAGTGACCGCCCAGCAGGAAGAAGTCGTCGTCCACGGAGACGGCCGGCACCGCCAGCACCTCCGCGAACAGCCCGCACAGAATCTGCTCCTGCGGGGTGTGCGGCGCCCGACCCGACCGTCCGGCCGTGCCGGCCGTGTCCGGGGCGGGCAGTGCGCGGTGGTCGACCTTGCCGTTGGGGGTGAGCGGCAACGCCGCCAGCTCGACGAACGCCGACGGCACCATATAGTCGGGCAGCATCGCCCCCAGCGCCTCCCGGAGCGTCGCGGGGTCGACCGGGCCGGCGCCCTCGGTCCCCGTCAGGTAGGCGACGATCCGACGGTCGCCGGGCCGGTCCTCGCGGACGACGGCGCAGGCCGCGCCGATGCCGTCCAGTGCCGTCAACGCGGCCTCGATCTCGCCGAGTTCGATCCGGAAGCCGCGCAGCTTGACCTGCTCGTCGGCGCGGCCCACGTACTCCAGCACCCCGTCGGCGTTCCACCGCACCAGATCCCCGGTCCGGTACATCCGCCCACCCGCCGGACCGAACGGATCAGCCACGAAACGACCCGCCGTAAGACCCGACCGGCCCAGATAACCGCGCGCCAGCGCCGGGCCGGCCACGTACAACTCCCCGACCACACCGCGCGGGACAAGCGCCAACCCCGAATCCAGCACATACAGAAGGCTGTTGACCACAGGCGCGCCGATCGGCACGGTGTGGGTGGGGGCGTTCGGCCCGTGGCCGGCCAGCGGCGCGCTGATGGTCGCGCAGACGGTGGTCTCGGTGGGCCCGTACGCGTTGTGGAGCAGGCGGCCCGGCGCCCAGCGGCGGACGAGGTCGGGGGTGGACGCCTCGCCGGCCAGCACGATCCGGGCACCGGCGAAGGCGTCGGCGTCGTACGGGGTGGCGGCGAGTACGGCCGGGGTGAGCGTGAGGTGCGTGACGGCTTCGGCGGCGGCGAGGCGGGTGAGCGCGGGCCCCGGAAGGAGTGTGCCGGGGTCGGCCAGGACCAGGGTGGCGCCGTTGCCGAGCGCCATGGCCAGCTCCCAGAAGGCGGCGTCGAAGCTGGGGGACGCCATTTGCAGGACGGTGCTGTTCCGGTCGACGGCGAGCACCTCGGCGTGCGTGCGCATCAGGGAGGCCACGCCCCGGTGGGTGACGGTGACGCCTTTGGGGCGGCCGGTCGAGCCCGAGGTGTAGATCACATACGCGGGATGATCGGGACGCACGTCCGCGAAAGGCTTCACACCCACCGGGGGCGCGCTCAGCTCATCCCGGTCCAGCCAGGTGAACGGCACCCCGCTCGACGGCAACCGCCCCGCCAGATCCTCCGTCGTCACCAGATGCACCGGGCGCGCGTCATCCAGCATGTACGCCAACCGCTCCCGCGGATACGCCGGATCCAACGGCAAATACGCCGCACCCGCCTTGAACACCCCCAGCACCGCCACCACCAACTCCACCCGCCGAGGCAGCGCAAGAGCCACCACCGACTCCGCAACCACCCCCCGAGCCACCAAATGATGGGCCAACCGATCCGACCACTCATCCAACTCCCGGTACGACAACGACCGGAACCCATCACGCACCGCCACCGCCCCCGGAGCACGCGACACCCGCTCCGCGAACAACCGCGGAAACACCCACTCCGGCACCTCCCGCACCACCCCCCGACCCAACTCCAACACCTCCCCCCGCTCTTCGGGCGATACGGCCTGGAGGGAGGCGACCGGCGTTTCGGGCAGCGCGTGGGAGAGCGAGGTCAGCAGGCCGACGATTCCGCGCTGATGCGGCGCCAGGCTTTCCGGGGGATAAAGGTGCGGATTCGCGTCGAAACCGATGAGGGGTCCCATGCCCTCGGAGCGCTCGGAGAGGAAGAACGCGATTTCGTCCACCGGTCCGGTGGACAGGATGCGGGACTTCGCCGGGGCGTCACCGAACACCAAGCCGTAGTCGTACGGCATGATGTTGATCACCAGGCTGGTCATGGGGTTCGGGCCGCCGGAGATTTTCATGTCCCGGACCAACATCTCGCGGGAATAGCGGCGGTGACGCAGCGCACCGCGGATTTCGGTCGCGGCGGCCTTGATCAGTTCGCCCACGGTCGTGCCGGGCGATATTCGCAGCTGCAGCGGGACGACATTGGCCGTCATACCGGGAATGTCGGTGTGTGCGCCGGCCCGGCCGTTCGTGGTGAGGCCCAGCATGACGTCGGCGGAGCCGGTCGCCCGCGCGACGTGCAGCGCGGCTGCCGCCACCGCGACGGCCGACCAGCTCGTACGGGCGGCCCGGCCGACGGCCTTCAGTCCGCTCAGCACCTCGGCGCCGAGTCCTTCCGCGACGTGCAGGCCGGCGGCGGCCCCCTGCTGCCCTTCGGCCTGGTCACCGGGCCGGTCCTCGGTCGGCTCGCCACCGCTGGCCGCCGTGACGCGCGGCGGGACCAGCGTCTCCGGCGGCGGGAAGTCCGGAAAGCGCCCGGCCCAGTAGGCACGGTCGCGGGTGTACTCCGCAGACTTCGCGTACGACCGGTCGCTGTCCACCAATACCCGCAGCGAGGCGGTCTTCGGCTCGATGGCGCTCCCGCGCACCAGTGCCGTATACAACTCGGCCACCCGCTGACCCATCAGCGAGATACTCAGTCCGTCCATGACCAGGTGGTGATAGCGCGAATACCAGAGGTACCGGTCCTCGGCCACTTTGATCAGCAGGTGGACGAAAAGCTCGGCCGGCCGGGTCGGGTCCGCCGGTCTGCGCAGGTCTTCGGCCAGGAGTCTTTCGGCGGCGGCGGGCGGATCGGCGTGCGCGGTCAGATCGATGACCGAGGGCGGTACCCGGCGCGGCGGCAACTGACGCTGATAGGGGAGGCCGTCGACCGTGAAGAACTCGACATGCAGCGATTCGCACTCTTCCACGGCGGTCGCCACAGCCTCGGCGAAGGTATTCTCGTCGATGCGGGATGCCATCTCGAAGCATTCGCCGATATTGTACTTCGGGCTGGTCGGGTCCAGGTGCTGACTGAACCAGACTCCCTGCTGGGCATCGGTCAGCGGCAGGATACGGGAATCGATTTCGGGCATGCCAATTCCGCCGTTCGTGAAATTCTGCGAAGTGGAGAGAAGGGAGTGGCGCTCCCCCGGTGATCCGGCATCCCGCACCGGACCGGACGGAAACGCGGCCGGTCCGGAAAGCGTCCGCCGGTCCGGAAACACCGGTCAGGGAAAAGCCCCTACCCCGAGGACGCGGCGCCCGGACCGCGACGCCGCACCGGCCGGCCCGCTCAGCCGCCGGCCGTGTCCATGGCCGCGGCGAGGCTGGCCGGCCGCATGTCCGTCCAGGTGGCCTCGACGAAGCTCACGCAGTCGGCGTGCGAACTCTCGGCCAGCGCGATGTGCCAGCCCGCGGGCACGGCCGCGTCGGCCGGCCACAGGGAATACTGCCGCTCGTCATTGACCAGAACGAGGAAACGCGCGGTTTCGTCGTCGAACGGATTCGCCATCGGAGAACTCCCACACATCGCGGTTCGCTGACTTTGCCGATCGAGTCGGATCGGGCTGGTTCCGCTGCTCCGGTAAGGCATTCCAGCCGGTCCGACAATATTCTTGATCAGGGCCCGGCCAGCGTACAACAGCCGTCTTGGCGTTACCGGATTACGGCAACCGAGGTCAGGAATGGCTGATTAGTTTCGGGGGTGAGCAGTCACCCAGTGCCACCTTGATTCACCACTCCGAGCCGGGGTATACGAGGCGCCGTCAATTCCGGACAGATATTCGAAACCAGCCGACCACCCCGCCCCACCTGCGAGTTCTTGGGTAGTTGATTTTTGCACCGGATGGTTTCGTGAATAAATGTGAGGCCAGAACATTACGAATCGTGCCAGTCAGGGATGTCCCGGCGGCCTCGCGCGACTAGACAGCCGGTCAAGAATGGCCAGATCGCTGACTGGAAACCGACGATCGCGGGCATGACGCGGAAGGCAAGGTCGATTGGCATAGGACACCTGAACCGGAAGTCGGATATCACCTTGCCGTGCACTTCAGGGCGTTGCGCGGATGAACGGCGGGCGAGAAACGCGAACACCATCCGTCACAGGGGAAACTTTCGCACCGTGTATCCGGCGTGTTTCCGGTAGCCGCTCCCTGCCGTCCGCCGCGGATCGGCAGTCGCCGCGCGGACACCTGTGGGTGCCCGGGATGAGATCTACGACCTTGGACGTACGGCGGATACGGACAGGGGGCCAGCCGAAATCGCCCTGACGCGTCGTTGAGACGGGCGGACCACGGCCCGAGCGCGGTCGGGACCGGTCTCCGCCGACCACTTCCGGGAGCCGGGAGGCCGCGCAGCCCGTCGGCCGCCGGCGGTCGGCCGCCGCAGCCGGCAGCCGGGCGGTCAGCGGTCAGTTGTCAGCTGTCACCGGTCGGGCATCGGCTCCGCCCATGCGGCGCGCCCGGGAGGGGCGATCCCCGGCCCGGCACGACAGCCGCGACCGGGGACCGCCCCTCCGTCACGCGCTACAACTGCGCCACGAAGTACGGGTCGACCGTCATCCATCCATTGCCGCGGGCACCGTTGAGGCGGCCGGCGGAGGGCTGGGCCAGGGTGTACCAGGAGTCCACGTAGTCGTCGTCGTTGGTGTACCACGAGGACGGGATGGCGGCCAGGATCGCGTCGACCAGCGGCACGTACGCGCCCTGGTCGGTGATGGTGAGCAACGCGTCGGCGAGCGCCTTGGCCAGGGCGGCGTAGTTGGTGTCGCCGTCGTCCTCCATCATCACCACGTCGGCCAGGTCGTACTTGTAGTTCGACCAGTTCACCAGGATCTGGTTCGGGTAGTAGGTGGTGTGGTCGTCGTCGAGGTACGGCATGTCGACGGTGTCCACCCGTACCTTGCCGTCGAAGCCGAAGCCGCTGACGATCGAGTAGATCTCCGCGTCGCCCAGGACCCAGGGCTCCTCGTCGTCGTTGAGGTAGACCGAGTCCACCCGGGTGGTCCAGAAGCCGGCCACGGCTGGCGACGCGCCGGACTTGGTTCCGGACTCGGCGTCCGGCCTGGCGGCGGGCTTCCGGGCGGCCGGGGGCGAGGCCGCCGTGGTGAGGCCGGCCCGGGCGAGCTGCCGGTCGATTTGCGCCAGGCCCGCGGACATGGCCTTGGAGACGTCGATGTCGACGACGTACACCGGCTGTCGCGGCACCTCGCGCGCGCTGAGGGTGTGGGCGCGTCCCGAGCTGTCGTAGGCGGTGACGGTGGCCGCGGAGTCCGCGCCGGTGGCGGCGGCGACCAGCGGCACCGCGCCGGGGGTCAGCGCCGGACGCATGGAGTCGGCGCCGAGCCGCAGGACCAGCAGCGAACCGGAGTCCGCGGCAAGGCCCTTGGCCGCGGTGATGCCGCGGTCGGCGGCGGCGACGGACGGACCAAGGCCGCCCGGCGCGGCGGCCCGCGCGGTCAGTGCGCCGAGGGCGACCTGCCGGGAGCCGAGCGCCGCGCCGCGGACCTGGGCGCGCCAGGAGGGATCGGCGAGCGAGGCGGCGAGCCGACGGGCGACACCGGTCTCGATGCCGCCGACGGCGGAGTGGCCGGCGGCCGCCGACGACACGGACGACACGGGAGCCACGGGCGCGGAGGCGCTCGCGGTGGCGGAGGCGAGCCCCTGGAAGGCGAGGGCGGTCACGGCGCAGAGCGAGACGGCGAGGGCGCCGCGCCGGATGGGGGTGAGGTGCACGGAAAAGGTCCTCCTGGAGGCGTGCCGCGGCCTCCTTGTGGGCGGCGCGCGGCGGATGGGGAGCGTTCAGGACGGAGCCGGTGCTATGCGGGTAGATGTCCCCGCACAGAAGAAGGATGTCCGTAGCATGCCAAGTTGGCAAGACACTCCCGCCCGCGGCGGAGACCTCGGAGCGGCACGGCGCAGCGGGCGCCGCCGACCGTCCGCCGGGACGCCGGACGCCGGACGCGGGCCACCCGGCCCGCGTCCCAGTCGGACCGTCAGAACACGCTCTTGTATCCCTGCCACCCCGTGGCGATCTTCGTCCGGGCGCCGAGCGCTCCCTTGCCGTCACCGTTGTTGCGCCACACATTGCCGGCGGTGTCACGGGACACGATGTCCGCCTTGCCGTCGCCGGTGATGTCACCGACGCCGATGACCGCGTTGTACGGAATCCAGGTGGCGACGAGCTTCACCCGCGCCTTGAAGCCACCGGAGGCGTTGCCGTCGAGCCGCCACAGGGTGTTCGCGCCGTCTTGGGCCAGCAGGTCACCGACACCGTCCCCGTTGAAGTCGCCGACTCCCACGATCTTCTTGTAGCCCGACCAGTTCGCCGCGATCCGCACCGGCGCCGACAGCTTCCCCGCGCTCGTCCCCTTGTAGAGGAACGCCTCGCCCGTCGACGCCCGCCGCACGACCAGGTCCGGGCGGCCGTCACCGGTGACGTCCCCCGGCGAGGTCAGCGCGTTGAAGGCGTTCCAGCCGGTACCCAGCGAGATGTACGGGGTGCGCGGGCCGAAAGGCTGCCCGTCCAGGGGCCGGTACACCCGCAGTTCGCCGCTGCTGAGCCGGACGAGGATCTCGTTGCGGCGGTCGCCGTTCAGATCGCCGAAGGGGACCAGCGTCACCGTGGAGGGCCAGCCCGAAGCCGACAGGAAGGGGCCGAACCCGCCGGTCCCGTTGCCGGGCTGGTAGCGGATGGTGCCGGACGGCGTGACGGTGAGGACATCGCCGATCCCGTCGGGCGCGTTGGTGCCGCTGTTCGTGAAGTCGCCGCGTACGGCGGCCCCGGTGGAGACGGTCATCGTGCGCGCCCCCGTCAGCACGGCTCCGGAGCCGTCGGCGGGCCGCGCCGTCAGCTTGAAGGTATATGCGCCGTTGGGCACCAGCGCCCCGGCGGTGTTCCGCAGGTTCCAGCGCACGGTCAGCGTGCCGTCGACCTCGCCGCCGCTGAACGTACGGACCACGGCGCCGGTGGCCTTGCTGGTGAGGGTGGCGGTCCAGGAGGCGGCGGGCTTGGAGAGCACCCCGCGCCACTGCCACCACGGGCTGCTGATCGCGCCGCTCTCGTTCGTGTTGTCGGTCACCTCGGACTCGACGAACCCGAGCGGCTGGGTGGCGACCCCGCTGGGCACCAGGTGGATCTTCCGGTCCGCGTCGACGTAGGCGGCCGGTCCGCCGAACTTGTCCACGGTCCAGGTCACCCCGCGCAGGCTGGAGGCGCCCGCCGGCAGGTCGCCGATCTTGCAGGTGGTCGCGGCGCCGCCGGCGAAGGCGGTGAGGAGGAGCGCACCGGCGGAGGTGTCCTGCCGCACGAGGTAGCCGTCGCCGAGCAGCGCCGGGCCGGAGGGGACCGCGATGTTCTTCTTCGCCGTGCGGTCCCAGACACCGGCCGCGGCGGTGGGACCGCAGGACCAGTAGATCCAGCGGCCGACGACCTGGAGCTCCTTGGGGACGCAAGGGGCGCCGGTGCTCACGGTGTCGGTGGTCCGGCCGGTCCTGAGGTCCTTCGCCGTGACGGAACCAGTGGTGGAGCCCGGCGTCCACAGGCTGGTCCCCCACACGGAGGCGGCCGTGACGGAGCGGGTGAGGACGGGCTGGAGGTCGCCGTAGACGTCGAGGTCGCCGACGTACTGCTTGGCGGGGGAGGAGCCGTTGACGATCGCGTAGCGGCCGGTGATGTCCAGCACGGTCCCGTAGGCGGACGGCAGATAGAAGAAACCCGCCGCGTCGGTGTCGTCGACGGACCGGATGAACGACCCGCCGGGGAGGGGCTCGGGGGTGAGCGTCACCGCGCGCCCGTCGCCGGTGGCGTACGGGCCGGTGTCGCCGTTGGCCCACGACCGCAAGGTCTCGGCGCCCGGCGCGTAGGCCGTCGCGGTGGTCGAGACCCGGCGGGTGTAGTAGGCGCCCATGAAGCTGCTGTCGGCCTCTTCGGTGGCCAGGGTGCCGTTCTGCAGCGAGAGCCGGTCGATCCGCGCGGCGACCGGCGGGACGGCGGTCACCTCCGTGAGCGCCGGTGCGGCCGTCCCCGGGTCGGAGACCTCGCGGACCGCCCAGTGCCCGGAGTCGGCGCCGCCAACGACCAGCAGGCCGCCGTCCGGCGCCGGGGTGACCGAGGTGGCCGCGTGCCGGAGCAGGGTGATCGCGGCGCCGCCGGCGAGGGGGCGGCCAGCAGCGGCTCGCCGGATTCGTCGACGAGGTCGTGGGGTCCCGGTGACGGGACGGACCGGGCGACCACCAGCCAGCGGCCGGCGATGCCCAGGTACGGGGCGCCCTCGGCGCCGGGCAGCGTCACCGTCGTCCCCGCGGCGGAGAGATCGGCGCGGTCCAGGACATGGGCGGTGCTGCCGGAGGAGTACCAGACCAGCCGGTCGGCGCTCAGCGCGACGGCCGTCACGGCGGCGGGCACCGTCACGTCGGCGGTGAGTCTCGCGGCGGCCAGGTCCACCAGCGCCAGGTGGTTCGTACCCGCCAGCGCGTAGCCGATCACCGCGGTGCCGCTGTCGCCGCCGAGGACGGTGAAGCCGCCGGTGATCCCGGTCGGCCACCCGTCGACAAGAGTGCCTTCGGCGGGCGCGCCGCCGCCGAACAGCCACAGCAGGCGGTTGCCGTCGGTGTCCTGTGCCTGGGAGAGCACATGGACGCCGTAGGTGGCCCGGTAGACGCCGTGCGTGACGGCGACGTCCGTGGCCGTGCCCGCGGCCATGTCCCGGAGCACGACCGTGTCGCCGTGCGGACCGACCTCGGTCACGATGTCCGACGACGATCCGAGGTAGCCGGGGATCTCCAGCCGGGTGAGATCGCCGAGCGGGGTGGAGGCGCCGGTGCCGTACGACGTCCACGTACAGCCGGAACCGCCCTCCTGGGCATGCAGATAACCGCTCGGGCCCGCGGCGTACAGCCGGTCCGCGCGGGGGAGATAGCGGTCGGACTGGAAGACCTTCTCCGCCGCGAGGCCGGTGCTCCGCGCGGCGGTGTCCGCGCCGGCGGACACCGAGAGCGGTCCGGGCCCCGCGGTCACGGTGAGGACCGCCAACGCGGCGACGACCCCCCGGGCGGTGGTACGACGGGCCAACGCGGCCTCCTGTGCCTGGAAAAGAGGCGTGGCGGGACAGCGGCGCGCACGGCGCGCGGCAGTGGTACCGCCAAGAACGCTCAGCCCCCCGGCTGTCCCCCCACGCAAGAAGTCGTCAGGCTAACAGCAACTACACAGCCTTCCCACGGAGCGTGTACGGGCGAGGACGGTGTCTTCCGCCCCTTGAGCACCTCCAGCACCGGCGGCATGCTGAGTACCGCCGCACCCACGGCCGACCCGGACCCGAACGGTTACCGAAAGGACAACGATGACCTCGTCCTCCTCCCCCATGGACCGTCGCACCCTGCTGCTCGGAACGCTGGCCGCCGGCGCGGGAGTCGTGCTCGGACCGGTGCTGCTGTCCGGTTCGGCGTACGCCTACTCGTGGTCGCGGACCCTCACGCAGGGGATGACCGGCGCCGACGTCACCGAGCTGCAGATCAGGGTGGCCGGCTGGCCCACCAGCGGCGCCGGCCAGACCCGGGTCGCCATCGACGGCGACTTCGGCCCGGGCACCGCCACCGCGGTCCGCCTCTTCCAGTCCGCCTACGGCCTGTCGTCCGACGCCGTCGTCGGGCCCGCGACGCAGGCGCAGCTCAACGCCCTCCAGCAGTCGGACGGTTCGACCACGCATTTCGACTTCAGCGAGTTCACCGACCGGGTGAGCGGCACCTTCGACGGCGGCAAGGTCAGCGCCGCCGCGGCCAAGGAGAACGCCCGCCGCGCGATGTACAAACTCGAAGCGCTCCGCAAGAAGCTGGGCAACGTCCCGATCACCGTCAACTCCGGCTTCCGCAGCATCGCGCACAACGCCTCGGTCGGCGGGGCGAGCGACAGCATGCACCTCTACGGCACGGCCGCCGACCTCGATGTCCCCGGCGTGGCCAACAAAACCGTCTACCAGAAGGCGGAGACCTGCGGCTTCTCCGGCCTGGAGACCTACGTCGAGGACCACCAGCACGTCGACAGCAGGGCGGACCTGGGCCGCGCCTGGTGGTGGGAGGACGGCACCGTCTGACGCCCGGCACCGCCCGGCACCGCCCGGCCGGGCGCGGGGCC